>DATEZP010000021.1:0-12398 GCA_035255465.1 Holophagaceae bacterium
CGTGCTAGACTGCCCATTCGCGTGAAAGCGCGGTTCCTGGAGAGTTGTCCGAGTGGTTTAAGGAGCACGCCTGGAAAGTGTGTATAGGTCAAAAGCCTATCGGGGGTTCGAATCCCCCACTCTCCGCCAGTCAAAACGCCCACCGAAAGGTGGGCGTTTTCGATGTGGGGGCTCATTCTGAAGAGCGCCACGACGCCACGACGCCACGAATGATTTAAAGGGCCATTTCGCTGCCCCCTCAGGTTCACCGCGGCGCCGTGGCGTCGTGGCGCTTAAATGGCACAGGGAGGAACCCCATGAGCCCGACGCCCCACCCGAAGACGCTCGTCGTCGCGGGCATCGCCCTGCTGGTCCTCCTGGCCTTTTCGGGCCTCCACCCCCACGACCGCCTCACGTGGCTCTTGGAGATCTTCCCGATCCTCATCGCCCTGCCGGTGATGGCGATGACTTGGCGGCGCTTTCCCCTCACGACGCTGCTCTATGGCCTCATCTTCCTTCATGCGGTGATCCTCATGACGGGCGGGGCCTACACCTACGCCCGGGTGCCCTTCGGCTTCTGGATGGCGAAGGTGCTGGGCACGGCCCGGAATCCCTACGACAAGCTCGGCCACTTCGCCCAGGGCTTCGTGCCCGCGATCCTGGCGCGGGAGGTGCTCCTGCGGAAGGGCTACCTCAAGCGCGGGGCCATGGCGGCCTTCCTCGTCCTCAGCGTGGTGCTCGCCATCAGCGCCCTCTACGAACTCATCGAGTGGGCTTCGGCCCTGGCCCTGGGGCAGGGGGCCGAGGAGTTCCTGGGCACCCAGGGGGACCCCTGGGATACCCAATCGGATATGTTCATGGCGTGGGTGGGCGGGACGATGGCGCTGCTGCTGCTCTCCCGGTTCCACGACCGGCTGATGGCGAAGCTGGAGCCGACTCGTTAGAACCGCAGCGACATGCAGGTGAGCCCGCCATCCATCTTGCGGCCCTCGCTCATATCGAGTTCCACGATGGGCCGGCCCAGGGCCTTGAGCCGCGCGAGCGTCTTGGGGAAGCCCTTGGGGGTGATGAGGGTGCCGTTCACGAGGAGCGTGTTGCAGGCGTAGGTCTCCTCCTCGTCCACCACGTGGCAGGTGAAGCCCTCGAATTCGGGGCGTCCGGCGAAGGCGGTGCTCACGAGGAGGTCGCTGCCCCCCACGTGGGTGACGCTGCTCTTGAAGTGCAGGCCTTCGGCCACGGGCACGGTGCGGGCGGTGTAGCCGTGGGCGCCCAGGAGCTCCGCCAGCTGGCGGGCGCCCTCGGCGTTGGTGCGATCCGAGAGGCCGATGAAGACGGTGCGATCCACGATGAGGATGTCGCCGCCATCCAGGGTGCCGGGGTCGATGATGTGGGCGAGGGGCCGGTGCTTGGCGAGGGCGGCTTCGATGTGCGGCGCTTCGCCCCGCCGGGCCAGGGCCCCGGGCCGCGTGATGACGGCCACCTCGGGCACCACCACGGCCACGTCCTCCACGAAGTAGGCGTCGGGGAAGCCGGGCAGGGGGGGCAGGATCTCGATGGCCAGGCCCAGGCCGAGCAGGGTCTTGGCGTAGGCGGCGTGCTGCGCCAGCATCAGCGCATGATCGGGCTGGCCCAAACCGGCGGTGGTGATGCCATCTGCGAAATCGGATCCGGGGGTGCGGAGCAGGGCGCGGGTGAACATGGGGCCTCGGGGGAAGGTCTCCAGTGTGCCGTGGCCGGGGGGGCAACGGTCACGACCTGAATCCTCGTGCGACGGGGGGTGCCCCCAGGCGGCCCTCCCGGGTCCAGAATGGAACCATGTCGAACGAGACCCCCGACGTCGTCGAACGCCTGGTGGCGGAACACCGCCGCTTCCTCGCCTTCCTCATCCCCCGCACCGCCAGTGCGGCGGAGGCCGAGGACATCCTGCAGGAGGCCTACGTCCGCAGCCTGGAGCGGGGCGAGCAGCTGCGGGACGACGAGAAGCTCGTGGCCTGGTTCTATCGCCTGCTGAGGAACGCCCTGGTGGATCGGGCCCGGTCCCGGGCCGCCGAAGGGCGGGCCCTGGAAGCCCACGCCTGGGAGTTGCCCGAGGCGGAGCTGCCCCCGGAGCTGGAGGCGCACCTCTGCCAGTGCGTGAAGGGCCTCCTGCCCACCTTGAGCCCCGATCATGCCGAGATACTCGCCAAGGTGGACCTGGGCGGCGCCACGCCCGCGGAGGCGGCCCAGGCCCTGGGCATCACCGCCAACGCCGCCTCCGTGCGGTTGCACCGGGCCCGCAAGGCCCTCCACGAGCGGCTGGTGGCCACCTGCGGCACCTGCACCGAGCATGGGTGCCTGGATTGCCGCTGTGGGAAGCCGAGCACCGGGGGTGGCTGTAAGACCTCCCATCCCCATCCGTCTTCTTCCTGAGGCCTGATCCTCAAGGAGCCCCCATGAGCACCCTGACCCTCTCCATTCCCGACATCTCCTGCGGCCACTGCGCCATGACGGTGAAGGCCGCCCTCCAGGGCCTGGGCACCTGCGAGGTGGACATTCCCGCCAAGCGGGCGGCCGTGGCCCTCACCGATCCGTCGACCCTCCCGGAGGTCCTGCGCCGGTTGGAGGACGAAGGCTTCCCCGCCACCGTCATCGGGGGCTGAGATGCCCGACCTCCAGAGCTATGCCGTTCGCGGCATGACGTGCGCGTCCTGCGTGCGCCGCGTGGAAAAGGCCCTGAACAGCGTGCCGGGCGTGTTGGCCGTGCATGTGGATCTGGCCGGCGAACGCGCCACCGTGACCTTCGAAGACGTGACTCCCCAGGCCCTCGCCGAGGCCGTGAAGGCCAAGGGCTACGAGTTGGTGCTGACGCCCTCCCCTGCGGAGGAAGCGGCCCTCCTGCGCGGCGCGTTGATCCGCGTGGGCCTCGCCTGGGCCTTCGCGCTGCCCCTCATCGCCCCCATGCTCGGGCTGCCCCTGCACCTTCCCACCTGGGTCCAGGCCCTGCTGGCGGCGGGCGCCGCCTTCGGCTGCGGCGCGGGCTTCCTGGCGCGGGCCTTCCGCCTGGCCCTCAAAGGCGAATCGAGCATGGACACGCTCATCGCCCTGGGCACCCTGGCGGCCTATGGCTCGGGCCTCGCAGAGGCGCTTTCCGGAGCCCATGCCAGCTCCTTTGAAATCGCCGCGAGCCTCCCGGCCTTCCTGCTCACGGGCAAGGCGCTCGAAGCCCGGGCCAAGCACCGGGCTACGGAAGGCCTCGGCGCGCTGCTGGCCCTGGCCCCCGCCACGGCCCTGCGGCTGGAGCCGGGCCCCGAAGCCGAAGTGCCCGTGGCCGAGCTGCGCCTGGGTGACCTGGTGCGGGTGAGGCCCGGCTCCAAAGTTCCCGTGGATGGCCGCGTGATCGCGGGCCGCGCCGAGGTGGAGGAAGCCCTCCTCACGGGCGAGCCCCTGCCCGTGCCCAGGGGGCCGGGTGACGACGTGCTCGCGGGGGCCCTCGTGCACGGTGGCAGCCTCGATGTGGAAGTGCGCGGCGCGGGGCAGGGCACCTGGCTCGCGCAGCTGGCGGCCCAGGTGGCCGAGGCCAAGGGTAGCCACGCCCCGGCCCAGGCCCTGGCCGATCGCATCTCCGAAGTGTTCGTGCCCGCCATGCTCCTCCTGGCGGTGCTCACCCTCGCGGGCTGGTGGATGGCCACGGGGCATCTGAGCGAAGCCTGGCGGCCCGCCGTCACGGTGCTCGTCATCGCCTGCCCCTGCGCCCTGGGCCTGGCCACCCCCGTGGCTCTGGCCACCGCCCTGGGCACCGCCGCGCGGCAGGGCCTCCTGGTGCGGGATACCGCCGCCCTGGAACGCTTGGCCGTGGCCACGGACCTCGTGCTCGACAAGACGGGCACGCTCACCCTGGGCCGCCCCGAGCTGTTGGGCGTCACCGCGTTCGGCGGCCATGCCGAGGCGGATCTGCGCCGGTGGGCCTCGGCCCTTGAGCGGGACTCCGAACACCCCCTGGCCAAGGCCCTGCGCCTGGCCCATGAGGGCGTTCCCGCCGTCCTTTCGGACTTCCAGGCCCATCCCGGAGGCGGCGTCAGCGGCACCGTGGAGGGGCGCGCCCTGCGCCTGGGCCACGCCGCCTTCCTGGGCGTGACCTTCCCCGCGACGCCCGAGGCTGCCCTCGCCGTGGGCCTCGCCGAAGGCGGGACCTTGATCGGGCTCTTCCTCCTGGCCGACGGCACGCGTCCCGAAGCCCCCGCGGTGTTGACGGACCTTCGAACCGAAGGCCTGCGCTTGCACCTCCTCAGCGGGGATCGGCCCGAAGCCGTGGCGCGCTTCGCGGCGGGCCTGCCCCTGGATTCCGCCGAAGGCGGCGCCCGCCCTGCTGATAAGGCCGCGCGCATCCAAGCCCTGCAAGCGGAGCACCGCATCGTGGCCTTCGCCGGCGATGGCGTGAACGACGCCGCGGCCCTCGCCACCGCCGACGCGGGCCTCAGCCTCCCGGGCCTCGAAGCCGCCGCCGCCAGCGCCCCCCTGAACCTGCGCCACGAAGGCCTGCGGCCCCTGCTGGAGGCCCGGCGCCTGGCCGTGAAGCTCCACCACGTCATCCGCCAGAACCTGGCCTGGGCCTTCGGCTACAACGTCGTCCTCGTGCCCCTCGCCGCCTTCGGGCTCCTGGAACGCTTTGGGGGCCCCATGCTCGCAGGCGCCGCCATGGGCCTCAGTTCCCTGACGGTGGTGCTCAATGCGCTGAGGCTGCGGCGGGTCTGATCGGACGTTGGAACGCGAAGCGCGCGAAGGGCGCGAAGAAGACCTCATTGCCTTTCTTCGCGCGCTTCGCATCCTTCGCGCCCTTCGCGTTCCCTCAGGCCGTCGCCACCTTCCGGATCGCGGCCACGCTGCGGTCGATGTCGGATTCGGTGGTGTCCTGGCCGCTGATGGAGACGCGCATGACCGCGAAGCCATGCCAGGTGCTGCCGGAGAGCCAGCAGGTGCCTTCGGCCTGCACGCCTTCCACCACCTTGCGGGTGAAGGCGTCGGAATCGCCGCCGTCGGGCGGGGTGAAGCGCACGAGCACCTGGTTGAGGGCGATTTCATTGAGCACGGTGGCGCCGGGGATGGCGGCGAGGCCTTCGGCGGCCCGGCGGGCCAGGGTGCAACTGCGGGCGATGAGGGCGGCCACGCCATCGCGGCCCAGGGCGCGGAGCTGGGCGTAGATGGGGAAGCCCCGGGCGCGGCGGGAGAACTCGGGCACCCAATCCACGGCATCCCGCGCGGCGTCGCCCTCCTGTTGGATGAGGTAGGCGGCGGCCACGGTCATGGCGGCGCGGTGGGCCCGGGCATCCTTCACGATGGCGAGGCCGGAATCGTAGGGCACGTTGAGCCACTTGTGGGCGTCCGTGGCCCAGGAATCGGCCCGTTCGGTCCCCTTCAGCGCGTCCCGCATCCCGGGCACGGCGGCGGCCCAGAGGCCGAAGGCGCCATCCACGTGGAGCCAGGCGTTGCGCACGGCGCAGGCATCGGCGATGGAATCCACGTCATCCAGGGCCCCGGTGTTCACGTTGCCCACCTGGGCGCAGACGAGGGTGGGGCCATCGAGGTGCTGCAGCGTCTTCGCCAGCTCCGAGGGGATCATGCGGCCCTGGGCGTCGGCGGGCACGCGCACCATGCGGCCCGCGCCCAGGCCCAGGAAGCGCAGGGCCCGGGGCACGGTGACGTGCACCTCGTCGCCCACCACCACGTGCAGGCGGGGCGAGCCCTGGAGGCCCTCCTGCTCCACGTCCCATCCCGCGCGGCGCAGCAGCTCATGCCGGGCGGCGGCGAGGCAAGTGAAGTGGGCCATCTGGCAGCCGGTGACGAAGCCCACGCCGCTGCCCGAAGGCAGGCCCAGGATCTCCAGCAGCCACCGCGCCGCCGTTTCCTCCACCACGGCGAGGGCGGGGGAGGTGGCGTAGAGGCCGCTGTTCTGATCCCAGGCGGAGCTGAGCCAATCCGCGCCCACGGCCGCATCGGAACTGCCGCCGATGACAAAGCCGAAGTAGCGGGGGCCCGGCTCGGCCATGAGCCCGGGATCCGCGTGCCGCACGAGGTCGGCGATCACCTGCTCCGGGGGCTGCCCGGCGGAGGCCAACGGCCCGCCCAGGGCCGCCCGGAGCGAGGCCAATGTGGCCTGGGCCGCCACGGGTCGGTCGGGCAGGCCGCGCCGAAAGGCCAGGGAGGATTCGTACGCGAGACGCAGGGCTTCGTGCATGGGGCCTTCCTTTGCCAGGGGCGCCATCATCCCACGGTTGGGGGAACGGAGGACCCCGCTTGCCGAAGCGTCAATTCAGGCGCCGCTCACAACCTGCCGCCGTCGGGTGCCAGAGAGGGCACACTAGGAGCGTGCCCAAGTAACCCATGGGAGCCGCGTTGAAACCAAAGGGGCCTCAGCCGAGGAGGTGCGCGCAGCGCGATGCGATTGCATCGTGGAAGCGCGCCGACGCTGGATCAGGCCCCTTTGATTTCAACCCTTCGGGCTGGAGCGGCGGCCGTCGCGCCCCTGCGTTGGCCTCCAGCTATCGCACGCGAGGCGTGCTCCTGCTCGCCAACGCTCGCAGAGCCGGAGCCTCTCTCAGTGGTGCGCCCACACCACCTTCGGTCGGCCGCCTTGAGGCGCTCGGCCGGCGCTCCAGCGCGGCCCCATGGGTTACTTGGGCACGCTCCTAAGGCCGTCCTCCGGAGGTTCCATGCACCGCGTCCTTCAGCATCCCCTCGTGGACCACAAGCTCACCCTCTTGCGCGACCGGGGCACGGCGCGGCCCCTGTTCCGGGACTTGCTCGATGAGCTGGGCCTGCTGCTGGCCGTGGAGGCCACGCGCCACCTCCCCACGGTGCCCACCCCGGTGGATACGCCCCTGGAAGGGATGGAAGGGCGCCGCATGGATCCCCGGGATCCCGTGCTCGTACCCATCCTGCGGGCGGGGCTGGGGCTGCTGCCCAGCTTCCTGCGCCTGCTGCCCACGGCGAAGGTGGGGCACCTGGGCATGGCCCGGGATCACGCCACGCTGCGGCCCGTGCCCTACTACAAGAACTTCCCCCCGGAGCTGGAGGCGCGGCCCGTCTTCGTGCTGGATCCCATGCTCGCCACCGGCGGCAGCGCCTGCGAGGCCCTGGCCGAAGTGAAGGGCGCCGGGGCGAAGCGCCTCACCCTCGTGTGCCTGCTGGCAGCGCCGGAGGGCGTGGCGCGGGTGGAGCGGGCCCACCCGGATGTGGACCTCGTGCTCGGGTGCATCGACCGCCAGCTCAACGAAAAGGGCTACATCCTGCCGGGCCTGGGGGATGCGGGGGACCGGCTCTTCGGCACCATCTGAATTTGTTCCAAACGGGTTGTCCGAAGTCACAAGTGGAGGCCCCTGAAACCCGTGTGATGGCGCGCGGGAACTGGGAAGGGTAGGCTACCCCCAGGTCACGGGCGGGATCGCCCCGGCCCTGGAGGTTCCTCGATGCGCCGTTCCGTCCTCGCCCTTCCCCTCGCCCTGGCCGCCCTCGCGGCGGTGACCGGGTGCCGCTCCAAGGCTCCCCACGGCACCGCCCCCATGGAAGAGGCCAAGGCCGCGCCCATGGGCATGGAACCCGCCGCGCCCCAAACCAACAGCATTTCGGGCAAGGTGCTGGAGCGCGTGGACGCGGAACCCTACACCTACCTCAAGCTCCAGACCGCCCATGGCGAGAAGTGGGCCGCCGTCCCCACCACGGATCTGAAGGTGGGGGCCGAAGCCACCGTCGTCTCCCAGATCGAGATGAAGAATTTCGAATCCAAGAGCCTCAAGCGCACCTTTGCCCAGGTCTACTTCGGCAACCTGGCCACCGGCGCCGCCGCAGGCGCGCCCGCGGGCGCCAACCCCCACGCTGGCGCCCTGCCCGCCGTGGCGGAGGCGGGCCCCGTGAGCGTGGAGAAGGCCACCGGCGCCGACGCCCGCACCATCGGTGAAGTCTTCGCCCAGCGGAAGGCCCTCAAGGACAAGACCGTGGTCGTGCGCGGCAAGGTCATGAAATTCCTGCCGGAGATCCTGAAGAAGAACTGGGTCCACCTCCAGGACGGCACCGGTGACGCCAAGGCCAAGACGAACGACCTCACCGTCACCCTCACCGACACCGTGAAGGCCGGCGACATCATCACCGTGCGCGGCACCCTGCGCCTGGATCGGGACTTCGGCTCCGGCTACACCTACGACGTCATCATCGAGGATGCGAAGGTGCAGAAGTAAAAAGGATCACCACCAAGACACCAAGGCACCAAGAAAAGCAAAAGATGGGGTTTCCCCGCTTCTGTCTTTCCTTGGTGCCTTGGTGTCTTGGTGGTGATCTTGTTTCAGACCGGTTTACGCACCACGGTGTTGAGCAGCGTTTCCTCGCGCTCCTTGGGCACGCCGAAGCCGAACCACTCCACGGCGCCCACATCCCAGCGGCTCCACCAGAGGTAGGGGGTGCTGATGCGATCCTCGCGCACCTCGAAGCCCGCGTCGCGGAGCATCTGGAGGTATTCCGGGGCCGTGCGCTGCACGTGCATGGGGTGGCGGAAGAGGAGGCGGATCATGGGGCTGAAGATGTAGGCCTTGGTGCTTTCCGCCAGCAGCAGGTGGCCGCCGGGCTTGAGCACCCGGAACATCTCGGCCAGCGCCGCCTTCTGGCCCACGATGTGGTGCAGCGTCTGGTGGCAGAGCACGAGGTCCACGGAGGCATCAGCCAGGGGTAAGCGCTCCGCGTGGGCTTGGTGTAGGGTCACGGGGGCCGTGCAGGCGGCGCGGGTGGCCGCGCAGCGCTGGGGGATGTCGGGATCGGGATCCACGGCGTGGATCATCGTGGGCTCGAAGCGCTGGGCCAGCTCCAGCAGCGAATGCCCTTGCCCTGTGCCGAGGTCGAGGATCACGCCGCCCATGGGCAGGTCCGGCGCCAGGCGCTGGAGATCATCCATGGCCACGCCCAGCACGTGGATGCGCCACACCTCCGTGGAGAGGAACCAAAGCCCGAACTTCGTCTCCGGCACGAAGGCGAGTTTGGGAGCGGGCTTGGCGGGCGCCACAGGGGCTTCGGCGGCGGGAAGGGCGTCGGTGGTCTGGGTCATGCGGGATCCGTGGAACGCGGTGGTGCGGCGCAAAGCGCCTGGAGCGGGAGCGGCGGGGAATCGTCCCTTATGATCCTAAATCCGGTGGGGCGCTTCGGCCATGGAAATGCGGGAAGCGGCTCAGGGGCCAAGGCGGTCCAGGGGGCTGGGGATGCTCCGGCGGCCCCGGCCCACCAGGTGGATGTAGATCAGGGTCGTCTCGATCCGCGCATGGCCCAGGAGCTCCTGAACCGTGAGGATGTCCTGCCCGGATTGGAGCAGGTGGGTGGCGAAGGAATGGCGGAGCATGTGGGGCGTGGCCCATCTGGCGAGCCCCGCTTGGCGGACGGCGGCGCGCATGGCCCGCTGCACGCTTTCGGGGCCCAGGTGGTGGCGCCGGAGCTCGCTGGAGCGGGGATCCACCGAGGGCCATCGCGCCGGGAAGACCCACTGCCACGGCCAGGAGCGCCCTCCATGGGGAAAGCGCCGGTCCAGGGCGTGAGGCGGCGTCACGGCGCCCAGGCCCACGGCGAGGTCCGCCTGGTGGAGGGCCCTCACCCCGTCCAGGTGCACGCGCATCGGCTCCACAAGGCATTGGGGCAGGATGGTGATCCGATCCTTGCCGCCCTTGCCCTGCTGCACGAAGATCTCGCGGGAGCGCAGGTCCACGTCCTCCACCCTCAGCCGCAATCCCTCCATGAGGCGGAGGCCCGAACCATAGAGGAGCTTCAGCACGAGCCCGTGAGGACCCGCGACCCGGGCCAAGATCCGGGCGATCTCCTCCGCGGCGAGCACCCGCGGCAGGCGGCGGCTCAGCTTCGCATGGACGATGCCGTCCAGCCCGGGAAGCTCCAGGTCCAGGGCCTGCCGGTAGAGGAAGCGGAGGGCGGCCTTCGCGTTGTTCTGAGTCGCGGCGGCCACCTGCCGATCCTGGGCGAGGTGGGAGAGGAAGGCCTTCACCTCCTCCGCGTGCAGGTCGCGCGGATGGCGTCCTTGGTGGAACCGGATGAAGCGCTGCGTCCACGCCACGTAGGCCCGCTCCGTCTTCCAACTCAGGTGGCGGAGCCGAAGCTCCCGGCGGAGTTCCGCGAGGGCGTCCGGCCACGGGTGGGGATCGAGCAGCTCGCTCATGAGCCTGAATCTAGGGACCCGGTGTGACGGTTCCGCGCCCCCGGAATGACGTTTTTAATCACGGCCGTCCCCAAGGGGGAGCCCCTACGCCCCGCCCCGCGCTTCTGCCAGAGTCAACGCAGGCAGGTCACCGAAGGCACCTCCCACACCGCCCCACCGATTCCGAGGCCACCATGGATTCAGCCACCATCTACTGGGGAGTGCTCTTCGGCTCCGTGGGAACCGGCTACGCCATCTACGGCAAGAAGCAGCAGAAAATCGTACCCACCCTCTGCGGCGTGGGCCTCATCGTCTTCCCCTACCTGGTGGAAGGCACTTGGCCGACCCTCCTCGTGGGGGTCACCCTCCTTGCGGTGCCGTACTTCATCCGAATGTGAAGGCGGGAAAGGGCTGAATCATGGTGGGAGGATGAGCGGATTAACTTTGGAAATCATCGGCGGTGTCGCGTAGCGGCGGCGTCTGGTGCATTGAGTGGTTAGGCGCTACGGGACTAGGCCAACCATGAATTATGGGCATTGATGTGCTCCCCGAATCCAGCACTCATTAGTAAATCCCGCCAGTCGATCTTTGCGAGATCTACTGCCTGTTTGAGTTTGCCGAGTTCGCCATTGCTCAATTTTAGGGCGGCGAACTGAAATCGCTCAAGCTCTACTGGGGTGTATGACTTCAGGCCCGGAAGGTTATTTCCGCATTGAGTCGACAAGATCGTAATCACTTCTTCTTGCTGGGACTTTGGGAAGAGGGCCTCAATCCTTCGCTTGGTTCCTTGGCTGATTTTCGTCTGATCCATGTGGAGCCTAACTTTCGAAATCACCGGACCCAGCGCGGAGCGGTGGGGTCCCGTGCATTGAGTGGTTAGGCCACAGGGTAGTCCACTTGGTTTCAAAGGGTGGGAGCATTACATCCCCATACCAAGTTTTAGGGAGTTGGAACCGACTTTCGAAGGCCTCGACGGCGATGCCCCAGTACGGGCTATCTTCGTTAATTGAATAGAACCCTTCCTCTCCATGGATTCGGATTGTGATATCGAAGGAGTGGTTTGCGGCGAGCCAGAATCAAAGCATGGAGAATGAAGGCTGACAAGCCAAGGCTGACAACGAATATGGCCCTGCCATTGTTCTCAGCGGATTTGAGCGCCATCTGAATGTTGTGAATTACTGGCAGGGGAAGCAGCGTAACAAAGACCCAGGACAGTACCCAATCCACTTTTGGGTGTTTCTCCTTTTGCCTTCGAATTGCGAGCAGCACACCAAGCGCAGAGAGAATTGAGAAAGCAATCGCAGCCGATAGCTCCTCCCAGGAAAGGAACCCAAAGAGAATTATTCCAGCGACCGACATTGAAAGACCAAAACATAGATGACGATATAGAACCAGAACTCCTCACGCTTTCGATGACGATAGACAGTGGTGTTCTTGATGATGATGTAGCCCTTTTCGAATGCGGACATTAGTGCATGAATGGTGAGCCAAACCATTGGCATGAATAGGAGCACGATAAGCCCTAGTGCCTCCCGACCATTGTCTGCTCGCAATTCGGCCTGCATTGACTCGCCTACCTAACTTTCGAAATCACCGGCCCGGCCGCGTAGCGGCCGGGTCCGAGTGCATTGGGTGGTTAGGCGCCTAGTGTAGAGGAGCCCGCAAATGAAGAGCATGAGAACTGGTATTGGATAACTAAGCAAGATTCGAATTGGGGTTGCTCGATAGACGTTCGGCAGGTTGTCTGCGAAATACATCGAATCGATCAGGACGATTTGATCGCCGGCTTTTGTGCCTGCCAAATCCTCGAATGAAACCCGTAGGGGCTGATCTCGGCCTTGAACCTCAAATTTGAGGGATGGGGCATTCTTGTGAAGCGGGGCGGGAAGCTCATCGGGAATTTGGAGCTGGTAAACCCTTGGGATAACCCAGAATCCCTTTGGGGTGAAAACAGCCCAGAGAATATGACCAAGGAGAATTAGGCTCGTGACGGTGACGCCAAGCCAAAGAACCGGCCGGAGAAATCGGACGGTAGTTCGTTTGGCTTGGGTAGTTCTCGTCAGTGTTTCCATGTAGAAAGTGCAGGCGCCTAACTTTCGAAATCACCAGCGATGCCGCGTAGCGGCAGCGTCTGGTGCATTGAGTGGTTAGGCCATCGCGAGGAAGTGGTTCGATTTGCCGCCATGGAATCTAACCTCTCGCTGAGTCGAACTGCTGATGAGGCCAGATGACAACTGGTATTGGGCCGATGAAGGAGTGAGCATCT
>DATEZP010000022.1:0-15683 GCA_035255465.1 Holophagaceae bacterium
GATCACGCCTGCACCTGCTCCCACTCCGACACCCACGGTAAGGAGGCCCCCCATGCTCACTAACACCTTCCTCTTCGTGGGGTATCCCTACCTGATGATGGTCCTCGCGGTCCTCGTGAGCATCATCCGGTACCGGTACACCCCCTTCAGTTTCAGCAGCCTCTCCAGCCAATTCCTGGAGAACGATCAGCTCTACTGGGGCAGCAACTTCTGGCACTGGGGCATCATCATCGTGCTGCTGGGCCACTTCGTCACCTTCCTCATGCCGGGCACGATCCTGGCCTGGAACGCCAACCCCATGCGGCTCTTCCTGCTGGAGGCCACCGGGGTGACCATGGGCATGCTGGCCCTGTTGGGCCTGGTGAGCCTGTTGGTCCGCCGCCTTACCCACGCCCGCATCAAGGTCGTCACCTCCTCCATGGACGTGATCATCCTCGTCCTGCTGTTGGTCCAGGTGGCCACGGGTCTGGACACCGCCCTCCGCTACCGCTGGGGCAGTTCCTGGTACGCCAGCGCCGCGGCGCCCTACCTGCAGAGCCTCTTCTTCTTAAATCCCAAGCCCCAGTACGTGGCCACGCTGCCCCTCGGTCCCAAGATCCACATGCTGTCGGCCTTCACCATCATCGGCCTCATCCCTTTCACCCGCCTGGTGCACTTCCTGGTGGTGCCCCTCCACTACCTGTGGCGCACGCCCCAGCTGGTGATCTGGAACCGTCGCCCCGAGAAGCGCTTCAATTCCCAATCCGGGCGCTAGGAGCCTCCGATGCAAATGCGAACCGTCCTGCTGACGGGCTTCGTGAGCGCGGCGTTGTCGCTCCTGGTCCTGGTCGTCACCGTGAACGGCCGGCTCCTGGGGGATAACAGCGGTTACAAGCCCGTGCAGCCCATCGACTACTCCCACCGCGTCCACGCGGGGGACAACAAGATGGATTGCCAGTTCTGCCACATCGGCGCCGAGAAGGGACGGCACGCGGCGATTCCGCCCGTGTCCACCTGCCTCAAGTGCCACGAGCAGATCAAGAACAAGCCGAACACGAAGGAACCCAGCGCCGAGATCGCCAAGATCCACCAGGCGGTCAAGGACGGCAAGCCCATCGAGTGGGTGCGCATCCACCGCCTGCCCGGTTTCGTGTTCTTCAACCACAGCCGGCACGTGAACTCCGGTGTGGCCTGCCAGAGCTGCCACGGGGAAGTCCAGGCCATGGACACCGTGGAGCAGGCCAAGGCCCACACCATGGGCGAGTGCCTCGCCTGCCACCGCGAGCAGAACCAGAAGGCCATCGCCTCGGGCAAGCGCCCCGCGGCTCCGACCGACTGCTCCGCCTGCCACTACTAGGAGAGCCCTTGATGAGATTTTGGAAGAGCCTCCAATCCAAGAAGGCGCCCAGTCAACGCCAGGACGAGTTCCCCGAGGAACTGCCCGTCGGCCAAGGCGTGCGTCAGCTGACCCGCCGTGACTTCTTCCGCTGGTCCGGCCTCGGCTTCGCCGTGAGCCTCGCCACAGGCTGCGACTCCAAGAAGGCCGAGAAGGCCCTGACCCTGCTCCAGGGCCAGGAGGGCCAGGTGCCCGGCACCGACCTCTGGTACTCCACCACCTGCTCCGGGTGCAGCGCCGGGTGCGGCGCCGTGGCCAAGGTGCGGGACGGCCGTCCCATCAAGTTGGAGGGCAATCCCGAGGACACCCTCAGCCACGGCGCCCTCTGCCCCGTGGGCCAGGCCCAGGTCCGCAGCCTCTACGATGGCGGCCGCCTGCGCGGGCCCGTCATGGCCGATCACGAAGCCCACTGGGCCGATGTGGACCGCGACCTTGTGGGCCGCTTCGCTGCCCTCAAGGGCGGCAAGGTGCGCGTCCTCAGCGGCAGTCTGGGGCCCAGCCAACGTCGGGCCGTGCAGGCCTTCCTCACCGGGTTCCAGGATGGCAAGCACGTCGCCTATGACGCCCTGAGCCAGTCCGCCCTCGCCGAGGCCTACGAGCGCACCCACGGGCAGCGCCTCGTGCCCGCCTACCAGCTGGCCAAGGCCGACCTCATCGTGGCCGTGGAAGCCGATTTCCTCGGCAGCTGGCTGAACCCCGCCGCCTTCGGCCGCGACTACGCTTCGCGCCGGAATGCCGACGCTCACATGAGCCGCCACATTCAGGTGGAGAGCGTGATGACGCTGGCCGGCTCCAACGCCGACGAACGCATCCGCGTGGCCCCTTCCGAGGCCGCCGCCTTCCTGGAGCACCTCTGCTGCGCCGTGGAAGGGGGCAGCCCCGTCCGCGCCCTGGAGGCCAAGGCCAAGGAGAAGGTGCACGCCCTCGCCACGGCCCTGGAGCACGCCCACGGTAAGTGCCTTGTCCTCTGCGGCCTCAATGACGTCCACGCCCAGATCTTCGCCGCCCGCCTGAACAAGGCCCTGGGCAACGAAGGCAACACCCTGGATCTGGCCCGTCCCTCCCTGCAGAAGCAGGGGGACGATGCCGCGGTGCGCGCCCTCATCGCCGAGATGGCGGCGGGGCAGGTGGATGCGGTCGTGGTGCTGGGGGCCAACCCCGCCTACGAGCTCTCCGCCTTCGGCTTCAAGGAGGCCTACGCCAAGGTGAAGCTCCGTGTGGCCCTGGCCACCATGCCCGACGAGACGGCCTTCGCCTCCACCCACGTGGCCCCCGACCACCACGGCCTGGAGGCCTGGCGCGATGCGGAACCCGTGAAGGGCCGCTACCGCGTGAGCCAGCCCCTGTTGAACCCGCTCTTCGACACCCGCGACGCTTCCGAGAGCCTCCTGCTCTGGGCCGGTCAGCCCACCACGGCTCAAGCTTGGGTGAAAGGCACCTTCGCGGCCATGGCGGGCATCACCGCCAGTTGGGACGGCTTGCTGCAGAAGGGTTTCCTCGACATCGAGACGGCCGCCACCGCGCCGGCTTACAAGGAAGACCGGGCCCGCACCCAATCCGAGTGGGGCACCACCAAGCCCCACGGCGGTGAGTTCGAGCTGCGGCTCTACGCCAAGGGCGGCATCCAGGAGGGCCGCGACGCCTTCAATCCCTGGCTCCAGGAACTGCCGGATCCCATCACCAAGATCACCTGGGACAACTACGCCCAGCTGAGCCCCAAGACAGCGGAAGGCCTGAAGCTGGCCCAGGGCGACGTCGTCCGCCTCAAGGCGAAGGGTCTCACCGACCTCGTGTTGCCCGTGGTGATCCAACCCGGCCTCCACGACAAGGCCGTGGGCGTGGCGCTCGGCTACGGCCGCACCCATGCCGGCAAGCACGGCACGGGCGTGGGCGGCGACGCCTATCCCTGGCTGGCCGCCGACAAGATGGCCGTGGAGGTGAGCCCCACGCCCCAGAAGGTCCAGCTGGCCTGCACGCAGGACCACCACCTCATGGAGGGCCGTGAGCTCGTGCGCGAGTTCGCCCTGGCGCCCTATCTCAAGGATCCCGCCTCCGCCCGTCCCATCGACGGCGGCGTGGGCAGCCCCGTGCAGCCCAGCATGTACACCCCCCACCCCAAGGGGCCCCACCACTGGGCCATGGTCATCGACCTCTCCAAGTGCTCGGGCTGCTCCTCCTGCGTCATCGCCTGCCAAGCGGAGAACAACATCCCCGTGGTCGGCAAGGACGAGGTGCGCCGCAAGCGCGAGATGCACTGGATGCGCATCGACCGGTACTACACGGGCGATGAGCAGGATCCCCAGGTCGTGCACCAGCCGCTCATGTGCCAGCAATGCGACAACGCCCCCTGCGAGAACGTGTGTCCCGTGGTGGCCACGGTGCACAGCGACGAGGGCCTCAACCAGCAGGTCTACAACCGCTGCGTCGGCACCCGCTACTGCGCCAACAACTGCCCCTACAAGACTCGTCGCTTCAACTGGTTCAACTACGACCACGAGGACGTGGTGGAGCGCCTGGTGCTGAACCCCGACGTGACGGTCCGCTCCCGCGGTGTCATGGAGAAGTGCAGCTTCTGCGTCCAGCGCATCCAGATGGCCAAGGCCACCGCCAAGAACGAGGGCCGCGAACTGAAGGACGGAGAGATGAAGACCGCCTGCCAGCAGAGCTGCCCGGGCATGGCCATCGTCTTCGGCGACATCCTCGATCCCAACAGCGAGGTGTCCAAGGCCCTGTCCGATCCCAAGCGGTATCAGGTGCTCGGGGAACTGGGCGTGGCCCCGGCCGTGAACTACCTCGCGATGGTCCGCAACGTCGAGTCCGCCGCTCCCAGCCACGGAGGCCACCATGCATGAGGCCCATCCTGCTCCCCTGATCGAGGGGAACAAGACCTACAAGCAGGTGACCGACGAGGTCTTCCGGCCCACTGAGAATCGGCCCCCCAAGGCCTGGTTCATCGCCATCGCCATCACCCTCTCCATGCTTTCCCTGGGGGGGTGGGCCATCTTCAACACCCTCACCCGGGGCATCGGCACCTGGGGCCTCAACAAGACCGTGGGTTGGGCCTTCGACATCACGAACTTCGTGTTCTGGGTGGGCATCGGCCACGCGGGCACCCTCATCAGCGCCATCCTCTTCCTCTTCCGGCAGCATTGGCGCACGAGCATCAACCGCGCGGCCGAGGCCATGACCATCTTCGCGGTCATGTGCGCGGGCCTCTTCCCCATCATCCACATGGGCCGCCCTTGGGTGGGCCACTGGGCGCTGCCGCTGCCCAACACCCGCGGCCCGCTGTGGGTGAACTTCCGCAGCCCCCTGCTGTGGGACGTGTTCGCCATCAGCACCTACTTCATCGTTTCCGCCGTGTTCTGGTACATCGGCCTCATCCCCGACCTCGCCACCCAGCGCGATCGCGCCGCGGAGGGCAGCCCCAAGAAGCGGATCCTCTCCATCCTCAGCCTGGGTTGGAACGGCTCCAACAAGCGCTGGAGCCGCTACGAGACGGTGTACGGCCTGCTCGCCGGCCTCGCCACGCCCCTGGTGGTCTCCGTGCACACCATCGTGTCCTGGGACTTCGCCACCTCGGTGATCCCGGGCTGGCACGCCACCCTCTTCCCGCCCTACTTCGTGGCCGGCGCCGTGTTCAGCGGCTTCGCCATGGTGCTGTCCCTCATGATCGTGGCCCGCAAGGTCATGGACTTCGAGCACTTCATCACCAAGACCCACCTGGAGGCCATGGCCAAGGTGCTCCTCACCACGGGCATGATCGTGAGCTTCGCGTACGCCACGGAGTTCTTCATCGCGTGGTACAGCGGCAACCAGTACGAGCGGTACGTCTTCCTCAACCGGGCCACGGGCCCCTTCAAGTGGGCCTTCTGGGCGATGTTCACCTGCAACGTGGTGACGCCCCACTTCCTCTGGTCCAAGAAGGTCCGCACCACGCCCTGGATCCTCTTCATCCTGAGCATCTTCGTGAACATCGGCATGTGGTTCGAGCGCTTCGTCATCATCGTGACGAGCCTCCACCGGGACTACCTCCCGTCCTCCTGGGCGGACTACAGCCCCACGTTCAACGAGGCGGCCACCTTCATCGGTACCTTCGGGCTCTTCCTCACGTTGTTCCTGATCTTCTGCCGGGTGCTGCCCATGATCGCCGCGAGCGAAGTGAAGGGAGTGTTGAAAAATGGCGACCACTGATCGTTCCCTCTTCAAGGCCGCCTTCGCCGACCCGGATCACCTTCTGGGGGCCGTGAAGCAGCTCCGCATGACCATGGGCCTGAACGTGCTCGACACCTTCACGCCCTTCCCCGTGCACGGCATGGACGACGCCCTGGCTGTGAAGCCCAGTCGACTCACTTGGGTCTGCGGCGGCTTCGCCATCCTCGGCTTCCTCTCGGCCATCGCCCTGCAGGTGTGGACGAGCGTCAGCGACTATCCGCTCATCGTGGGTGGTAAGCCGCTCCTCTCCGTGCCCGCCTTCGTGCCCGTGACCTTCGAGCTCACGGTGCTCTTCGCAGCCCTGGGCACGGTGTTCACCTTCCTGGCCATCAGCGGCCTCCGCCCCCGGATCTATCCCAAGGATTTGCTGCCCGGCGTCAACGACGACATGTTCTGGCTCGTGGCCGAGTTCGGCCGTGAGGGCACCATGGACCAGGTGAAGGCGGGCCTCGCCCCCTTCCATCCCGTGGTGCTGGAACGGCATTTCCACGACCTCCCGGCGCCCCGCTTCCTGGATCGGCCCGTGGGTTCCGTGGCCGTGCTTGTGGCCGCCTTCCTGCCCCCGGTGGTGATGCTCGGCCTCGGGCTCTCCTTCAACCGGGACCTCACCCATCGCGTGAAACAGTTCGACGCCGGCATGCTGGAGCACACCGCCGTCCAGGCCTTCGACCCGAGTCCTGTGCTCGCCAAGGGGCAGGTGCTGCAAGCTCCGCCCGAGGGCACCATGCCCCGCGGCCTCACTTCCCTCGGCTTCGAGGCCGGCAAGGAAGAAGCCGCCCGGGCCGGCGCTGAATTGAAGAACCCCCTGGAAGCCACGCCCGTCAACACGGCCCGGGGCAAGGTGGTGTGGGATCGCGTGTGCGCCACCTGCCACGGATTCCAGGCCAAGGGCGATGGCGCCGTCATCGGCAAGTTCCCCAACCCGCCCAACCTCCTCATCGCCAAATACCAGGCCTACGGCGATGGCCAGCTCTTCCACGTGGCCACCTTCGGCGGCCCCGAGAAGATCATGAAGGGCTTCGCGGATCAGCTGAGCCGCGAGGACCGCTGGCGCGCCGTGATGCACCTCCGCGGGCTGCAGAAGGAGGCCGAGGCCGCCAAGGCCGCCGCTGAAGCCGCGAAGGCCGCAGCGCTCGCCGCCGCCGAAGCCGCCAAGTCCGCCGCCCCCGTCGCCGGAGCCAAACCATGAGCCACTCCATGGAAGCCCACGAAGTGATGCCCGACCTGAGCCCCATCCCCGGGCTCCGCAAGCTGGGCCGCACCCTCCAGAAGTCGGCCCTCGGGCTGGTGGCCTTCGGCATCCTCTGCCTCCTCCTGGGCGGCTGGGGGAACGGCCAGCACCTCTGGGGCAACGTGCTCATCGCCGGTTACAACCTCTCGGGCGTGGGCCTCGCGGCCCTGTTCTTCCTGGCCGTTCAGGTGCTCACCTCCGCCCGGTGGAGCGATCCCATCCTCGCCCCGCTCCACGCCATGCCGCGGGTGCTGCCCTTCGCCGGGATCCTGATGTTGAGCCTCTGGTTCGGCGCCACCCAGATCTATCCCTGGGCCATGCCGGAGTACGCGCACAACCACCACATCCACGGCCGGCACCCCTGGCTCAACGAGCCCTTCTTCTTCCTGCGCGTGGCCATTTTCTTCGGCCTCTGGATCGGCGTGGGCCAGGCCCTGCTGAAGCGGCACAAACTGGCGGCCCCCTTCATCGCGGTGTTCGCCGCCACCTTCGCGCTGGCCAGCTTCGACTGGATCATGAGCGTGCAGCCCCTCTGGTACAGCACCATCTTCGGGATCTACGGATTCGCGGGGATGTTCGTGCAGGGCATCGCCCTGCTGACGCTCAGCGCCATCGCCCTGCGAAACTTCGGCCTCGTGCGGGGCGTGGCCCACGCCCGCAACCATGACCTGGGCAAGCTGCTCTTCGCCTTCAGCTGCTTCTGGGCCTACATCTGGCTCAGCCAGTTCATGCTGATCTGGTACTCCAACATTCCCGAGGAAGTGGGCCCTGTGAAGACGCTCGTCTTCGGCCCCTGGGCGCCCCTGTTCTACCTGAACGTGATCCTCAACTTCGTGGCCCCCTTCTTCCTCCTCATCCAGAAGCGGGCGAAGCAGGACGAGACGGTGCTCATCTGGGCCGCCGTGATCCTCCTGGCGGGCCACTGGCTGGACCTCTACCTCATGGTGTTCCCGGCCCTCACCAAGGGCGCGCCTCCCAGCTTCGGCCTCGCCGAAGTCGGCGGCATCCTGTTGACCCTGGGCTTCGGCCACCTGGCCGTGTGGTCGCGCCTCACGCGCAGCCGGCCCACGACCTGGGACGACCGCTTCGCCACGGGCGCTTCCCTCATCGACGATCAGCACAAGGCCCTCCACGATCAGGTGACCGGCCTCTTCGACCTCATCGAGGGCTTCCGCCCCGGCAAGGAGCGGGAGATCGGCGAGGCCTTCAAGGCCTTCACGAAGGGGCTGAAAGAGCACATTGAAACCGAGTCCGCCACCATGACCAAGATCGGCCACCCGCTGCCGAAGGAGCATGACCGGGCCCACCGCGAGTACTTGCTGAGTTTGGAGCGCCTCATCGGCCGGGGCGATTATGGGCCCAACAGCCACGAGGACCTGCTGAACGCCCTGGGTGAGTTCCGGCTCCACTTCGATACCCTGGAAGAGCAGGAACTGTTGGACCACCTCCGGACCAGCGGCACCCCCCACTGATCCCTTTCGCACAGGAGAACGCCATGGGCAACCTGGGAATCACCGAACTGCTGCTCATCGGCGCCGTTCTGCTCCTCTTCTTCGGTCCCTCCAAGCTGCCCCAGCTGGGCCGCAGCCTGGGCCAGAGCATCGGAGAATTCAAAAAGGCCGCCCGGAACCTCACCGACGAAGCCTGATCCCTCAGGGGACACCCGGGAAAGGGGATCCATCCGGATCCCCTTTCCCTTGGATTGATCCACAATCACGGCCAAGGAGCCTCCATGAAGAAGCAGCTGCCCGAACCGCCGAGCCAGTACACCGCCTTCGTCGCCCGTTTCCCGAAGCTGGGAGAGGCCTGGGAGGCCATCCATGAAGCCGGCGCCCAGGGCCCCCTGGACGAACGCACGATCCGACTCGTGAAGCTCGCCATCGCGGTGGGCGCCCAGCGCTCCGGGGCCGTGCACAGCAGCGTGCGAAAGGCCCGGGCCATGGGCATCCCCGACACCGAGATCGAGCAGGTGGTCTCCCTGGCCGCGGGAACCCTGGGCTTGCCGGCCACGGTGGCCGCCTGGACGTGGCTCCACGACAAGTAGCAGGTCGGGAGGACTGTGAAATGGAACGGGCCCCGCGAGGGGCCCGTTCCATGGATGGGATGGACGCTACTTCCCGCTGCGGCGGGCGGCGTCCTGTTCCACGTGCTGGTGGAGATCGGCGATGCGGCTGAGGGCGGACTTGGCGGAGGGGCCCAGGGTGGAACCCAGCTGATGCAGGATCTGACGCAGCTCCGCGCAGGTCTCCCAGAATTTGGGATCGGTGGCGGGAACTGGGTTGGAGCTGCGCGGGGAACTCATTGCGGGCCTCCGGGGGGCTTCAGGTGGTACCCCATTAGGCTGCACTCATGGAAGGAGCATGGCATTGATTCAAGTCACATGGGTCCGGAATCATTTCAGGATCCGCAATTCAGAATAGCGAACCTGCGGGGCTCGAACAGCCCAGCCCATTCTCTTCGGCGAACCCTTCTCGAATCATGAGGGCTAAGTCCTTATTTGGAAGTCTTTAAGGGTCCATCAAAAAAACACAACCCAGTGATCGGTATCACGGCAGAATGGGCGGCGTCCGCCCATCCTTTCCAGGAACTCTTTCTTCAGGAGGCCCCATGGCCCGCAAGTCCCTTCTCATGCTGGCGATCCTCGGGATCGTCGCTCCCCTTTCCGCCACCGCCCCCTTCGTGAAGAAGGCCCAGGCCGCCGGTTTCACCGAAGTGAAGAACTGCAAGTCCTGCCACGAGGGCGACAAGATGCCCAAGAAGGGCGACAAGATGGAATTCACCGACATGGGCAAGTTCCTCGTCGAGCAGAAGGCCAAGCACAAGGCCGCCGAAGTCGACGTGGCTTGGCTGAAGGACTACAAGGCCAAGAAGTAACCTTCACCTTCAGGCATGAAAAGGCCCGGCGCGCGCCGGGCCTTTTCATGCCTGGGTGGAAAAAAGGAGGGCCAAGGTTTCCCCCCCGGGCCCTCCCCCCCAACGTCGGGGCTCAGCGCGTCAGCACTTCACCTCGGCGTTTCTCCTAGCGTAATACCACCAGTTGAGAATCAGACACACAACGTAGAAGGCGGCGAATCCATAGAGGGCGTATTGGACGGTGCCCGCGGCGATCTGGGCCTTGAAGACCGTGGGGATGACGTAGCTACCATAGGCGGCGATGGCGCCGGTCCACCCCAGCACCGGGCCCGCGAACTGGGGCTCGAAGATGAAGGGCACCATCTGGAAGGTGCTGCCGTTGCCGATGCCCGACCCCAGGAAGAGCAGCAGGAAGCTCAGGAGGAAGGGCGTGAAGAGGGCCGCGGGATTGGGGCTGCCCTGGGCTTGCTTGATGACGGCGGCCACGGCCAGCGCGCCCACGATCTGGATCACGGTGGACCACTGCGTGATGACGGAGCCCCGGAATTTATCCGAGAGCCAACCGCCCACGGGGCGGATGAGGCTGCCCACCAGGGGCCCCAGGAAGGCGTAGGTGGCGGGGTTGCTCACCACCTTGCCGAAGAAGAGCTTGAGGAGCAGCGGGAAGGCGGCGGAGTACCCGATGAAGCTGCCGAAGGTCATGATGTAGAGCAGGGTCATGAGCCAGGTGTGCTTCATTCCGAAGATCGCGAACTGCTTATCGAGGCTCGTCTTCACTTTGCCTGGCAGCATCTTCAACAGGGCGAGGCAAACGCCGATGGCCAGGAGCACGAGGCCCAGCTGGGCGCTGAGGCTTAGCTTGGGGTAGCGCACGACGATCCAGGCCACGAGCCCCGCCGCGGCGAAGGCCGGCAGGTGCAGGCCGAGGATCTTCAGCAGCGCCCCGCTGGTGGGCTCGCTGTCGTGAGAAGGCAGGTTGTTCATGGCGAACCAGGAACCCAGGCCCAGCACCACGAGGAAGGGCAGCCACACGAGGGCGCCGTTGGCCACCCAAATCTGCTTGCCGGCCGCGGTGATGTGGGGGGCGCCGGAGAGGGCGCCGAAGAGGGCGGAGCCCATGACGGCGGGCACCACCAGCTGCATGACGCTCACGCCCAGGTTGCCGATGCCGGCGTTGAGGCCCAACGCCAGGCCCGAGAGCCGCTTGGGGAAGAACCCATTGATGTTGGACATGGAGGAGGAGAAATTGCCGCCGCCCACGCCCGAAAGCACCGCGAGGATCGCGAAGGTCGAGAAGGGCGTGGCCTTGTCCTGGAGCGCGATGCCCGCGCCCAGGGCGGGGGCCAGCAGCATGGCCGTGGTGAGGGCCACGACGTTGCGCCCGCCCGCGAGGGCCACCATGAAGGAGTTGGGAATGCGCAGGGTGGCGCCGGAGAGGCCGGCGATGGAGATGAGCGTGAAGAGCTGGGCGTCGGTGAAGGGGAAGCCGGCGTCCTTCATCCGCACGGTGAGGATGCTCCAGAACATCCACACGCTGAAGGCGCAGAGGAGGCTGGGCACGGAGAAGGTGAGGTTCCGCCAGGCGGTCTTGGATCCGCCGCCCTCCCAGAACGCGGGGTCTTCAGGCTTCCATTCGGTGAGCTTGGCCATGGGGGCTCCAGGTCTAATCGAGATCAGCGGCTACAGCATGACGGCGTTCGGTGCCGAATGTATCCAGGGCTTTGCCGTGGGCGCCTACCCAAGATGTGGTCCAACGGCGATCCACCAGGGCGAGGGCGAGGAGGGCGAGGGCGGTGAGGGCCACGCCGGAGAGGAAACCGGGGCCGAAGGAGCCCATGTGTTGCTTGCCCAGGCCCATGAAGAAGGGCAGGAAGCCACCGGCCAGGGCGCCGATCTCGCCGATGAGGCTGGAGGCCACGGCGGTGTCGCCGCGGAAGCGCAGGGGCACGAGCTGGAACACGGCCCCGTTGCCCGCGCCCATGGCGGCGAAGGTGACCACGAGGATCGCCACGGTCACCAGGGGGTTGGGGGGCAGGGTGGCCGCGAGGCCCACGGTGACGAGGATGGCGCCGCAGAGCCAGTAGAGGAGGCGGATGCCGCCCAGGTGATCCGAGAGCCAGCCGCCGGCCACGCGCAGGACGGAGGCCACGATGACGATGGCGGCGGAGTACTTGCCCACGGAGGCCTTGGGGATGCCGTACTGGTCGCCGAAGAAGACGGGCAGGAAGCTGGAGAGGCCGATGAACCCGCCGAAGGTCACGGAGTAGATGAGGTTGAAGATCCAGGCATCGCGGTTCCAGAGGATCTTCACATAGTCCATGAGGGGCTTCTTGGCTTCGCGATCGGAGGGCTCCTTGGCGAAGATGAGGAGCAGGAGGAAGGCGAGGCCCATGGGGATCATGGCGAAGCCGTAGACCACCTTCCAGCCGTAGACCTTGGCCATGGGGGGGGCCGCCAGGAGCGCGAGCACCGTACCGCTGTTGCCGGCGCCGGCGATGCCCATGGCGAGGCCCTTGAACTTGGCGGGGAAGGACCCGGAGCCGAGGGACAGGGCCACGCCGAAGGAGGCGCCCGCCACGCCCAGGGCCACGCCCATGCCCAGCACGTGGTTGTAGCTGGAGACGAACTGCCATCCGAAGAGGAGGCAGCAGAGGATGATGCCCATCTCCAGGAGGGCCGCGTTCTTGCGGCCGATGTACTGGGAGAGGATGCCCAAGGGGAAGCGCATGAGGGCCCCGGCCCACACGGGCACGGCCACCATGAAGCCCTTCTGGGCCGGCGTCAGGTGGAACTGCTCGGCGATGAAGAGGGCCATGGCCCCGTTCAGCACCCAGATGGCGAAGCAGAAGTCGAAGTAAAGGAAGGAGGTCAGCAACGTCGGCATGTGGCCCGATTTGCGGAACTCTTTGAAGGTGGCGAGGAAGGACATCTGAAGTTCCTTTCGTGACCGGGAGCAAATTAGCGGATTTAAAAGTCCGAAATCCAGGATGCCTCAAAATTGATGTGCGACAAGGCTCCCGCCGGAACCTCTTGATCATCGTCACCGAGTTGGGTGTTGTCCCTTATTCTTCGGGGTCCGCATCCAGGCCCGTGGCCTTGAAGGCCAGCACGAGGGCCACCCCGGTCAGCGTGAGGGAGACGAAGAAACTGCCGGGCAGGATGCCGCGCTGGCCATCCAGGACGGCCCCCAGCACGGTCTCGAAGAGGTAGAGCTGGATGGCCAGGATCAGGAGGCTCACGGCCAGGGCGGCATCGCTCAGGTAGGCCTTGGGGGGGAGCTTGCGCATCAGGCCTCCTTCCCGCCGAATTCCGAAGGCTTGGGGATGTCGCCGGTGGCGAGCACCCGGCCCTCGGCGTCCGTGCTGAGGGCGATGCCCGCCAGGGGCCGGGTGGGCGGGCCCTGCACGGGGAACCCCTTGTCCGGCTCGAAGAAGCCCATGTGGCAAGGGCACTCCAGGCGCTTGCCGTCGAAGCGCACGGCGCAGCCCAGGTGGGTGCAGGTCTGGCGGAAGGCTCGCAGTTGGCCTTCGGGCGTGCGCAGGAGGATGCAGCGGTCGTCCGCGTCCCGGAAGGTGAAGAGCTTGCTCTGGCCGGGCTGCAGCTCCGCGGCGCCCTCCAGGGGCACGGGCTCGTGGTGGGCGGATTCGTCGGGTGCGCCCTCCAGCGGGCGCTTGCGGCCCCAGAGGTAGCCGATGCCGGCGGTGAAGCCGGTGCTCACCACGGCGAGGAAGCGGGCGAACTCCCGGCGGGAATAGCGGCTCTCTTCGTGGAGGTCCAGAGGGAAGGCGCGGCGCCAGAACGGTTTGGCCATGTCACCACCCTCCTTCGGCGAGCAGCAGCGCCGCATCGAGGTGCAGCGGCGTCTCGGGGTCGGGCACCATGAGCGCGTTGCGGGTCTTCACCTTGAGGGCCCCCACGGTGAACTCCCGCACGGGCTTGTTCTGACGCAGGGCGCTGATCTCGTGCTTGGGCACGTAGAGCAGGGCCTGGCTGGGGCAGACGGTGGCGCACATGGGCTTGTGGCCCTCGCTGGTGCGGTCGTAGCAGAGGTCGCACTTGAGCATCTGCTCGAGGCCCGAGAAGACGATGGGCACCCCGAAGGGGCAGCTCAGCTCGCAGTTCTGGCAGCCGATGCAGCGGGGCTTCTGGGAGCTGTGCACCACGCCATCCTCGCTGCGCTTGATGGCGTCGGCGGGGCAGACCTGGGCGCAGATGGGATCCTCGCAGTGCATGCACACCGTGGGGGCCGTCTGGGTGGAGTTGAGGCGATCCATCTCGTCGAGGTGGATCATGGGCCGGCCCTTGTGGGTGCCGCACTCGGCGCAGGCGCCCACGCAGGACTTGCACCCGATGCAGCGCTGGGGATCGATGAAGAAGCCGTACTCGTCGGAGACCATCAGAAGACCCTTTCCGGCAGGACGGCTTGGTTGGTGCGGGCCTCGAAGGCCATGCGCTGGAGTTCCGCCAGCTCGGGGCTGAACTGGTCCTTCGTCGTCTTCCGGATCCGGCAGGCGCTCACCTTGAACTCCGGGATCTTGCTCTGGGGATCCAGGTGGCGGGCCGTGAGGCGGTTGGCGGAGAGGTCGCCGGACCAGTGGTAGGGGATGAAGACGGTGTCGGGTCGGATGGTCTTCACCACCTTGGCGGGCAGCACCATGGCGCCGCGCCGGCTGGTGATCTCCACGGCGTCGCCCTCGGCGAGGCCGTAGCGCTCGGCGAGCTTGGGGTGGATTTCCAGGTAGGGGTGGGGGCACTGCTCCACGAGGAAACCGATGCGCCGGGTCTGGGTGCCGCTGAGGAAGTGGAAGACCGTCCGGCCCGTGGTGAGCCACACGGGGAAATCGGAGTCCACCACCTCCATGGCGGGACGCCAGGGCGTGGCCTGGAGGTGGGCCTTGCCGTCCGCGTGATAGAACTTCCCGCCTTCGAAGAGGCGCGGGGTGCCGGGGTGGCCCTCCGTGGGGCAGGGCCAAAAGACGCCCTTCTCATCCACCACGCGCCGCCAGGTGATGCCCGCGTAGTCGGCGGTGCCGCCGCTGCTGGCTTTGCGCAGTTCGTTGAAGATGTCCTCGGGGCCCTTGAAGTGGTCGAAGTACTTCCCGCGGCCGAGGCGCTGGGCGATCTCCAGCTGGATGGCCCAGTCGGGGCGGGCGTCGCCGGGGGGCTCCACGGCCTTGTTGAGCTTGATGACGCGGCCCTCCGCGGAGGTGGAGGTGCCCTCGTCCTCCTCGTGCAGGGCCGAGGGCAGAACGACGTCCGCGTGTTGGGCGCTCTCACTGAGGAAGAAATCCAGGCAGACGAAGAACTCCAGCTTGGAGAGGGCTTCGCGGGTGAACTCCGTGTCTGGCAGGCTCACGAGCGGATTGAAGCAGAGGAGCATGAGCCCCTTGATCTCGCCCGCGTGGATGGCGTTGAGGATCTCCTGGGCGCTGAGGCCCTTGCGGGGCAGCTCCTCGTCCGTGCAGCCCCACACCTTGCAGACGTGGGCGCGGTGCTCGGGATTCTCGATGTCGCGGTTGCCCGGGAGCTGATCGCACTTGTGGCCCTGCTCGCGGCCGCCTTGGCCGTTGCCCTGGCCCGTGATGGTGGCGTAGCCGCAGGACGGCTTTCCGATGCGGCCCGTGGCCAGCACGATGTTTTGAGCGGAGAGGCAGTTCTCCACGCCCTTGCTCTGATGCTCGATGCCGCGGGCGTGCAGGAGGAAGCTCGTCTTGGCCTCGCCCCACATGCGGGCGGCCTTCTCGATGGCGGCCACGGGCAGGCCCGTGAGCTCGCTGGCCCACTCGGGGGTGCAGTCCTTCACCGTCTCCAGGGCGGCCTCGAAGCCCGTGGTGTGGGCGGCGAGGAAGGCGTGGTCCACCATGCCCCACTTGTTGAGGAGGTGCAGCACGCAGTTGGTGAGGGCGAGGTCGGAGCCAGGCTTGAGCGGCAACATGAGGTCCGCCGTGCGGCCCAGGGGCGTGATGCGGGGATCGATCATGATGAGCTTGGCGCCGCGATCCCTGGCCC
>DATEZP010000023.1:0-2259 GCA_035255465.1 Holophagaceae bacterium
GCGCTGCTTGTGGCCTGCGGCGGCTCCAGCGGCAGCCGCCCCGCAGCCTCGCAAGACCCCGGTCCCAACTACACCAATCCTTCCGCCACCGGCTGGCGCCTGGTGAAGAACACAGACCTCAGCACCGGCAAGCACCTGGTGTTGGACCTGATGGGCCCCGCAGGCGGCTCCGGTCTGGGCGTGGCCCTGAACCTGGACCTGGGCCCGGACGCCGCCAAGGCGGCCTGGGCGCCCGTGTCCTCCAGTGATGTGGCCCTGGTGAAGAACCTGGGCTACGACCTGGGCACGGGCAGCCAGGCCTTCAAAGCCACGGTTTCGGGCGGCGTCCTGAAGCTGGGCGTCTTCAGCAAGGGCCTCTCCGCCCCTCCGACGCGCTACAGCGCGCCGCTCCTGCGGGTCGCCCTGGACCTGAAGGACGGCCTCAAGGCCGGCGACACCGTGACCATCGCCACCACCCGCGCCGACGAGCTCAGCCCCGACGGGGTCCGCCCCATCGCCCTGGCTACCGGCTCCATCCAGGTGAAGTGAGGATCATCCATGACGACACTCCTGAATGCGAACAACCATTCCAGTGATCGCCCCAGGCGCTCGAGGCGCTTCGCGGCGATCCCCGCCCTGGCTGCGGCCTGCGCGGCGCTCCTGATCATCGGCTGCGGTGGCGGCGGAAGCTCGTCCGCCCCCGCCGCCCCCGCCAATCCACCCGCCCCGGCTCCGACGCCGGCGCCCAAGGCCATTTCGGTCTTTGCGGGCTCCGCGGGCGGCTCGGGCTTCGTGGACGGCCCCGGCGACATCGCCCACTTTGGCGCTCCCACGGGCATCATCTTCGACGGCCAGGGGAACCTCCTGGTGGCGGACATGGACGCCAAGGCCATCCGCAAGGTGAACGCGGCCACGGGCGAGACCAGCACCTGGGCCGGAACCCTGGGCCATGAGGGCGCCTTCGACGGCGACCTGTCCTATGCGCTCTTCGCGGCGAATGCCAACATGGTCAAGGCCTCCAATGGCATGATCTACCTGACGGACACGTACCTGGGCGGCGTCCGCACGATCAGCCCCCAGGGCTTCGTGTCCACCCTGGTGGGCTGCACCGGGGCTATGGGCTACCAGGACGGAGTCGGGCCGAATGCGTGGTTCGCCCAGCCCTTCGGCCTCACCCTGGACGAGGCCCAGGGCTACCTCTACGTGTCCGACTACCTCACCTGCACCATCCGGCGCGTGAACATCGCCACCACCGAGACCATCACCCTGGCTGGGGTGCCCCGGCACGCGGGGGAGCGCACCTACCGCCCGAGCACCGTGGACGGGCCCTTCGAGACGGCCCGCTTCAACGGCCCCCGGAACGTGGTGGGGCCCGTGGACGGGGTCCTCTACGTGGCCTGCGACGAAACGATCCGCAAGGTGGATCTGGCGACGCGGATGGTGACGACGGTGGCGGGCACGCCCAACGTGCGGGGCTTCGCCGACGGGGTGGGGGCCGAGGTGAGGTTCAACCGCGTCACCGGACTCGCCCTGGATGGCCGCGGCCATCTGCTGATTTCGGAAGGCGGCTCCACCAACAACTACTGCGGCCAGGTGGTCCGCTCCCTGGATCTGGCCAGCGGCCAGGTGACGACCCTCGCGGGCACCGGCTCGGAGCTCGAGGACCAGGTCTGGGGCGGTGGCATCCAGGGCCTGGGCGGCTGGGCGGATGGCATCGGCGGCAACGTGCGCTTCGACATGCCCTTCGCCTTCGCCGTGGACACCACCCAGAACGTGGCCTACCTCACGGAGGCGGGAAACGCCATCATCCGGAAGATGAACCTCGACACCGGCCAGGTGACGACCCTGGCGGGCATCGGTCCCCAGGTGGGCGCCGTGGACGGCCCCGCGGCCAAGGCCGCCTTCATGACCCCCTTCGGCCTCACCCTGGACGCCCAGGGCAACGTCTATGTCGCGGATGCCGACAATGGGCTGATCCGCAAGATCACCCCCCAGGGGGTCGTGTCCACCGTGGCCGGCCAGGCGGGCGTGAATGGCCACGTCGACGGGCCGGGCGCCTCGGCCACCTTCTATATCCCCGAGGACCTGGCCCTGGACGCCCAGGGCAACCTGTTCGTCGTGGACGTGAACAACCACTGCATCCGGAAGATCACGCCCGATGGCACGGTGAGCACCTACGCCGGGATTCCCGGCAACCCGGGCTGGGCGGACGGTCCGGGCGCCTCGGCCCAATTCAGTCACCCGCGCGGCCTCGTGATGGGGCCGGACGGGAACCTCTAT
>DATEZP010000024.1:0-2270 GCA_035255465.1 Holophagaceae bacterium
CCCATGCGGTTGAGGATCAGGCCCGCCTCGGGGAAGCGGAACAGGCGGGGTTTCGGGTTCCCGGGCTGGGGACGCGGGGTGACGGTGCCGATCTCCACGTGGCCGAAGCCGAGGCTCTGCCACAGGGGCAGCAGGGTCGCGCCCTTGTCCAGGCCCGCCGCCAGGCCCAACGGCGTGGGGAAGTCGAGGCCGAAGGCGCGCCGGCCCAGCATCGCGGGATGCTTCGGCCTGGGCAGGCCCGGCAAGGCGCAGGCCACCGCTCCCAGGCGGAAGGCCAGGTTGTGCGCGGTTTCGGGGTCGAGGCAGAAGAGCAGAGGTCGCAGGGCGGCGTACAGATCCATCACTTCACCGAGACGGTGGCCGTGGCGGTGATCTCCGGGAAGTCTTCGCGGTGGACCTCCACGTGGTAGGTTCCGGCCGTGGCGGGGGCGGTGTAGAGGCCGGCGCCCGTGATGGTTCCCCCCTCGGGTTCCACCACGCGCCACCCGACGGGCTGGCGCATGTAGCGGACGCCCTCGGGGTAGTTGATCTCCGCCTGGAAGACCTGGGTGGCGCCTCGGGCCAGGCTGACGGCCACGGGGCGGAGGCTCATGGAGGGTTTGAAGGGCTCGTTGGGCTTGGCGGGCACGGTGTCTCCCGGGGCGGTGCAGGCGAGGGCCAGCAGGATGGGAGCGAAGGGCAGAGCGCGCATCAGCATGGAAACCTCACACACCTGTCATGTCGGTCACGTGGTCCATCACCAGGGGAGGCTCCGTCCGGGCCTGGACCTCCTCCCGGGTGACCCCAGGGGCCACCTCCACCAGTCGCAGACCCTCGCGGCCCGGCACCACGTCGATGACGGCCAGGTCGGTGATGATGCGATGGACGCAGCGCTGGCCCGTGAGGGGCAGGCTGCACTTGCGGAGGATCTTGGGCTCGCCGTCCTTGCTGGTGTGCTCCATCACGACGACCACCTGCTTGGCCGAGGCGACGAGGTCCATGGCGCCACCCATGCCCTTGACCATCTTCCCGGGGATCATCCAGTTGGCGAGGTTGCCCTCCATGTCCACCTGCATGGCGCCGAGGATGCTGAGGTCGATCTTGCCTCCGCGGATCATGGCGAAGCTGTCGGCGCTGCTGAAGAAGCTGGCGCCCGGCGCCGTGGTCACAGTCTGCTTGCCCGCGTTGATGAGATCCGGATCCACCTCCTCCGGTGTGGGGAAGGGGCCGATGCCCAGCAGGCCGTTTTCGCTCTGGAGGATGACCTCCATGCCCTCCGGGATCTCGTTGGCGATGAGGGTGGGAATGCCGATGCCCAGGTTCACGTAGTAGCCGTCGCACAGTTCCTGCGCCGCGCGGCGGACGAGCTGATCGCGGGACAACGCCATGCGGACCTCGAAAAGGGGAACCAGGATAGCGCAGGCGGCCGGGGCCTCAGAAGACGCGGAAGCTCTGGAAGAGGCTGAAGGCCCAGCCCCAGCGGATGGTGGGTCCCGGGACCTCGTCCCGCCGCGAGGCCAGCGAAGCGCCGATCCGGCCTGTGGGCGTACGCCACTGGGCCTCGCCCTGGAGGAACCAGAACCCCGGGGCGAGGGGAGCGGTCGATGTGCCCCTCACACCACGCAGGCGCCCTTGGCCTTCGAGGAAGAGGGGCATGCCGAGCTCCAACGTCCGGGTGATGGCCTCGCGGCCGAAGGCGGCGCCCAGGGAGTCGCCAAAGGTGGTGGAGCCCGCGAGGTAGGCCGGCTGAGTGAAGGTTTCGGGATGATCCGACGGGGCGGCCCCGGCGTACTCGACTGCTAAATCCCAGCGCTCCCAGACCACCTGAAACCCGCCGAGGGTGCGGGCCGGGGTCAGCGTGAGAGCCCGGCTGTCCGGGGCGGCGCTCCGGGACAGATGAAGGGCTGCGCCCCGGGCCCCGGCGAAGCGGGCCAGGGCGGGGATCCGCACCTTCACTTCCGCCAGGCTCCAGGTCCGGGCGGACGAGGCGGGGGCCGTCTGACCGACAGAATCCTCGCCGCCTTCCATCCGGACGGATCCGAGGCTGGCTTCCAGCACGGGGCCGAAGGCCGCCCGGAGCATGCCTCCGTAGAGCCACGGCCGGCGCAGATCCAGCCCGCCGGCCTGGGCGGCGAGACGGTCCTCGCGGTCAGGGATCCAATCGGGGATGGGGCGATCGGCTTCCAGTCGGCCGGCGAAGCCTTCGGCCCGCCAGCGCCCGAAGGGCAGCGAAGCCTCGGGGGTGCTCCATGAGAGGCGGGGGAAGGGGCGCGCGGCATCGCCCAGCAGTT
>DATEZP010000025.1:0-38229 GCA_035255465.1 Holophagaceae bacterium
CGGGCATGCCCGAGGCCTTGCACTTCTTCACCAGATCCGGGATGCGCGTCAGGCCGTCCAGCAGGGAGTACTCGGAGTGCAGGTGGAGGTGCGCGAAGGACATCCGCCATTGTCCCAAGGGTGGGGGATCTTGGGGTAAGTACCGCGAACCCAAGGGCCTTTGCACCTGGGATGGTGCAACGGTGGCCTCCCTCGGGAATCGGGGCCCCTAAAGGGGCGGATCAGGCTACGCACCCCTCAGGGTGCGAAGGGGTGGGAGGCACGCTCCGCAGCTTGAACCTCGGCCTGCGTGGGTCCTACAAAATCGGGCCCCGGGTGATCGCTTCAGGTAGCCTGACCTAAACCTGCCTCCGGAGTCCGCTATGAAGGTTTGCCTGATCGCCATGGCCGCGCTGCTCCCGCTGGGGGCGCAGGACGTTCCCCAGAGCAATTCGCTGGATGCCGTGCTGTTGCGACGTCTCAAGGATCCCAAATGGAGCAAGGCCCTCGATCGCCTGGAAGCGGAAGCGCGCAAGGCCGAGGCATTGGCGAAGAAGCTGGAAACTGCCGCGGCCAAGGCCAGGGCCTTGGAGGCCAAAGCCATGGCGGCAAAGACGGCGAACCCATCAGACCCGGCCTTGTCAGCCGAGTGGGAAACGGCCAACTTTCAGGCGCAGACTGCTCAAACGAAAGCTGGCAATGCGCGCAATACCGCCCTGCAGAGCCGGGACCGCGTCACGATGGCGACCATGTCCGCGAAATTGGCCAGCGAGGCCGAAGCTCGGGCTGAAGCCTCCCGGGCGCAGCTCAAAGCCAATGAACAGCTCAAGCCCGAGGACAGAGTTCCTGTTGCTCCGAGCATGGTGGCGCAGGAAGAAGAGAGGGCCGCGACCACCAGGGCGGCCGTGGAACAGTACACGGGGCCAGAGGGATCGGAGTCCCTGCCGGCCAACCACCGACTGTTCTCCGGCCTTGAATCGGCTGGGGTCACCATCCATACCTACTTCGGAACGCGGTGGTCCAACCTCTACCGGGATCCGCAGGCCAACGACACCTATTTCCGCCCCAAGGGCTTCTTCGCTCTGGAGCACGAGCAGTACTTCTGGCTGAAGGCCTTCCCCCGGCTGCTCTCCAAGTGGGGCGGAGGCGCGATGATCCAAGGCAGCAAGGAATCGGACTATCAGAACACGCAGACCACGGCGGGATTCAAGAAGGCCGTGAACGCTACGGACGCGGCCTCCGCCCACGCCTACTTCTGGTTGGGCGGGTTCATCACGGATACGACCTCGCTGGGGGCCTACCTCCAGCACCAGTTCAGCAACTACACCTTCCGCCCTTCGGATGATCCCTCCGCGCCCAAGACCTTCGGGTTCACGGATGTCATCCGCTCCCAGCGTCGTCTGGGGCTGATGTTGCAGCAGCATGATCCCGCCTGGCGGGGCTCTCTGCTGGAGTATTCGATCTGCCAGGATCCGCTGTTCGTCGACGGGCGGAACCGGCAGTTCCTCCGGGGGAGGGCCATGTACAACTTCAATGCCCTGGAATCCCTGGGCTTCTACCTGGAGGGCAGCATCAACCGGGGACGGCGGTCGGATCGCGATCGGGACGACGCCACCATCACCCTGGGCTTCCGCCTGGACCTCCGGGTGTGGTCTTCGCCGGACTGAGCGCCGCCTTCAAAACCGGTAGGCAAAACCCACGAATACTCGCGCCGGCTGCTGCAGGATGGCGCCGTTGTAATAGTTGCCATCGCCGGAGCGGGGGGCCGGGTCGTAGTAGTGGGCGTTGGTGAGGTTGTAGCCGTTCAAGCGGAGGTCCAGGCCGGGGAGGGCGTTGATCCAGCTGAGGCTGAGGTCCACCGAGGCATAGGCTGGAACGCGAACCACCACGTAGGGGCTGGGGTTGTCGTGGTTCTGGGTGCGGCGAGAGGCCACCCAATGGGTTCGGAGGCTGAATCCGAAGGCGCCGCTGCGCCCTTCGAAACCGGCGTTGGATTGAAGGGGGGCGATTCCGCCTGGATCGCGCCCGGTGCCAAGATCCTTGGCCTGATTGGCGGTGAGATTGAAGTAGGCGGCCCAGGGCCCGAGCACCTGGGCCCGATATTCAAATTCGCCACCGAAGATCTGGACCTTCCCCACATTCCGGAACTGGTTGATGGTGCCGCTGCCGTAGGGCACCGAAACCTGCTGGATGAGGTCCTCCACCTGGTTGAGGTAGAGGCTCGTCGTGGTTTGCCAACGATCCCCTTGATGGATCCACACCCCCTCGAGTGCGTTCAACCGCTCGGGCCGGAGGTCCGGGGAGGGCAGAGGCCGGTTGGGCGTGGTGGTGTAGCGCTTGAAGGCCGGAGGCTCTTGGAAGGCTTGGCCATAGATGAGTTTGAAGGAATCGGAAATGGACGGGCTGAGGATGGCTGCCAGGCGCGAGCTGAGCAGGTGGTGGAATCCGCCCGTCCCACCCGCCTCCCAGTTGTAGTCGTAGCGAAGCCCTCCCGAAAGGCTGAACGTTGGGGAAACGTCGGCCTGGGCATTGGCGAAGAGCCCGAGATTCCGCTGATTGTGGTGAGGTACGTCGGGCCAGGATTCCGTGGGCGCGTGCCGGATGGAGTAGGTGGATTCGATGCGGGAGAACACGAGTTCTTCGCCGAACACGGCACTGAGGTGGCCGGCCTGGTAGGCGAACTGGTTTCCGATCCGGTATTCGCGGTTGAACAGGCGCCAGTACCCGTAGGGATTCAGGGCCTGGATCTTGAGATCGTTGGCATCCCCGGGCGTGAACACCGTGGAGGTCTCAGATTCCCGGGTATCGGGGTCCAGGCCCGTGGTGCGCATGAGGGCATAGGTCTTGGCCTCCCAGGTGTCATTGAGGGAGGCCCTGTGGCCCAAGTAGAGGGCATTGGCCTGGGGAATCCACAGGCTGTTCATCACCGCCTGGGGCGTGGACCATTTATCCTCGCTTTCCTCGCGATACCAGTGCATGAACCGGGCGGAAAACCCATTGTGGTTGGCGCCCAACTCCAAGAAGTGATCGCGGGTCGGCGCGCCCTGCCGGTCGTTCCATGGCGCGTAGGCCCCGTTCATGAGCACCCGGAGGCGGCCGTCGGAACCCACGTTGCCGTTGGCGGCGAGGCTGGCCAGGTCATAGTTGGCCGGCCCCAATCCATAGGAGCGCTTCCGGCCGGAGCGATCCGTCCAGGATTGGCCCGACCAGTCCCACTCGTCGCTCCGGAGTACCTTCCCGGTGGCGCTGAAAGACCAGGTGCCCGCCTCCTTTCCCAACGCGAATTCAACCGCCCGTGTGGACCAGGGGCCCGTGCGGGCCTGCACTTCACTGGAGCGGAGACCTGGCTCCTTCAGGATCACGTTGATGATCCCGCTGAAGGCGTTCGCCCCGTAAAGCAAGGAGGAAGGCCCATACATGATCTCGATGCGTTCGATGGCCACGAGGGGGAACTGGCGCTCGAACCAGGTGACTTGGGCCTGGATGTCGTTTTGAATGAGGCCGTCCCAGATGAAAAGGAAGCGGTCCGAGTTCGTGCTCCGGAGGCCCCGCATGTAGATCTGGGACCAGTGCACGCCCATGCCCTTCTCGAAATCGAAACCGGCGTAATCGTGGAGGAGTTCCTCCAGGTCCATGTACCCCCGAAGGCGGATGTCCTCGGCGGTGACGACGACGACCTTGGCGGGGGCCAGCAAGGGGTCCTGCAGTTGTTTGGAGGCGGAGATCACCTTGACCTGCATGAGGTCCTTGAGGGACAGCTCCTGGGCGTGGGCCCCGAGCGCGACCACCATGCATGCGAAGGTTCCGGCCTTCATGCCTTTCCTCCCTGCGACTTCATCGTCAGCAGGGAGGAAAGGGTGGAATTTGGCAACCCCGCGCGGCGAGGCGTGCCTAGTCGATCCGTGGGGCTCAGCGGATGTAGCGGATGGACTCCACGATGCGATCCATTTGGGCCCGCAGGTAGGCGTCGGAACCCTGCCCGTGCATGACGAGCACGAGGCCTTGGGTGGGGTTCTCGGCGTCGCCCGGGAAGGCGAGCACGACGCTGCGCATGAGGGTGGTGCCCCGGGGCGTGGGGGTGGTGAATTCGAAGGTCTGACCCCGGCCACCGTCGTAGCGCACGGGCTGGATGGGCCCGAGGTTCTCCGCGGTGATCTTGGGGTTGGCGAGGAGGTTGTCCCGCTGGCTCTTGATGGCGTTATCGGGGATCACCCGGAAGCCCGGCGCCATCTCCATGAGCTGCAGCTCCACCTGGAAGTCGCCCTCGGTGGCCACGGCCTTGCGGGTCACGGCGATCATGTGGTTCGGCGAAGGGGTGGGGACCTCGGTGTAGCGGCCGGGCAGCTGGATGGAAAGCCAGGGGGCGGGGGTGCGCACCGTCAGCGTCATGGGTACGTTGGCCTTCTCGCGGGCGCGCTGGCGCTGGCCCAGGAGGGCGGGGATCGCGATGGCGGCGACGATGCCGAGGATCATCCAGAAGCCGAAGCAGCCCAGCACGCTCACCAGGCGGCCCCACCAACGGCGGAGCAGCAGGAAGAGGGCGGGGAAGAGGAAGGCGCCGATGAAGGTGCCGCAGGTCTGCCCGGCCTCGTAGGCGGAATTGCCGGGAACCGGGGCGGGCTTGCTGGGATTCATGAAGTTCACGACCAGCACGAGCACGGCGCTGCCGAGGAAGATGATCCAATCCCAGTGATCCAGGCCCGCGGAGCCCGAGCTTGATTCGGTGTAGCGGATGCTGGCCGGGGGCGGAGCCCAGGGCGACGGCGCGGCGGGGGGCCTGGGGGGCGCGGGCGGCAGGCCCTGCGGTGGGGCCGGGGGCAGGGCGGGTTCCGGGCTCGGCCCAGGTATGGGCGCCAGATCCCCGTAGGCCCGCCACTGGCCGGTGCCCAGGTCGAAGACCGGCGTGTCGCGCGTGATGCGGCCGCTCTCGTGGAGGTTGCGCAGGGCGCTCTCGGAGATGGGGCCATGCTCCTGGCCGTCGGCGTCTCTGAACTTGTAGAAGGTGATCATGGCGTCTCGTCGGGGTGCGGGGTGGGGGTGGATCAGCCCAACCGGGGAAGGAGCATGGCCGCCGTATCCCGGGCCAGGCGGGCGGCTTCCACGGCGTTCATCATGGCTTCCTCGGCGCCCTGTTCGGGCGTGAGCAGGGCTTCCAGCTGGGATCGCAGGCGCCTCACCTCGCCACCGGGATCCGGCAGGCTGCGCTGGGCGGCGGCTTCGAGGATCACCATGAAGCATCGGATGGCATCGCAGGCGGCGGTGACGGTGGCGGCGCCGCTGCGGTGATCCTCATGCAGGGCGAGGCCCGTCGCGAGGAAGCGCAGGCCCCGCTCGAAGGCCTCCTGGAGTTCGCCCTGGGGCCCGGTGGTCAAGCTTTCGCCGCGGGGAAGGGCACGAGCCCGCTGCCCTTGGGCTCGGGCCCCTGGGGCCGCACGGCGTACTCGCCATTGAAGCAGGCGTAGCAGAAGGTGTCGCCGGGATCCTGCATGGCGCCGCGGAGATCCTCCAGGGTGAGGTAGCCCAGGGTGTCGGCTTTCACGAACTCCCGGATCTGCTCGATGGAGTTGTGGCTGGCGATGAGCTGATCCCGGGTGGGCGTATCGATGCCGTAGAAGCAGCTGTGCGTGGTGGGCGGCGAGGAGATGCGCAGGTGCACCTCGGCGGCGCCAGCGGCGCGCACCATCTCCACGATTTTCTTGGAGGTGGTGCCGCGCACGATGCTGTCGTCCACGAGGACGACGCGCTTGCCCTTGAGCAGCTCCCGCACGGGGTTCAGCTTCACCTTCACGCCGAACGACCGGATGCTCTGCTTGGGTTCGATGAAGGTGCGGCCCACGTAGTGGTTGCGGATCATGCCGAACTCGAAGGGAATGCCGCTGGCCTCGGCGTAGCCCAGGGCGGCACTCACGCCGCTGTCGGGCACGGGCACCACGAGGTCGGCTTCCACGGGGTGCTGTCGGGCGAGGATGCGGCCCATTTCGCGGCGCGTGGCCATGACGGAGCGGGAGAAGACGAAGCTGTCGGGGCGGGCGAAGTAAACGTGCTCGAAGACGCAGGGACGGGGCGCCACCTTGGGCACGGGGAAGCGGCTTTCGGCGGTGTTGTCGGCCTTCACGATGAGCAGTTCGCCGGGCGCCACCTCGCGCTCGTACTCAGCGCCCACGAGGTCGAAGGCGCAGGTTTCGCTGGAGAAGACGTGGGCCTTCACGCCGCCCTCCTGGGGCATGCGGCCGTAGGCCAGGGGCCGGAATCCGTGGGGATCCCGGGCGGCCATGAGCAGGTGCTCCGAGAGGATGAGCAGGCTAAAGGCGCCTTCGCACTGGCGCAGCGCTTCCTCCACGGCCTCGATGAGGGTGGCGGCCTCGGCCCGGCTGATGAGGCCGAGGATCACTTCCGAATCGCTGGGGGAGTTGAAGGTGTGGCCCTGCTGGATGAGCTTCTCGCGCAGGAGTTCCGTGTTGGTGAGGTTGCCGTTGTGGCAGAGGGCCAGGGCGCCGAAGCGGCCATGCACGAGGAAGGGATGGGCGGCGGACGCCACGTTGCCGCCGGTGGTGCTGTAGCGGGTGTGGCCGATGGAGGCGTGGCCCGGCAGATCGTTGAGCACGCTTTCGCTGAAGATGTCGGCCACGTAGCCCTGGGCCTTGTGGAGGTGGATCTGGTTCAAGTCCGAGCCCAGGCTCCGGCTGGCGATGCCCGCGGCTTCCTGCCCCCGGTGCTGCAGCGCGTACAGGCCCAGGTAGGTCTGCCGCGAGGCCTCGGCCTGCGGCACGATGCCAAAGACGCCGCATTCGTCCTTGAAAGGCATGGAACCCCCAAAAAGCCATTGTATCGGCTCATCCGGCCCGCTCCGAGCGCTAAGCCGGGAGGCCACACCGCCGTAGCCGGATTTCCCAAGGAATCCCCATGAAATCCATCTGCCTTCTGGTCTTGACCCTGATTCCCCTCCGCGCGAATGGACTGTCCGACCTCAAGGCCGCCCTGCAGCGCCTGAAGGGCCGGAGCCCCCTGGCGGCCCAGGCCGAGGTCCACACCTGGAGCCGGGATGGGAAGAAGGGGGCCGAGCCCGTGCAGGGCAGCGCCACCGTGCGCCTGGAGGATGGCCCCCAGGGCCTGAAGCTGGGCTGGACGCAGGCCCAGCTGGATCGCGTGGCGCAGTTGAAGGGGAAGAAATCCAAGGATGGCGAGGGTTCGGCCATGAAGTCCCTGGGACTGGAGGAGGCCATGCGCCTCATGCGCGCCGCGGATGAACTCCTCAGCGACCTCGAAGAGGCCACCCTGGTGAGCGAGGGCGCGGAGGCCTGGGAGGGCCGGCCCGCCCGGAAGCTGGTGCTGAACCTCTCCATGGGGATGGACAAGGAGGATATGGGCCCCATCAAGGAAGCCCGCTCCCAGGCCACGCTGTGGATCAGCCCCGAGGGCGTGCCCTTCGCCATGAACCATCAGCTGGATCTCAAGGGGCGGGTGCTGCTCATCAGTTTCGAAGTGCACCACCGCTCGCAGCGGCGCTTCCAGGTTCACCAGGGCCGCCTACTGCTGATGCACGAGGACCGCGAAGATTCGGGTTCTGGGGCGGGGCAGAAGGGTGAGGGCCGCACCATCTACAAGCTCACGCCCGATGCGTAGGCAGGAACCGAGCGCCCCTTGGCCCCATCATGAGCTTATGAAGCCACTTCTCCTCCTCCCCCTCCTCGGCCTGACCCTCTGCGCGGACGCCCCCGCGGAACTCAAGGCCCGGCTGTCCCAGCTTCAAGGCCACGAGGCCGTGAAAGGCCAGCTGGATCGCAAGGTCTGGCAACAGGACAAGGATGGCAAGGATCCCGCGAAGGTGGTCTCCGGCAGCATCCAGGTCTATCTGGAGGATGGCCCTTTGGGCATCCAGATGCAGGTGAGCCAGGCCCTGCTGGCCCAGGCCCGCAAGGAGCAGGAGGCGGCGCTGAAGGATCCCGAGAAGGAGAGCGGCACCTCCAAGGGCCTGAAGGGGATGAACCCCGTGGATCTCGCGGATGGTCTCAGCGCCGCCCCGGGCATCCTCCGGGACCTCGCCCAGAGCACCTTCCTGGAAGAGAAGGCGGACACCTTCGAAGGCCAGCCGGCGCGGCTGCTCGTGTTCAAACCCGAACCCAAGCTCAACGCCCAGGCGAAGAAGGCCGTGAAATCCATGGAAGCCAGCCTCAAGGTGTGGATCACCGCCGATGGCACGCCCCTGGCGATGGAGGAACAGGTGGCCTTCAAGGCCAGCCGCTTCTTCATCAGCTTTGAAGGCACCACGAAGACCTCCCAGCGCTTCCGCCGGATCGGCAACCGGCTGGTGGTGCTGACGAAGACCGAGGAAAGCTCCAACAGCGGCTTGGGCAACGTCTCCCAGCGCAAGGTGGTCACGACGTTCCAGCCGGGGTGAGGCAGGCTGGAGGCCGGAGACGGGAGGCCCTTATGCGTGCCTCAGGGCAGACCCGGATCTTAGCGATGGGCCGCGCGGATCCGGAAAGCTCCGACGGCTCGAATGCCCGCCTCCAGCCTCCAGCCTGATGTCAATCCTCCCCTTCCCGCATCCACCGCTGCAGGGTTCCCAGGAGGGCGGTGCCTTCGGCGGCGGGCAGTTCGGCGGTGAGGCGGCCGGCTTCCTCGAGGTGCAGTTCGATGCGAGCCACGTCGCCCTGGGTGAAGCGGGCGCTGAGGTCGCACAGGGCGAGGAGCTTCGGCGCCACTTCCACGAGGATGGCGGAGGCGTGCAGTCCGGCGGGCACCTCCATGCCCCACACGGGCAGGCTGCGGCCATGGAAGCCGATGCGCAGGGGCTGGAGGTGGGCCTCGGCCACCGGGGAGCTGAGGAAGAGCAGCTTCTGGGCGCGGTTGAGCAGGGCGGCTTGTTGGTAGGGCGTGCCCTGATTCCGATCCGCCCGCAGCTCCCAGGTGCCGAAGCGGGGCTTCTGCACGTGGTTGGTCGTGTGGGCCGCCGCCTGGGTCTGCACGGTGAAGACCGTCTCCCGAGGCGTGGCCTCATCCCGCATCCACATCTGCATTCGGTACCGGAGCCCTTCGCCGGCCTTGGGCTGGGCGGAGAGGGCGACGGTCATCAGGAGGGGCAGGAGGGCGAGGCGCATGACCTCCCAGAATGCCATCCGGGTTCCTGGAGGGATAGCTCCAGGAACCCGGATGCCCTGTTTAGCTGGGGTTGCCCTAGTTGATGCGGACGCCGAACCAGATGGTGCGGGGATCGGTGCGGTAATCGAAGGGATAGGCGGAACTCTTAGCGTAATAGCCCTTCTGGTCGAAGGCGTTGGAGGCGCCCACCTCCAGCTCGATGCCCTTGGTGGGCTTATAGGCGAAGCGCAGGTTCGCGGAGGTGAAGGATTTCACGGCTTTGGGCCGGTAGGCGAGGTAACCGGCGTCGCTCTCCCGCCGCAGGGCCTCGCCCTGGTGATGCAGGCCCAGGCTGCATGTGAAGGGGTTGGCCTTGAAGGTCACCCCCGCATTGGCGGTGAGGCTGGGCATCCAGGTGACATCGCTGCTCGGGAGGATCGTGTAGTCCTGGATCTCCTCATCCACCCGCTTGGATTTGCTGGCGTTGAAAAAGCCGCTCCAGGCGCCCACGCTCCAGAGCAGTTCCGTTTCCACGCCCCGGGTTTTGAGGGTGTAGAGGTTCGTGCTCAGGTTGGCGTTGGCCACGCTGTAGGCGATGAGGTTTTTCAACTTGGCCTGGTAGACGTTGATGCGCCAGTTGAAGTTGCGGCTGATGATCCAATCCGAGGCCAGTTCGATGGTGTCGGCGATTTCCGGCTGGAGCCCACGGATGTTGGAGGCGAGGTCATAGGTGTTGGCCCCAAACGTTTCGGCGGGGGCAGGGGTGCGGAAGGCCCTTCCGATGAGGAGCTTGGCCGTGTAGTTCTTCCCTGCGTGCAGCAGGAGGCCGAGGCGGGGGCTGGTTTGGCTGTAGGAGAGCTTTTCCGTGGTGTAGGGCCCGCCGGGGTTGAGGTTCAGGGCGTTGAAATCGGAGGTTTGTTTGTCGTAGCGCAGGCCGGCCGTCACGGAGAGCCAATCGCCCGCGAACTTCCCGGAAGCATATTGGGCGAAGAGGGCCGTGCGGAGGACGGGATGATCCTGGGTCCACTCCAGGAAGCCACGGAGGGGGACGAAATGCCCGTCCGCCGTGGGGACGTAGCTGCCTCCCGGGTTGTTGATGTCGGTGTTGCTCACATGGCTCTTGTCGCCACCGTAAGTGAAGCGGTTCCCCTCGAAGCCGGCGATGAGGCTGCCATCCTTCCCCAGCTTCCAGGTGAGCTGAGCGCGCCCGAAGAGTTCATCCGAAGAGGTGTTCAAGTACTCGGAGAGGCCGGAGGGATAGGTGGTCGCGTAGTAATCCGTGTACCCGGTGGGGTAGAACCGCTGATTCCAATCGATGCCATGCCATTGGTACCGCAGCGCGTACTCCTGGGTGAGGCCATCGGATTCCTTCGCGTACTTGAGCACCGCGATGCGCCGCTCCTCCTTCATGCTCTCGGCTTGATCGGGGATCACGTAGAGCCAGCCGTGGCCGGTGTCGAAGTCCCACTTCTGCTGGTGGAACTGGAGGCTCCAGCCATCCAGGGCGAGCAGGCCGTCGAGCTTGGCGAACACGTAGCTGTTGGAGCGATGGTCCCTCGTCCGGAAGGCCTGGTAAGTGCCGGAACCATCGGTGCGGAAGCTGCCGTCGACGCTGGAGTATTCATTGCCCTGGGTCGTGAGGGTGTTGAAGGCCGCGACGAAACTCACGAGGTCCCCACTGCCCCCGGTCACCACGTCGACCACCTGGGTGCCATGTTCGCCCAGGCGGAAGCGGCCTTCGCCGCCACCCTGGATGTCATCGGCCTTGAGGGTGTTGAGGGAGGCCACGCCGTTCACGGCGTTGGAGCCGTAGAGGGCGGAGCCGGGACCGCGCATGATCTCCAGGCTCTTGGCCATGAAGAGGGGCGTGATCTCCGAGGTGTAGGCGGAGCCGTAGAGGTTGTCGTTGAAGGGCACGCCATCCACGAGCACGAGGATGTGGTTGTTGTTCCAGCCCTCGAACACGCCCCGGGCGCTGAGGGTGCGGCGATCGTAATCCTGGCTGGGCACGAAGCCCGGCTGATTGGCCATCACCTCGTTGAGGCTCAGCCATCCGTAATCCCGGAGTTGCTCCCGGGGGATGGCGGCCACCACGCCGGGGGCGTCGATGGGCCGCTGGGCGACTTTGGAGACACTCACGATCTCGAGGTTCAGGAGGGCATCGAGTTCGGCGGCGACGGTCGTGTCCTTGGCGGGGGGCTTGGCTTCCTGCCCCATGAGGGCGGGTGCGGCGAGCATGAGGGTAAGGGACGAGAGAGCACGGACCAATCGCATCGGACCTCCGGGGCTATGGAGCGCTTGTCGACCGGCGCGCCAGAACCTGGAAATCCGTGCGAGTCCTGTCAGTCTTCAGATAGGAACCGACATGCCCCTCTGCTTCGATCTCGATGGAACCCTGGGCCACTTCAGCGGGGGCTACGTGCTCCTGCGGGAGGTGCTGGGGGAGCTGTGGGGGACGGCGCCCACGGAGGATGAGCTGCGCGCCTGCACGGGCAGCACCGATTGGGAGATCGTGGACGAGCTGCACCTGGGGCGCTTTGGCGAAGGCTTGTCCCGGGCGGGCTACGAGGCCTTCGAAACGGCGTGCCTGCTGCGCTTCGAACGGGAGTTCGCGCCGGGCGCGCGCGCCGCGGTGATCTACGAGGGCCTCGTGGAGGGCCTGAACGGGTTGCATCGCCAGGGCCGCCCCGTGGCGCTGGTGAGCGGCAACGCGCCCCGCCTGCTGGCCTTCAAGGCCCGGGCCCTCGGCGTGGATCCGGGGATCCGGCTCTGGGGCAGCCGCCCCGGCCATTCCCGCGCCGACCTGATCCGCCTCGCGCTGGCCGGCTGTGAAGGCCCGCACCTCTACGCCGGGGACCGCCCCCATGATTTGCAGGCGGCCCGGGAAACGGGCCTGCCCTTCCTGGGGGTGGGGCCCTACGTGCCCGGGGAGCATCCGATCCTGGCGCCGGAGACTCACGCTCACGTGCTCCTGGCGACCGTTGAACAGCTGCTTCAGAGGCCTTGACCCCCTTCCGTTGACATCTGCCGACGGGCCTCGGACCCTGGGATCCACCTTCCCCCCGGAGTGCCCATGCGACTCACCCATGCCCTCGTGTTCTGCGCGCTGTCCTCGGCCCTGCTGGCCCAGGAGAAGGCGCCCGATCATCCCCGCCCCTCCACGGCCAAATCCACGGTCGCTCCGGATCCGGCGGTGCTTGAGGCGCGGGAGGCGGTGGCCAAGGCCACCCAATCGCTGAAGGCCGCGAAGGCCGCCGAGAAGACCGCCGAAAAGCAGGTGCGGGATGCCAAGGCCCACCTGCTGAAGGCGGAGAAGGCCTCGGTGAAGGCGCGCCGGGCCGAGGCCCAGGCTCTGGCCGCGGAGGCCAAGGCGAAGCGGGCCCACAAGGAAGCGAAGGTGGCCCACGCCGAAGCCAAGCAGGCCTCGGAAGCCGCCCGCAAGAGCGTGGGGGGCAAGGTGAAGGCCATGGCCCCGGCCCCCAAGGCGGCGCTGGCGGAGGTGAAGCCTGAACCGAAGGCCGAGGCGAAGCCGGCTGAAGCCGCCCCGGAGAAGGCTCCCGAGAAAAAGGACTAGCCTCATAGGGCCTGTTCAACCTAAATCCAGGCCAGCGTTGGCAGCTATCCGCGCCATCCACCAAGGCAGGCGCCGCAGGCCGTAGCGGGTTCTACGGACAAGGCGCCTAACACAGGTGGTGGCGCGGAGAGCTGCCAACCCGGAGGGCGAGGGGCGGCGGCTGTCGCACGCCAGCGTTGGCCTCCCGCCGTGTATTCCCGATACATCGCCGGTCGGCCGCCTTGGCTTGCTCCGCCGGCGCCCCTCGCGCTGGCATGGATTTAGGATGAACAGGCCCTAGGCCATCCAGAAGAACACCGCCGCCATCCGCCGCTCCTTCAGCTCCCGGCCGAAGTAGCGGCTGGCGCTGTGCACGAGGTCGGCGCGGTAGAGGATCATCCGGTTGAAGACGTTGGGCACCGCCAGCTCCTCATGCCAGGCCTGCAAGGGCAGGGCCCGGACGCCGATGGCCTCGTGGATGTAGGTGCACTGCGAGGGGCAGAGGTTGCCACTCAACTGGCCGGTGGGGGTCTTCAGGCGGTAGAAGCTCGTGCCGGCGTCCGGGCGGGGCTTGGGGTGCAGGTAGAGCACGCCCGCGTACTTCGCCAACTTCCGGCTGTCCGTGTGGGGTCGGGGCCCGCTCTCCTGGGCGCCCACGACCTGGATGCAGTTGTGGTTGAGGGTGGCGCCCTCGGGTGAGGCCTCCACCCACAGCTTCTTCGCGCCGGTGACGGACTTCACCCAGGCTTCCACGGGCGCCAGCTCCTCCGGGGTGAGCCCTGGCATCACGCGCATGCCGGGCCAGCGCTCCTGGCGGTGGGGGAAGCCCAGCTCCCAATCCTCCCGGGCCAGGGCGCGCTCCACCACGGCCATGGGATCGGCGAGGACATGGTCCTTGATCCAGTAGTCCCGCCCCTCCTGGGGCTTGCGGTAGGGGAGGACGAGGTTGGCCATGGGACCCCCAAGACCCATTCTTAGAAGAATAGGAAGAAGCCGTTGGTGAAATAGAGGAGCCCGACCGCGCCCACGGCGAGACCGGCGAAGTAGATGGGCTTCTTCTTCAGCAGGGCGGCGATGGAGGAGAGCAGGATGGCGATCTGCAGGAAGATCACCGCGAGGCCGAAGGGCGCGCCCTGACGCAGGGCGCCGTCCCGCTCCTTCTCGAGGGTTTCGGCCTTCTCCTTGATCTCCGCCTTCTCCTTCTCATACTTGGCGACCTTGGCCTTGGTCTCCTCCAGGGCCTTGCGGGCCTCCTCGAGGCGGGTGCCGCCCTTCTCGCCCTCCAGGACCTTCACCTCCCGGGCGAGGCGGGCCTGCTCCATCTCGAAGAGGTTGCCCTTGATGCTCTTGGCCTGGAAGAAGGCCCACTGATCCGAGGCCTGGCTTTGGCGCAGGACGGAGCGCGTGCTGAAGCCGCCGCCCTTGAAGGTGGAGAGGGTCGCCGCCACCGCCAGGATCACGGTGGTGAGCGCGAGCACGTTGAGCCAGGGTTCCTTCTTTTCTTCAGCCATGGGGGACCTCGAATGGATCCCCCATGGTCTCACGGCGCCACTTCGAACCCATCGATGAAGGCCCGCAGGCGGCCATCGTTGGCTTTCCGCACCGTGGCCTGGGCGTGGTGGATGCGGCCGCGCCGGAGGACCACCACGCCCTCGATGGTGTGACCTGAGGGATGCTTGGCTTCATACCGGAAGCCGGGGCCCTGGGCGGCGGGCAGATCGATGCGGGTGATGGCCGAGAGGCGGTACTTCAGCCAGCCCTCCATGGTTGCCAGGATCTCCGTGGGGGTGGTGCCCCCCTGCTTGCCCGGGGGCAGGTTCCCCACGCTGATGTGGAAGCTCTCATCCATGCGGCCCCCGGGGGCGCAGGTGATGTCGAACCATTCGATGCTGCCGAAGGGGGTGTCTTCCGTGGCCCGGCTCAGGTGGGTGTCCCCGGGGAAGGTGGCCGCCACGCCCAGGTTGGGGTTGTCCACGCGCCGGGGGGCCTCGGGCCGGCAGCCCAGGAGGACCAGGAGGAGAAGGGGGCAGATTCGGCGCAGGCTCATGTCCGCTCCTATCGGCCATTCCAGGCCGGACTTTCCGATAGAGTAGATGATCCCTACATTCAGGTGACATCCATGACCTACGAGAATCCCTACCAAGCCCCTTCCTCGGCCGTGGCCGACATGGCCTTCGACGGCCAGCTGGAAGCCGCGGATCGTGGCACCCGATTGGTGGCCGTGATCCTGGATGCCCTCATCGGGGGCGGTGTCGTGGGCGTCCTCGCCGCGATCGCCATCCCCGCGATGCTGAGCACCCGCAGGGGGTCCAGCGAGGGGGCCGCGGTGGGCATGGTCCTGATCTTGGTGATGATCGTCGCCTTCCTGGCCATCTTCATCTGGAACCTGGTCTGGCTGCACCAGTACGGGCAGACCATCGGCAAGCGGATCATGAAGGTGCGCATCGTGCGCAACGACGCCACCCGGGCGGGGCTGGCCCGCATCTTCTTCCTGCGGATGGTGGTGCCGGGCATCATCGGCGCGATCCCCATCGTCGGGCCCCTCTTCAGCCTCGTGGACATCTGCTTCATCTTCCGGGATGACCGCCGCTGCATCCACGACCTCATCGCCGACACGGTGGTCGTGAAGGCTTGATGCACCCCGTCGACACTGTGCGCACCGTGGAGACGCCCGAAGGGGTGGAGCTCCACCTGCGCCCGGCGGGGCCCGTGGCCCGGGCGGCAGCCCTGGCGGTGGATCAGGTCGTGATCTGGGCGGGGCTCCTCGCGACGTTGATCCCCCTCAGCCTGCTGGGCCAGGCGGGCTTCGGCATCTGGATCATCATCCTGTTCTTCGCCCAGTGGCTCTATCCGGTGGGCTTCGAGGTGCTGGGCTCCGGCCGCACCTTGGGCAAACGGCTGCTCAACCTCCGGGTGCTGAAGGTGGATGGCGTGCCCGTGGATTGGGGGGCTTCCCTCCTGCGCAACCTCCTGCGCTTCGTGGATGGCCTGCCCTTCGGATACACGGTGGGCCTCATCTCCGTGCTGCTGACCCGGGATTTCCAGCGGGTGGGGGATCTGGTGGCGGGCACCCTGGTGGTGCACGACCCGGAGCCGGTCCGGCTGCGGCCGCTGCCGGAGGTCGCGCCGGTGGCACCGCCCCTGGCCCTGAGCGTGGAGGAGCAGGCCTGCCTGCTGGCCTTCGGCGAGCGCAGCGGGAGCCTCACGGCGGCCCGGGCCCAGGAGCTGGGCGACTTGCTGTCGGGCCTCACCGGCGCCGAGGGCGAGGCCGGGGTGCAGGTGCTCCAGGGCATGGCCCGCCACATCCGAGGATTGCGGTGAACCCTTGAACCAGGACCATTTCGAAGCCGAGCAGGGCCCCCTCTGGCAGGCGTTGGAGGGCTGGTTGCGGGGCGAGCCGACCTTGGCGCCGGAAGAGGTGCCCGCGGCCTTCCGCCGCCTCTGCCACCACCTCGCCCTGGCGAAGGAGCGGCGGTACGGCGTGCCCCTCAACGATCGGCTCCAGGCGCTCGTGCTGGAACTCCATCAGCGCCTCTATGGCGAAGGGGAAGGGGGCCTGGGCTTCTGGGCGTACGTGAGCCGTGACTTCCCCCGGGCGGTGCGGGCCGAGTGGAAGCTGGTGCTGCTCAGCTCGATCCTCCTCTTCGGTTCCTGGGCCGCGGCCTTCCTCCTCATCCGCCGCAACCCGGAGCTGATCCACCTCGTGCTCTCCCCGGCGGAGGCGGCGAAGTACGCGGAGATGTACGATCCCGCCTCGAAGACGGCCTTCGGCCAATCCGGCCCCATGCGGGACGTGGCCATGTTCGGTTTCTACATCTACAACAACATCGGCATCGATTTTCAGATCTTCGGCTCGGGCCTCGTGCTCGGCGTCGGGCCCATCTTCAGCCTGCTGCTCAATGGCGTGCACGGCGGCGCCGTGATGGCCCACCTCACCAATGTCGGCCACATCGCCACCTTCTACGGGTTCATCAGCGGGCACAGCTCCTTCGAGCTCATCGGCGCGGCGCTGAGCGGCGCCGCGGGCCTGCGCCTGGGCCTGGGCCTCATCCACCCGGGCCGGCGGCGGCGGGTGGAGGCCCTCAAGGACGCGGGCCGGCGGGGCGCGAAGCTGCTCATCGGCGCGGCGCTCCTCACCTTCATCGCGGCGGGGTTCGAAGGCTTCTGGTCCGCCAACGCGGTGGTGCCCTGGAAGGCGAAGGTGGTGCTGGGCCTCGCCTTCTGGCTGATGCTGTTGCTGTACTTCACCTTCGCGGGCCGCAAGGGGGATGCGTGAGCCAACCCCTGCGCTTCGTGCCCCGGGCCCGGCGCCCCATGGAGGCCCTGGATCTGGGGCTCGGGTTGCTGCAGGCCCACCGGGGGCCCGTCTACGCGGTGTTCTTCCTGCAGCTGGGCATCCTGCTGGCCTTCCTCCTGCCCTTCACTTGGCACCAACCGGCCTGGGCGCTGCTGTGGATCCTCTGGCTCACCCCGGTGCTGAACCGGGGCACGCTGCACGTGCTGAGTCGCCGCGTCTTCGGCCAGGAGGCGGGCCTCTACACCTTCGCTTCGCAGCTCTGGCCCATCCACCGTCGGGGGCTCCTGGCCTCGCTGCTCTGGCGGCGCCTGAGCCCCGCCCGCAGCTTCCTGCTGCCGGTGTGGCAGCTGGAGGATCAGCGCGGCGCGGCCTACACGGCCCGCGCCCGGGGGCTCATGCGGCAAGGCGGGGGCACCGCCTTCCTCCTCGCCCTGGGCACGATCCTGTTCGAGGGGTTGACCCTCCTGGGCATTCTGGGGCTGCTGCAGATGATGCTGCCCAAGGGCGTGGCGCTGGATCTCTGGGAAACCCTCGGCCAGGGCTTCGACAAGCCCTGGTTCAGCTGGCTCTTCACGGGGTTCGGCCTCCTGGCCTTCACCCTTCTGGAACCCTTCTACGCGGCCGCGGGCTTCGCCCTCTACCTCAACCGCCGCACGCAGCTGGAGGGGTGGGATCTGGAGCAGGCCTTCCGGGGCCTGGTGGAACGCCTCCGGCAATCGGGGCGCGTGGCCCTGCTGCTCCTGGCGCTGGGCCTCTCGCTGTCGGCGCAGGAGCCCGGGGAATCCGGGGAGGCGCCGCCCATCACCGCGCCGGAACCCCAGACGAAGAAGCCCGCAGAACCCCTCCAGCCCCAGCATCCGGCCCGGAAGACGTTGGAAGACCTGTTGGAGAAGGATCCAGATCTCCGGCGCTCGCGCACGGAAAAGGTGCTGCGCTACCACCCCACGGGGAAGGAGCCGGGCTGGCTGCATCGGCTGCTGGAGGCCCTGTTCGGGGAATCGAAGCCCAAGGATCCCAAGCATCCCTCGAAACCGGTGGACCCCGCCTGGTGGCGGGCCGCCGCCTGGGTGATGAAGATCCTCCTGGTGCTCGCCCTGGTGGGGTTGGTGATCTACCTCATCGTGCGATTCCACGCCGCCCGCCTGGGGCGCCTGCGGGAGGGCGCGGAGTACGAGGCCCCGGACGCCGTGGCGGGCCTCGATGTGCGTCCTGAGAGCCTGCCCCCCGACGTGCCCGCCGAGGCCCTCGCCCGCTTCCGGGCCGGGGATGCCCGGGGCGCCCTGGCGCTGCTCTATCGCGGCGCCCTGGCCGCGCTCATCCACCGGCACCGCCTCAGCATCCCGGCCTCGGCCACGGAGGGGGATTGCCTGCGCGCCTCCCTGCCGGTGCTGGAGGAGGCCCAGGGCCTGCGCTTCCGCCAACTGACCGGGGCCTGGGTGGCCATGGCCTATCGGGGTGACGTGCCCGCGGAGGCGGAGATGGTGGACCTCTGCGCGGCGTGGCGCAGCGCCTTCGGGGGGCCCGCCGCATGATGCGCCGCCTGTTGCTCCTCCTGCTGGTGGCGCTGGGTCTGGGGACCTTGTCGGTGGCCTTCATGGCGCGCCACAGCTTCCAACGGGAGCCCGTGGAGGTTCCCACCGGATGGTCCGCCAAGGCCTTGGAGGACGAGACCCTGGTGCTGGAGCGCTGGCTGGCGCGCCAGGGCTGGAAGGTCCAGCGCGGGGGCGGGGCCATCCGGGCGGAGGACCTGCCGCCCGGGGGGCTGCTGATCCTCCTGCGCACGGGGCCGGCGGGCCTCCGGGAGCCGGAGGTGGATGTGCTTCTGGCCTGGGTGAAGGCCGGTGGCCACCTGCTGGTGGATGGCAGCGCGGCGCCCTTCAACAACGCCAAGGGCACCGAGGCCCTGTTCCAGCGCCTGGGCGTGGCGCTCATCTCCATCCCGGAGAAGGAGCGCGCGACCTCCCGCGATCACACGGATCAGTTCGATGAGGACAAGGAGAGCACCTTCGCCATGCGGCGGAACCCGGAGTGGCGCATCCAGGCGGAAGTCCAGGACTGGAGCTGGCGCCTGGGGACGAAGGAGGGGCAGGTGCTCGTGCTGAGGCCCGAGGGGCGGGGGCGGGTGATCCTCACCTCGGATCTGAGCTTCCTCTACAACAGCAGTTTCACGGAGCTGGATCACGCCGCGTGGCTCGCCCGGATCCTCGGCGAACCCGCCCCGGGGAAGGGGGCCGTCGTGTGGTCGAAACTGGTGGATCCCTCCCTGATGGCCTGGCTGTGGCAGCGGGGATGGGCGTTCCTCATCGCCTGCGGGTTCCTGCTGCTGGCGTGGCTCTGGGCGGGGTTCTGGCGCTTCGGCCCCTGGCTGCCGGAGGCACCACCGGGGCGCCGCTCCCTGCTGGAACACCTGGTGGCCAGCGGCCGCTTCCTCTGGCGCCACGGCGGGGGCCCCGAGGCCCTCGTGGCCGTGACCCGGGCCGCGGTGCTGCGCCGCGCCACGCGCCTGCACCCCAACTTCCCCAGCCAACCCGAGGTGGAACGCTGGGCCTACCTCGCCGCCCGGAGCGGCCTGGCCGAACCCGAGATCGCCGAGGCCCTCGATGACCGCCCCGAATCGGATTCCGAGCGCCTGGCCCGGCGGCTCCAGATCTTGCTCCACCTCCATCACCGACTCTCCCCGAAAGCCTGAGGTCCCCATGGACATGCCGCTCCCTCCTTCCCCCCACGAACTCACCGAGGCCGAACTCGCCGCCGCGTCGGCTTCGGTGCGCTCCCTCCGCGCCGAGATCGGCAAGGCCCTCGTGGGCCAAGAGGCGGTGGTGGATCAAGTGCTCGCCGCCTTCCTCGCCGGGGGGCACGTGCTCCTGGAGGGCGTGCCCGGCCTGGGCAAGACGCTGCTGGTGCGCGCCCTGGCGGGGGCCATCCAGGGCGCCTTCAAGCGCATCCAGTTCACGCCCGACCTCATGCCCTCCGACGTCATGGGCCACGCGGTGTGGGATCCCAAGAACGAGCGCTTCCACCTCCGCAAGGGGCCCGTGTTCACCAACCTGCTGCTGGCGGACGAGGTGAACCGCGCCCCGGCCAAAACCCAGGCGGCCCTGCTCGAAGTCATGCAGGAATTGCAGGTGAGCCTCGAGGGCCAGAGCCTGAAGGTGGACGCCCCCTTCCTCGTGCTCGCCACGCAGAATCCCGTGGAGCAGGAGGGCACCTATCCCCTGCCCGAGGCCCAGTTGGATCGCTTCCTCCTCAAGGTGCAGATCGGCTACCCCGGCGAGGCGGAAGAGGCGAGCCTCGTGCGGCAGGTCACCGAGGGTGCCGTGGGCGACAGCCTCCGGGTGGAGGCCGTGCAGGCCGTGATGGATCCCGCCGGCGTGCTGGCCCTCCAGGGCTGCGCGTCCCGGGTGCATGTGGATGAATCCGTGCTGGGCTACGCCGTGAACCTCGTGCGCGCCACCCGCGCGTGGCCGGGCATCAGCCTCGGCGCGGGCCCCCGCGGCGCCATCGCCCTGGTGCGCGCGGCCCGGGCCCAGGCCCTGCTCGAAGGCCGTGGGTTCGCCACGCCGGATGACGTGAAGGCCATGGCCCTGCCCGCCCTGCGCCACCGCATCCAGCGCGCCCCGGAAACCGAGATCGAGGGCCTCGGCCACGACGACCTCATCTCCGCCGTGATCGCCAAAGTCCCCGCGCCCCGGAAGTGAACGGGGCGGAGATCGCCTTCCGTGAGAGCGAAATGATCTTCAGCCACAGATGGACACAGATGGACACAGATGGCCCCCACGGGAGGCCGCCCGGGCCTGCGGCCCCAGGTCCAGCCTTGCTGGACCGGCCTTCCGGAGCGGCGCCCGTCGGGCCCTCGAAGGCCCGGCGGTCGCCGCTCCGGAAGGGGACGGCCGGTGTCGGCCGACGCCATCAAAGGCCCAAACGATTCCGAACGCACGGATCCCGCCGCAGCCCCATCTGCGTCCATCTGTGTCCATCTGTGGCCCATCCTTTTTCGGGTTTGATCGGTGGCTCGAGCATGGGGCTTGGGGGATGCCGATGATCCCCATCCCCACCCGCCGCCTGCTGCGCCTGCTCCTGGGCTGGACGGCCCTGGGCCTCGCGGCGTCGGTGGCGCCCCGGCTCGCGCCGGTGTGGCGCTGGACGGGGCGGGGCCTGGGCGCGGCGACGCTGCTGGATGCCCTGTTCGCGCTCTGGCCGAAACCATTCGAGGCCGTGCGCGAACTGAGCCCCAGCCTCGCCCTCGGCGCCTGGAAGGCCGTGAAGCTCCGGCTCACCAGCACTTCGGGTCTGGCCTGGAACCTCACCGTCATGGATCACCACCCCGTGGATTTCGAAGCCCGGGGGCAGGGGCAGCGCCATGGGATTCCGGCGGGGGGCTTCCTGGAGCTCACCTACCAGGTGCGGCCCACGGCCCGGGGCCGCCGCACCTTCGAGCCCGCGCAGGTGCGGGTGGAGGGTCCGCTGGGCCTCGTGGTCCGGGATCTGCGCCTGGCGGGTTCCGCCGAGGTGAAGGTCTTCCCGGATTTCGCGGCCGTGGCGCGCTACGCCCTGTTGGCCATCGACAACCGCCTCTCGGCCCTGGGCATCCTGCGTCGGCCCCGCCGGGGCGAGGGCATGGATTTCATGCAGCTCCGCGAGTACCGCACGGGCGACAGCCTCCGCCGCATCGATTGGAAGGCCACGGCCCGCAGCCAGAAGCTCATTTCCCGGGAGTACCAGGACGAGCGCGATCAGCAGGTCTTCTTCCTCCTGGACTGCGGCCGGCGCATGCGCGCGCTGGATGCTCTGGAGGGTGGATCCATCGGGCACTTCGATCAGGCGCTCAACGCCCTTTTCCTCCTCAGCTTCGTGGCCCTCAAGCAGGGTGACGCCGTGGGCGTGGGCACCTTCGGGGAGACGCAGCCCCGGCTCCTGGCCCCGCGCAAGGGCCTGGTGGCGCTGGATCACCTCTTCCAGAGCCTCTTCGATCTGGAACCCTCCACCCAAGCCACGGACTACCTCGCCGCGGCCCAATCCCTGCGCGCCCGCCTGCGCAAGCGCAGCCTCATCGTGGTGCTCACTAACCTGCGGGATGAGGAGGACGACACCCTGGCACCCGCCCTCCAGTTGCTGCGCCACAAGCACCTCGTCCTCGTGGCGAACCTGCGGGAGGCGGCGGTGGACCGCATGCTGGCGACGCCTCCCGTGGCCTTTTCCGAGGCGCTCACCCAGGCCGCGGCCCTGGAATGGCAGGCCCGCCGGGAAGCCGCCTTGCGCGCCATCATCCACCAGGGGGCCCAGGTGCTGGATGTGAAGCCCGAAGCCCTGCCCACGGCGCTGGTGAACCGTTACCTGGAGATGAAGGCCTCAGGGGTCTTCTGAGGGCGCCGTTTCCCGCGTGGTCTCCGCCAGGCGCCGGAGGGCCGGCGGCAGGGTCGTCACGATCCGAGGATCTTCTTGAGCTCGACCTCCGCGCGGCCGGGGTAGTAGCCGCTCCACTGGGCGGCCACCTTGCCGTTCCGATCGATGATGAAGGTGGTGGGGATGCCGCGGATGCTGCCGAAGGGGGAGAGGGCATCGGGGCCGTCGGGCACGTGCGCCGTGAGCTGGAGGTGCGGGTTCAAGGCGAAGAAGGGGAGCACCGCGCCAAAGCCATCGTCATCCACGCTGATGGCCACCACGGCGAAGCGCTCGTCGGCGGAGCGCTGCAGCTGGGCGACTTCCGGGAGGCTGGCCCGGCAGGGCGGGCACCAGGTGGCCCACACATCCACCACCACCACCCGGCCCCGGTAGTCGGCGAGGGTGGAGACCTGACCCTTGGAATCCCGCAGGCGGACGGCGGCCACCTTCCCTCCGACGGCGGAGCTTCCGCCCCCGCCGCCCAGGGCCCGCCAGGCCAGGAAGCCCAGGCCCAGCACACTGGCCCCGATCAGGGCCAGGGCCCCGAAGGCGCGCCAGCGGCCTTCCCGTTCGATGCTCGCCAGATCCTGTCCCTCGTCCATGGCCATCTCCCTCCCCAGTATGGAGGTGGGACCTGTCCCGATGCGATCATGGACGATGGCCAGTCCCCTCATCGCCCCCGAAGACCTCCTCCCCGTGATCGGGGAAGCCATCCTGCTGGATTGCCGCCCCCGCGCCGCCTACGACGAAGGCCACCTGCCGGGCGCCCTCCACGTGGACACCGAACAGCATTTGAGCCGGGCCGGCGAAGAGGGGTTCGATCCGGCCCGGGGCGGCCGCCACCCCCTGCCGGACCTCAAGGCCTTCTGCGCCCAGGTGGGCCGCTGGGGCATCGCCCCCGACAGCTGGGTGGTGGTCTACGACGGTCACGGCGGGGCCAACGCCGCGGCCCGCTGCTGGTGGATGTTGCGTTCCCTTGGGCACGAGAAACTGCAGGTGCTGGATGGCGGCTTGCAGGCCTTGGTGGAGCTGGGCGCGAAGCTCACCTCCGAAGCACCGAACTGCGTCGCGGCGCCCATCTATCCATCCAATTACTGGCGCCTCACCACCGTGGACATCGAGGTGGTGGAGAAGCTCGCCCACCACGACGATTGGAAGGTGATCGACGTGCGGGCGGGCGTGCGCTACCGCGGGGAGCAGGAGACCCTGGATCCCGTGGCGGGCCACATCCCCGGCGCGCTGAACCTGCCCTACGAGCAGAACCTCGGTCACCGGGGTCGCTTCAAGCCCCAGGAGGAATTGCGCCAGCTCTATGAAGACCTTCTGGATGGCACCCGCGCGGATCACGCGGTGTTCAGCTGCGGCAGCGGCGTGACGGCCTGCCATGGGCTGCTGGCCCTCCTGCACGCGGGCTTCGGGGACGGCGTGCTCTACGTGGGCTCCTGGAGCGAGTGGTGCCGGAGCGGAAAGCCCCAGGCGACGGGGGCGTGAGGCCGGGGGCTCCCGCGGCTCCCGACACTCCGTAAACGGGGGCTTGCCGCCCCATCCCCTCGTGGTTTGATGGGGGATGCATCCCTGGCAAGGTCTCAAGGGCCTCCCCCGAGCCGTTTGGCTCATCTCCTTCTCCACGCTGGTGAACCGCCTGGGCACCATGGCGCTGCCCTTCCTCGTCCTCTACCTCACGGAGGCGCGGAAGTGGACGCCCGGTGAGGCGGGCACCGCGATGATGGTCTACGGACTGGGGGCCCTCACCGCCGCCCCCTTCGCGGGCAAGCTGGCCGATCGGCTGGGCCACGCCCGGGTGCTGCGGGCCAGCCTGTGGCTCAGTGGCGCGGCCCTGCTGCTGATGCCCCTCGTGGGCCACCGGGCGCTGCTCTATCCCCTGATCTTCCTCTGGGCCGGCTTCACGCAGGCCTTCTGGCCCTCGGCCATGGCCCTCATCACGAGCCTGGTGGAGCCGGAGCAGCGCAAGGCGGCCTTCGCCCTCCACCGCGCGGCGGTGAACCTGGGCATGGCCGTGGGACCCGCCACGGGGGGCCTCATCGCCCACTTCAGCTACCGGTGGGTGTTCTGGACCGACGGCATCTCCACGCTGCTCTCGGGCGTGCTGCTGACCTGGCTGCTGGGAACGGCGGCGGCGCCCACCCCGGCCCGATCCGCCGTGCCGGCGCAATCGCCCTGGAAGGACAAACGCCTCCTGGGCCTGCTCCTGGGCATCATCCCGGCCTTCTTGGTTTTCTTCCAGATCGAAGGGATCTACCCCCTGTGGGTGGTGCGGGATCTGGGCCACAGCACGCGGTTCTTCGGCCTGATCTTCACCCTGAACACGGTGCTCATCGTGCTCCTGGAAGTGAGCCTGAACATGGCCATGCTGCGCTGGCCCCACGGGCGGGCCCTGGCCTTGGGCTGCTTCTGCTATGCGGTGGGGTTCGGACTCACGGGCCTGGCCTCAACCAAGGGGGCCCTGCTCGGGCTCACGGTGATCTGGACCCTCGGGGAGATGATCCTGCTGCCCACGGCCAGCGATGCCGTGGCCGGCCTCGCCCCGCCGGAGCGGCGGGGCGAGTACATGGGCCTCTACGCCCTGGCCTTCGCCACGGCGCTGGCCCTGGGCCCCTGGCTGGGCGTGAAGGGCTACGCGCTGCTGGGCCCAGCCTGGGTCTGGGCAGGGTGCTTCCTATCCGCCAGCCTCAGCGCCCTGGTGCTGTGGCGGTTCCGCGTGCCGGCAGCTCAGGCCCGCTGATCACTCCCAGAGGTCGAGCTGCTCCGTGGCTTCCCAGTGGGCCATCCGGGCTGAGGGGCGAGGCTCCCGAACGGGCACCCGATGGTGCTTCAGGGCCGCCCAGATCCGGGCGCCCTGGGGATCGGCCCCAATGGCCGGCCGCTGGCGCCGGTCGGGCCCGGCATAAGGGGTCAAAGATTGCCTGCGCTCAAATGGCCCTTCCCACATATGGCACCCCCGGAAGGCTCCCAATGTAGGTCGTGGGCCGGGGGCGTGCCACGGACGGTCTGCGAAGAATGCGGAGAGCCTGTGGCCAGGGTCACGTCGGGGTGGTTGGGAGGCGAGTAGGATTCGCCTGGGTGACCCCGGAGGAACCATGTCCCTTGCCACGCGCAGCGCCGAATCCTTCATTGAGCTTGAATCCAAATATGGAGCCCACAACTACCACCCCCTGGACGTGGTGGCCGAACGGGGCGAGGGCGTGCACCTCTGGGATGTGAACGGCAAAAAGTACATGGATTTCCTGGCGGCCTATTCCGCCGTGAACCAAGGCCACAACCACCCCCGCATCGTGAAGGCCATGATTGAGCAGGCCCAGCGCCTGGCGCTCACCAGCCGGGCCTTCCGCAACGACCAGTTCCCCTCCCTGCTGGAGAAGCTCTGCAAGCTCACCGGCTTCGACAAGGCCCTGCTCATGAACAGCGGGGCGGAAGCCGTGGAAACCGCGATCAAGGCGATGCGCAAGTGGGCCTATGACGTGAAGGGCATCGAATACCCCAAGGCCGAGATCATCGTGGCCGACGGCAACTTCCACGGCCGCACCACCACCATCGTGGGCTTCAGCACGGATCCCGACAGCACCAGCCGCTTCGGCCCCTTCACCCCCGGCTTCAAGATCGTGCCCTACGGGGACCTGCAGGCTGTGGAAGCCGCCGTCACGCCCAACACCGCCGCCATCTTCATGGAGCCCATCCAGGGGGAGGCGGGCGTGCTGATCCCGCCCGTGGGCTTCCTCCGCGGCCTGCGCGAGATCGCCGACCGCCACGGCATCCTCCTCGTGCTGGACGAGATCCAGTCGGGCCTGGGCCGCACGGGCAAGCTCTTCGCCTTCGAGCACGAGGGCATCCGCCCCGACGGCGTCACCATCGGCAAGGCCCTCAGCGGCGGCCTCTACCCCGTGAGCGCCTTCCTCTCCAGCAACGCGGTGATGGACGTGTTCACCCCTGGCATCCACGGCTCAACCTATGGCGGAAATCCCCTGGCCTGCGCCGTGGCGAGCGCGGCTTTGGACGTCCTCGTCGACGAAAAGCTCGTGGAGCGCACCGCCGAACTGGGCTCGCATTTGGACAAGCGCCTTCGTGCGTTGAAGAGCCCCCTCGTGAAGGGCGTCCGCGTGCGCGGCCTCTGGGCCGGCGTGGACCTCGTGCCCGAGGCAGGCGGCGCCCGCAAGTTCTGCTACAAGCTGAAAGATCGCGGGATGCTCTGCAAGGACACCCACGTGAACACCATCCGCCTCGCCCCGCCCCTCGTGATCACCCGGGAAGAGCTGGATTGGGCCGTGGATCAGCTGGAGGCCGCGCTGGCGGAGGGCTGACCCCCCGACCTCACTCCAGGAATTCGATGGCCTCCGGATACTCGGTCCGGGGGGATCGCTGATCCCGGATCCGGGCGAGCATCTGCTCGTCCTTCAGGCGGGCGATGTTGCCCGGGAGCCCCCGCTCCCGCCTGCGTTCCGACCCTTGGAAGGCCAGCTCGCGGATCCGACGTTCCGTTCCATCCCAGGCCATGGTCCACCTCCTCCCGGGCCAAGGTAGGCGCCGGCAGGAGGGGCGCCATCCGGGACCTCCCGCCCTTCGTCCCATTGGTAAGAATCCGGCTCCGGGCCTAAACTGGGAAATTACCTGCCCGCAGGAGTCCCGATGACCTACCGACACCCCGATTTCAAGGCCATGGGCCTGGAGCATGCCCCCGAGTGCCGCTTCGTGCCGGCGCCCAAGGACACGACCCTGCCCGATGGCTTCATGAGCACCACCAACTTCCCCACCTACGTGCACGTGGGCGGGAAGTGGCGCATGCCCGAGAAGCCCCGCATGGATAGCCACCTCGTGTGGGATCCCAAAGCCGAGCGGCTCCTCATCAAGGAGTTCCGCCTCGTCCAGAAGGGCGACCTCGTGGCCGTGGCCACCAAAGAGGACGGCAGCGAAGGCGTGCTCGTGTGGGACAAGGGCTTCCAGGATGAGGTGGACGAGACCCACGACGAGGCCTTCAGCTTCATGAGCTCTGAGGTGAGCCGCGAGAAGCCCGTGAACTACGAGGCCATCTTCAAGAGCTTCCTCGACAACCGCGGCGACAAGGGCAACATCCTCTGGGTCATCGGCCCCGCCCTGGTGCACAGCCGCGGCCGCGAAGCCATGGAGTGGCTCATCCACCATGGCTTCGCGCACTGCGTGTTCACGGGCAACGCCGTGGGCGTGCACGACGTGGAGGCGGCCCTCTTTGGCTCCACGCTGGGCATGAAGAAGGACGGGACCCCCGAAACCGGCGGCCACGCCTACCACATGCGGGCCATCAACGAGGTGAAGAAGGCCGGCTCCATCAAGGCCCTCGTGGACAACGGCCAGGTGAAGGACGGCATCATGTGCGCCCTCACCAAGACGAAGACCCCCTACGTGCTCGCCGGCTCCATCCGCGATGACGGCCCCCTGCCCGAGACCATCACGGACGCCCTGGCCGCCCAGGCGGAGATGCGCGAGCACACCTCCAAGGCGACCATGGTCGTGATGGTGGCCACGGCCCTGCACAGCATCGCCGCGGGCAACATGCTGCCCACCTTCTGCCTCAAGCCCGATGGCCAGTACCACGAGATCACCACCATCTGCGTGGATCAGACGGAGTTCCTCGTGAGCAAGCTGAAGGACCGCGGCACCCACCAGGCCTTCGGCGTGGTGACGAACGCGCAGGATTTCATGCGGTTGATCCAGCTCGAGCTGATGACCCGGATCTGAAATCCTGCGGCGCAGGAATTCACGGGGCCCTTCCTGGGCCCCGCCGCTTCGCGGCCGTCGCTGCGCGCCGGTGGGCCTTCGCTCCTGCTGCGGCCTCATGCGGTTGATCCAGCTGGAGCTGATGACCCGGATCTAAGGCCAGGGCGCTTTCCGGGAAGGGGGGCCCAGGGGGCCCCCTATCTTGGCTCCGGCAAGCCCTTGCAAGCCCGGGTGACCCTGCTAGGCTCCGAATCAAGACTCAATCACAGTCAGATGGGAGGGCCCATGGGCAGCGATACCAAGGCGGCGCGCCTCGGCGTGGACCGGCGTTTCTACACCTTCATGGGCCTTCTGGTGGCGGCCATCATCCTGCTGGGTTTCGGGAAGACCTACTACCTGAAGCTCGTCTATGGCACGCCGGCGTTGCCGGCCCTCGTCCACCTCCATGGCCTGGTGATGACCACCTGGTTTGCGCTCTTCATCGTGCAGGCGAAGCTGATCTCCGCCCGGCGGGTGGATTTGCATCAGCGGCTGGGGATCTTCGGGGCCCTGGTGGCCGTGGCGGTCCTCATCCTGGGGCCCATGACGGCCATCCATGCAGCCCGCCTGGGGCACACTCCGGGGCCGCCGCCCCTCGTGTTCCTCGTGGTGCCCATCGGCGACATGATCGTGTTCGCGGGGTTGGTGGGCACGGGGCTCTGGTATCGCCGCCGCCCGGAGATCCACCGCCGGCTCATGCTCCTCTCCTGCATCGGCATGGCCACCGCCGCCATCGCCCGCATCCCCTTGGACGTGATCCACAACGCGGGCCTGCCGCTCTACCTGGGGCTCACGGATCTCCTCGTCCTGGGCTGCCTCTTCTACGACCGTGCGAAGACCGGGAAATTCCATCCCGCCTTCGTGTGGGGAGCCCTCTTCGTCATCCTCTCGCATCCCGCCCGCCTGATGTTCTCGGGCACGGCCCTCTGGATGAAGATGGCCCAGTGGATGGTGGGCTGAGGTCGCGGCCGGTCTTTCCTTCGTCCCTTCCGGAGGGCTCCCTTATCCTGAAGTGATGCGCCGCCTCCTCGCCCTCCTGGCCCTGCTGGCCGTCCCCTTCACGTTCTGGCTCCTGCGACGCAAGCAGGCCAAGGCCCTCGTGCCCCAGCCCAGGGGCATCGTCCTGGGCATGTACACCGGGGATCCCGACTACCTCTACACCACGGAGCTGCGGCGGATCCGGGATACCGGAGCCACCTGCGTCACGCTGCAGGCCATCTACCGCATGGATACGGGCCACAGCAACCGGGTGCATCGGCATCCCACCAGCAGCCCCACCGAAGCGGCTCTGCTGGAGAACTTCCGCATCGCCCGGGGCTTCGGGTTGAGGGTGATGTTCTTCCCCACCATCAACCTCAAGGACGAGAAGGAGAACGTCACCTTCTGGCGCGGCAACATCGAGCCGTCGGATTGGGAGGCCTGGTGGCGCAGCTATACCGAGTTCAACGTGCGCCTGGCCACGCTGGCCCAGCAAGGCGACGTGGAGTGGTTCTCCCTGGGCACCGAGCAGGCGAGCAGCCACCGCTTCCCCGATCACTGGCGCGCCCTCGCCCGGGAGGTGCGCAAGGTGTACCGGGGCAAGCTCACCTACAGCGTGAACTTCGACAGCCACGACACCTTCACCTTCGGCGACGCGCTGGATGTGATCGGCATGAACACCTACGATCCCATCGCCAAATACGATGACTACCCCAGCGAAGATCAGATCCGGGACAGCTGGTGGTGGATCGTGGCCAAGGCCCGCACCCTGCGCGCCCGCTTCAACCGGCCCGTGATGATCACCGAGGTGGGGTACCCCAGCGTGGCCCACGCCCACGTGGGGCCCTGGGATTTCCGCACCGACAAGCCCACGGACATCCCGCTCCAGGACCACCTGCTGAAGGGCACCTTCAAGGTGCTGCGCCACTGGTCCGATGGCGACGCCGTCTTCTACTACCTCTACGGTGAGAACCTCGGGGACCGGAATCCCGATGGAACCCGCAAGGAACCAGGGGGGATGGACGACCGCACCTACGCCGTGTGGGGCAAACCCGCGGAGCGGACGCTGCGCGAGTACTTCGCCCAACCCATCTGGGAAGGCCACATCCCGCCCAAGCAGGACGACATCGATGAGGCCGTGATCCAGACCCTGGTGAGCCATGCCCGGAAGCAACGGGATTTCGAGGATTACTCGGAGCCGGAATGGGTGGCGGCCTGGCGCCGGGACCATCCCGCCGATTGGGTGAAGGCCCAGGCCCGTCTGAAGCTGGAGCCCCCTCCCGTGAAGCGGGTGCCCAAGGGCCGGGAGCGCTGACGGTCGTCCCCGGATCTGCCTGCAAAGGCGGGAATTGAGCCGAAGATGGGGGCGCCTCGGGCCCCATCGCGCCGGAACTCGCCAGAACCGGGGTACCAACCGAAGAGATCTTCTCCAGACTCGGGACCTTCCACCATGTCCACCCCCATCCAGCCCGGCCGCCCCCACATCGAAGAGCCCACGAAGACGGTGCTGCTCGTGGAGGATGACCGCGCCACCCAGAGCTTCCTGAACCGGGGCTTGAAGGGCCTCAACGGCTTCCGCGTGTTGCTGGCGGGGCATGGCCAGGAGGCCCTGGACATCCTCACCCGCGAGGAAGTGAACGTCCTGGTGACGGACCTCCAGATGCCCGTGTTGGATGGGTACCAGCTCATCGGGGAGGTGAGCGCCCGCTATCCCCACATCCCCATCATCGTCGTCACCAGCACCCCACCGGAGGAGCACGGCTATGCGCCCTTCCGCCTGGGGGCCATGAGCCTCTTCGCCAAGCCGCCGCGGCTCTCGGCCCTCATGGATGAGATCCGCACCGCCGCAGCCGTTCCCGCGGACGCCGCCATCCGGGGGCTCTCCCTGGCCAGCCTCCTGCAATTGCTGCAGTGGGAGCGGAAGAGCTGCACCCTGGTGGTCCGTTCCAAGCAGGGGCTTGGCCTGCTCTACATCCAGGAGGGCGCCCTCATCCACGGGGCCTTCCGGGACATGGAGGGCCTCAAGGCGGTGTTCGAGATCCTGGGTTGGGAGGACATCCACGTGGAAATGGTGAGCACCTGCCGGGTGGAGGCCACGGTCTCGGACCCCCTGGAGGAGCTCCTCATGGATGCCGCCGTGGCGCGGGACCACAAGAAAGCCCAGGCGCTGGCCGACGAGGGCGGCCTTTCCTGAGCCCCCCCGTCCAGGGTTGCCAACCCCGGCAAAGGCTGGCTCCAGGTTTTGATCCTGCTATTCTCGAATGATGTCTCCTGTCGGGCTTCTGTCACACCCCGTGACTCCATTCGAGGTGGGGTGGTGAAGACGATCCTGGTGGTGGACGACGATCGGGCGACCCTTCAAATCGCCAGTCGCACCCTGCTCGCGCTGAAGGATCTCGCCGTGGTCACGGCGGAGAACGGCGCCCTCGCCACGAAGATCCTCGCGGAGCAGCCGGTGGATCTTCTGGTCACGGACCTGCAGATGCCCGTCATGGGCGGCTATCAGCTGCTGGCCTACGTCAGTGAACGGCATCCGAGCCTGCCGGCCATCGTCATCACGAGCTTCCTGGACCTCGACACCTGGGGCTTGGCGATGGAACTCGGCGCGCTGCGCGTGCTGCCCAAGCCCGTGATCCCGAACATGCTCCAGCAGGAGGTGAAGACGCTGCTGGAACGCGAGCCCGAGGGGCTCACCAAGGGCGTCAGCGTGGGCAGCCTGCTCATGCTCATGCACTGGGAAAAGAAGCACTGCACCATGACCGTCACAAGCCGCGGCAAGGTGGGCATGCTCTACGTGAGCCAAGGGGATCTCATCCACGCCAGCTATCGCGATCGGGAAGGCGAGAAAGCGGCGCTGGACATCCTCGCTTGGGAGCGCCCCTCCATCACGTTCGTGGAGGCCTGCCGCGTGGAGCGCAGCATCTCCCTCGATACGCCGGGGCTGCTCATGAAGGCGAGCCTGCACAAGGACGAGAAGAAGGCCGAGGATCAGGCCGCGGGCTGATCGATCGCCGCGAAGCCAGGTGTACCGGGGCTTCGCACGTTTTTGCTTGCGCGCGTTTTGGGCGCTGTCGTAGCCTTTGGATTCGACAATTTGGTTTTCGCGTCAGGAGCGCCCATGCTGAATAAGCCCCGCCTCTTGACCCCCGGCCCCACTCCACTCCTGCCGGAGGGTCTTTCCGCCCAATCCCTGGCCACGGTGCATCACCGCACGCCAGCCTTCAAGGCCCTGTTCCGACAGGCCCACGAGGGATTGCGCCGCTTCTACCGCCTGCAGGCGGGTGAGGAGGTCGTGATCCTGTCCGGCAGCGGCACCGCCGCGCTGGAAGCGGCCTTCGTGAACGGCGTCGCCCCCGGGGACACGGTGCTCGTGGCCCACGCCGGCAAGTTCGGCGAGCGCTGGGTGAAGATCGCCAAGGGCCACGGCGTGAAGGTGCTCGAGCTGAAGGCGCCCTATGGCGAGACCTTCACGCCCGAAGCCCTCACCGCCCTGCTGAAGGACGCGCCGAAGGTGGCGGCCTTCTGCATTCAGGAGCACGAGAGCAGCACCGGCGTGCGCCACGACGTGAAGGCCCTCGCCGCCGTCGTGAAGGCTGCCCAGCCCGACGCCCTCATCCTCGTGGACGCCATCACCGGCGTCGGCGTGCACGACATCCGCCTCTCCGACGGCTGCGACGCCCTCATCTGCGGCAGCCAGAAGGCCCTGGGCATCCAGCCCGGCCTGGCCTTCCTCGCCCTCTCGCCGCGCTACCTCGCGCAGTTGGATCAGCCCCACCTGGGCCGCTTCTACCTCGACCTCCGCGCCGAACTGAAAGCCCACGCCGACAGCGGCACCGCCTGGACCCCCGCCATCGGCCTCGTGGCCGCCCTCAAAGCCGCCACCGACTGGGTGGATGGCATGGGCGGCGTGGAAGCCCTCATCGCCAACGCCGACCTCCAGGCCCGCGCCTTCCGTGCCGCCCTCGCGCAGTGGGGCCTGCCCGGTTTCGCCAAGGCGCCAGGCAACGCGCTCACGGGCGTCACCGTGGAAGGCAGCAACGCCATCCTCAAAACGCTGCGTGACAAGTTCGGCCTTTCCCTCGCCAACGGTCAGGGCGAGTTGGAAAACCACATGGTGCGCGTCGCCCACCTGGGCTACACCGACAGCCTCGACACCCTCATGGTGATCCAGGCCCTCGAGCTGGCCTTTCGCATCCACGGCGTCAAGATCCAAGCCCCCGGCGGCGAAGCCGCCCAGGCCGTGCTCGCCCAAGCGTTGAAAAGCTGAACCACCAAGACACCAAGAAGAGCCGAACAAGAAGGATTGAATTCTTTTCTTGGTGCCTTGGTGTCTTGGTGGTGATTCCTATTTTTGGAGAACCCATGCGCATCCTCGCCTGTGACGGCATTCATGAAGACGGCCTCGCGCTCTTTCGCGCGGAGGGCTGGGAAGTCATCCCTTCGGAACCCATCAAGGATCCGAAGTCCCTGGCGCAAGCCCTCGACCATGCGGACGTGCTGCTGGTCCGCAGCGCCACCAAGGTGCCTGGGGAAGTCATCCATGGGGCGCCGCACCTGAAGGTCATCGGCCGCGCGGGCGCCGGCGTCGATACGATCGACGTGGACGCCGCCACGGAGTCGGGCATCGCGGTGATGAACGCGCCGGATGGGAATACGCTGGCCGCCGCGGAGCAGGCGCTGGCCTTGCTCTTTTCGCTGGCCCGCCACGTGCCCGCGGCGGATGCGGGCATGAAGGCCGGGGACTGGCCGAAGACGGGGCTCACGGGCTTCGAACTGGAGGGGAAGAACCTCGGCGTCATCGGCCTGGGCCGCATCGGCGCCACCGTGGCCCGCAAGGCCAAAGGCATCGGAATGGAAGTGGCCGCTTTCGACCCCTTCCTGCCGGAGGCCGCGGCGGGCCGACTGGGCATCCCCATGATGGATCTGGATGGGCTGCTGGCCTGGGCCGACGTCATCACGCTGCACATCCCCCGCACCAAGGAGACGACGAACCTCCTGGATGAGGCGCGGCTCAAGAAGATGAAGAAGGGCGCCTGCCTCATCAACGCGGCCCGCGGCGGCCTCGTGGATGAAACGGCGCTCCTCAAGATGTTGGACAAGGGCCATCTTCGCGGCGCGGCCCTGGATACCTTCGTCACCGAGCCGCTGCCTGCGGACTCGGCCCTGCGCAGCCACCCGCGCCTCATCCTGACCCCCCACCTCGGCGCAAGCACGGGGGAAGCCCAGAAGGCCGTGAGCGTCATCCTCGCCCGGCAGATCATCGACTTCATCAAGACCGGCGCCGTGGCGGGCTGCGTCAACCTGCCCCCGCTCTCCCCCGAAGCTGCCGTGGAGGTGGGGCCCTGGATGCCGCTCATGACGGCGCTGGGCAAGCTCGCCGCCCGCCTCGTGCCCGCGCCCACCAAACTGCAGGTCACCTACGCCGGTCGCACGGACAAGCTGGATCCCCGGCCCCTCACGCGCCTCCTCGTGGCGGGGCTGTTGGGTAACGTCTCCGGTCGCGTCACCCCCGTGAACGCCCTGGCCGAAGCCACGGTCCGGGGCCTCGAAGTGGCCGAGACCCACGGCGGCGATGGCGATGGCTTCGATCGCCTCGTGCGCCTGCGCATCGAAGGCGCCACGGGCGTGCGCGAGGTGGAGGCCACCCTGCACCGCGGTCCCCGCGTCGTCCGCCTGGATGGCGTGGAACTGGACTTCGATCCCCGCGCCCACATCCTGCTCATGCGCAACGAGGATCGCCCCGGCGTCATCGGCCTCGTGGGCAGCCACCTGGGCGCCGCCGGCGTGAACATCGTGAATTTCGCCCTGGGCTCCACCGGCCATGGCCAGGCCCTCGCCGCCATCACCGTGGACCGCGCGGTGCCCGAGAAGCAGATCATCGGGCTGCGGTCCATCCCCGGGATCCTCGGTCTGGAGATGGTCTAACCGCGAATGGGCCCTCTTCATTCGCGTCGCTCGTGGTTTCAACTTTTTTGAGTTAGGTTTCGATGCGCATCCTCCTCTGCCGTCACGGTGAAACGCCCTGGAACGCCGAAGGGCGTTACCAGGGACAGATCGACATCCCCCTTGCGCCCACGGGCGAAGCCCAGGCCCGGGCCTTGGGCTTGCGGTTGAAGGATCAGCCCATCACCCGCGCGGTGGCTTCTCCCCTCGCCCGGGCCCGTCGCACGGCGGAGTTGGCGCTGGGCGAGGGACGGATGGGCATGCTCACCTTCGATGATGGGCTCAAGGAAATCGCCCACGGGGAGTGGGAGGGGCTCCTCGCCACGGAGATCCGGGAGCGGGATCCCGAACGCCTCCGCGCCTGGCGCGAAACGCCCGATCAGGTGCTCATGCCCGGGGGCGAGAGCCTGCCCCTGGTGTTGGACCGCGCCTGGCCCGCCTTCGTCCGGGCCTGTGAGGGCCTGGGCCCCCAGGACACCCTGCTGCTGGTGGCGCACGACGCCGTGAATCGGGTGCTGCTCTGCCGCATCCTGGGGCTCCCCCTGCCCCGGGTGTGGTCCTTCCGCCAGGCGCCGGCGACGCTCAACCTGCTGGAGGGGGCCGACGTGGAGCACCTGGAGGTGGTGCGCCTCAACGACTGCAGCCACCACCTGCCGGGCCTCTTCGGGGAGGCGGTTCACCGGGCGTTGTGAATCCCTCAACCCGAGGGGCCGAGTGGCGTAGCCTGGGGATCCCCTCCCGGAGGTTCCATGCCGCGACCGCCCCTCGGCCTTCCTTTCCTGCTGGGCGCCGCCCTGGTGGTGCCCGCTTTGGCGGCCCCGCCTCGGAAGGCGCCCAAGCGCTATGCCATCCGCCAGTTCATGGCCACCACCTCCTATTCGGGGGCCAGCTTCAGCGCGGATGAAACCCGGCTGCTGCTGACGTCCAACCAGACGGGCGTACCCAATGCTTATGCCCTGGCGGTGAAGGGGGGGGCGCTGCAAGCCCTCACGGATTCCACCCAGGACAGCACCTATGGGGTGAGTTATTTCCCGAAGGACGACCGCATCCTCGTCACCCGGGATGGGGGCGGCAACGAGCTGAACCACCTCTACGTGCGCGAGCTGGATGGCAGCCTCAAGGACCTGACCCCCGGCGACAAGCTGAAGGCGGGTTTCATGGGGTGGACGAAGGACCACACCGCCTTTTACGTGAGCACCAATGAACGGGATCCCCGGTTCATGGACGTCTATCGCTACGCCACGGAGGGCTACGCCCGCACGATGATCTACAAGAACGAGGGCTTCTTTCCGAGCGATGTGAGCCCGGATGGCCGCTGGCTCTCCCTTTCGAAGACGAACACCACCACCGACACCGAATGCCACGTGGTGGATTTGAAAACCGGAGCGGTGAAGCAGCTGCTGCCCCATGCGGGCCGGGTGGCCCAGGTGGGGCCCAGCGAATTCACGCCGGATTCGAAGGGGCTCCTCGTGTCCAGCAACGATGGCTCGGAGTTCAGCCGGATGCTGAGTGTCGATCTCGACACGGGCGAGGCGAAGGAGCTGGAGAAGGCGGACTGGGATATCAGCGCCTGCTACTACTCCGAGGATGGTCGCTACCGGGTCACGGCCATCAATCAGGATGCCTCCACGCGCATCCGCGTGCTGGATACCCACACGGGCAAGGCGCTCCCCCTCCCCACGGTGCCCGTGGGGGAGGTGCGCGGCCTCACGTTCAGTCGCAGCGGCGCCAAAGCGGCCTTCTATGTGAATGGGGATCGCAGTCCCTCCAACCTCTGGGTGTGGGAATTGAAAACCGGCCAGGCGAAGCCCCTTACGCGGTCCCTGAGTCCCGAGGTTGATCCGGGCGACCTGGTGGATAGCCGCATCGTTCGGTTCAAGAGCTTCGATGGGATGAGCGTGCCCTCGGTCTTCTTCCTGCCCAAGGGCGCTTCAGCCCAAGCGAAGGTGCCCGCGGTGGTCTACGTGCATGGCGGGCCCGGCGGTCAGACCCGCACGGGCTACAACGCCCAGATCCAATACCTGGTGAACCACGGCTACGCGGTGCTCGGCATCAACAACCGGGGCTCCAGCGGCTACGGGAAGACCTTCTTCGCGGCGGACGATGGCAAGCACGGCCGGGAGCCGCTGTGGGATTGTGTGGAGGCCAAGACCTTCCTCGCTTCCATGCCCGAGATCGACGGCCAGCGCATTGGCATCATGGGCGGCAGCTACGGCGGCTACATGACCCTGGCGGCCCTGGCCTACCGGCCCGAAGCCTTCAAGTGCGGCGTGGACATCTTCGGGGTGAGCAACTGGATCCGCACCTTGGAGAGCATCCCCGCCTGGTGGGAGGCCCAGCGTCAGGCGCTTTACGTGGAGATTGGCGACCCGGTGAAGGACCGCGAGTTCCTCAAGGCCACCTCCCCTCTCTTCGCGGCGGATCAGATCCGCATGCCGCTCATGGTCATCCAGGGCGCCAATGACCCGCGGGTGATCAAGCCCGAGAGCGATGACGTGGTGGCGGCCGTAAAGAAGCGCAACGTGCCCGTGGAATACGTGGTCTTCGAGGATGAGGGTCATGGTTTCTCGAAGAAGAAGAACCAGGAGGTGGCCTATGAACGGGTGCTGGCCTTCCTGGATCACCACCTGAAGGGCAAGTAGGGGATTCTGTCTGAAATGAAATACGCCTCCGTTTTGGAGGCGTATTTTTAATTATTTGAAAATAAACAAATTAAATAGCATCTGATTGTTAGCTGTAATAATAGTGTGACATATCGATATAAATTAAATTCAATAAATCATTTTAAATAAACACTTAATGGTTTGGCATTCCTATGGCCCTTCCTCCTACGCCTATTCACCCCAGGAGGAACCATGAACAAGGCCCGTTTCCACGCTTTCCTGCTCGGCCTGGTGGCCCTGCCCTTGGCGGCCACGGCCGGGGGCGGCAAGACGAAACCCAAGGGGCCCGTGCACCCCGTGGACCTCAACGCGGCCACCGTCACCGAATTGATGCAGCTGCCCAAGGTCGGCGCCAAGACCGCCGAGCGCATCGTGGCCTGGCTGAGCCTTCTTTGACCTCCTTTTGCATTCAACTGAATTTGAAAATCACTACCTTGTTTGTTTTCTGAGATTAGAAATCACCACAAAAGATGCGGAATTGGAATTCATTCATACATTGAAAAGGAGAAAAATCCATTTGGGGGCTCTGCCCCCAATCCCCCGGGATTTAACGCATTAGGGCCAAAGCTGGGGAGGCACATTTCGAAGATGGCCAACGTACTGAGATG
>DATEZP010000026.1:0-119031 GCA_035255465.1 Holophagaceae bacterium
GGCGATGCAGAGCACGTCGCAGGCGAAGGCCGGGTACTGGCCATGGAAGTTGCCGCCGCTGCGGCTCTCCTCCGTGTCCGTGAAGATCATGGGGTTGTCCGTGGCGCTGTTCAGCTCGCGCTCCAGGATGTCGCCGGCGAAGCGCAGGGCGTCCCGGCCCACGCCGTGCACCTGGGGGATGCAGCGGAGGCTGTAGGCATCCTGCACGCGGTTGCAGTCCTTGTGGCTTTCGGCGATCTCGCTGGTCTCGCCCAGCAGCTCGCGCATGCGGGCGGCCACCTCGATCTGGCCGGGGTGGGGGCGCACGGCGTGGATGCGGGGATCGAAGGCGGCGCGGGTGCCCTGCAGGGCTTCCAGGCTGAGTGCGGCGATCTCCTCGCTGAGGCCCGTGAGCGCCTGCAGCTTGTGCAGGGCCAGGTTGCCCAACGACGTGATGAGCTGGGTGCCGTTGATGAGGGCGAGGCCCTCCTTGGCTTCCAGCGTGATGGGCTTGAGCCCGGCCTTGGCCAGGGCTTCGCCGCCCGGGATGTGCTGGTCGCCGTCCCAGGCGAGACCTTCGCCCACGAGCAGCAGGGCCATGTGGGCCAGGGGGGCCAGGTCGCCGCTGGCGCCCACGCTGCCCTGGCTGGGGATCACGGGCAGCACGCCCTGGTTGAGGCAGTCCATGAGCAGCTGGATGGGCGCCACGCGGATGCCGCTGTGGGCCTTCAGCAGGCAGTTGATGCGGGCGGCCATGAGGGCGCGCGTCTGGGGCTTCGTGAGGGGCTCGCCCACGCCCGCCGAGTGGCTGCGCACGAGGTTCAGCTGGAGCTGGCGGAGCTGGTCCGGGGGGATGACGACGGTGGCGAACTGCCCGAAGCCCGTGTTGATGCCGTAGACCGTGCGTCCCTCGGCCAGGATGCGGTCGATGACGCCGCGGTTGGCTGTGACGGCGGCCAAAGCTCCTTCGTCCAGAGACACCGACTCGCCCGCGGCGATGGCCGTCAGGCGGGCGGCGCTGAGGGAGGAACCGGTGAGATTGATCATGGGGAGCTCGCTTTGGGGAGGGGGCTTTGGGCTCTTGGCTTTGGGCTTTGGCTGGCGCCGACCCATTCTGGGGGTCTGGCCGGGTCGGACTGGGCCAGAGCCTAAAGCCCAAAGCCTTCCGATCGGAATAGGGTTGCATAGGGATCTGGAGTTGTATAGACAGGTATGATCAACTTGTTCTGGAGGCACCCATGGCCCTGGCCGAAACCCGCATCGACCCCCGCCGCGACGAGACCCGCGTGATCCGCGCCCCCCGCGGCACGGAGCGCGCCTGCAAGAGTTGGCTCACGGAGGCCGCCTACCGGATGATCCAGAACAACCTGGATCCCGAGGTCGCCGAGAATCCCAAGAGCCTCGTGGTCTACGGCGGCATCGGCCGCGCCGCCCGGGACTGGGCCTGCTACGACCAGATCCTCGCCTCGCTGCGCGAGCTGAACGACGACGAGACCCTGCTCATTCAATCCGGCAAGCCCGTGGGCGTGTGGAAGAGCACGCCCGACAGTCCCCGCGTCCTCCTCGCCAACTCCAACCTGGTGCCCAAGTGGGCCACCTGGGAGCACTTCCACGAGCTGGATCGGAAGGGGCTCTTCATGTACGGCCAGATGACGGCGGGCAGCTGGATCTACATCGGCACCCAGGGCATCGTGCAGGGCACCTACGAGACCTTTGCGGAAGCGGGTCGCAAGCACTACGGCGGCGACCTCGCGGGCAAGTGGATCCTCACCGCGGGCCTGGGCGGCATGGGCGGCGCCCAGCCCCTGGCGGCCACCTTCGCCGGCGCCGTGAGCCTCAACATCGAATGCCAGCAGGCCTCCATCGACTTCCGCCTCCGCACCCGGTACGTGGATAAGCAGGCCCGGGACCTGGATCACGCCCTGGAATTGGTGAAGCAGCACACGGAGGCCAAGGAGGCCATCTCCATCGCCCTCCTGGGCAATGCCGCCGAGATCCTGCCGGAGCTGGTGAAGCGCGCGAAGCAGGGCGGGCTGCGCCCCGACATCGTCACCGACCAGACCAGCGCCCACGACCTCGTGAACGGCTACCTCCCCATCGGCTGGACCGTGGATCAGTGGAAGGCCGCGCAGCTGGACGAGACGAAGCATGCCGAGCTGAAAGCCGCCGCTGGGAGGAGCTGCGCCGTGCACGTGCAGGCCATGCTCGATTTCCACGCCATGGGCGTGCCCACCGTGGACTACGGCAACAACATCCGCCAAGTGGCCAAGGACAACGGCGTGGCCAACGCCTTCGACTTCCCCGGCTTCGTGCCCGCCTACATCCGCCCCCTCTTCTGCGAGGGCAAGGGCCCCTTCCGCTGGGTGGCGCTGTCGGGGGATCCCGAGGACATCCGGAAGACCGACGCCAAGATCAAGGAGCTCTTCCCCGCCAACAAACACGTGCACCGCTGGCTCGACATGGCCGGCGAGCGCATCGCGTTTCAGGGCCTGCCCGCCCGCATCTGCTGGCTGGGCCTGGGCGAGCGCCACCTGGCCGGCCTCGCCTTCAACGAGATGGTGAAGAACGGCGAGCTGAAGGCCCCCATCGTCATCGGCCGCGACCACCTGGACACGGGCTCCGTGGCCAGCCCCAACCGCGAGACGGAAGGCATGATGGATGGCACCGACGCCGTGTCCGATTGGCCGCTGCTCAACGCCATGCTGAACACCGCCGGCGGCGCCACCTGGGTGAGCCTCCACCACGGCGGCGGGGTGGGCATGGGCTACAGCCAGCACAGCGGCGTGGTCATCGTGGCCGATGGCACCGAGGCGGCGGCGAAGCGCCTCGAGCGCGTGCTCTGGAACGACTGCGGCACGGGCGTCATGCGCCATGCCGACGCGGGCTATCCCCTCGCCCAGACTACGGCGAAGGCGAAGGGCCTCAAGATGCCCATGTTGCGCTAAGGGTCTGTCCATGAATAACCTGAGCGATTGTGCGGAGCGCCGGGCGAGCCTGCCGAGGATGCGGCCCGCAGGCATGGTGGTTCCACGTCAAGGGCCGTCGACGACGGCAGGTGACGCCCGCCGCCTGCACCCGGAGGGCTGGGGGCCAGCCGCGCGCCCAGCTGCGTTGAGCGGCTCGAAGGATGTCCCGCATCCATCTTCGCCGCTCGCCTTGCTGGTTCACGCGGCTGACCCCCAGCAATCGTTCAGGTTATTCATGGACAGACCCTAATGGACGGCATCCGGCTGGAAACGGGCCTGGGTGCCTGGGAGGGCCGCGTGGATGCGGCGGAGGGGGAACTGGCCCTCCGCTGGCACCAGGTGGTCCATGCCCTGCCCAAGGAGCGGGCCCGGGGCGCCGCCATCGTGGGCTTCGCCTGCGATGAGGGCGTGCGTCGCAACCAGGGCCGCCCCGGGGCCGCCGAGGCCCCGGAGGCCCTGCGCCGCGCCCTCTCCAACCTGCCGGTGCGCCGCTGCCGCGACCTCTTCGACGCGGGCACCGTCCGCCTCGAAGGTGACGATCTGGAAGGCGCCCAGTTGGCCTATGCCCGCCGCATCACGGAGGTGCTGGATCTGGGACTGCTTCCTTTGGGCCTCGGCGGCGGCCATGAGATCGCCTGGGGGGCCTTCCTGGGCCTTGCCGAGCACCTGGCCCAGCGGGAGCTGAAACCCCGCATCGGCATCCTGAACCTCGACGCGCACTTCGACCTGCGCGTGGCCGAGGAAGCCACCTCCGGCACGCCCTTCCGGCAGATCGCCGAAGAGTGCTTCCGCCGCGACTGGCCCTTCCACTACTGCGTGCTGGGCATCAGCCCCTTCGCCAACACGGAGGCCCTCTTCGAGCGGGCCCGCAACTGGGGCGTGCGCTTCCGGCTGGATGAGGAGATGACTGCCGCGGACCTGCCAGCGGCGCTAGCCGACGTGGAGGCCTTCCTCGCCACCGTGGATCACGTGTACCTCACCTGCTGCCTGGACGTGCTTCCCGCCGCCAGCGCGCCGGGCGTCAGCGCCCCCGCGGCCCGGGGCGTGGCCCTGGAGATCCTGGAGCGCATCATCGATGCCGCCTGCGCCTCGGGCAAAGTGCGCATGGCCGATGTGGCCGAGCTGAACCCGCTGCTGGATGAAGATGGCCGCACCGCCAAGGTGGGCGCGCGCCTCATTGGCCGCATCGCGGAGCGCATCGCGCCGGAGCCACTCGCGTGACCCCCTCACCCCTCAAGCCCGGGTCGGCCCTCTATCTGGCAGTGAAGGAGCACATCCGCGCCCGCATCCAGGACGGCACCTGGCGAGTGGGCGACCGCATCCCTTCGGAACATGAGCTGGTGGCCTCGCTCAAGGTGTCCCGCATGACGGTGCATCGCGCCCTGCGGGAGCTGGCGGAGCAGGGCGCCCTCACCCGCGTGGCGGGCGTCGGCACCTTCGTGGCCGAACCCAAGGCCCAGTCCGGCCTCACCCAGGTGGCCAACCTTGCCGACGAAGTGCGCGCCCGGGGCCACCGCTACGAGTGCCGCCTCGTCGCCGCCACCCGCGAACCCGCCACCGCCGAACTGGCCGCGCAGCTGGAGCTGCAGCCCGGCGATTCCGTCTTTCACGTCCTCTGCGTCCACCTGGAAGAAGGCGTTCCCATGCAGCTGGAGGATCGCTGGGTGAACCCCGAAACGGTGCCCGACTTCCTCGCCTGGGACTTCCAAGCCTCACCTCCCGGCGAACAGCTCCTTCGGGCCATCCCCTTGGATGAAGTCGAACACATCGTCGACGCCGTACCCGCCACCGGCACCGAAGCCGAATGGCTCCAGATCCACGAAGGCGACCCCTGCCTCGTCCTCACCCGCCGCACCTGGAGCCGCAACCGGCCTGTGACGTGGGTGCGCTGCATCCATCCCGGGCAGCGCTACCGGCTGGGTACGCGGTTCAAGGTGGGGTCGCAACCGATGGCAGGGTAGGCAGCCTACCGTTCTTGGAGTTGACGAACGCAGCCGATACCGGGGCTGGCCATCACCCATTCTTGACGGCGGGTGGCACAAGGAGATCCACAATCACTGGAAAGTGATCGGATGCGACGTCGCTTCCGATGCGTCGGCCCGCCACCGAAATACCTGGGGTGTGGAGGATGTGATCGATGGGAATCCGAAGAAACACATTGTCGTTTGGCCAGGTTGGGTGGAATCCACGTCCTCGGGATGAATCCAAGAGCCCCGTGCGTCGTACGAGCCTACGGAAGGCGGAACTCCATGGGGTCGCGTTCAAATCGCCCACCAAGATGAGTGGCTCGGGTGAGTTAAGGACCCTTGGCAACTGATCCAGTTGCTTGTCGCGCCATCTCGAGTATTCGCGGCTCGTCGGGGGGGGGCGGATGCGTTGCCACGATGCGGAGGGAATTGGCGGGCGTGTCGATAAACGCAAGGATAGTTGGGATATTCATCCCCACATACAAAACCTCTCCGTGGATTAATGGCTGCTTGCTGAATAAACCAATCCCGAAGTTGTCTTCCCTGGGATGCGTGACGGAATAGGGATGGGAGGCCTTAAGCCAGGCAAGCTCTTCGATCCAGCGAGCGCTTATCTCTTCCAAAACGAGGATATCTGGATTGGCCTCCGCGATAGCTTTTCGAACCAGCTCAGGGTCGCCCGTATTGGTGTTTACGTTGAGCAACATGATACGTAGGGCATGAGAGCCGGGTGGGCTCGCATTCTGGCCTCCTACAAAGAGAGGCAGTACCAAAGCGCCATTCAGGCCCGCGACCAGAAGGTATCCAATCGCCGATTTGCGGAAGCGCAACATCAACGATAGGCCAGCAATCAGGGCGAGGCCGATCGCGTATTGGACTCGAAAGTGGGAACAGAGATCGAGGGTCCAATGTAATTGTCCAAGGAACCCAAGCATCGACAGCGAGGAGAGGGTGAGTCCAGCGAGGGCTACAAAACCTTTAAGGCAGATCATGAATGGGTGATTGGAGCGTGGATTAAGGCTCATTTCTAGTCAGGCACCTTGAGGGGGGCGGTTGAGAGCCCTGGGTCAACTCGTTGAATGGGGGGATTCACTCGTCATCATATCGATCCAGCGAAGCCGTCGCTCTCGGGACCACCTAACCGCTGAAAAAGGCGGGCATGCCGAGGGAACCTGACTCTTGGTATCCTTAGGGTTCCGTCCGCTTCGAGCCCGCCGTGGGTGCCGATCCGGCGCGTTCGCAGGGGGCCAGCATGTGCGGTGTTGCCGGAGTTTTTGGGATCGAGGGGGCTTCGAGCCACGTGGCGTCGATCCTGTTCGCCATCCAGCACCGCGGGCAGGAAAGCTGCGGCGCGGTGGCGCGGGACGCCAAGGGGCGCATGGTGGGCCACAAGGGCATGGGGCTCGTGAAGCAGGTGCTCAATGAGGACGTGCAGGCGCGGCTGTCGGGCTCCACGAGCATCGGGCACGTGCGCTACCCCACGGCCGGCTGCAGCGATGAGCTGAATTCCCAGCCCCACATCATCGAACTGGATCACGGGCCCATCATGGCCATCGCCTCCAATGGCGACCTCATCAACTACGGCGAGCTGCGCCAGCGCCTGGAGGGCGAAGGCGTGGTGTTCAAGAGCGACAACGACGCGGAGCTCATCGGCCGCATCATCGCCCTCTACCACGTGCGGGACGGCCTCAGCATGGAGGACGCCATCGCGCGGACCCAGCGCGAACTCAAGGGCGCCTTCTCCACGGTGGTGATGTACCGGGATCTGCTCTACGCCTTCCGGGATCCCCATGGCTTCCGCCCCCTGGTGATGGGCCACATCCCCCGTTCCGGCAGCGGCGAGCCCACCAGCGAAGGCACCGTGTTCGCGTCGGAATCCTGCGGTCTCGGCATCATCGGCGCCCGCCTCGTGCGGGAGGTGAAGCCCGGCGAGATCCTGCGCCTGGAGGCCGGCAAGCCCGTGGTCTCCGTAAGCCACGCGCCGCTGGAGCCCAAGCACTGCGTGTTCGAGCTCATCTACTTCTCCCGCCCCGACAGCCAGGAATTCGGCGAGACCGTGTACCAGACCCGGGAGCGCATCGGCGCTTGCTTGGCCGCCAAGGATGATCACCTGCCCAACGGCGACGACCTCGTGGTCATGCCTGTGCCCGACAGCTCCAACTTCATCGCCTTGGGCTACGCCAAGGCCAAGAAGGCCGAATTCGGCATGGGCCTGCTGCGCAACCACTACGTGGGCCGCACCTTCATCAAGCCCACCCAGGCGAGCCGCGATGAGGGCGTGAAGCAGAAGTTCAACCCCCTGCCGGATTTCTTCCCTGGCAAGCGGGTGGTGCTCATCGACGATTCCATCGTGCGCGGCACCAGCCTGAAGAAGATCGTCTCCATGGTGCGCGGTGCCGGGGCCAAGGAGATCCACCTCCGCATCGGTTCCCCCAAGGTCATCGGCCCCTGCTACTACGGCATCGATACGCCCACGAAGGATGAGCTCATCGCCAACCGCATGACCGGCGAGGAGATCCGGGCCTACCTCGGCGCCGACAGCCTGGAATGGCTGGAAGTCTCCGACTTCGAAGGCCTGCTGCCGGGCCGCCGCCAGGATTTCTGCACCGCCTGCTTCGACCTCGATTACATCTACCCGCCCGAAGGCTTCGGCACGAAGACCAACGTGCCCACGGTGTGGGCGACCAGTGAAGCGCCCTGACCTTGCTGCCGGACGCTGAAAAGGCCCCGGATCTCCGGGGCCTTTTCCATTCGGGGGCTGGGCCCGCTCAGGCCGTGGCGCGCTTCCCCACGGGGCCCAGGGCCAGCACCAGGGCCACCAACACGCAGCCCGTGGCCACGTTGTAGGGGGAGAGGTAGCCCCACTTGGCGAGGCACAGGGTGCCGATGAAGGGGCCGATGATGCGGCCGAGGCCCTGCATGGCGTTCATGACGCCGAAGACGCCGCCCTGTTCTTCCATGGGGGTGAGCTGGCTGGCGAGGGCGAGGGTGGCGGTGCCGTTCATGCCGCTGCCCCAGGCCAGGGGCACGAGGAGGAGGAGGAAGGGCGCGGCCCAGGGCGCGCGGGGCAGGGTGAAGAGGGCGGCGGCCATGGCGGCGAGGCCCAGGCCCATGGCGATGCGCTCGGGGATGCGCTTGGCCACCACGCGCACGAGGCCGCCCTGGTAGATGACGATGCACACGCCCACGAAGGCGAAGAGCCAGCCCACCTGCTTGGGGCCGAAGCCGAAGCGGGCCTTGGCCATGAGGCTGAAGGTGCCTTCCATCATCGCGAAGCCGCTCATGGCGAGCATGGCGATGAGGAGCAGGGCGGGCATGCCCGGGCGGGCGAAGGCGCGCTTGAGGGCGTGGCCGCGGCTCTCTTGGGTGCGGGCGCGCTCGCGGGCTTCGGGGGTGATGGTCTCGGGCAGCCAGGCGATGACGAGCAGCGAGGCGATGAAGCTGAGGCCCGCGGCCACGAGGAAGGGCAACTGCACCCCCTTGGCGGCCAGGGCGATGCCGAAGTGGCTGCCGCTGAGGATGCCGGCCAGGGCGGGGCCGATGACGAAGCCCAGGCCGAAGGCGGCGCCGATCATGCCCAGGGCCTTGCTGCGCTCCTCGGGGGCGGAGCTGTCGGCCATGGCGGCCTGGGCCACGGCGATGTTGCCGCCGGTGATCCCATCGAGGATGCGGGCGAAGAGCACCCATTCGTAGTGCATGGTGAGGCCCAGCATGAGGTAGCCCAGGGCGCTGCCCAGGAGGCTCATCCAGAGCACGGGGCGGCGGCCCACCAGATCGCTCAGGCGGCCCAGCAGGGGCGAGGCCACGAATTGCATCACGGAGAAGCTGACGAAGGCCACACCGGCCCAGAAGGCCCCGGGATCTCGCAAGCCGAACGCGGTGTTGATGTGGGTCATCCATCCGCTGGGATTCTCCGCCACGTGGTGGGCGTAGAGCGGCAGGAGGGGGATGACGATGCCGAAGCCAAGCAGATCCACGAATACCGTGAGGAAGATGGCGAGGCGGGCTTTTTTGGGATCGGACATGTTGGGCACCAGTCTCCAAGCATACGGGGGGATGGGGCCTGTGAATGGGACTTCAGGCGGATCCTGCCCTCCGGTAGGATTAAAGGATTGCGCACTTCGGGCGGGTTCCACCACTCCCGGATCGTGAAAGGCCAAGCCGTTCTTTGGAGGAGTGGATGCGGGGAGTGTGGCGATGCGTGGCTCTGGCGGGCTTCGTGGGGTTGCCCGCGCGCGCCCAGGCTCCCGAGAGCCTCTGGCTCCAGCCTTCCTCCGAACCGGGCCTCGTGCTCCACAGTGGGGCCATGGTGCTGCACCTCCCGGCCTACCCGGGCAGCAATCAATCCCGGTCCGTGCCCTTCCCCATCCTCAACGGGGAATGGCGGGACAAGATCCACTTCGGGGCCAGCCGCTTCGGCGTGGGCGGAAGCCTCGGCTACACCCTGGTGAAGGAGGATGGCTGGACCGCCAACCTGGGGTTGGAGGGGGTCGAGTCCCGGGATGAGCACATGGCCGATGCCCTGGCGGGGATGGGTTCACGGCCGGCCACGGCCTACGCCTCCGCAGGCCTGGCCTGGCGCATGGGGCCGCTGGAGCTGGTGTCGGGATTCCGAAGGGGCTTCCGGGCCGAGGTGGGCGGAGGCGCGGTGATGCGGGCGACCCTCACCCTCCCCCTGGGGCGCCGCTGGCTGATCGAATCCCGGGTGGCCGCCAGCGCCTACGATCTCACCGAGATGATCTACGAATACGGGATCACGAAAGCGCAAGCCGAGCGCCGGCACCAGCTGATTCTCCAGGGGGATCCAAGGCTGAGGGCCGGCGAGGATCGCGCCTACACTCCCAGCGGCGGCTGGGCCCTGCTCCAGTGCAGCCTCGCGGTGGGCTACGCGGTGACGGATCACTGGCGCCTGGGCCTCACGTGCCTGCAGCAGGAAGTGCAAGGCGCCGCCCGGCACAGCCCCCTGGTGGTGCGGCCCCGCAGCCAGGGGGTGGTGATCGGGTTCTCCTACCAGCTCTGACCGGTCAGGCGAAGCGGAAGCGCTTCACCGCGATGAGGAAGGAGAGGATCGCCCAAGCGGCGACGACGGTCAGGCCCAGCCCGTGGCCCTGGAGCCCCGCGCCATCGTTGAACACGGCGCGAAGGGCCTTGAGGTAGGGCCCCAGCGGCATCACCTGCACGCTGTCCTGCAGCCACTTGGGCGCGCCCTCCAGGCTGAAGTAGACACCGCCCAGGAACATCATGGGGAAGAAGAGCAGGTTGCTGATGGCCGCGTAGGTTTCGGACGTGTCGGCGAAGCTGGACAGGGCGAAGCCCAGGGCCATGAAGGTGGCCGTGCCCAGGAAGATGAGGAGCGTCAACAACAGGTAGCTGCCCTGGTTGCTGATGCCGAAGGCGAGCTTGCCCGCGATGAGCACGAAGATCACCGAGAGCGCCGCCACCGTGAGCCGGTGCAGGATCTGGCCGCCCAGGAAGATGCTCTTGGGCAGGGGCGTCACGCCCAGCCGCTTGAACTTCCCCTTCTCGCGATAGGCCACGTTCACCATGCCCACCGCGAAGAGGCCCATGCTCATGAGGTTCATGCCGAGCAAGCCCGGCAGCAGGAAAGCGGCGTAATTCGTCGCCTTGGCCTTGCCGGGGCTCTCCACGCTCATGGGGAGGCGGCGGGGTTCCGGCTGGCCCGCCAGCTTGGCCTGGGCGATGAGGCTCGCCTGCTGCACGAGGCTGGCCCCCTGCATGCCCTGGGCCACGAGGTAGGCGTTCACCCGCAGCCGCGGCAGTTCATCCGAGCCCTCCACCATCACCGCGACTTTCCCTTCCTTCCACTTGGCGTCCGCGGCTTCGGGGGAGAGTCGCTCCACCGTCACGTGCTGGGCCTCGATGGCTTCGCGCAGCGCCGCATCCTTCGGGGATTCTGCCCCGGATTGCACCCGCACGATGGTGACCTTGGGCCCGTTGCCATCCCGGAAGATGGTGCCGAAGCCCAGGAGCATCAGCACAGGGAAGGCGAAGGTCCAGAACATCGCTCCCTTGTCTCGGGAGTAAAGTTTCCATTCCATCAAAAACTGGCGCCAGAGCAGCATCATTCACTCCATAAAAAACTGATCACCACCAAGGCACCAAGACACCAAGAAAAGCCTTCTACTTTGTTTTTTTTCTTGGTGTCTTGGTGTCTTGGTGGTCCATCTTTTTAGTCCCTCAAGCTGCGGCCGGTGAGCTGGAGGAAAACGTCTTCCAGCGTGGGGCGGCGCAAATGGAGTTGGGCGTAGGGGACGGCGAGGCGATCGGCGGCTTCGAGGATGGCGGGCAGCTGGCCTTTGGGATCTTCGAGGTGCATGTCCCAGCGATCCTCCACGACTTCCACGGGGCGGCCGATGGCACCCGCGAACGCGCTGGGATCCGGGGGGGTGGTGTCGAAGGCCAGTTCGGCGACGCTGGGGAGGCCCAGTTCGGCGATGAGCTGGCGGGGCGTGCCCACCTGCAGCACCTTGCCGTGGTCCACGATGGCAATGCGATCGCAGAGCACTTCGGCCTCGTCCATGTAGTGGGTGGTGAGGAGCACCGTGCGGCCTTCGGCCTTCATGCGGCGCACGACTTCCCAGAGGCCGCGGCGGGCCTGGGGATCGAGGCCGGTCGTGGGTTCATCCAGGAAGACCAGCTCGGGATCGTTGACGAGGGCAAGGGCCAGGGCCAGGCGCTGCTGCTGTCCGCCGCTGAGGCCCACGTGGTAGGCGTCGGCCTTCTCGTTGAGCTGCACGAGGTCCAGCAGCTCTTGGGTGGGTCGCGCCTTGGGGTAGTAGCCGCCGAAGAGTTCGATGGCCTCCCGGGGCGTGATCTTGTTGAAGAGGCTCGTGCTCTGGAGCTGCACGCCGATGCGGGCGCGGATCTCCTGGGCCTTGGTCTTCCAGGGCATGCCCAGGATCTCGATCTCACCGGCGTCGGCGGTCTGCAGGCCTTCGATGATCTCCAGGGTGGTGGTTTTGCCGGCGCCGTTGGGGCCCAGGAGGCCGAAGACCTCCCCCCGCCGCACGTCCAGATCCAATCCATCCACCGCCAGCACGCCTGGGAATTGCTTTCTCAGGCCGCGGATGCGGATCGCCAATTCATTCATGTTGACCTCGGGAACCCAGGATCAACGACCGGGCCCCCGCAGGGGAAGGGGAAAGCGGTGAACGGCGGATCTCCGCCGACGGACGGCGATTACCGGGACCCAAGGATCTGAAATGCGGCCCAAATGGGCAGGCCCACGGCCCCGACCACCAAGGTGGGGAAGGCCAGGGCGAGGAATTTCGGCAGGCGATCCGCCGGGGGCCGGCGCCGCAGGAGCTGGGTGGAGGCGGCGAACACGAAGAGGGCCGGAGCTTCGAGGGCGAGAAAAACCAAAAGCGTGCGGTCCATGGGAGACCTCCGCACCCAAGGTGGGTTCCCGGCGGCGGGCGCGCCAGGGGCGGATTCACACGGCCCAGAGGCCCCAATCGGGATGGCCCTGGGCCAGCGCGGCCAAGGCCGCATCGCGAGCTTCCCTGGTAGCGAACCGCGCCGCCCAGGCGCTGCCGCTGCCGCAGAGGAGTGGCTCGCCGTCCGTGGCGCGCAGGGCGTCGCGGACGTTGGCGAGGGCGGGATTCACGGCGAGGGCGGGGGCTTCGAGATCGTTGTGCCAGGGGGCCTGCGTGGGATCCGGGAGGGCCCGGGTGCCCGGCAGCCCCGTGCGGGCCAGGGCGCCGTAGACACCCGCCGTGGGCTGGTGAAGGCGGGGGTGCACGAGCAGGATCGGTGGAAAGGCCGGGGCCTCGAGGGCGCGCACCTTTTCGCCGCGTCCGGTGCCGTGCACGGTGCCGCCCAGCAGGAAGAGGGGCACGTCGGAACCCAGCTCCGCGGCGAAGGCCAGGAGCACTTCTTCGGGCAGTTCCAGGGCCAAGCACTGGTTGGCGAGCTTGAGCGCGGCGGCGGCGTCGCTGCTGCCACCGCCCAATCCCGCGCCGTGGGGGATGCGCTTGTGCAGGATGAGGCGGGCGGGGCAGGGGCGCCCCACGTAGGATTCCACGAGGCGCCAGGCCTTCAGGACGAGGTTGGATTCATCCGCCACCAACCCTTCGGAGGTGGGGCCCTCCAGCCTCAGCTCCAAGCGGTGATGGGGCTCCCAGGTCAGGGTGTCGCAGAGCTCCGGCACCTGGGCCAGCACCGTGGTCACCAGCTCCACTTCATGGAAGCCATCGGGCCGGCGGCCCAGGACACCCAGGTAGCGGTTCAGCTTGGCGGGAGCGGAGACGGAAAAGGACATCCCCTTAGTATGGAGGGATGGCCCTCCCCACCGGATACCGACTTTCCCTGGACCCCGCGGACCTCCAGTTCGAGGTGATCCACGCTTACCTCACGCGCAGCTACTGGAGCCCGGGCATCCCTCGGCAGGTGGTCGAACAGGCCGCCCGCCACAGTCTCGTGGCCGGAGTCTACGGGCCGGAGGGCGCCCAGGTGGGCTTCGCGCGCATCGCCACGGACCACGCCACCTTCGGCTACCTGGCCGACGTGTTCGTGCTGGAGGACCATCGCGGACGGGGGCTCTCGACGGCCATGGTGCGGGCGCTCATGGAGCTGCCCGAAGTGCAGGGTTTCCGGCGGCTCATGCTGGCCACCCGGGATGCCCACGGCGTTTACGATAAGCTGGGCTGGGAGCCCGTGACGGATCCGAAGCCCTTCATGCAGCTGCTCCGCAAGGATGTGTATGGCGGGGCCCGATGAACCTGCTGCTCCGCCTGGTCTGGCTCCTGCTCACGGTGCGGTTCCGACCCCGCCTGGGGATCCTGGACGACTCCGTCCGCCGCTTCATCGTGTGGCCCAACGATCTGGATCTGAACCTGCACATGAACAACGGTCGCTACCTCACGGTGATGGACCTGGGGCGCTTCGACCTCACCTTCCGCACGGACCTGGGCAAGCTGCTCTTCAAGCGCCGCTGGCGCCCCGTGGTGGGCGCCGCGAAGATCCGCTACCGGCGAAGCCTGGATCCCTTCCAACGCTACGAGCTGCACACGCGGCTGCACGCTTGGGATGCCAAGTGGGTCTACCTGGAACAGCGCTTCATCCGGAAGGGCCAGGTGCATGCCGAGGCCATGGTGAAGGCGATCTTCCTGGGGCCTGGGGGCAGCGTTCCCACCGCGGACGTGGGCCTGGCCCTGGGCCTGCCCGCGGAATCGCCGAATCCCGCGCCGTCCATGGATTGAACGGGGTCGGGCCCCCGGAAGGGCCCGACCCCGTTTGGAGCGATCATCGGAAGCGATTGGTGAACACGCTGCGAAGGCCGTTGGCGTCCTTCTGGTACCAGGTGGCCATGGCCTGCCCATTCGCACCCACGCAGACCTTGGGGGCGTAAGCGCTGCCAGCCTGGCTGGATTCGAGCAGGGTCGGAACCCCCCACCCTCCTGCTGGGGCATAGCGAAGGCCCACGATGCTGTAGACGGAACCATCCAGCTGCTGCCACACGATGTTCGCGGAACCCGCCGCGTTCATGGCGAGGGCGGGGATGCCCACGTTGCTGTTGATCGAATCCAGCCGCCGCACGCCGGACCAGCCACTGGCGGGCGTGAATTGGGAGGCGGCGATGCTCGCGTGGGTCACGCTGAGGCCGCCAAAGCTCTGCTGCCAGACCAGGAGGGCATTCCCCTGGGCATCCATGGCGACGGAGGGCATGTCCGCCATCTCGGTGGTGGGGCTCACGCGGGTGGGGGCCGTCCACGCGTCGGATCCCGCGGTCCACCGGCTGACGTGGATTTGATAGGAATTGCCCGCGTCCAAGGTTTCAGTCCAGGTCGCGATGGCTCCGGTGGGGCCCATGGCCACGCTGGGGTTGCCTTCGTCTCCGCTGGAGGCATGCAGCTGGGTGGGATTGGCGGCCCAGGCATTGCCCATGAACCGGGAGGCCCACACGGTGTAGGGGCCGGTGGAAAGGTTTGCGGCCCGCTGCCAGACGACGATGGCATTGCCGGCATCATCGATGGCGGCGGAGGGCGTGATGGACTCTTCTCCGGAGCTGGCTTCGAGTTGAGTGGGGGTGCCCCAGCCGTGGGTCTGATCAAAGATGCAGGCCCAGGTCTCGTAGTGGGTTCCGTCGGATTGCACCCAAGTGACCACGCCTGTGCCGTTGGCATTGATGGCGACGCTGGGAGCTTCGGCGGCGGTGGCGGTGGTGCTGACCAGGTCCTTGCTGCCATAGGTGCCGGCGACGCCCGTCTGGTAGGGCATTCCGTAGATCCGGTTCGTGCTGCCATCGCTCTGCTGCCAGACGATCATGCCGGTGCCGTTGGGGTTGATGGCGACATCCGGGGTGTAGGCCGGATAGAGCGCGGGCTCGATGGTGCCGTAACCCTGCCAGCCTCCAGAGGCTGGTGCATAGGCTCGGGCCCAGATCGCCGAGGTGCCACCACTGTCCTGGTACCAGGTGGTCAACGCCCGTCCCGTGCCGTCCATGGCCACAGAGGGGTACCAAGCATCAAAAAAGGCACTGACCTCGGTCTGTTGAGGACCCTCCCAGGAGCCGCCAGGCCCGGATGCAGAGGGCTGGGAACCACCGCCTCCCCCACCCCCGCAGGCCAGTAGCAGGGCGAGGGTGAGGGAGGAACAGGCAAAGCGCGGTGAAAACTTCACTTAAGGCTCCTATAGGAGGAAAGTGCTGATTGGGATCGCCTCAGTCTAAAACAAGCCACTTGAAAGGCCAATGACATTGGACACGATTGATCCCCCGCTAATCCCCTAGGCACCTCAGCGCCGCCGGATGTAAAACGCCATTACTTGCAAGGAATGCACCTGGGGCCAGGAGATCTAACCTCCCCCCGTCCGCCGCCGTGAGCCGCCCCTGGGCTTCCTGGAGGATCAGGGCTCCGGCGCAGACGTCCCAGGCCTTGCAGCCTTCATTGGCGTAGAGATCCAGCTCGCCGGCGGCGACGGCCACCAGTTCCAGAGCGGCGGAACCGAGGATGCGCACGCTCTGGCAGGCCTCGCTGAGGGCGATGAAGCGGGCTCGGGCGGAGCCGTGGCGCACCTTGAGGTCGTAGGGGAGGTCCGTGGCGCCCAGGGCTTCGCCCAGGTGGCGGACGGGTGAGGCCGCCAGGCGCTTGCCGGCCCGGTAGGAACCCCCGCCGCGCTCGGCGTGGGTGGCTTCGCCCACCACGGGCACGATGGCCGCGGCCACGGGCTCGCCATCCTTCAGCAGGGCCAGGCTCACGGCCGCGTGGCCGCCACCGTGGGCGAAGTTCAAGGTGCCATCCAGGGGGTCCGCCACCCACAGCCAGCCGCTGCGGCTGGATTCCGGCGCGCCCTCTTCCCCGAGAAAGCCATCCCCGGGAAAGTGACCCAGCAGCTCCCGGCGGAGCAGGGCCTCGGCGTCCTTATCCGCTTGGGTGACGGGATCCAACGTAGAACCTCGGGCGAGATCCTTGTAATCCGCCCGCACCGTGCCGCGCATCTCCCGCAGCAGGGCCGCGGCGGCCTCGGCCGCTTCAAAGCAGGCCTGAACCCGGTTCATAGCCCGTCTTCGAGCTCGAACTCGGGATCCGGGATGCTGAGGATCTCGGGGCCGTCCTTGGTGATGTGGATGTCGTGCTCGAACTGGGCGGAGAGGCTGCCGTCCTTGGTGCGCACGGTCCAGCCATCGGCCTCGACGATGCACTTGTGGGTGCCGATGTTGAGGATGGGCTCGATGGTGAGGGTCATGCCGGGTTCGAAGCGGAAGCCGGTGCCCGGGCGCTGTTCGGCGAAGACCACCTGGGGATCTTCGTGGAGGTCGCGGCCAATGCCGTGGCCGATGTATTCACGCACCACGGAATAGCCCCGCTCTTCGGCGAATTTCTGGACGGCGGTGCTCATGTCGCCCAGGCGGTTGCCGGGGCGGCTGTGCTCGATGCCGAGGTACATGGCCAGCTGGGCCGTTTGGATGAGCATCTTCGCGGGTTCGCTGATTTGGCCCACGCCCACGGTGAGGCAGGTGTCGCCGTGGTAGCCATCCAATTTGGCGCCGCAATCGATGGCGATGATGTCGCCTTCCTGCAACACGTAATGGGTGGGGATTCCGTGCACGACCTTGTCGTTCACGCTGGTGCAGAGGGTTCCCGGGAAGCCGTGGTACCCCTTGAAGTTGGGCGTGCCGCCGTTCTGGCGGATGTAGGTCTCGGCGATCTTGTCCAGCTCCAGCAGGCTGATGCCGGGCTTCACGGACTTGGCCGTGAGCCGCAAGGCGTTGGCGGCCAAGCGTCCCGCCTCCCGCAGCTTGTCGACTTCCTTGCGGGACTTGTATCGGATCTGTTCGCGGAGCAGCACCATGGCTTCCCAGTCTAGCCTGGACGAGGTGCATTGGCGGCTAGAATGGTGGTCTGGAGATCCCCTTGCGAACCCTGCGCGCCTTGCCCGTCCTGCTGCTCATCGCCTGCCACGGCGAGGTTCAGGCGCCGGAGCGGCCCGCCACGGTGCCGCCGGATGCCGTCTGGGTGGGCGGTTCCGAGGCCGGGGCGTTTCTGCGCATCCGGCCCGCTGGGGCCACCGAATGGCAGGTGGAGCTGTACAACGATGCCACCGGCGCGCCCCTGGAATCCGGCCGCTTCAGCATGAAGGGCGCCCCCCTGGATGAAGTGAAGGCCCAGGACGCCACAGGGTGGGATGGCCACAAGATCCTGCTGCGCAATGGCGGCTGGTTGGAGCGTTCCCGCTGATGGCGTACTCCCCTGAGGAGATCGAGTGGCTGGAGCGGGAGTGGGCCTTCCGCGCCTATGGCCGCGCCGGCTTCATGAGCCCCGAGGACTACCGGGCCTGGAAGGTGTGGGAGGCCGAAGGCGTGCCCATGGATGCCCTGGTGGCCTCCCTCAACGCGTTCTTCGATCGGCGCGACAAGCGCAGCAAACCGCGCTCCTTCGTGGCCCTCAAACAAATCGAGAAGGATGTCCAGAAGGCCATGAAGCTGCGGGAGGCCCTGCGCCGGGCCGGCCCGGAGCTGGTGCCCGTGAAGGGCTGGGAGGGCGTGCGGGAGCCCTTCGCGGCGGATCCCACGGCGCGCCTCGCCTTCGAAGCCTGGATGCGGGCCCGGGCGGCGCTGCCCAGCCCCGAGGATCCCGGCTACCTGGCCCGCTTCGACGAGGAACGCCAGGCCTTTGCAAAATTAGTGGAAGGGGCGGAAGTCGCCCTGGGGGCAGCCGCGGAACCCCTTAAGGCAACCCTGCGCGCTCGGCTGCTGGAAGCCCAGCTCAAAGAGGGCGGGGCGGTTTGGAATCGGGCCTGGCGCCACCACTGGGGCCGTGCCGTGCTGGAACACTGGAACATTCCCGTTGAGGCCTGAGATGAACGAATCCCTCTCTGAATTCCGTCTGGGCGAAGGCCGCGTGAGCGGCGCGCTTGGCCTGCTCTTCGCGGGCCTGGCCTTGGGTGGAGCCCTTTGCTTCCGCTATCCCGCGATGCTCACCATGCCCGAGACGCGGGCCTTCTATGCGGCCCACCTCGGCCTGTTCCGCGGCCTGCTGCATGCCTTGCTGGCGCTGGGTTTCGCGCTTGCCGCCACCAGCGTGGTGCTGAGCCGCTCCAAGCGGGTGGGGTTGGCTGGCGTCGCCATCGCCGTGGCCGCGGCCCTGCTGGGTGGCATCCAGGCGCGGGTGGGCTCCACGGAAGGGCGCGCCGTGTTCGCGGGGCTCGACTACTTCCTGCTGGAGTTGCTGGCCCTCACGCTTGTGTTCATCCCCCTGGAGCGCATGTTCGCCCGGATCCCCACCCAGCGCGTGCTGCGCGACGAGTGGTGGCTGGACATGAAGCACTTCTTCCTGGCCCACGTGGGCATCCAGATCCTGAGCTTCCTTTCTTACTTCCCCGCCAAGGCCTTCTTCGGCTGGGCGGTGAGCGCGACGCTGCAATCCAAGGTGGCGGCCCAGCCCTTCTGGATCCAGGTGGCCGAGATCATCCTCGTGGTGGATCTGTTCAGCTACTGGACGCATCGCGCCTTCCACACGGTGCCTGCCCTCTGGCGCTTCCACGCCGTGCACCATAGCCCCGAGCACATGGATTGGCTGGCGGGTTCCCGCAGCCACCTGGTGGACACCCTCGCCAACCGCGGTGCGGGCTACATCCCCATCTTCATCCTGGGCTTCGCCCCGGGCCCCTTCCTCGTGTGGGTGAGCCTCATCTCCTTCCAGGCGGTGTTCATCCACGCCAACGTGAAGTGGACCTTCCCCGGCCTGCGCTGGATCCTGGCCACGCCCGAGTTCCACCACTGGCACCACGCCAAGGATGCCGAGGGCATCGACAAGAACTTCGCGGTGCTCTGCCCCATCTGGGACACCCTCTTCGGCACCGCCCACCTGCCGGGCTATTGGCCCAAGGCGCTGGGCGTCGTGGGTGAAACCCTGCCCAAGACCTACCTCGGCCAGCAGGCCTGGCCCTTCCGGAAGCGCCAGGCATGACCTGGATCGCCCAACTGGAGCGCCCCGACGCGGCCTTCTTCCCCGCCTTCGCCGCCCGGATCCGGGAGGAGGATGGGCTGCGGGAAGCGGTGCGGGAGGCGGTGAAAGTGCTCACGCCCTGGGTGGATTGGGAGTCCTACCAGCCCCACGTGCCCCATGCGCTGCTGGGCTTGCGGGCCGCCTACCGGCTGCGACCTTTGCTGTCGGAGAAGGCCTTCCATCGCCTCGTGGCCACGCAGATCCACGCCTTCGCCCACGAGGGCCGGAAGGTGAAGCCCGTGGCTCCGGCCCAGGGCGCGGGCAGCTGGCGCAACCTGGAGAGCTTCATCCAGGCTCGGAAACCGGGCCTCGCCTGGATGGAAGCTGCCTCCTTCGAGCAACCTGGCGCTGAGGATTTCATGCGCCTGGGCCGAATCGTGGAAGCGGACATGGCCAACATCGGGCACAAAGCCGTGTTCGCGCACCAGTTGGGGGAACTGCAGGAAGCCTTGGACCGGCCCAAGGCCACGGGGCGGCGCCTCCTGGGCATCACCGCTTGGCTGGCGGCCACCCCCGAGGATCGCTTCTGGCACCAGCGGGCCTCGAAGCGGCTGGAAGGCTTCGAAGGAACCCTGGCAGAGGGGCCCGCGGTGCTGAGCGCTGAAGGCCAGCTCGAACTCATGCGCGAGATCTGTGACTGCGGGTTGGTGGAGCTGCTCAACCGGCTCGCGGCCCGCGCCCGGGAAGGGCTCACCCGCGCGGATTTGAATTTGGCCCTGGTGCGCGCCGCCTCGGAAAAGCTCATGGATGCCCGCCGGGATCTGGAGGGCAAGACGGGCTGGAACTTCGTCTTCCTGGCCACGCAGCTCTCCCAGCAGGGCGGTGACCCCAGGCTCGCCTGCCAGGCCGCGGCCCTGGTGAACCTCTTCCCCACGGAGGAACCCGAGGATCGCTTGCAGCCCCTTTCACCCAAGGGGGAGGTGTCCGCGGCCTCGCTGACGGACGCCATCCTCGACGTGGAGCCGCCCGAGGCCTACGGGCTCGCGATGGCCCTCTTCGAAGCCCAAGGTCCCGAGGCGGTGCTGCGCGCCTTGGCCGAAGCCGCCAGCGCCAACGATCCGGCCTTCAACCATGCGCATCAGACGATGCTCGTGGCGGCGGCCATGGATCTGGTGCCGGTGCTTCCCACTTCCCTTCAGGCCGGCATGCTCGGCGCCATGGCCAAGAGTTTGGCGAATTCCCAGGGATCCTCCGATCTCTCTCGCCTCGCGGATCGCGCCCTGGCTTGACCTCGGCCCCCGGGAGCCCATCCTTGCGGGGACCCCGGAGCCGCCATGCAGTTGAGCGAGCACTTCAGTCTCGAGGAACTGGTGGCCAGCGACACGGCCAAGGCCCGTGGCATCGTCAACAAGCCTTCGGCTGCGATCCGAGGGGATTTGAAACGCCTCTGCACCACGCTGCTGGAGCCCGCCCGGGCCCTCCTGAAGGTGGGCCTCCGGGTGAACTCCGGCTTCCGCTGCCCGGAGCTGAACGCGGCGGTGGGTGGCATGAAGACCAGCGCCCACCTCACGGGCTGCGCCGCGGACGTGGTGCCCGTGGGGCTCTCCATGGAAGAGGCCTTCCACAAGCTCTGCGAAGCCCCGCTGCAAAAGCTCCCCTTCGATCAGCTCATCCTGGAGACCAATCACCGGGGCTCCGTCTGGCTGCACCTGGCCATCGCCGCCGAGGGTAAGGCCCCCCGGCGCATGGCCTTCCGGCTCACGAAGAATCCCAACCGGGAGGAAGTCTCCTAACCTTCGCCGAAATCCGGCCACTGATCCTTCCAGACGGTGTCGAAGAGCATGGCCGTTTGGATGCTCTGCACCTCGGGCCGGGACGTGAAGGCATCCAGGGCGAGGTCCCGCAAATGCTCGGGGCCTCGCACAGCCACATGCACCTGGAAATCGAAGGCGCCGGTGACGTGGTAGAGGGCCACCACCTCCCGCAGCTCGAGCAGGTGCTGGGTAAAGGCCTTCACCTTGGCCCGGGAGTGCTGCTTGAGCTGCACGCCGATGAGGGCCTGAAGTCCGACACCCAGGGCCGACGGGTTCACGAAGGCGTGAAAGCCGCGGAGGATGCCCTCCCGTTGGAGGCGTTGCACGCGCACCAGGCAGGAGGACGGCGCAAGCCCAACCGCGACAGCAAGTTCCTTGTTGGAGAGGCGAGCATCCTTCTGCAACTTGGCCAGGATGGCGCGATCGGTTCGGTCTAGAGCGGGTTTCATGGGCAATCTCCGAAGACAATTCGGTTTTGAAAGCATGGACCGAACTTCAATCTGAATCCACCTTTAGATGACGAAGGAGGTTGCCATGAACCAGGACACCCGTTTCGAGACGCTCGCCGTCCACGCCGGCAGGGAGGATTTCGAGGCTCTGGGGGTGCACGCCTCTCCCCTGGACCTTTCCAGCACCTACCCCATTCGCGATCTGGAGGCCGGGGGCGCCTCCCTGGAGGCCATGGCCCTCGGCGGCCTGCCCCAGGGTTCCAGCGTCTATGCCCGCCTCCACAACCCCACCGTGGCCCGCTATGAAGGCGCCCTGGCCAAGCTCGAAGGGGCCGAGGAGGCCGTGGCCTTCGCCAGTGGCATGGCCGCCGTCACCGCGATCCTCATGGCCGCCGCCCAGAAGGGCAAGCACGTGGTCGCCGTCCGTCCCCTCTACGGCGGCACGGACCACCTGCTGGCTTCCGGCTTGCTGGGCCTGGAGGTGACCTTCGCGGAACCCCACGAGATCAAGCAGGCCCTCCGCCCCGACACGAGCCTGGTGCTGGTGGAGACCCCCGCAAATCCCACCCTGCAGCTGGTGGATATCGCCGACGTGGTGGCCCAGGCGGGGAAGGTGCCCGTGATGGTGGATAACACCTTCGCCACCCCCGTGCTGCAGCGCCCCCTGGAACAGGGCGCCACCCTCGTCCTGCACAGCGGCACCAAGTTCCTGGGCGGCCATGGCGACGTGATCGCCGGCATCGTGGGCACCAACGGCGAGTGGGCCATCGAACTTCGGAAGGTGCGGGTGATCACCGGTAACATCCTGCACCCCTTGGCCGCCTACCTGCTGCACCGCGGCCTGCCCACGCTGGCCCTGCGCGTGAAGGCCGCCCAGGAGGGCGCCGCCCTCATCGCCGAGCGCCTGAAGAAGCACTCGGAAGTGGGCGAGGTCCACTGGCCCGGCTTCGACACCACGGGCATCGCGAAGAAGCAGATGGCGGGCCCCGGCTCCGTGCTGGCCTTCGAACTGAAGGGCGGCTTCGAGGCCGCCAAGGCCCTCATGGCCTCGGTGAAGCTCATGACCCCCGCCGTCAGTCTCGGCAGCACCGACACTCTGATTCAGCACCCCGCCGGCCTTACGCACCGCGTGGTCAGCGAGGCGGGCAAGAAGCAGGGGCACATCTCCATGGGCCTCATCCGCCTCAGCGTGGGCCTCGAGCACCCCGAGGACCTGTGGGCGGATCTGAACCAGGCCCTCGTGGCCGCGGAGAAGGCCGCGACAGCAGCCGTCTGATCATCTTCACCGATGAAAAAAGGCCGGGAAGAATCCCGGCCTTTTTTCATCGGTGAAGACCTGTTTCAGAAATGGTAGTTCACCGCCACCTTGATGGTTGTGAGGCTCATCTTGTGGGTGAAGGTCTCGCCGTAGGCGGGGGAGGTGAAGCTGCTGCCAGGCAGGTAGACGGTGTCGTAGTGGAAGTCACCGAGGTTGGCGGAAGTGAAGGCGGCGTTCCCGGACCACTGCTTGTTGAACCGGAACTCGTAGCCCACGCCCCACTGGAAGCCGCCCACGGTCTCGGAGCCGGTGCCGGCCTTCATGTAGCCCCCATTGCTGAGGATCATCTGGGCCGCTTCGGCCTTGGCCCGGGCATAGCCCAGGGAGATGAAGGGCAGGTGGGGGCCGCTGGCGTAGCCGAGCTTCACGTCGAAGGACATGGGCTGCTTCAGTTCCACCGCGGTGGTCAGGTCATAGGTCACCGAGGGGGCGGACGGGGTGGGCACCGGGCCCGTGGCCAGATCCTTCTTCGCGCTGAAGCTGGCCAGGCTGAGTTCCCCTCCGATCACCACGCCGCTGTTGAAGGCATGCCGGTAGCCCGCCTGGATGCCCACGAGGGTGCTCGTCTTGTCGAGGTCCTTGGACCAGGCGGAGGTGACGTCGCTCCGGAACGCGGCGGACTCCGCGGACCACTGACCGGTGAGGGCCACGGAGGCTTCGGACTTGGCCTTGCCGGCACCCAGGGTGGCGCCGAGGTAGAACCCACTGTCCTGGGCCAGGGCGGGGAGGGTCAAGGCGGCGAGGGTTCCGCAGAGGAGGTTGCGAGAGAGGGGCATGGTTGCTCCAAGGAATGGAAGGCTTTCGCCTTGTTTGAAAGAACCATACACAATCAATAAATGCCGGTAAAGTCCAAAATGATCCATTCATAATAAAGGTGTAGATCAGTGAATGCCGGTTTTAGGCCATTCGCATGCCTGGTGCCCGCATCTTTGCGGGGGTGGCAGCTTCCCTGCGCCCTGATTACGAGCCTCGCCCTCGTCGAGACCGCCGCCGACCCCACCTTGCAGCTCGTGGACCTGGTGGACGGCTTGCTGCACGGCGGTCTGGCTGCGTTGGCCCTGCGTGTGAAGGCCGCCCACCTGGGAATCCGCCCTGGAGTTATGCCAAAATCAGGGGCAGGGTCCCGTAGCTCAGCTGGATAGAGCGTCCCCCTCCTAAGGGGAAGGTCGTGCGTTCAAATCGCATCGGGACCACCAAATTCCCCTGGGGGAAAGTGTGGGCATCGGGGAAGCCGACCCCCATGTGATGGGGATCCAGGATGGATTCTCAGGTTGGTGATAGATTGGCTCGACCCAACCCCACGATCTCCCTGGAGGCCCCATGTTCACGTCCTGGCGCAAGCCCCTTCGCGCGGTGCTCTTGGCGGGCCTCGCCCTGCTGGCGATGGCCGGGAGCGCCCGACCCGCGCTGGCCTCGGACCTCTACATCGTGGACGAGAAAAAGCCTATGGATGGCGCCCGGAAGCCCGCGCCAGGCAAGGCGCTCGTCTACCTGGCTCGCCCTCAGCGGATGGGGGCCCTCATCAAGGTGAAGGCCTACGTGGATGGCAAATCCCTGGGTTTCGTGATGAGCGGCAGCTACCTGGCCGTGGAAGTGGAGCCCGGCAAGCACGAGTTCGTCGTCGCGGCTGAAAACGCCGGGTTCCTCACGGCGGAGGTGGCGGCGGACAAGATCTACCTCGTGCAGGTGGCCATCCACATGGGGATGTGGAAGGCGCGCACCCACTTCGAGGTGGCCCGGCCGGGCAGCGACGCCCTGAAGGAGATCAGCGAGAAGAAGGACAAGCTGGGCGCCATCGAAACCACGGCGGAAGGCAAGGCTTGGATCGAACAACGGCAAGCCGACTTCAACAAGACCATCGAGGAGTTCCGGAAGAAGGGCGAGGAATTCGAGCTCCTCAAGCCGGAGGATGGCACCGATCTGTTGCCGTGGGTGAAGCCCGCGACACCCGCGCCCGCTCCGGTACCCGCGGCCGTTCCGGAGCAACCGAAGCCCTGAACCCAAGGGGGCTCCCCACCGTCCTGGCGGTGGGAATGGGGGGGAGGATGAATCTGTCCCTGGATTTGTTCCCGGTCACACGCCAACGTGACGGAATCCTCGAACCGCCCCATGAGTGCTGGGATTTAGGAGGAATCCCCCTACAATTCAGACCATGCGAACCTTCTGGCTCCTTCCCCTCCTCTTGCTCGGGTGCTCTAAGTCTTCGGATGTGAGTACCTACAAGGTGCCCAAGGAGGCCCCGAAAAACGCCGCGGCGGATTCCCACGAGGGGCACAATCACGCGCCCGGGGAGGGCCACGAGGCTCCGGCCCCGGGGGCCATGGCGCCGGATCCCAGCCAGGCCCCGGCCTCCACGGCCATGGATTGGAAGGATCCCGCGGGATGGAAACGGGAGGCGGGCTCGGGATTCCGGGTGGCCAGCTTTAACCTGCCCGGGGGCGCGGAGTGCTCGGTGGTCTCCCTCTCCGGCGCGGCCGGCGGGGATCTGGCCAATGTGAACCGTTGGCGGGGGCAGATGGGCCTGGGGGATGTGATGTCCCTGGAAGGTCTCGCCAAGCCCGTGAAAACCCCCCTCGGCCCCGCGACCCTCGTGGAGTTTGATGGTGGCGGCGCCCAGAAGGGCCGCCGGATGGTGGGAGTGATCCTCGTGGATGGATCCACGAGCTGGTTCTTCAAGTTGACCGGTCCCGCCGGGGCCGTGGACAAGGCCAAGCCTGGCCTCATCCAACTGTTGGGGACGTTGCGCCGTGGCTAACACTTCCTGGAAGACCACCCTCAAACCGCTGGCCTCGCTCCAGCTCACCATCGTGCTGCTGGCCCTCCTCATGGGGCTGGTGGTGGCCTGCACCCTCGCCCAGGTGCACCTGGGCATCTTCCGCGCGGTCGAAGTCTACATGCGCAGCTTCCTGGTCTGGTGGGGGCCCGCCTCCGCCAGCTGGGAGATCCCGGTGTTCCCCGGCGGCGCCCTCGTGGGCTTCCTGCTCCTGGTGAACCTCACCGCCGCCATGTTCGTGCGCCTCGAAGCCTCCTGGCGCAAGGGCGGCCTCTGGCTCTCCCACATCGGCCTCATCGTGCTGTTCTGCGGTGAGTTCGTGGCGGGTGGCTTCCAGGTGGAGACCATGATGCCCGTGGAAGTCGGGCAGACCATGAACTACGCCGAGTCCAACCGCCGCGCGGAGCTGGTGTTCATCGAAGATGGCGCCACCGAGGACACCGTCACCTCCATCTCCCCTTCGCGGGTGGTGCAGGGCGGTCTCATCCAGGACGCGGCGCTGCCGGCCACGGTGAACATCGTCGAATACCACCGCAACGCCAAGGTGATGACGGCGCCCTTCCTGGCGGCCAAGAGCAAGGCCACCGCCGGTTTCGGCCGGGAAGTGGTGGCCCAGCCCGCGGAGCCCGCCCCCTCGGAGGAGCAGAACATTCCCGCCGCCTACGTGGAGCTCAAGTCCCGCAAGGGCGAGAACCTCGGCACCTACCTGGTGTCCACGGCGCTGGAGCCCCAGGGCCTCCAGATCGATGGCAAGCCCTACCGCGTGGCCCTGCGCCTGTGGCGCAACTACATGCCCTTCAGCCTCACGCTGAAGGAATTCCGCCATGACAAGTACGCGGGCACGGAGATCGCCAAGAACTTCGCGAGCCTCGTGCGGCTGCAGGATCCCGAGACGAAGGAAGATCGGGACGTCCTCATCTACATGAACCATCCCCTGCGCTACCGGGGCCGCACCTTCTTCCAGGCCTCCTTCGGCAAGGGCGACACCCTCTCCGTGTTCCAGGTGGTGGAGAACCCCGGCTGGCAGATCCCCTACCTGGCCTGCATCATCGTGAGCCTGGGCCTCGCCTGGCACTTCATCGCCCGCATGCTTCCCGCCCGGAGGTCCGCATGATCCGCGCCTGGTTCGCCCAGCTCCTCCTCGTCCTCCTGGCGGTCACGGGCCTCCAGGCCCAGGGCCCCAAGCCCGACGCCAAGGCCTTCGGCTCCCTCCCGATCCTCCACAATGGCCGCGTGAAGCCCATGGACACCGTGGGACGCAGCACCCTGCTGATGATCCGCGGCAAGCAGACTGTCCGCCACGACGGCAAAACCATCGAGGCCAACGCCTGGATGCTGGATCTGATGTTCAATCCCGAACTGGCGGATCAGTACCAGGTCTTCATGATCAACGACGCCGACGTCGTGGCCATGCTGGGCAAGCGCCCCGATGAGCAGCGCTTCTTCTCCATGAATGATCTCCGGCCCAAGATCAGCGAGATCATGGCGCAGGCGGAGAAGGCCCACCAGATCGAGAACCCCGTGCGGGATCGCTTCCAGCGGGCCATCGCGAGCCTTGGGGAGAACATCAACGCCTATCAGCGCCTCAAGAACTCCCTCCAGGTGGAAGACACCGCTGACCTGCGCATGGAGCTCTCGGCTTTCGGCACGGCCCTTTCGGAGGGTGCCAAGGCCTTCTCCGCGAAATCCAAGAACCAGCCCTTCGATCAGGGCGCTCTTGACCGGGTGATGCCCTTCATCCAGCGCTACCAGTTCATCGCCGAGGCGGCCTCCTTCGCCTTCCTGCCTCCCGCCAAGGGCGGCACCGAGCACGACTGGGTGAACGTGGGGAATTCCCTGCTGGAATCCGCCAAGACGGGCACGCCCCACCCCTCCATCCTGCCCTTGGCCGAGGCTTCCCATGCCTGGAAGGTGGGCGACAAGGCCGCCTTCGACAAGGCCACTGCGTCCCTGCAAGGCATCTTGAAGGAACGGGTGCCCGAGCAGACCCTCAGCAAGGCCGGCCTCGAAGTCACCTTCAACGCCCTGGAGCCCTTCTACAAGGCGACGCTGCTCTACCTGCTGGCCTTCGTCATGTACTGCACCTCCTGGCTGGCCTATGAGAAGCCCCTGCAGAAGGCCGCCTGGTGGATCATGCTGGGCACCCTGGTGCTGCACACCTTCGGCATGGTCACCCGCATGTACTTGGAGGGTCGTCCCCCGGTCACCAACCTCTACTCCTCCGCCGTCTTCATCGGTTGGTTCGCGGTGCTGCTCGCCGTGCCCTTCGAGCGCTACAGCAAGCGGGGCTTCGCGGCCCTGGCGGGCTGCGTGGTGGGTGCCGCCACCCTCGTGATCGCCCAGAGCCTCACGGGCAATGGCGACACCATGGGCGTGATGGTGGCGGTGCTGGACAGCAACTTCTGGCTGGCCACCCACGTCACCACCATCACCATCGGCTACAGCGCCACCTTCCTGGCGGGCCTGCTGGCCCACATCTACATCCTCCGGGGCCTGCTCTCCTCCAACTTCTCGAAGGAGGAAGCGGGGGTGCTCGTGAAGTCCGCCTACGGCGTGATCTGCTTCGCCCTCTTCTTCAGCTTCGTGGGCACCGTGCTGGGCGGCATCTGGGCCGATCAGAGCTGGGGCCGCTTCTGGGGCTGGGATCCCAAGGAGAACGGCGCCCTTCTGATCGTGCTCTGGAACGCCCTCATCCTCCACGCCCGCTGGGCGGGTTACGTGCGCGAGCGCGGCCTGATGATCATGGCCGTCTTCGGCAGCATCATCACCAGCCTCTCCTGGTTCGGCGTGAACATGCTGGGCATCGGCCTCCACTCCTACGGGTTCACGGACAAGACCTTCACGGCCCTGTCGTCCTTCGTGCTCATCGAGCTGATCGTCATGATCGTGGCGGGTTTCACCCCGGCCCACGTCTGGCGCAGCAAGATCCTTCCCCTGCCGAAGAACTGATCTGAAGCGCGAGGCTTCCAGGCCCCGGCTCCGATGAAAATCGGGTCCGGGGCCTTCTTCGCGGGTGGCTCTGGCAGACTGGAGTGGTGCCCGCCCTCTTCGACGCCCACTGCCACTTGCAAGACCCCCGCATCGGAGGGGAAGCCGATGGCATGATCCGCCGCGCCAAGGCGGTGGGGATCGAGCACCTGGTCTGCTGCGGCACGGAGCCGGCGGATTGGACCCGCGTGCTGACCCTTGCCAAGCGCCATGCGCAGGTGATCCCCATGATCGGGCTGCACCCATGGCGGGCGGCCGCCGCCCCTTCGGGTTGGTTGGTGTTGCTCAAGCAGCTGGCCCGACAGCATCGGGTGGGTATCGGCGAATGCGGGCTCGATTTCGCGATCCCTGGCGATCGCGCCGCCCAGGAAGAAACGCTGCGGCAGCACCTCCGGTTGGCCCGGGAGTTGAACCGGCCGGTGGCTCTCCACTGCGTGAAGGCCTGGGAACGCTTCGTCGTCGTGCTCCAGGAGGAGGGTCTTCCGGACGCGGGCGGGTTGGTCCACTCCTATTCCGGCAGTGCCGAAATGGCGGTGATCCTCCAAGACCTGGGGCTTCACCTCTCCTTCGCGGGCACCGTGGCGAGGCCCGGCAACCGCAAGGCCCCGCTGACTCTGCCCTTGGTGCGTCCCGAGCGTCTGCTCTTGGAATCCGATGCGCCGGACCAGGCCCTGGGCGCCGTGGGGCTCAACGAACCCGCCCGGATCAACCGGGTGGTGCAGGCCGTGGCCCGGTTCCGGGAGGAATCGGAAGCCCGGGTGATGGAGCTGGCCTTCGCCAACGGCGTTCGGCTCTTCAAGGAGTGGGTCGCATGAGGTGGTATTCCCGCACCGAGCTGTTGCTGGGCGAAGACTCCCTGGAGCGCCTGCGGGGCGCCAAGGTAGCGGTCTTCGGGCTCGGGGGCGTCGGCGGATTCGCCGTGGAAGCCTTGGCCCGCGCGGGGGTGGGCACGCTGCGGCTCGTGGATCACGACGTGGTGAGCGGTTCCAATTTGAACCGGCAGATCTACGCCCTGCGCAGCACCCTGGGGCAAGCCAAGGTGGATGTGGCCAAGGCGCGGGTGCTCGACATCAACCCCGATTGCCAAGTGGACGCCCGCCGGGAATTCATCAACGCCGAATCCCTGCCCGAGTTGCTCGCAGGCGGCTTCGACGTGGTGGTGGACGCCATCGACTCCGTGAATTCGAAAGTGAACCTGCTCCACGCCGCCAATGAACGCGACATCTTTACCGTGTCCAGCATGGGCGCAGGCGGTCGCCTCGACGGCTCCAACGCCCACGTGGCCGATCTCAGCCGCACCCGCATGTGCCCCCTGGCCGCCATCATCCGCAAACGCCTGCGCAAGATGGGCCTCCACAAAGGCATCCGCTGCGTCTACAGCCTCGAACCCGCCGACAACAAGCGGGAGCCCAACCCGGTGGACTACGTCCCCCACGTGGGCCCGGGCCGCGAACGACGGCCCCTCGGCACCATCTCCTACATGCCCGCGATCTTCGGGCTCAGGGTGGCGGAGGAAGTGCTGCGCCACCTGCTGCAGCGCCCCTGATCCTGGCGCAACCTATTCCTGGACGCCCAGGGGAACCCCGGTGAAGCGGGGGCCCTGGGCGTTCCAGCATGTTCCTACCCTAATGACCATGCGGCATGGGTGATTCCTTGGAGGGGGCCACCACGTGCACCCACTTCGCCACGGAGGGCACGCCCTGGTCGCTCACGATGAACAGCATGTAGTAGCCGGGCGGGACGAGGTTGGGGTTGGCGGGCATCTCGGTGTGGAGGTGGCAGGCGTGGCGGCGGAAGGGGAGGTCGATGAGGCGCTGCTCGCTGTCATAGGAGTGGGTGGTGGCCATGGGTTTGACGAGGCTGATCCACTTGATCCTCGCGGCATCGGGTGAGTGCACGGCGAAGGCGGCGCCCAGGGCGACTTTCTCGGGCGCCCGTTCCAGGCAGGGGCGGGGGCCCTTGAACAGGTAGGGCGGGTGGTAGATCTCGATCCGCTTCTCATCGTTGCGGCGGCTGGGGTTGGAGCCGGAGGTCAGCACGCGGCCATCGGGCATCAGCAGCGCGATGGAGTGGTACATCCGGGGCACCCGGGCCCGGGCGCCCGTATGCCAGGTGTTCGTCGCGGGGTCGTAGATCTCCGCTTCGGTGGAGGCGGTCAGGGCATCCTCGGCGATGCCGCTTCCGCCGGTGGCCACCACGGTGCGATCCGGGAGGATGACGGCGTTCACGTGGATGCGGTTGCGCAGCATGGAGGGGACCTGGACATAGGTGGGGGAGGGCGCGTCGGAGTCAATGACGTGCACTTTGTTGATGCTCGGGCTCCCGCCGCCCATCACCATGACCTTCTGCGATTGGGCAGGGGGGAGCAGCACGGTGGCCCCCTGATCCCGGGCGCCGAAATTGAAGCTCGCGGGGACCGCCGCCGCCGGCAGCGGGGTGTAGGCACCCGTGCCCGGATTGAGGTAGCCCGGGGCCATGCCCGACCCTCCCAGGCGCATGCCTGAATGGAAGACGCGTCCATCCTTCAGAAGGTGGAGGTGGGGATAGAGGGGCCAGCCGATGCCGGGGCCCGCGACGCTCCAGCCGGTGGGGGCGTCGTAGATCTCATTCTCGGGGGACCCACCGCCGGAAGTGGCCATGGGATGGCCATTCCCCAAACCGATGAGCGTGGGATACCAGCGCCCGTGCTTCATGGGCTGCACGAAGGTCCACTGCTCGCTGATGGGATCGAAGATGAGGGAGGACTTCAGGCCCACGAAGGGGTCGTAGCGCTCGGTGCCGCCGGCCACGAAGACGCGGCCATCGGGCAGGAAACATTGGCCGGCGCAGAAGACGTCCGTGGGCGTGGGGGGCAGGGTGAAACCGCCGTTCTCATAGTCGTACACGGCGCTGCGCAAGCCCGTCGTGTAGAGCTCATCGTTGCCCGAGCCGGCGAAGAACAGCACCTTGCCGGTGTGCATGAGGGCTGCGTGCACGGTGAGGATGGGGGTTTCGCAGGGCAGCAACTCCCAGTAGCCCAGCTTGGCCGCCTCCAGCGGGTTGAAGGCCGGTTGGGCGGGAACCTTCATCGGCATGGGCTTGGGCTCTGGCATGGGGTCATGGGGATGGCCCACCCCATGCACGTGCTCTTCCACCATCATGATGTTTTCGGGGATGCCGTCGATCATCGGCCCCATTCCACTCATGGGGCCGGTTTCCATCCCGTGGGTGTGCGAACCTCCGCCCGTGGAGCCGGGACGCTGATGCGCCTTGAGGCAGCGGCGCAGGTCCACCCAGCCGCATTCGGTGCCGCATCCGCAGGTGGGAAGCACGAAATCGATCTGCTTGAGCACCTCATCGGTGATCCAGACCTTCTGTTTCGACCTCACCAGGCCCGCGAGCCCGGCCATCATGTGCTCCTCGATGTGGCAATGGAACAGGAAGTCCCCGCAGAGGGTGATGAGGCAGGCATCGGGGGGTGGTGTGCAGCACTGCAGCGCTTCCAGTTCGCAGGGCAGGCGAAGGGCGAGGGGCACTTCGGTGTCGAGGATGAAGGTCTCCACGGGGCTCAGGCCATGCACGTCGCTGGCGCCGGTGGGGGGATTGGGGAATTGCCATCGGGCGGCGTGGGGGTGGAAGTTGTGCCACACGCTGCCCACGTCGAGGTTGAAGAGGTACCAACGGATGCGATCCCCGGGCTGGCCGGTGATGATGGGGGTGTTGCCGACAAAGGCGCGGCCGTTGAGGCAGTAAGTTTGGTTGCCACCGCCGCCGGCGAAGACGATGTGCTGATTGGCCCCATTGTTCTTCCAGACCACCTGGGTGCCCGCAGTGATGGTGACATCCGCGGGCGAGAAGGCGTTGTCGACGATGCTGATGGCGACGGGGGCGCCCGGACTACCCGCCACGACCCGCACCCGGCCGTGCATGCTGGCGCCGTGGATGCGGCAGATGTAATCGCAGATCTCGCCGGCATCGGGGAAGGTGGTGCTGTAGGTCTGGCCCGTGGAGAGCATGGGGCTCTCGAACTTGCAGTGGTTCATCACGTCGGCCATGGCGTGGATGAAGAGGGGGACTTCGTGATCCGCCCGAGGGGCCTTGGGATCCCGCACGATGAGGCCCCCGAAGAGGCCCCGGTTGATGCTGGCCCCGACCATCCGCACGTGATCGTGGAAGGGCCAGGCGCCGATCATCTCTTCGGTGATGTCGAAGACGTAGGTCCAGCTCTGGCCAGGCAGGATCTCATCGCTCCGGCGCCCGTCCTTGGTGGCGATGCCGCGGGGCCACGCGCCGTCGGATTCGATGCCATAGCGCAGGCCGTGCACATGCAGGCTATGGCATTCCTCCGGATCCGCGTTCCGCACGTGGATGTAGAGCCGCTCGCCGGGCTTGGCCCAGAGCACCGCACCGGGGACGCGGTGATCCCAGGGCGGCTCGGTGGAATCGGAGGGCGCGATGGGGGCGGTATTCGGAACCGAATAGTTCGGGTCCAGGTATTCCCGGTAGACGAGGGCGTCAACGCGGGCCTGCAGGATCTCGTCGGAGGGGATGCGTCCCAGATCGTGGCCTTCGTTCAGCTGGCAATCCCGCCCATAGCGCCGCGCGCAGAGGAGGGGCGCGAGGGGGCTGTAGCCTTCCAAGGGTTCGATTTGGAGGAAGATGTCGCGGCGGGCACAGGCGGTCATGGGAAGCCTTTCCAAAAGGGGGCGAGCCGGGGCAGGGCCGAGCACCCCTTCAAAAGGGCTCACCTCGCTCCCATCTCGATGGATGATCCGCCTTAAGGTAGGTCAAATTGAATGAATCGCAAGATCAAAGGTCTTTTTTTAACCAACCACTGCATGCGAGGTAAGACAAACGTGCGAACCAGGTGCGATTTTGCACTGCACCCACAGCCCATTGGAATCGAGGTTGGGCCCTCAGGGAGTGACGATCCCATCCATGCGCACCACCTCGAAGTCGCTGCCTTTCACGGCGCCCAGCTCCGAGAGCAGTTTGCTGTTGTTCCATCGGGGATCCGGGGCCCCGCTGATGTACCAGTCGCTGCCGTTGTCGGCCACCAGCATGCCGAAGGTCTTCATGGCCTGGAGGAGGGCCTTGGATTCCGTGGTGTAGGTGCCGGGGATGACGAAGGAGGCCTTGAGGCGCACGCGCATGCCCATGGGGGGGCGGTTCACGTCGGTGCTGCTGGAGGCCCAGTGGGTGGCGGGGGGCACGTAGGCCCGGCGGCTGAGGTTCACGGTGAAGCGCAGGGCGTGGCGGATGGCGCCGCTGGCGGCCTCCTCGTAGCGCGCGAGGCCGGGGAAGATGGGCAGGCCCGCCGCGTCGGTGCTCGTCCAACCGGGCTGGGCCGTGGGGCGCGCCACGAGGCCATCCAAGGTAAAGATGGCGCCGCCGCTGGCCTGCCAGCTGCCGTTGGGCTGGGGATAGGCATTGCCCAGCTCGTAGAGGCGGTTGGCGTCGCGATCGATGACGAGCACGTGCCGATCACCGCCGAAGGAACTGCCATCGGCCATCTGCCCCTCGATGGGGGCGTTGGGGGGCACGGGGTAGGGGCCCGGATCGCTCTCATCCGCGTAGGCGCCAAGGGCGATGGTCACCTTGGGCTGCGCGCCGGCCACCACCACGTAGGGGATGCCGATGGGAGCGCCCTGGTAGAGACCTGAACCGAAATCGGGATGGAGCCCCTTGTTCAGTCCGATGGTGGCGATGAGGTTGGCGCTGTTGGGATCCACGGGGGCGCCGGAGATGTCCTGATTCCAAGCGTTGCCGGTGGTGAAGGGGATGGCGCCGTTCAGGTTGGCGCCGACGCCCAGGTCCGCTCCGTGGAAGGTTCCGTACTGGGGCACCTGACTACCGACGGTGACCGTCACCGAGGCAGAGGCCTGACCTCCGGCCCCTTCCGCGATCAGCGTGTAGGTGGTGGAGGCCGCGGGCGCCACGGGGGCTGACGTGGCGGTGGTCGGGCTGCCCTCGAGCTTCACGGTGGTGGCGCCGGTGACCACCCAGGCCAGGGTGGAACTCTGGCCCGCGGTGAGGATGGAGGGCGTGGCCGTGAAGCTCGAGATGGTGGGCTTCGGGGGCGCGCTGGGAGCCGGGGTGCCCGAGCCACTTCCGCCACCGCCACAGGCGAGGGCGAGGCCGAGGAGGAGGGCGGGGCTCAGGGCGCGCATGGATCCAGGATGGAACGGAACCCGGGGGCCGGAAGGGCCGATTGCCCAGCGGTCGCCGGGGGCGCCCCAACGGTGGGAAGCCGTCAGCCGAACAGGAGGGCCCAGATGAGGGAGATGAGCTGTCGCATGTCCCCATCATCGGCCCGGCGGCGCCCCGGATTCACCGCCTCGGCTGAGCGGTTTCCCCGCCCTGCCCAGTGGTTCAGAGGAGGGTCCGCAGGGCTTCGGCCATCCGTTCGCAGGCCTCGTTCTGCTCCTCCACGTCATGGGCGGCGAAGCCCAGGCAGAGGCGTTGCAGGGGCTGGCGTTGGAAATCATAGAGACGGCCGGGATAGAAGATCACGCCCTTGGCGGCGCAGCGCTCCGTCCAGGCATCCACGGAGATGCCCTCGGCTACCTCCACCCAAAGGGACAGGCCCTCCCTGGGGTCTTCGACGCGGACATGGGGATGGAGGTGGAAGAGCAGCCGGTCCACGAGGCTCGCCCGGCGATCCTCATTCACCTTCCGGATGCGGGCCAAGTGGCGGTGCATCTCGCCATCCCGGAAGAGCTCCTCGATGGTGGCTTCCTGCACCTGGTTGCCGGGCCAGTCGATGAGCTGCCGTTCCTTGGCCATGGCCTTGATGAGCGGGGCGAACCCCGCGAGGAAACCCACTTGGAGCCCGGGAGCGAGGATCTGCTCCAGGGCGCTGAAGTAGATCACGGAGCCCGTGCGATCTTCGCTGGCCAAGGGCAGGGCGGGGTTCTGCTCGCGCTGGAAACCGAGGGTGAGATCCCCTTCGAGGATGCGGAATCGGTGGGCCTCCGCGAGGGCGAGCAGGCGCGCGCGGCGGGGCGGGCTGAGGATGGCGTGGGTGGGGTGCTGGGGCGCGGTGGTGGTGTAGAGGAGCCGGATGGGCTCCCGGGCCAGCAGCGCCTCCAGGGCGTCCACGTCCAAACCCTCCGCATCCACGGGGATCGGCACGAGGCGCGCCCCGGCGGCGCGAAAGGCCTCCAGCACGCGGAAGGCGGCGGGGGTTTCCACGGCCACCAGCTCCCCGGGGCTGAACAGGCTCCGCGAGATGAGGTTGAGGGTGCTCATGAGCCCCCGGGTGAGGACCACATTGCCGGGTTCCAGGGCCAGCCCGCGCAGTTCCCGGAGGAACCGGCAGAGGGAGATGCGGAGATCCAGCAACCCCCGGGGATCCCAGCCCGGCTGGAGGATCCGCTGCTGCTGGAGGTTCAGCACCCGCCCGTTGGCTCGGTGGATGGCCGATACGGGGGCCAAGCGCACATCCGGCAGATCCGGGATGAGCCGGAAGCCCTCCCGGTCCGTGGCCTGGGGTTGGAAGAAGGGTTCGGACATCGACGTGGGGGCGGTCCAGGATCCGGAGTCGGAAGCCGCGATGGACTCCTCCACCTCCAACGCCCCGATGGGCCGCTGCTCGGCCACGAAGGACCCGCGATCCGGTTCGCAGACGATCCACCCCTCGGCCTCCAGTTCCTGGTAGGCGGCCAGGGTGGTGTTGCGGTTCACCCCCAAGGTCTCGGCCAGGGTGCGGGTTCCGGGCAGTGCGTCTCCCGGCTGCAGCCGGCCCCGGCGGATGTCGGCGACCACGGCGCCCACGATCTGCAGGTAGAGCGGCTCGCCCTGAGAGCGATCCAACTCGAGGGTCGGGGACCACTGCGCCACTCGGTACTCCTGAAGGGAGGTGTCCTTTCCACCTTGTGGAGCCGCATTGCCGCCGTCAAGAACGTTCCGGGCCCGGATGGGTCGGTATTTCGCGACCGGATCTGGGAGGGCCTGTCACGAAGCTCCACGTTGAGACAACCACAACCCCGGAGTTCCCCATGAATCAGCTTTTGAATTCTGCCGTTGGATTCGCGGCGCTCATCTGCATCGGTTGCAGTGGTGGGTACAGTTCGCCTTCGGGTGGTCCCGCGGCGGGAACGGTGCTGGCCTCCGGCAATCAGATCCACACCACGGCGGGGACCCCCCAGACCACGACGACCGGAACCCCCTTCGCCACGGATCTCAAAGTCACCCTGGATCGGGTGGATACGATCAGCAACGGGGATGGGTACGGCGGGAGCACCCACGTGACCACGCCCATCGCCAGCGCCACGGTGACCTTCACCATCGTGGCCGGTGCGGGTGGAGCCTCGGGAACGTTCCCGGGCGCGGTCACGACGGCGACGGCGACCACGGATGCCGCTGGTGTGGCGGTGGCCCCGGTGATCACGGCCAACGGCACGACCGGGGTCTTCACCGTCACCGCGACGGCGGCCGGGGTTTCCACCCCAGCCACCTTCACGCTCACCAATTCCTGATCAGGCCTTGGCGAGGTATTCCTCGTAGGTGCCCTGGAAGTCCTCGATCTTGCCGTGGTCGAAGTTCCAGATGCGGGTGGCCACCTCGTCGATGAGGTCCTCGTCGTGGGTCACCAGGAGGATGGTGCCGGGGTAGTTCTGGAGGGCCGTGTTCACCGCGATCACGGCCTCCAGATCCAAGTGGTTGGTGGGCTCGTCGAAGACGAGGACGTTGGGCTTCTGCAGCATGAGTTTGCAGAACATGAGGCGGCAGGCCTCGCCGCCGGAGAGGACTTCCGTCTTCTTCGTGCCCTCTTCGCCGCGGAAGAGCATCTGGCCCAGCACGCCGCGGATCTGCTCGATGGTGGCGTCGGGATCGAACTGGCGGAGCCAATCCACCATGGTGTAACCCTTGGGGATGCTCTCCTTGAAGTCCTGGGCGAAGTAGCCCACGGAGACCTCGTGGCCCCACTTCACGGTGCCCGCCTCCAGGCTGAGGTTGGGTTCGGTCACGCCGGGGGCGTTGGCCAGGATGGCGCTCAGCAGGGTGGTCTTGCCCACGCCGTTGCGGCCCATGATGGCGATCTTCTCGCCGCGCTGCACGGAGGCGGTGAAACCCTTGATGACGTCCAGGCGCTTCCCTTCAACGTCGTAGCCCTTCACGACACCCTCAAACTCCACGGCGTGGCGGCCGCCGGGCTTGCGCATCTCGAACTTGATGAAAGGGCGCTGGATGTTGCTGCGGGCCAGATCGCCGGGGGCCAGGCGCTCCACTTCCTTGCGGCGGCTGTTCACCTGGCTGGAGCGGGTGCCGGCGGCGAAGCGGGCAATGAACTCGTTGAGCTGGGCGATCTTCTTCTCCCGCTGTTCGTTCTCCGCCTCGATGCGCGAGCGCAGCTGGGTCTTGGCCATCACCATGTCGTCGTAGCCGCCCGTGTACTGGATGATCGTGCGGTAGTCGATGTCGGCGATGTGGGTGCAGACGGCGTTGAGGAAGTGGCGGTCGTGGGAGATCACGATCACGGTGCCGTCGTAGTTGTTGAGGAACTCCTTGAGCCAGTGGATGGACTCGAGGTCGAGGTGGTTGGTGGGCTCGTCCAGCAGCAGGGCCTGGGGGTGGCCGAAGAGGGCCTGGGCCAGCAGCACGCGCACCTTTTGGCCGCCCTGGAGCTCGCTCATCTTGCGCTCGTGGAGCTCCTCGGGGATGTCGAGGCCGTCCAGAAGGATGGCGGCATCGGCCTCGGCGGTGTAGCCGTCCTCATCGCCCACGATGCCTTCGAGCTCGCCGAGACGCATGCCGTCCTCGTCCGTCATCTCCGTCTTCTCGTAGATGCGGTCGCGTTCCTCCAGGGCCGCCCAGAGGGGCTTGTTGCCCATGATCACCGTGTCGATGACCCGGAACTGATCGAAGGCGAACTGATCCTGGCGGAGGATGCCCATCTTGCGGGGGCGCTGCACGGTGCCGTTCTGCTGCTCCATTTCCCCGGCCAGGATCTTCATGAACGTGGACTTGCCCGCCCCGTTCGGCCCCGTGAGGCCATAGCGGCGCCCGGGGTTGAAGGTGGTGGTGACGTCCTCGAAGAGGACCTTGGCGCCGTAGCGCATGGTGACGTTTTGGACCGCGAGCATCGATTCTCCCCAACCCTCCATGATAGCGGCCGGGGCGGATTTCCCGAAGTCAATGAAGCAACGGTGATGCCCGATAGGCCGTTTTATGCCAAGCTGAATGACGCCACCCCGGACCCAAATGAAGCCCGATCCCACCACCATCGGTCGTTACCAGGTCGTCTCCCTGCTGGGCCAGGGAGCCATGGGCCGCGTGTACCTCGCCCAGGACCCCCTGCTGAAGCGCAGGGTGGCCATCAAAGTCGTGGTGGAAGGGGGCTCCGACCAGGAGCATGCCCTGGAGCGATTCCAGCGGGAGGCGGAGATCAGCGCCCGCTTGAACCACCCCAACATCATCACGGTCTATGACGTGGGCGAGGACGAGGCCGTGGGCCCCTTCCTGGCCATGGAGTTCGTGGACGGGGTGAGCCTCGCCAAGCTCATCCGGGAGCGCCGCTTGGATGGGGAAACGATCATGCGGCTCATGCTTCAGGCCGCCCATGCCCTCACCGCCGCGGCGAAGGCCGACATCGTCCACCGGGATGTGAAGCCCGAGAACATCCTCGTCTCCCAGGACGGGCGCCTGAAGCTCATGGATTTCGGCATCGCCAACCAGGCCGACCAGACGCGGCTGACGGCCCTGGGCACCGTGGTGGGCACGCCCTCCTACACGGCACCGGAGCTGCTCATGGGCGGGGACGCCACCGCTGCTACGGACCGCTACGCCCTGATGGTCACGGCCTATGAGTGCTTCACGGGCACGCTGCCCTTCGTGGGGGAGACCGTGGGCGCCACCCTGCTGAAGGTGGTGAACGAGCCGCCCCACATGCCGGACAGCCTCAGCGAAGCCTTGAAGGAGGTCTTCCACATCGCGCTGATGAAGGATCCGATGCAGCGGTACCCGGATCTGCATTCGTTCCTGAACGCGCTTCTGGAAGCCGCGCAACTGCCAGCGGCCACCCTGAGCCGCCTCCAGACGGCCCTGGACGGCGAGGGAACCCTCTCGGGCCTCGGCAGCGGCCCCATGACCCTGCCGGGTCTCGGCAGCCACCCCGGCCTTCCGCTGCAGCGGAAGCATGCGCCCGAGGATGAGGGTACTCAGGCCTTGGAGGCCCTTCCGGCTTCCCAGCTCACGCCGAAGGTGCCCATCCCCTTGCTGCCCACCCAGGCCATGAGCTCCGCGGGCGCGCTGCCCGTGGTGGGTTCCAAGGCGGCCGCCGACGAGAACCCCCTGGCCTTCCTCGACTTCGAACCGGTGGCGCCCGCCCAGAGTCCCACCGTGGATCTGGAATCCACCCAGGCCGGGCAGGTGGCCCAGGTGCCCGAGGCCAGGCCCTTGCTCCCCCTCGCGCCGGCGGAGGGACTGGATCAGACCCACATCGGCCGGAAGCTCGAGCGGGTGCCCGAGGCCCGGGACAAGGGGCCGGAGCCGACGGCTTCCGGTAGACCTTCGAAAATCCGCCCCGTACTGGGTGGAATCGCGGCCCTGCTGGTGGTCTCGGCTGGGCTCTTCGTGGCCATGCGGCCCCGGCACCGCACCCTCCACCTGGTGAGCACCCCCGCAGGGGCGGAGGTCCTCGTGGATGGGGTCGTCGTGGGCCGCACGCCCTTCCAGGGCGCCGTGGCTTCGGGGGCCAAGGAACTGGAACTGCGCCTCCCCGGCCACCGGCCCTACGAGGGGCCGATGCCCGTGGGGGAGAAGGCCACGGAGATCCGTCTCGAGGCCGAGGGCGTGGCCAAGGCCATTCTGAGCACCCCCGAGGGGGCCAAAGTCTATGTGGACCGGGAACTGGTGGGTGTCACGCCACTCCGCGACTTCCGCCTCATGAAGCCCAAGGCCATCCTGCAGCTGGAGAAAGAGGGCTTCATCTCCTACATCGGCTCCCTGGAGCAGGGGAAGGATCTGGATCCCATCACCCTGAAGCCCCAGGGCCCGGCCGAGCCGATCCGGCCCCGCCGGAACTAGGAGCGTGTCCAAGTAATCGGCGGGAGCCGCGTTGAAACCAAAGGGGCCTCAGCCGAGGAGGCGCGCGGGGCGCGATGCGGTCTCATCGTGCAAGCGCGCCGACGACGGATCAGGCCCCTTTGATTTCAACCCTTTGGGCTGGGGCGGCGGCCGTCGCGCCCCCGCGTTGGCCTCCCTCCGTGGTGCGCCCACACCACCTTCGGTAGGCCGCCTTGGGGCGCTCGGCCGCCACCCCAGCGCGGCCCCACCGGTTACTTGGACACGCTCCTAGATCATCGGGAGCAGGCGCTCCTCGTGCCGAGGATCGCCGAAGTGCAGTTCGTCGAAGGCCTCGGCGGCGGCTTCCCATCCGGGGCCGTAGCCTCCGAAGTGGCCGATGACGGGGAGGCCATGGACGTGGGCCCGGCCCGCCACGCGCCAAGGGAGCTTGCCCCGGAGGGTGGTGGCATCCAGCTGGCCCTCGCCCGTGATCACGGCGTCGGCGTCGTGGCAGGCTTCGTCGAAGTGCACGACGCGCATCAGTTCCTCGGCGCCATCCACGAGCCGTGCGCCCAGCTGCTTGAGCTTGGCGCCGAGGCCGCCGGCGGAGCCGGTGTGGGGGCCGCGGGGCAGGCCCAGGGCCTTGAGGCGATCCACGAGGATCGGAATGTCCGGAAGCTGGGCGCCCTTCTGGGGTCCGAAGAGGCGGGGCGCTTCCAGAAGGTCCGCATCCACGTCGCAGAAGGCGAGGGTGGGGGGCAGCTTCAGCGCGGGCCATTCGGAGCCGCCGTCCATGGTGGCGGTGCCTCCGAGGCCGATCCAGAGTCGCGGGGCGTCCTGGAGCTGGGCCAGCAGATCGCCCAGGCCCTTGGAGCTGGCGAGGAAGGGGTCGAGGTGGTCGAGGCCCGCCATGCCGATGACCTTGGCGCTTTCGATCACGATGGTGCCGTCGGCGAGTTCGAGCACGGGCACCTCGCGCACCCGGCCGAAGGCATCCGCCGCGGGCAGGCTCCGGAAGGTGCCGCCGAGATCCGCGTGGATGCAATCCAGGAACCCATCGCCGCCATCGGAGAGCGGGAGGAGGAGATCTCCCGGCTCCATGAGCAAACGCGCCGCCTCGGCGGGACTCAAGGTCCCTTTGAAGGCGGTGGGGCAGACGAGGCGCATGGGAATCTCTCAGCTCGGCTTTGAAGCCGGGACTGTATGAATCGGCCATTCCCCAGGGAAGTCAACTCCTGGTTTTTCCCGTCCCGATTTTGTGGAGGGCGTCACGCGCTCCGGCAGGAACGCCCCGGCAATCCTTCCCGCTCAGGGGTTCCCGGGATGGGGGATGACCACCTTCCGGCGGGCGCCATCGGGGACTTGCTCCAGGCCTCGCAGGGCCGCCTTCCAGGCGGTTTGATCGAGTCCGGTGCCGATGAGCACGGCGAGCATGGCCGGGGCTTGACCATCGGGCTGAAGGGGCAGGGGGCTGATCTCGATGCGGCCATCGGCCACCTGGAAGGCCCACCGGTCCGAGCCGTCGGCCCGGGGCGCCCAACCGGCGAATGCACAGACGCCCTTGGCCCGGAGCAGCTCCCCCGCGGCCAGGGATTCCGGAAAGGGGGGCAGGAAGAGCGCCTCCAGAGCCGCGGGATCCACGGGGTGATCGAAGGCGAGGCTGAAGCTGCGGGTGTCCGCGAAGCTCACCTCGGGGCTGTCCGCCCAGCCCTCGGGCCGCACGGGATCCCCCGCCCAGGGATCCGGGGCGCCGGTGGGGGGCAGGCCATGCCTGGAGTGGGCGATGGGAAGCGAGGGCAGTGCGGCCCTCAGCTGGCTTTCCCAGGCCATGGCCGCGGAGGGATCGAGGTCGGCCTTGCTGAGGTAGAGCAGGCTCGCGAGGCCCACCTGGCGCTTCAGGAGGTCCCGCTGCTGGAGGTGGTGCAGGGGGCTCAGGCAGCTGAGGACCGTGAGGATGCCGTTGATCCGGACGCGCCCCTGCAGGGCCGGTTCCAGCTCCAGATCCTGCAGGTCCGTGGGATCGGCGAGGCCCGTGGTCTCGAGCACCACGCGATCCGGGCGCTGGGCGGCGGGCGCGTCCGCCCAGGCGGCCAGAGTGGCCACCACGTCGTCCCGCAGGCTGCAGCAGACGCAGCCATTGACCAAGCTCGCGATGCCCGCCACCTCGGGGCGCTCCGCCGCCACGAGGGTGCCATCCACGTCCACGGCGCCGAACTCGTTGATGAGCACGGCCACGCTGCGCCCCTCGGTGAGCGCGGAACGCAGGAGGGCGTTCACGGTGGTGGTTTTCCCGCTGCCCAGGGGGCCGGTGACGATGAGGATCTCGAGTGCGTTCATAGACCCTCATTGTCGCAGGGGGAGCGGACCGGCCAGACTGGGGGACATGGATTTCATGGATGCGACCTACCTGGGCCTGTCCGCCGTGGCCGGCGGCGCGGCCCGAGGGCTCCTGTCCGGATTGCCTCCGGGCTGGCGGATGAGGCTCGAAGCCGAGCCCGCCGAGGACCTCCCGATCGGTCGATGGATCTGGGTGCATGCGGTGAGCGTGGGCGAATTGCTGGTGGCGGAAGGGCTCATCGGCCGGCTGCGGGACCGGGGACATCGCCTGCACCTCACCACCGGCACGGCGGCGGGCCTCGAACTGATGGCGCGCCGCCTCCCGATCCTCGATGGCGGCACGGGCCTGCTGAGCGGAGGGGCCTTCCCCTTCGATGACCTGGAGGGCCTCCGGGCCTGGCGCCAGGCCAAGCCTGGCCTGTTCCTCGCCCTGGAAACGGAATTGTGGCCGGGGCTGATGCGGGCCCTGGCCGAGGATGGCGTGCCCCGGGCCCTGGTGAACGGGCGCCTGACCTCCAAGAGCCTCCGGAACCCCTTCGCCCCTGCGGCCGCCCGCCGCTTCGATGTGATCGCGGCCCGGGATGCTGAAAGCGCCGAGGCCTTCCAGGATCTGGGCGCGCCCTTGGTGCGGGTGGCGGGCAACCTCAAAGCTGATCTGCCCCTCCCGCCGCCCTTGCATGAAGGGTGGAACCACCTTCTCGCGGCTTGGGCGGAGGAACCCATGCTCGTGGCGGGCAACACGGTGGAGGGGGAGGAAGGCCTCCTGTTGGACCTCTGGCGGCGGCTGCGGGAGCGCCATCCCGGCCTGCGCCTGATCCTTGCCCCCCGCCAGCCGCGCAGGTTCGGCGAAGTGGCCTCGCTCCTGGAGGGCCAGGCCTTCCGCCGCGCCTCGGAGCCCTGGCCTGGGACACCGGGCCCCTGGCGGGACACCGCGATCCTGCTCCTGGACACCCTGGGGGAGCTGAGTCGCGTGTACGGGGAGGGTACCCTCGCCCTGGTCGGCGGCGGCTGGGCCTGGGATGGCGGCCACAATCCCCTGGAGCCCCTGCGCTTCGGGGTGCCCACCCTCATCGGGCCGGGCTACCGGAATTTCGAGGATCTGGTGGCACCCCTGCTCGGGAACAGCGAGTTGAGGGTGGTGGAAGCCGAGCAGCTGGCTTCGGAAACCGGAAATCTCCTCACCGTGGTCCCGAACCGGGGCCCAGGGACGGCCGATCCCGCGCTGTCGAAGCTCCTGGGCGCCACTGATCGCGCCATGGCCTTGCTGGATCCGCTGCTTCCGGCGCCCATCAGAATGTCGTAATCTCGATCAACCTCCAGGAGCTCGGGTGATCACTGCACAGCCACCGCATGTACTCGTCGTCGATGATGACGCGGCCGTGCTCGAACTCGTGGTGGAGGCCCTCACGACCCACGGGATGAAGGTGCATCCCTTCTCCGAGGGCGAGGAGGCCATGAAGTTCCTGGCCGATCCCATGGCCCCCACCTTCGACTTGGTGCTCTCCGACATCAACATGGATGGCATGGATGGCTTCGACGTCATCCACCGCGTGAAGGCCATGAAGCCGAACCTGCCCGTGGTGCTGATGACCGGCGCGGCATCGGTGGAATACACGATCCGGGCCCTGCGCATGGGCGCCAGCAACCTGTTCATGAAGCCCCTGGCCCTGCGGGATCTCGTGAAAAGCGTCTTCCACCTCGTGGAGCTGCACCGGGAATTCCGCCTCGCCCAAGCCGGCCTCAAGGGGCTCGTGGCCGAGGAACGCTCCTTCTGCTTCCGGAGCGATGAGTTGGACATCCCCAGCCTCATCCTCCACCTCACGGATCGCCTCGTGCCCATGGGGTTCGCCCAGGCGGCGAACTTGGACGTCATCGCCATGGCCTACCACGAGGCCCTGGTGAACGCCCTGGAGCATGGGAACCTTGAGCTCCACAGCAACCTGAAGGGCGACCTCTTCGCGGAGGAGGATCCCTACACGACCCTGCGCCGGGAGCGGATCCGGGACGAAAAGTTCGCGTCTCGCCTCGTGCAGGTCCGCACCCGGGTGGAGGGCAACCGCTACGAAGTTCAGATCGAGGATGAGGGCAACGGCTTCGATGTGCGCAAGCTCGACCCCCGCTCCGCCAGCGATCTGGTGCGTACCTGCGGCCGGGGCCTGCCCCTGATCCAGACGGTGCTGGATGAGGTGCGCTTCAATGACAAGGGCAACCAGGTGCGCATGGTGCTGGTCAAGAAGTAGCCCGCCTGAAATGAAAAGCGCCGCCCTGGGGGCGGCGCTTTTCATTTCAGCGGGAGTCGCTTAGAGCGCGCTCTCGATGAAGGACTTCAGCTGGGGCTTGGGCTGGCCGCCCACGAGCTTGTTCAGGGGCTTGCCGTCCTTGAACAGGATCAAGGTGGGGATGCTCATGATGCCGAACTGGCCGGCCACTTCCGGGTTGTCATCCACGTTGATCTTCACGATCTTGGCCTTGCCACCCAGCTCGCCGGCCAGCTCGTCGAGCACGGGGGCGATCATCTTGCAGGGGCCGCACCAGGGGGCCCAGAAATCCACGAGGGTCACGCCCTGGGCGACGGCAGCGGGAAATTCGGCGTCGGAAATGTGGGCCACGAGGTTGGACATGGGACTCCTTGATGGGTTCGGTTCAATGGGAAGGACCAGTCTAGCGCGGACCCGCCCCCTCGGATCGACCTCCGAATGAGGAGGGCGCTGGTTGGCGGATAGGTTGATTGATTTCTGGAGGTTGCGACACCTTTTCGAGAATCGGACTCGTGACTCCGGTCAACCCGCTCCCTACCGACTCTGGTGAGGGCAGTTCTTTCGATCGAGGGTTCCATGCGTTTCCTCTTCGCCGCACTTTTCACGCTGGTGCTATCGGCCGGGCAGCCGACGCCTCAGGACTGCGCAGGCTGTCATGAGGTGGATCTGAGCAAACGGCCCAAGGCCGTTCATTTGGCGCTCTCCTGCGTCCAGTGCCACAGCGACATCACCAAGCTGCCCCACGCCGACAAACCGGCCCCGGTGAAGTGCGCCACCTGCCATGCGGGCCAGGCCAAGGCCTATGCGGGCAGCGTGCATGGCATCGCCCGGAAGAAGGGCATGACGGATGCGGCCACCTGCGCCTCCTGCCACGGTCCCGCCCATGAGGTGACGCCCAAGGCCGAAGCCGATTCCAAGATCGCGAAGAAGAACCTCGCGGATACCTGCGGCTCCTGCCACTCCAACCCCGAGTTCCTGGCCAAGCACAAGATTCCCTTCGCCAAGCCCGTGGAAGCTTATAAGCACAGCGTCCACGGCAAAGCCGTGGCCCGGGGCGAGGACTCTGCGCCCTCCTGCTCGGACTGCCACGGCTACCACGACATCCTCGCCTCCCGGGATCCCAAGGCGGCGGTGAACCGGGAGAACGTGACCGGCACCTGCGGCAACTGCCACAGCGACGTGAAGTCGGCCTATGACGAAAGCGTCCATGGCAAGGCCGTGGCGGCGGGCTTCAAGGGAGCGCCCGTATGCACCGATTGCCACGGCGAGCACGCCATCTTGGCGCCGGCCGAGGCGGGCAGCCTCGTGAACGCATCCCGGGTGTCCACGGCCACCTGTGGCCGCTGCCACGGCGACGAGCGGATCTCCGCGCGCTACGCCCTCTCCGGGGACAAGGTCACCGCCTTCGAGGACAGCTTCCACGGCCTCGCCATGAAGGGTGGCCAGAAGACCGTGGCCAACTGCGCCTCTTGCCACGGGGTGCACAACATCCGCTCCGCCTCCGATCCGCAATCCATGGTGAACCCCGCGAACCTCGGGAACACCTGCGGCAAGTGCCACGCGGGCATCGGCAAGACCTTCGTCGCCGGGCCCGTGCACGTGCGCTACGCGGGCGTGGGCGAACACCCCTCGGTCAAGTGGATCCGCATCGTTTACCTCTTCCTCATCCCCATGACCATCGGCTTCATGCTGGTCCACAACGGCCTGGATTGGCTGGCCAAGACCCGCCGGAACAAGCACGGCCACCACACGGGCGAACGCATGCCCCGCATGAACATGAAGTTCCGCATCGCCCACGGCATGGTGGTGCTCAGCTTCGTCACCCTGGTGATCACGGGCTTCGCCTTGAAATACCCCGATACCTGGTGGGTGAAGACCTTCGTGACCAACACTGTCTTCCGGGCCTGGGCCCACCGCGTGGCCGCCGTGATCATGCTCCTGGCCACGGGCTTCCACCTGATCCACCTGGCCTTCTTCAAGCGCGACCGTGTGATCATCTGGGAACTGATGCCCAATTGGCAGGACGCCAAGGACATCCTGAACATGTTCAAGCACAACCTGGGCTTCAAGGTGGAACGCCCCACCTTCGGGATGTTCGGTTATGCCGAGAAGATGGAGTACTGGGCCTTCATGTGGGGCACCGTCGTGATGGCCGTGACGGGCGTACTGCTCTGGGCTGAGAACTGGAGCCTGAGCCGCTTCCCGAAGTGGGTGCTCGACGCCGCCACCGCCGCCCACTGGTACGAGGCCATCCTGGCCACCCTCAGCATCCTGGTCTGGCATTGGTACCTGGTGATCTTCGATCCGGACGTCTATCCCATGGATACCGCCTGGCTCACCGGCGACACCTCCGGCGACCACCTCCGGGAAACGCGCCCCGCTTACTACGCGGCCCTCAAGGCCAAGCAGGAAGCGAAGGACGACGTGAAGGACGATGAACCCGAGGGCGAATCCCACTGATCCGCCCCGAACGAAAAGGGACCCGCTCCGGCGGGTCCCTTTTCGTTCATCCCGGCCACTTGCCGGGGTCAGGGCAAGGGCAGGGGGTTCTCGGGGTTGGAGCCGCCCCACTGGGCGATGGTGAAGATGCTCATGTAGCGCTCGTTGGTCTCGCGCAGGCGTTGGGCCAGCACCTCGCAGAGGCTGTAGAGGATCTTCAGGGCCAGCTGGTGGTGACCCTCGATGAGGTTCCGCAGTTCCTTGAGGGGGATGAAGAAGACTTCGGTGCCCTCGAAGGCGATGGCGTCCGCGGCCCGGGGGGTGCTGTCGATGAGGGCCATCTCGCCAAAGTAGGAGTGGGGCTCCAACACGGCCAGGGCCTCTTCGCCGGTGGCGCTGCGCTTGCTGATGCGGATGCTGCCCTTGAGCACGATGTAGAGGCCATCCCCGGCATCGCCCTCCCGGAAGATCACGGTGCCATCGCCCACCTTCTTGACCTGGCCGATGATCAGGATCTGGGCGCGCTCCGTCTCATCCAGGTTCTGGAAGAGGGGGGATTGGGTGAGGAAGGAGGTGTCGATCACGGGCCTTGGGTCGTCCGGGGGATCAGGCTTGGGGGAGGGGGACGTTCTGGACGATGTCCAACCCGAACCCGCTGAGGCCAATGTACTTGGTTTCATGGCGGGAGAGCAGACGCATTTTTCCCACTCCCAGGTGCCGCAGGATCTGGGCGCCCACGCCGAAATCCCGGTCGCTCATGGAGGCGGGGGTGGGGCTCTGCTCGCCCACCACGCCCTGGGTGCGGCCATGGCGGCGGAGGTACACCATCACACCGCTTCCCTCCTTGGCCAGCAGGTCCATGGCCTTGTGGAAGGGGCCCTCGCCGAAGCCATCGAGGTCCTCGGGCAGGGTTTCAAGATGCACCCGCACGAGGGGGGGCTCGCCGGAGAGGTCGCCGAGCACGAAGGCCAGGTGGCTGCCGCCATCCAGGAGGCTGCGGAAGCGGTGGGCTTTGACGAGACCCCAGCTGGTCTGGAGCTCCCGGACTTCCTCCTCCTCCACCAGCCGCTCCTTGCGGAGCCGGTAGTCCACGAGGTCCGCCACGGTGACCATGAGGAGGTCGTGCTGCCGGCAGTAGGGCACGAGGTCAGGCACCCGGGCCATGGTGCCGTCCTCCTTCATGATTTCGCAGATGACGCCGCTGGGGTGCAGGCCGGCCAATCGGGCCAGATCCACGGAGGCCTCGGTCTGGCCCGTGCGGGTGAGCACGCCGCCCTGGCGGGCCCGCAGGGGGAACATGTGGCCGGGCTTCACGAAGTCGTAGGGTTTGGAGGCGGGATCGATGAGGGCCTGGATGGTGCGGGCCCGGTCTCCGGCGCTGATACCCGTGGTGGTGCCCTCCCGGGCCTCCACGGAGATGCAGAAGGCCGTTTCGAAGGGACTGGAGTTGTCCCGCACCATCATGGGGATCTGGAGCTTGTCCAGGAGCTGACCCTCCAGCGAGACACAGATGAGGCCCCGGCCGTGGGTGGCCATGAAGGCGATGGCCTCGGGGGTCACCGCCGAGGCGGCCATGGTGAGGTCGCCTTCGTTTTCGCGGTCCTCGTCGTCCACGACGACCACCATCCGGCCCTGCCGGATGGCTTCAATGGCGTCTTCGATGGGGGCGAAAGGGCGGGCGCTCATGCCCCAACTATTGCATCCTCCCGGGCCTCCGGGGTCACGGAACCCGTCCCAGGGGCCGCCCTTCCAACGGCAGGAGCCCCCGGGAGGGGTTCAGCTTTCCCGGGGTAGGTCCTCGACCGGTCTTGGATCATGCTAGGATTCCCCAATTCCCTTTAGCATCTTTTCCCAAAGGAAGTCCCATGTCCGGCGTCATCCAAGGGTCCATGCGCGAAGCGCCGCTGCCCGACATCATCCAGTTGGTGTCCCAGGGCAACAAGTCCGGCGTCTTCCACGTCCAGATGGACGATCACCGGGCCAAGATCCACCTCAAGGACGGCCGCCTCGTCCACGCTGTCACCCACAAGGGCGAGGGCTGGGAAGCCCTGCTGGACGTGGCCTTGTGGCTGGATGGCTCCTACCGCTTCGAGGAGGGCCCCCAGGAGGTGCCCACCACGATCACCAAGTCGTTGCCCGCCGTGCTCATGGAGATGGGCCAGCGGATGAACGAGTGGAAGGTCATCAGCCAGAAGGTGCCCAGCCTCGAGCTCTACCCCAACAGCAACCTGCTCCCCGGCGAGACGCCCCAGGGCGTCAATCCCCGCGAGGCCAAGCTCTTCGGCCTGATCACCGGTTGGTATTCCGTGGCCGAACTGGCCGAAGTGCTCCAGCGCCCCGTGCTCCAAGTCGCCAAGGACCTCTACGGTCTCGTGATGGCGGGCCACGTGGTGCTCAAGGGCGTCCGCACGGGCCGTGCCCCCAAGGTCGAGGTTCCGGCGGCGCCCGCTCCCGCCCCGGCGCCCCTGTCCATCATCCCCACCGCCCCGGGGGCGGCCGCGCACCACGATCCCCTGGAGCAGACCGCCATCGTGAGGCTGCAGGCGCCGCCGCCGCGCCCGGTGCCCGGCTTCCCCCTGGCCGATGAACCCATGATCGAGACGGTGGGCGGCGGCGTCGCCAGCGCCGGCCCCTTCGTGCCCCCCGCCGCGCCGGCTGCGGCCGCCCAGCCCATGGACCCCGTGCGCATGGCCAAGCTGACGGCCTTCACCCAGCGCATCGCCCAGGCGGCCAAGGGCGTGCTGCCCGAGGCCCACCACGAGATGGTGAACCGCCTCCAGGCCCGCGCCACGCAGGCGATCATCTCCGGCGAAGGACCGGAAGCCGTGAAGAATCTCGCCCTGGCCATCTCCAAGGGCGCGGTGGATTCCGGCTGCGATGCGGAACTTGTACGCAACCTCAACGCACAGCTGAAGGCCATCTTTTCCAAATAGGGCCTCCCATGCTGAATCGATTGTTATGTTGCACGGCCCTCCTGGGCCTCGTGGCCTGCGTGGATCCAAGCTCGGCCTCGGGCGCCACGGGGGACACGACCCTCTACGCCTACGACAACGCGAACAAGCGGGTGCTCTTCTGGGGGGATGTCGCCGCGGCCTACACCGCCGGCTCCTTCACCACCCCCACGGCCACCCTCACCACCAGTAACTTCGACAAGGTGACGCCGCTCGGCTGGGGCGGCATGGCCATGGATCAGACCCGGAACCGCATGTACCTCGTGGGTGAGGGCGGCGACGTGGTGCGGCTGGATTCGGTGCGCAGCCTCAACGGCAGCGTATCCAGCACCAACGTGGTGGCCTTCAAGCTGGATTCCAGCGAACGGTTCACCAACAGCAAATTCGGGCAGGCGGCGCTGGATCCGAGCAACGACACCCTCTACGTCACGGAGAACGGGGACAACGGCACCCGCATCTGGGTGGTGTCGGCGGCCAGCGGGCGGCTCAACGGGGTCACGGTCCCCCTGCAGAAACTCTCCCAGGCCAATGACACCGGCGGCTTCGGCGTGGCCGGATACGCAGGGGAGGTCTATGCCTCCTTCGCCAACGGCGATGACGTGGGCAATCCGGTCCTCACCGGCTACCGCCTCCGCAAGGGCAACAGCTCGGCCTTCGATCCCGCCAAGGTGATCCTTGGGGATCTGACGGGGCTGGGCTCCTACGCCACGCTGGCCCTGGACCAATCCAATAGCATCCTCTACACCGGCGTGGACGCCGCAGCCTTCAGCGGCGCCACGAGTCCGGTGCTGGTCTTCCGCACGGGCCAATTCGGCGGCAGCAACAATCAGGCCCCCGATGGCACGCTGGGGGATAAGACCGTCGTCAGTGATCTGCGGGTCCTGGCCCACTCCGGCAACAAGGATTGGCTCGTGGGGCTCAGTGCCGCGGGCAGCCCCACGCTTTGGATCTGGAAGAACCCCAGCACACCTGCCAGCGCCACCTTCAAGGCGCTGCTGGCCCCCACCGGTTCGCAGTTGCGCGGGGCCGCCCTGGACGGGACCCCCTGATGAACGCCCTGCGGCTCCTGGGCCTCCTGCTCAAGGATGTGGCGGCGGACCTCCTCCGGCACCGGGGCCAGAACCTGCTGGCGATCCTCACCCTTGCTTCCGGTCTCCTCCTCGCGGGCGGGGGCTTGCTGATGGTGGAAGGGCTCGGTCGCATGGTCTCCAAGATGGAATCCATGGCGAAGGTCGTCGTATTCGCCGCGGAGGGCGCGCAGCTGGATCAGGCCGAAGCCACCCTCAAGCGGGATCCGCGCTTCATCGCCATCCGCCGCGTCAGCGCCCAGGAGAATCAGGCCCGCTTCAAGGAGCTGACCCGGGAAGCCGGCGTGTTGCTGGAGAGTGCGGGCCCCGATGCGCTGCCCGAGAGCTTGGAGCTTTCGCTGCGTTCGGATCTCCGGGAAGGACATCGCCCCGTGGAAGCGGGACAGAGCCTGAAGGGCCTGCCTGGCGTTGGGGACGTGATCGTCGATCACGAGCGCCTGGATGCCCTGCAGAAGGGCGCCCAGCTGGTGCGGAACGCCCTCTCGACCTTGGGCGTGCTGCTGCTTCTTGCGGCGGGCTTCGCCACGGGGAACGTCATCCGCATGAGCATCCTCGCCCGGGAAGAGGAGATCGCCATCATGCGCCTGGTGGGGGCCAGCGAAGCCTTCATCCGCACGCCGCTCCTCGTGGAAGGCGGCGCCCTGGGCCTCATGGGCAGCGCCCTCGCCCTCGCGGGGCTCTGGGCCCTGTGGCTGCCCCTCAGCCGGGGCATGGGCGGCCTCTCCCCCCTGCTGGTGGAAGTGGCCCGCACGGGGTTCTTCTCCCCGTCCAGCATCGCGATCCTGGCCAGTGTCGGCGCGGCCACGGGAGCCCTCGGCGCGCTTTGGGGTTTCCTCGCCACCCAGCGGGCCCAGCGCCTCGCGGCACTCGTGCAGGAAGGCGAATAATCCCTCCCGATTTCGCGCTCATCGCTGCGCGTGGATGCACCCATCTATGGGGCCATCAGAAACTTGAATGAGGACGCAGCCCAATCAGTGACCCTGGCCACAGACGGATGGGATTCCACTGGGGCGTCACGACTCCTTCGTCCCCCAGAATCGTGAGGACGGACGGAGCGCCTGACTTGGAGTAAGCTCAAACATTCGGCGCTTTTAGGTGCCGCAGGAGTTCCAATGATCCGCAAGCAGGAGGCTCTGGACTATCACTCGATGGGACGGAAGGGGAAGATCGAAGTCATCCCCACCAAGCCCACCAGCACCGCGAGGGATCTCGCACTGGCCTACAGCCCCGGCGTGGCCGAGCCCTGCCTGGAGATCGAGAAGAATCCCGAGGATGCCTATCAGTACACCGCCAAGGGCAACCTCGTCGCCGTCATCAGCAACGGCACCGCGGTGTTGGGCCTCGGCAACATCGGCGCCCTCGCCGGCAAGCCGGTGATGGAAGGCAAGGGCGTGCTCTTCAAGCGCTTCGCCGACATCGACGTATTCGACATCGAGATCGACGAGCACGACACCGATAAGCTCGTGCAGATCATCAAGAGCCTGGAGCCCACCTTCGGCGGCATCAACCTGGAGGATTTCAAGGCCCCGGAGTGCTTCGAGCTGGAAGCCCGCCTGAAGAAGGAAATGAAGATCCCCGTCTTCCACGACGACCAGCACGGCACGGCGATCATCGCCTCCGCCGCGCTCATGAACGCCTCCGAGCTCATGGGCAAGCACCTGAGCGAGATGAAGGTGGTCTTCAGCGGCGCCGGCGCCTCCGCCATCGCCACGGCCCGCATGTTCCTCGTGGCCGGTGTGAAGCTGGAGAACCTTTGGCTGTGCGACACCAAGGGGCTCGTCTACGCTGGGCGGACCGAGGGCATGAACGAATACAAGGCGATGTTCGCCAAGCCCAGCGACTGCCGCACCCTGGGCGATATCATCAAGGGCGCCGACTGCTTCGTGGGCTGCTCCAGCAAGGGCGTGCTCACGCCTGAAATGATCCTCAGCATGTCGAAGGATCCCATCGTCTTCGCCCTCGCGAACCCCGAGCCGGAGATCGACTACCCCACCGCCAAGGCCACCCGCGACGACATCATCATGGCCACGGGGCGTAGCGACTACCCCAACCAGGTGAACAACGTCCTGGGCTTCCCCTTCATCTTCCGCGGCGCCCTCGACGTGCGGGCCACGGAGATCAACGAAGCCATGAAGCTCGCGGCCGCCAAGGCCCTGGCGGCCCTGGCCCGGGAAGATGTGCCCGACAGCGTGTCCAAGGCTTACGGCGGCGAGAAGTTCACCTTCGGCCGGGGCTACATCATCCCCAAGCCCTTCGATCCGCGAGTGCTCCTCTGGGTGGCGCCGGCCGTGGCCAAGGCGGCCATGGATACGGGCGTGGCCAAGCTGCCGATCGAGGATTTCCAGAAGTACAAGGAACAGCTGGAGAGTCTGCAGGGACGCAGCAAGGATGTGGTGCGAAACGTCATCAACCGCGCCAAGGCCGACCCCAAACGCATCGTCTTCCCCGAAGGCGACAACCCCCAGATCCTCCGCGCCTGCCAGGCCATGGTGGATGAAGGCATCTGCAAGCCCATCCTCCTGGGCCGGGTGGATCGCATCCAGCAGCTCATCAAGGATCTCCACCTCGACCTGCACAATCCGCAGATCCTGGATCCCGAGGAAGCCGAGTGCCGCGAGGAGATGATCAAGTCCTACCATGACCTCCGCCGCCGCAAGGGCGTCACGCAGTTCGAAGCGGAGCGGCAGACCCGCCGCCGCATCGTCTTCGGCGCCATGATGTGCCGCCTGGGCAAGGCCGATGGCCTGGTGGCCGGCCTCACCAGCTACTACCCCGAAACCATCGGGCCCTGCCTCGAAGTGATCGGCACCCGCCCTGGCGTGAACCGCGTCTGCGGCGTCTACACCCTCGTGCTGGAGAACCGCACCCTCTTCTTCGCGGATACCACCATGAACGTGGATCCCAGCGCCGAGGAACTGTCCGAGATCGCCATCCTCGTAGCGGACATGGTGAAGGACCGGTTCGCCATCGAGCCCCGCGTGGCCATGCTTTCCTACTCCAACTTCGGGAGCGCGCCCCACGCCAGCCCTCGCAAGATGCAGCGGGCGGCCCAGCTCGTGAAGGAACGGCGCCCGGATCTCCACTGCGATGGCGAACTTCAGGCGGATACCGCCTTGAGCGGTGACATCCTCGCAGAGACCTACCCCTTCGCCGATGTGCAGGGCGGCGCCAACGTCCTGATCTTCCCCAATCTGGATAGCGGCAACATCGCCTACAAGCTCATCCAGCGGCTGGCCGGCGCCGAGGTCATCGGCCCCATCACGTGTGGCATGGCCGCTCCCGTCCACGTCCTCCAACGGCACAGCGACCTGAATGACATCCTCCACCTCACCGCCCTCACGGTGGTGGAGGCCCAGCAGCGGAACTGACCCGGGAACCCGGGTGGAGCGAAGGGGCGCCTAGCGCCCCTTCGTCTTTTTGGCCGGCGCGGGCCGCGGCTTGTCGGGACTGCGCCGCGCCGCTTCCCTCAGATCGGCTTGGGCGGCGGCCACTTCGCCGCGCTCGGCGTGGACCTGGGCTCGGGTACGCCAGTGGTCGGGATCGTCGGGCTCCAGGAGGATGAGGTGGGTGCTCGTCCAGAGCACCTCATCCCAGGCTTCGGCCTTGAGGAAGCGGGAGTGGAGGTTGCGCACGAGGCGCGCGAGGATCGCCCGGTCCGAACAGGCGGAGAGCATCTCCAATCGGAAGGGGATGCGGCCCTGGGTGGCCCGGTGGACGAGGTCCGCGGCCCCTTCGATCCCCACGGGGATGCCCTGGTTGAAAGGGTCGAAGCAGAGCAGGCCCAGGTCGTGGCGCACGCCGCAGATGAAGTGGCCGGGCAGGGCCACCCCCACCGCGTCGAAGCCCAACCGGCGGGCCAGCTCGATCCAGAGGATGGAGAGGGCGATGGGGAGGCCCCGGTGCCGCCGCAACACGATGGGGAGCAGGGCGTTGCGGGGATCGTCGTACGTCTCCCGATCACCCCGGAACCCCAGTTCCAGGAAGAGGAAGCGGTTCAGCTCGTCCAGCGCGGTGTGGAAGTTCCAGGGCAGGGGCATGCGGCCCGCCAGGTGGGTCGCCCAGCCGTTGATCTGAGTGAGGACCGCTTCCGGATCTTCATCATCCAAGAGGGGGGAGGTCGCCCGGATGGCACCTTCGGCGAGCCCCCTGCAGGAGGGATCCTGGGAGAGGAACTCGTGGAGGCTCACCGCCGCCGGAGCCAGGCCCACAGCATGAGGGCGAGGGCGACGAGGGCCAGCGCGATCCACACCCAGCGCGCCCACGCGGTCTCCACGGCCTGGACCTTCTCCTTCTCCTCGGCCCGTTTGGCTGCCTCGGTGAGGGAGAGCTTCTGCTGGACTTCCCGGGCGTCCTTGACGGCCTTCTTGGCGGATTCCTGGGCATCCCGGGAGTCCTTCATCTCTTTGGAGGATTCCTCATCCTGTCGCGCCACCCGCTGGAGCTTGGCCCGGGCCCGCCCGCGGTGGTGGCTGGGGGACCAGTGGCCCTCGTCCCCGGATTGGGGATTGGCGGAGTCGATGATTTCCGCCAGCTCCTGGATGTCCATGCGGAGGGCCTGGAGCGTCTCTTGCTGGCGGTAGAGCTGGGCGCCCTGGATCCAGAGCAGGCCCAGCTGGAGGATGGAGACGACGACGAGGGTGAAGAGGAGGGTGCGGAGCTTCATGAGGCGGCCTCCTCGGCCAGATCGACTTCGCACTCGCGCCCGAGGATGAACAAGGTGCGGTCGTCGCGATTCTGGGTCTCGTAGTGGGCCACGTCGGTGAAGATGGCTTCACAGGCGGCCCGCACGCTGCCGGTGGCCCACAGGCGCTGCAGCTGCCCGCGCATGCGCTCAAGGCCGTAAAGGTCGCCCTTGCGGTCCATGGCTTCGGTGAGGCCGTCGCTGTAGAGCACGAGCCAGCCGCCGGGAGGGAGCTGTCCGCGCTGGACGGCCCAATCGCCGGGGCCCGCGGGGCGGAGCCCCAGCCCCCGGCCGTGGGGATTGAGTTCCTCGAAGGACTCCTTGGATGCCATGAGCAGGGCGCCGGGATGGCCGGCCCGGGCAAGGCTGTAATGGCCATCTTCATCCCATTCCAGCACTGCGAGGGTGAGGAAGCCGCGCTGGCCGAGGAGCACCCGCAGGGTCTGATCCAGGGCTTCGAGCATTTCCTCCAGGCTCTGGTCCTCCCGGCAGGAGGCCAGTTCCAGCAGGGCGGTGGCCTGGGCCATGTAGAGCGCCGCAGCGAGGCCCTTGCCGCTGATGTCACCCACGGCGGCGATCCACCTGCCGCTGGGGCGTCGCTTCACGAAGAGCAGGTCGCCGCCGGTTTCCATGGCGGGCTCCAGTCGCAGCGCCACCTGGAATCCGGGGATCTGAGGCACCTTCGGGAGGAGGCCTTCCTGGATGCGGCGCGCCGTGGCCAATTCCTGCTCGATGCGCTCCTGGGCGATGACCTTGTGGTGGAGGAGGGCCGTTTCCAGCATGCCACCGGTGGCCAGGGCCAGCTCCCGCAGGAGCTCCCGATCCTCGCGGCCGTAGCCGAGATCCGCGTACTTTCCGCCGATCAGGAGCGCCGAGTGGGGAGCGTCATGCGCGAGGAAGAGCACCAGCAGCTGCAGGCCCAGGGCATCCACGAGGGCGCGGACTTCCGGCCCCTGCTCCCGGATCCAATCCGCTTCCTCGCTGCCGAGGCCCAGCACCAGCTCCCGGTTGTCCCGCGCGTGGCGCAGGAGGCTGGAGGGGATGATGAGGACGGCGGGACCGAGGCGGAGGGGCTGGCCGTCCTCATCCTGCGTGTCGAGGGCGGGGAGGGCCAGGGCGGCGCCTTCCACCCGCTGCAGGATGAGCGTTTGCGGGCGGAAGGCTTCCCGCACCGCTTCTTCGATGTTCTTCAACAATCCCCGGTCCGAGAGGCGCTGCTTGCTCTCCCGAAGGCTCCCCAGAAGGATCTCCCGGGTGGAGGAGATGTCGCGTTTGAAGCGCCGGCGGATGGTGCGGAGGAGGGCCCGAAGCGCCCAGCCCAGGGGCAGGGCGAGCACCCCCACGAGGGCGCCAGCCCAGGCGGAGGGAATCAGGGAGAGGCCTTGGCCGAAGAGGAAGGTGAGGCCGGCGAGGTACAGAGTCAGGGCGGTGCCGAGCACGAGGAAGTACCCGAGCCAACGGACGAGGGCCTTCCGCACCTCGAAGAGGCCATGCCGCACGATGGCCCAGCCGAAGCTCAGGGGCAGCACGGCCATGGGGGCCATGAAGATCCACTGCCGGCGGCCGAAGATCAGGCTGTCCTTGAAGGTGACCTGGCCCAGGAACCAGAGGATGGCAAGGTCCACGAGGATGGCGTAGGTGAAGGCCAGGGGGAGCGCCATCACCTGCCGTTGGGCGGGCGGGCTCAGCCGCCATCCCCGGGTGAAGAAGCCCACGCCGGCGCCGATGGTGCCCATGCAGATGGCGATCACGAACCTCGCCGGGATCTGGATCTCATTGGGTTTCAGGCCCACGGCCTTGGCCACGGCAGGGGACACGATCAACCACAGGCCCAGGAGGATGAAGCCGCCATAGAGGGCGCCCAGGAACCGGCGGTTTTTCCGCAGCTCGAAGGGATGGGGGAAGCGCAGGAAGAAGTGGAGGCAGAGGGGAGGGCCGAGGGTGACCGCGCCGAGGGCGCACATGCCCGCCAGGATGGCCAGAGGCTGGGGCCAGACGGCCGTGGTGCCCCGGGCCCCCGCGGCCAGGAGCAGGCCCGTGCACCCGAGGTAGAAGAAGTGGCGGGAGCTCTTCCTCTCCGGGGTGCTGATGACGACGAGGAAGCTCACGAACCAGAAGATGAGGGCGTTGAGCAGGATGCTGAACTGGTAGCTGTTGAAGGGCTTCACCAGCCGCACGGGCACCGAGAGTTCCTCGCCGGAGCGCTTGATGACGTAGCTGAGGACGGTGCCCTCGGGCTTGGAATCGATGAGGGCCTGGGCCGCCCCCAACCCCGCCTGGGTCGGGGCCACCTTCCGGCCCTGGATCTTCAGGAGTTCATCCCCCTCCAGGAGGCCCGCCTCCTCGGCCACGCCATCGGGCAGGATCTCGAGGATGATCACCTTGTCGTTGCGGACCCGCCAGGTGCACTGGTCATCGGTGCGGGCGTAGAGCCATTGACCCACGACGAAGGAGCCGATGGCCATGAAGAGCCCCAGGAGGCTCATCCAGATCAGGCGGCTGCGGATGCGTTTGAGGGCTGGATTCATGGGAGAGTGGGGGCTTGAAACGTGCGGGGGGAAGGATGGAGCGGCCCAGGTGGATCGTGGTGGGGGGGCGCCGGCGGTTGGGTGCGGCCCTGGCGGAGGATCTGGCGCGGGATCACGCGCTGGTGCTGACGAGCTCCCGGTCTTGGGAAGGCGATGCCTGGCTGGAGGGACTTGGAAAGACCACCGGGGTGGACGCCTTGCAGTGGGATGCCCGGGATCCCCGGATGGGTTCCCGCATGATGGCAGATCTGGAGGACTTGGAGCGGCGGGGGATGGAGTTGTCGGGCGCCATTCTCATGGCCGGGGATTTCCCTGAGATGCACCTGGGCACGTGGTCGGAGGAAGACCTCGAAAGCGTGTGGCGGATGCACTTGACCTTCCCGTTCCTGGTGGCCCAGGCCCTGGCCTCTCATCTGGCCCCGGGCGCCTGTTTACAATTCGTCCTCGATTCGGCCATCCACAAGCCCCTGCTGAAGCGCCTGCCCTACTCTGCCGCCAGGCTGGGGCAGTCGGCCTTGGTGGCTGGCCTCGCCCGGGCCCTGGCTCCGGACGTCCGGGTGGTGGGGCATGCCCTCGGCACTTTGATGCCCGATGCGGGCAGCGATCCCGAAGCGTTGGCCGCCCGGAGCCTGCTGCAGCGCAACGGCACGGCCGAGGATCTGGCCCGGGCCGTGCGCTACGCGGCGGCCAGCCCCTACCTGACGGGCGAGATCCTGACCTTGGATGGGGGCTGGCGGCTCCGATAGCTCTTCAAGCTACTTGAGGGTGAGGACCTCCAGCCGGGAGGGCTTGTTCGCGCTGCGGAAGATGCGCTGGGTAGCCTTGCGGAACTGCTCGGGCTTCGCGGTGGGGATGTCCGTGAAGGTCTGGGGGTTCCGGTCCACCAGGGGGAACCAGCTGCATTGCACTTGGATCATGAGGCGGTGGCCCTTTTTGAAGGTATGGAGCACATCGGGCAGCGCGAAGGCGACCTCCTCTGGCTTGTTGGGCGTGAAGGCCACGGGCGTGGACCAGTGGTTGCCGCGGTACTTGCCCCGGATGGTCTCGCCGCGCACGAGCATCTGGTAACCACCGATCCGCCAACCGAGCGGGCTGTTCTCGATGTCTTTGGCGTCGTCGGGGAAGACATCCACGAGCTTGACCACGAAGTCGCTGTCCGTGCCCGTGGTGCTGACGTTGAGCACCGCGTTCAGGGGGCCGGCGAGGGTGAGGTCCTCGGTGAGGGGCTCCGTCTCGTAGACCATGACGTCGGGGCGGCTGCTGGCGAAGCGCTGATCCTCGGTCATGTAGGTGCGGGTGTATCCGAAGGTCACGTCCTGGGTGTAGGGCACGGGCTTGTTGGGGTCGGACACGAATTCGTCGAAGGCGGCTTTGGACTTAGGCTTGTCGAAACTGACCTTGCCCTTGGCTTCGAAGTAGAGCGTCTTCTTCGCAGCCTCCTTGGGCGGCCAGGTTTCAAACTGGCGCCAGCGGTTGGCGCCGGTCTCGAACATGGTGACTTTCGCGAGGTTGGGATTCTCCGCGCCCTTGAGGTGGTGATTGAAGAACTTCAGTTCCAGCTCCTTCTGGTACCAGTCGGAGGTGTTGGCGCCGAAGACCGCGTTGCCGATCCGGCTGCCCTCGCCCCGGGCCCACTGGCCGTGGGTCCAGGGCCCCATGACGAGCATTTGCTCGGTGGCGGGGCTCTGGGCCGCCAGGGAGCGGTAGGTGGCGAGGGGGCCGTACAGATCTTCGGCATCGAACCATCCGCCCACGGTCATCACCGCGGGCTTCACGTCCTTGAGGTGGGGCCTCAGGTTGCGCGCCTGCCAATAGGCGTCGAAGGTGGTGTGCTTGACGTAGTCCGTCCAGATGGGTTCGTTGCCTTTGAGCACCTTGTCGAAGTTGGCCAAGGGGCCCTGTTCCAGGAACCAGCGGTAGCCGTCGGTGACGTGGAGGCCGAGCCCCTTCGGGGCTTCGGCGGAAGGATGCTCGCGCTTGCTCTGGAAAAAGGTGAAGAAGGAGAAGGTGGCCGCGAGTTGGAAGGCGCCATTGTGGTAGGTGTCATCGCCCTGCCAGAGGTCGATCATTGGCGCCTGGGGGCTCACGGCGACCAGGGCGGGGTGGCCGCTGAGCATGCCCTGGATGGTGTAGTGGCCGGGGTAGCTGATGCCCCACTGGCCCACCTTGCCGTTGTTGGCGGGGAGGTTCTTCACGAGCCAATCGATGGTGTCGAAGGTGTCGCTGCCCTCATCGATGTCCTTGCCCTGCTTCTTGGGATTCACGGGGCGCATGTCTTCGAACTCGCCTTCACTCATCCAGCGCCCGCGCACGTCCTGGTAGACGACGATGTAGTCCTCCGTGAGGAAGAGGGGCGAGGGGCCGAGGCGCCGGGTGAAGGTGTCAGCGCCGTAGGGGGCCACGCTGTAGGGCGTGCGCTGGAGCAGGATGGGGTGGGGTGTGCGGGTGTCCTTGGGCTCGTAGATCGACGTGAAAAGCTTCACGCCGTCCCGCATGGGGATCATCACTTCGCGCTTGGTGTAGCGCTCCTGCACGGGGTTGGGCGCCACGGTGATGCCCTTGTCCCGTTCCAGCTGGAAGGGGATGGCGAGGCTGTTCTGGGTGGTTTTCCCGGTGTAGGTCTTGCCATCGTCCGAAAGCTCGCCTTCAAAGGAGAGGTTCCCGGGGATGCCAGGCACGAGGAACGTGAGGGTCTTGCCCACGACCTTGATGTCGGCGAGCGGCAGGTCATGAAGGCCCTGGTCGGGTACGGAGAATCCGCCCTTCCAGGCGGCGGGGCCGCCCTGGATGACGACTTGGAGGCCAAGGCTCCGCCCGGTGGGCAGCTTCACCATCCCGCCCCACTTCCCGGCCGGGGAGATGGCCGGTTGCTGGGCCACCAGGGCGATGCAGACGAGGGGAAGGGCTCGGATCATGGGATGCCTCGGATGGCTCGATGGTCCCAGCACCCCAAGGCTTATGCGGGCAGGCCAGGGGCGGGACGGTAGAATCGGTACGGGAACCGGTTTTGGGAGTTTATGCGCTTCAAGGTCAATGAGGTCTTCCATAGCATCCAGGGCGAGGGCCTTCGGGCGGGGAGGCCCTGCCTCTTCATTCGGCTCACCGGCTGCCCCCTGCGCTGCACCTACTGCGACACGGAGTACGCCTTTTACGAGGGTGGCTTCCGGGAGTTGGAGGATCTGGTGGAGGAGGTGAAGCGCCGCCTCGGGCCTCCGACCCACGGCCCCAACGCCCCTTTCGTGGAACTCACGGGCGGAGAGCCCCTGGCCAATCCGAATGCACCGGCCCTGCTGAAGGCCCTGCTTGATCTGGGGTATGAGGTGGCCCTGGAGACCGCGGGCAGCCACGACCTCGCCCCCGTTCCCCGGGAGGTGGTGAAGATCGTGGATCGGAAGACGCCCGGCAGTGGCGAGGTGGACCGCTGGTTGGAGTCCAACCTGGCGCACATGGTGCCGGGCCAGGATGAGTTGAAGTTCGTGCTCACTGATGAAGCCGATTACCGGTGGGCAAAGGCCTGGTGCGAGGCCCGGCGGGTGTGGGACCGGTACGTGGTGCTCTTCAGCCCCGTCTGGGGCAAGCTCGATGCCGCCTGGCTGGCGGAGGCCATCGTGGCCGATGGCCTGCCGGTGCGCTTCCAGGTGCAGCTTCACAAGATCGTGTGGGGCGCGGAAACGAAGGGCGTCTGAACCTCAGCGCTTGGAGGATTGGGCCTTCCACTCCGACAGCGTTTGCTCCACGGGTCCCATCAGGGCCCGGCTGGCCTTGGTCTTCTGGCCCACCTGCAGGGCCTCCTGAAGGGTGGCCATGGCCTGGTCGCCTTGCCCGAGTTCATTGAGGATCCGCGCTTTCACAAGGAGGTTGCGGGGATTCTTCTGGATGCGAATGGAGGATTCGATCCATTCCCTCGCCTGGGCCATCTGGCGCTCGCGTTCAAGGCAGTACTCGGCGGCATCGCAGAGGAGCTTCCAGTCATGACCGTTGCCGGCGAGCGCGCGCTTCATGCGGCCCTGCACGATGTCATCCACGTCCACCTCCACGAGGAAGCTCACGCGGAGCTTCTCCCAGTAGAGGTCCACGTAGGCCCCATCGGCGCTGGCGGGGTACACCTCGAAGGTGAGCCATTCCGTCTGGGGCGCGGCTTTGGGCTTCACGTCGAAGCGCAGCACATCGAGGCGGGGGTCGTATTCCCAGGCGCCCTGCTGCTTGGCGCGACGGTTCAGGATGAAGGTCCACCGCTCGGGGCCGGGGATGGCGAAGAGGGCATAGGAGCCCTTGGGGATGGGGTGCCCCTCCACCTTCACGGCATCATCGAAGGTGATGGTGGTGGCCTCGTTGGCGCCCAATCGCCATACCTGCCCGTAGGGGACCAAGGCCCCCCAGATGGCCCGGCCCCGCACGGCGGGGCGGTTGTAGGCCACGGCGACGCTCGTGGGGCCCACCCACTGGGACACCGTGGCGTGGGGGCTCTTGGGCGGGAACAGCCCGCCCTGGGCCAGCAAGGCGGAGGAGGCGAAGAGCGCGAGCGGAAACCTCATTTGGCCTTCAATGTCGCCTTCCAGGCGGTGATGTCCTTCTCGACGTTCTCGGTCCATTCCTTGGGGGCCTTGCCCCGGCTCAGCTCCGCGGCCTTTTCCATGAAGGGGATGGCTTCGGCGGTGCGGCCCGCCCAGTGGAGCACCCGGCCGCGGTTCTCGAAGTTCCACATGCTCTCGCCGATCTTCACGCTCTTCTCGCTCCAGGCCAGGGCCTTATCCAGGTGGATCTGCATCTGGAAGCAGTACTGGGCGGCCTGGTACCAGGGCACGAGATCCGTGTCCGGAGCCTTGGCGAGGGTGTCCTCCAGGTGCTTCCAGTAGATGGCCTTCCCGTCGAATTCGATGGGGAAGGAGACCTTCAGGCGCTCCCAGGCGAGCTCCACCCGGGCGTGATCCAGATCCTGCACTTGCACCCGGTATTCCAGGTATTCCTGGTGCGGCGCCACCTCGGGTTGAACGTCGAAGCGCAGGACGTCCTGATCGGCCTTGTAGTCATAGGCCCCCCAGATCTGGGCCTGCTTGCTGAGGATCAGCGTCCAGGCCTTCGCAGTGGGGATGGCGAAGAGGGCGTAAGTGCCCGCGGCCACATCCTTGCCAGCCACTTTGCAGGGATGGGTGAGGGTGAGGGTGGTGGCGGCGTTGGCGCCCGTACGCCAGACCTTGTCGAAGGGCACCACGTCCCCCCAGATCTTCCGGCCCTTCACCGCGGGGCGGGCGAAACTGAGCTTGATCTGGCTGAGGCCCAGGTCCTGGGTCAGCGTGGCGGCGGGACTCACCCGCAGGGGGATGAGGCGGATCGGCTGGGGCTTGTCCTGGGCGACGAGGGTCATGGCAAGGAAAGCGGGCAACACGAGGCGCATGGCGACTCCGGAGGAGGTAGACGGACAGGTTAGCGCGGTGGCGGGCCGATGAAACGCCAGGGATTCCGGACGAAAGCTCGACGGATGGCCGCCCAGAGGGCCCGGCGTTCCCGGGCGCCCAAGCCCCGGGCGCGGGTGGCTGTGCGCAGCGCGAGGGCGAAGGACACGCCGAAGTTGAGCAGGCCGATGAGCGGGATGGCGGCCAGGCTCCAGATGGCCTCGTGACCCGGGGTTTCCCCGGCCTGGAGCAGGCTGGCCACGTCCAGGGCCCAGGCGGCGGATTGCAGGGTGATGTGGCGCACCCCAAGGCCGATGCCCGCGAACTTGGACATGAGCACCGGGACGAAGCCGAGCAGGAAGCCCAACACGGTGTAGCCGAAAAGGCCATCGAAGTTCCGATCGAGGAAGTCCCCCAGGGCCCTGGCCCCTTGGATGCCAAAGGCGCGGCGCAGCCGGGGGCTCAGGGCCACGGCTTCGGGCAACTGCCGGAAGGCGCTCCAGTTCGCGGCCCAACCGGCGGCGAGGCTGCTGAACCACAGGAATACGCCGGTGAGCGCCGCGAAGGGCAGGGTCCAGGAGGCCAGGGGATGCAGCTCGTGGAGGCCGTGATGGGCGGTTTCCGAGGAGAGGAGGGGATGCCCCGTGAGGAGGCCCCAGGCCCAAGCGAAGCCGAAAGAGAAGGGAATGGCGACCAGCACGTTGCCCAGGGCGGCGATGGTCTGCGTGCGGGCGATGGCGGCCACGAGATCCACTTCCGCCTCCAACCCTTCCTTGGCCTCCAGCGTGCGCGCGAGGGCCGCCGCGGTGAGGGCGGGCTGTTTGGAAGCCAGCGCGAGGCCCAGCAGGTGCATCACGCCGAAGGAGATCGCGTAGTTCGCGGTGTGGGACAGGCCGAGGATCAGGGGCGCCAGGGGCATCGCCACCAGGGCGTATTTGGCCACCGCCGTGCCCACCGTGAGCAGGCCGCCGCCCGCCGCGGCCCAGGCCATGTGCTTCCAGCCCCTGCGATCCGAAGCGATGTAGTGCTCGCCCTGCGCTCCGGTGTGCTCCACCACCTTGCGGGCGAGCCGCTTGAGGGTGGAGCGGCCCAGGGCCCGGAGGCTCCCCTGGGAGGCCGCACCCAGGACCAGCTCCGCGGCCAGGATCTGGCCCAGGGGCTCGCCCCGGTGGAAGGCGAGCAGGAGCTCGAGGCGATCCAGCTGCGCGTGGAGGGCATCCAGCCGGAACACGAGCTCGGTGCTCACACCGCGTCGCTCCAGGTAGGCCAGGGCCCGGAACTCCTCCACCCGGCAGGCGGTCAGGGTGAGTCGGAAGTGGGTCAAGGCCTCGGGATCCGTCGGTTGGGCCGCGTGCTGCCGCACGGCATGGGCCAGTTCGAAGAAGGCGCTGTCCCGATCGTTGGCCTCCGGGATGAGGTCCAGCAGTTCCCGGGAAAGGCCCAGGGCGGCGGCCCGATGGGCCAGCAGCCGGGCTGCATGGGTCAGGGCTTCCGGCGTGGGGCGGAGCAGTTCTGCGAGGGGTCCGAGTTCCGCCGGGTTCAAGCTCGACAGCCACGCGGCGTCCTCCTCCCTCAACCCCAGCCGGTTGAGCAGGCTGTAGAGGTCACCCTCGGCATCCAATCGGGGGATGAAACCGTCGAGGAAGCGCTGGAGCCCTTCCGCCAGGAAGCTCGGGTGATCCGGAAGCCCCGTCTCGGCCAGGAGGCGGATGGCGGAGGCGTGGGACCAGGCTTCGCGAAGTTTGAGGGCGAAGGCGGGATCCGCCTCCAAGGCCTTGGCGAGCTGCTGAACGCGGACGGAGCGACCCGGCCCAGGGGGCAGATCCGTGACCCGACGCAGGATGCCTTCGAGGGCCGCGGGCCCTTCAAGCGAGGCGAATCGGGCCAGGGGATCCATGCCCCCAGGGTGCCACAGGGGACGGGTTGGTTACGGCGCGGGGCGCCCGCCCCCACCAGCGGTACGACGCACCTTCCCGAGGGGCGGTATGCCTGGTTCGCCGGGAGCTGGGATCAGTAGCCCCGGGCCCGGTCCACGGCATTCACGATGGCGCGGCCCTCGGCGAAGCGGAGCAGGTTCTCCCGGATGTCGGGAATGAGGTGGGCCGGCGTGCTGGGGCCGCTGTGATGCGGAGTCACCGTGACTTTCGCATGGGACCAGAGCCAGTGCTCGGAGGGGAGAGGCTCCTCGGGGAAGACGTCCAGGACGGCCCGACCGAGGCGCTCGGAATCGAGGGCCGCCCGCAGCGCGTCCAAATCCAGCAGCTCCCCACGGCCCACGTTGATGAGGGTCAGGCGCCCATGTCCCTGGGCGAGGAAGGCTGCATCCATCAGGTTGCGGGAGCCGGCGGTGAGCGGCGCGCAGAGCACCAGCAGGCGTGCGGCAGGCAGGAGGCCGGGGCCTTCGGCCCATGGGAGCACTTGGAATCCATCCTCGGTGCGGGCCCGGGTGGCGAGGCCCGTCACCTCCAGGCCCAACTCACGCAGGGCCCGGGCGATCACGCGGCCGATGCGCCCAAAGCCGAGCACCAACGCGGATTGACCCGTTAGGTCCTCCGGAAGGAGCGCGGGCTTCCACTTGGCCTCGGCTTGGGCTTCACGGCAGGCGTCGAGGCGTTGGGCTTCATGGAGCAGGTGCCCGCAGACGTAGCGGGCCATCCAGAGCCCGAAGGACCCATCGGCTCGGGTGATGGGAAGGGAGGCCGGCAGTTCCGGATGGCCCACCAGGTGATCCACGCCGGCGCCGCTGTTTTGCACCCAGGCCAGCTTGGGCATGCGGGCCACGAGGCCCTGGGGCAATTTCCAGCAGAAGAGGCCTTCGGCCTCGGCGAGCCACGCGGCGTCGGCCTGCTCCAGATCCCGGGGATGCCAGCCGCGGATCTCCAGCCGGGGCTCGGCGGCGGCGAGGGTGGGCACCCAATCCATGTGGCGGTGATGAATGACGGCGAGCTTGCGCATCGGTTCCCCAAGTCTTGATTGTCATCATCCATGGGTAGGGGTAGGGTGGGCAGGCCTACTTTCCTAAGGAGAGGTCCTCATGAAGAAGCTCATCGCCCTGGCCATGGTCGCCGGTTTCGCCACCGTGATGTTCGCGGACGAGAAGAAGGCCGCCGAGCCCTCCTGCAAGATGGAGTGCTGCAAGAAGAACAAGGCCGAGTGCAAGGATTGCAAGGATTGCGGCAAGAAGGCTCCCGAGAAGAAGGGCTGAGCTTCCCGCGATTTCGAACAAAGGGCGGCTTCGGCCGCCCTTTTTCATGCCTCGGCGGCTCGGGCGCGGAGCCAGATGCAACAGGCCTCGGTGGTGGCCCTCATGCGGGTCTCCAGGAGGAGGTGAGCCTTGTCCAGATCCCGGTCCCGGCAGGCCTGGAGGTATTCCAGGAGGGTGGGGAGTTCCTCGGGCAGGGTGCCGAGCACCTGTTTGTAGATGGGGTAGTAGCGCTGGGCCCGGCTCACCACGTCCCTGAGCAGGTGCAGCAGGTGGGGGCGCTCTGCCGGGGCGTACAGGATATCCAGCAGCGTGAGGTGGGCTTCGTGGACCTCGTGGGGATCCTTGGCGGCGACCATCCGATCCCGCTGGGCGATGGCTTCATCCACCATGCCGGGCGTGAGGTGGGGCATCGCCGAACGGAGGGCGAGGGCCTCCAGCACCAGGCGGGTCTCCGTGAGGTCCACCAACTCCTCGGGCGTCGTTTTCCGCACCACGGCGCCGTGGTAGGGCTCCAGGGTGACGAAGCCTTCGTTCTCCAATTGGCGCAGGGCCTCCCGGAGCGGGATGGGGCTCAGGCCCAGCTGCTTGGCCAGGGCCACCTGATGCAGACGATCACCCTCCTTGAGGCGGCCCTGGAGGATGGCGGTCTTCAATTCCTGGGCGGCCTGATCGGGGAGGGGCCGCAGGTGCTTGCGGGGGCGGGCCATCAGGCCTCCACCGGCTCGAAGCTTTCCTTGGCGTGGTAGGAGCTGCGCACGAGGGGGCCGCTCTCCACCCGCCGGAAGCCCATTTCTAGGCCTTTGGCGCGGTACATGTCGAACTCCGCGGGCTCCACGAATCGCTGGAGGGGCAAGTGCACGTTCGTGGGCGGCAGGTATTGGCCCAGGGTGGCGATGTCCACGGAGGCCTTCCGCCAATCGGCCATGAGCTCGAGCACCTGCTCCGGCGTTTCACCCAGGCCCACCATGATGCCGCTCTTGGTGCGCATCCCGGGGAAGTGGGCGTCGCGGAAGGCGGCGGCGCGGCTGAGCACCTCCATGCTCTGGTGGTACTCGGCGTCGGGGCGCACGCGCTTGTACAGGTGGGGCACCGTCTCCACGTTGTGGTTGAGCACCTCGGGCCGGGCTTCGAGCACCGCATCCAAGGCGCTTGCGTTGCCCCGGAAATCAGGGATGAGCACTTCGATGCCGCATCCCGCGTTGAGGCTGCGGATCCAGCGGATGGTCTGGGCGAAGTGGGCGGCCCCGCCATCCGGGAGGTCATCCCGGTTCACGGAGGTGACCACGGCGAATTTCAGCTTGAGCGAGGCCACGGCTTCCGCCACCCGCTGGGGCTCCTCGGGGTCGAGATCGCCGGGCTTGCCCTTGCCCACGGAGCAGAAGCCGCAGTGCCGGGTGCAGATCTCGCCCATGAGCATGAAGGTGGCGGTGCGGTGGACGCCCCAGCACTCGTTCAGGTTGGGGCAGCGGGCCTCTTCGCAGACCGTGACCAGCTTCTTATCCCGCATGAGGGACTGGACTTCGTCCACGACTTCAGGAGCCGGAACTTTGATCTTCAACCACTCGGGGCGGGGGCCAGGGAGGACGGGGGGGCGGGCCAAAGGCGATCCTTACAGCACTTGTGCAGAAGGGTCATTGTACCGCCGGAAGAGGCTAGAATCAGGGCATGGATACCCTAGAGCCCCAGGACGCCCCCGCGGCTGACATGAACGTGGAGGTCGCCCCTGAATCCGGTGCGGGGGTCGCTCCTGAACACCGCTACGAACCCCCCAAGGGGTTCGAGAGCAAATTCCGGAAGATGGACCTGCACCTGGGTGCCTTCGATGGGCCCCTGGATCTGCTCCTCCACCTGATCCGGGAATCCAAGCTCGACATCCTCGACCTGCCGATGGCCGAGGTCACCCGCCAGTACATGGAATACCTCCACCTGATGGAGGAATTGAACCTGGAGATCGCGGCGGAGTTCGTGGCCATGGCCGCGCACCTGCTGCAGATCAAGAGCCGCCTCATGCTGCCCCGGCCCCCCGCGGATGAGGGCATTGAAGATCCCCGTGAGGAACTGATCCAGAAGCTGCTGGATTACCAATCCGTGAAGGAAGCCGCCCAGAAGCTGGCCGCCTGCGAGCAGGAGCAGGCCAAGGTGGCCTACGTCCGCGGCCTGGACATCACCGAGCACGCGCGGGTGGAGGACGAGCCCATCCGCGCCACCCTCTTCGATCTGCTGGGCGCTTACCGGGACGCCCTGAAGCGCCTGCTGCCGCCGCCCCCCGTGGAAGTCCGCACCCAGCCCAAGACCATCGAGCAACGCATCAACGAACTGCTGGCCACCCTGAGGGATCAGGACTGGCACCCCTTTGACGCGCTCCTGGCCCAGGTCATCAACCGGGAGGACGTGGTGCTCACCTTCCTGGCTCTGCTGGAACTGGTGCGCCTCGGGAAGATCAACCTTTCCCAGGTGGGCGTCTTCGGCGAGATCCGGGTCAAGGCCGCGTGATGGAACCCTCCAGCGCTTCGGAGACCGCCCTGCGGAAGGCGGTGACGCGGGCCCGGGTCCTGGGTCTCGTGCTCTGCCTGGCCTGGCCCCTGATCCTCATGGCCATGATCGGCGGCGGCGCCGTTCGGGCCGGCACCCTGTCGCCGGTGGGCCCCCTCCGGATCACGGCCTATGTCTTCATGGGATTGAGCCTACTGGCCGGTGGCCTGGTCACCTGGCGCACCAATCGCGTCTTGGCCGGATTCCGCAACCTGAGCGAGGCCGAGCGGCCCCGGGTGGCTTTCCGGGAAATCCTCTTGGACGCGGCCATCTTCGAACTCTCCTGCCTGTATGGCCTGATCTACTGGATGTTGGTGGGCCGGAACGCCTTCCACCACGTGCTGACCTTCATGGCCCTGACGCCGATCATGTACTTCCTTTTCGTGCCAGGACTTAATGATTGGGCCCAAGCCTCCGAAGGAGCCGGGGAATGACCCTTTCCACGGCCCCCTCCCAGGCTTAGCCTTGGGACACCGAGGTTCCATGCAGGACGCTCCGACCCCCATCGACCCCAATCTGGATCCCCTGGCCACCGTGTCGTTGAAGACGGGATTGCCGCAGGATCCCTTCGGCACCGTGCGCATGGAGGCGCCGGCCGCGGGTCTGGACCTGCCCGGAACCCCCCCCGCCACCCGCCGCCCCTGGCTGCCCTGGGTGATCGGCGGCGTGGTGGCCGCGGGGATCGCCGCGGGTGTCTGGGTCTGGAGCGCCCGGGCACCGGAAACCACCCAGGAAGTGGTGGCCTTGCCCAGCCCACCGGCCGCCCTCGAATCCATGAGCCCCGAAGTGCGCGCCTTGGTGAAGGAGGCCGAAGGCGGCAACGTCCACGCCATGCGCACCCTCGCCCTTTGGTACTACTACGGGCTGAACGTCCCCAAGGACCACGATCGGGGCCTGGAGTGGTACCGCAAAGCCGCCGCCGCAGGCAGCGCCGCCGCCCGCCAGGAGCTGGCCCAGATCGAATCGGGGCAGCGGTAGGACTGCACGGGAAAACGCAGAAACAGGATTCTATTCGGCGTCCGCCTTTTCCCCCAGGGGTCCCTGCTGCCACGCCATCACCTTCGCCGCCGCGCTCTTGCCCACCACTTGGACGAGCGCCGTTTCCGTGGCGATGCGCACTTTCAGGGCTGAGCCGAAGGCCTGGAGCAGTTTCTTGGCGGTGGCCTCGCCCACGCCGGGGATGGCGGTGAGTTCCGTTTGGAGGGTCCGGGCTGCGCGCAGCTTCCGGTGATAGGTGATGGCGAAGCGGTGGGCCTCGTCGCGGATGCGCTGGAGCAGTTGCAATACGGGGCTGCTCTTGGGGATGCGCAACGGCTCGGAGGCATTGGGGCGGAAGACGAGTTCCTCCTTCTTGGCGAGGCTGGCGCGTTCCAGGTTCTCCAGGCCCAGTTCGCGCAGCGCGTCCTCCGCCGCGTGGAGCTGGCCCAGGCCGCCGTCGATGAGCACGAGGTCCGGGAAGTCGCCGCCTTCTTCCTGGATGCGTTTGTAGCGCCGGAACACGGCCTCCCGCATGTTGAAGAAATCATCGTTCTGCTGCACGGACATTTTGAAGCGCCGGTAGCCCTGCTTATCGGGCACGCCCTCCTTGAAGCTCACCATGGAGGCCACCACTTCCCGGCCCTGGCCATGGCTGATGTCGAAGCACTCGATGCGGCGGGGCAGGCGCACGAGGCCCAGGAAGGCTTGCAGCCCCTCGAGCACCGCTTCGTTGAGGCGTTGAGGCTCGAATTTCCGCTCCAAGGCGAGGCGGGCGTTCTCCTGGGCCATGGCGAGCAGATCGAATTTCTGCCCCTGCTTGGGCACGAGGAGTGTGGGTTTGGAACCCCGCATGCCCCCCATCCACTCGCGCAGCAACTCGGGATCCTCGGGATCCGCTTCCAGGATGATGCGGCCGGGAACGGCCTCCTGCCCGTAGACGCGCTGCAGCACCTGGCTGAGGAAGGGGCCGTCCACGATCTCCACTTCCTCGAAGAGGTACTCGTTGCGGCCCATGATCTTGCCCTCGCGCATCATGAGGCGGTGCACGCAGGCTCGGCCATCCAGCACCGCAGCGCCGTAGACGTCCGTATCTTCTTGATCCGCGCTGGCGGCCTTCTGCTTGCTGAACCATTGATCCAGCTGCTGCAGCGCGTCCCGGTGCTGGGCGGCCTGCTCGAAGGCGGCGGCTTCCGCAGCCTTCCACATGGCGGCCTCCAGGCGCGCCTTCAGTTCGTCGCGCTTGCCCTCGAGGAAGAGCCGCGCCTCCTTGGTCTGCTCGGCGTAGGCCTCCTGGCTCACGGCACCGATGCAGGGCGCCGTGCAGAGGTGGAGCTGGTGCTTGAGGCAGGCCCGGGCGCGCTTGCCATCGATCTCGATGTCGCAATCTCGGAGCTGGAAGAAACGCTGCACCAGCTCCGCCGTGCGGTAGGCCGTGGAGGCGGGGAAGAAGGGGCCGAAGTACCAGGCCTTGTCCTTGCGCACCTTCCGCGTGACGAACACTTTCGGGAAGGGCTCCCGTGTGAGCTTCACATAGGGGTAGGTCTTATCGTCCCGCAACAGGATGTTGTAGGGCGGGAGGTGGGCGTTGATGAGGTTGTTCTCGAGGACGAGGGCCTCCAGCTCCGATTCGCAGACGATGAGCTCCAGATCCCAGATGCGGGCCACGAGTCGGCGGGTCTTGGCGTCATGGTGCTTGTTCTGGAAGTAGGATTTCACCCGATTCCGGAGCACCTTGGCCTTGCCCACGTAGAGAAGGTTCTCTTCCTTGTCGCGGTAGAGGTACACCCCCGGCCGGGTGGGCAGGTCCCCCAACTTGCGCTGGAGAAAGGGGGATTTGTCAGCATTGGTGCGAGGAGTGGACACGAGGCTCGTATTAATAGGCTTTGGTGCCCGGCCGAAAAGGAGGGGGCGAACCTCCATTCTGGAGGGAAGCGGACCTCAACGGGAGGTTTCCCTGTCCGAGTACCGGGCATTTTCTCCAGCCGTCGAGGTGTGGGGCACGAGCATCCTCGGCTGCATCGCCGGGCTAGCGAAGGCGGGTCTGGCCCGGGAGGAAGCGCTGCACCTCCTGGCCCAGGGCGGTGTCACCGAAGTCCTCCCCGAGGGGTGGTACCCCCAACAGCCCTACTTGGACATGTTCAAGGTCATCGAGGCCCGCTACGGGCAGGAAGCCCTTCGGGCCATGGCGCGGCAGGTGCCGGATACCTCGAAATTCCCGCCGGGCATCAAGTCCCTGGAGCAAGCCCTCCAAGGTCTGGACATCGCCTATCAGCTGAACCATCGAGGGGGCCAGATCGGCCACTACGCCTGCGTGCCCCTGGGCCCACGGGCCCTGGAGTTGGTGTGCGATACCCCCTATGGCTGCGCCTTCGACCTGGGGATTCTGGACGCCCTGATCCAGGCCTTTCGGACTCCGGGCAGCTTTCCCACGGTCATCCATGAATTGGGAACCCCCTGCCGTCGCCGGGGCGGGCAGAGCTGCACTTACCAGATCACCTGGTAGCTCAACCCCGGGATGGACGACGCCAGATGAAGCCATCCAGCACGTAGTGCACTGCCTGGGGCAGAGCCAGCAGGGGGACCAGCCACATCTGCGCCGTGGCGCCCAAAGTCCAGCCCTCCCCGAATAGGGCCGGATGGTCGTGCCAGATGCCCAGGTCCCAGAGCCATTCCTCGGTGAAGGCCAAGCCCAGAAGGAGCGCCGCGAAGAGGGCCGGACCCGCCTTGATCAGCGCAGCCGCGGGGCCCGTGGCGGCGCCTTCCCGGGCGCTGCGATGCCACACCAGCACGGCGTAGGGGATGCCGTGGGGCAGCACGTTCAAGGCGGTGAAAGCCCAGTCGCTCTGGAAGGTCACAATGCCCAAGTGCCAGCTCAGGGCGGTCGTGAGGATGACGAGGGTCTTGCCCGCGCGGAAGGTGCGCTCCCGCACCGCCAGCCAGACCTGCCGGAGCCCGTAGGCCGCCAGCAACCCGGCGTAGAGCGGGAAGAGCAGGTCCACGCTCCACATCGGCAGGCGCCCGGCGAAATCCCCGGCCATGAACCAGCTGAAGGGGCGGGGCAGGTGGGCGTGCCACCAGGCCAGGGGCCAGAGGGTGGCCGCGTAGATGGCGGCAAGGTCCAGGCGGCGGTCCCACTCTGAGCTGCGGGCCTCTTCCCGCTGGTACAGGGCCACCCAACCGGCCTGTTGGCGGACGAAGTGGAAGACGGCCAGGTAGGCGAGGACCCGCCAGAAGGGCAGGGCGCCGAAGCGATGCATCCCCACCCCCAGGAGGTAGGCGCCCACGGGCACCAGGAGGTAGCGCCAGGGGTGGGCCTTCACCTCACGGGGGTCCAGGTAGGTCCGCAACCAGGTGGCATGCACGTGCGCCACATCCACCCCCACCACGAGCACCAACCAGACCCCCAGGGGCATGGGGTCCCCCAGGCGCCCGGTGGCCGCTCCCATCGCCACGAAAAGCATTGCCAACAGGAAGCTTCCGCCAAAGGCCAGGAGGTCCATTCGGGCCGAGAACAGCCAGGGCTGGGGGGTCATGCAGCCATGGTGGAACAAATCACCGCCCCCTGCATCCATCCTTGTGACCGGCCAAGAGCCGCAAGGAGATCCCCATGAAGAAGCTCACTGCTTTCGCCGCCGCCCTGCTGATGGGCTCCGCCGCCATGATGGCCGCCGTCGATGCCCCCGCGAAGGGCGAAAAGGCCAAGGCCGAGTGCAAGGATAAGGATTGCTGCAAGGACAAGGCCGCCTGCAAGGACGCCAAGGCCGACGCCAAGAAGCAGTAGGAGTTTGGCCATGACCACCCGGGTGGGCGCATTGGAGATGCCAATGGGGGGGCCCGCCCGGGCTATGGTTGAATCAGAGTTCCGGAGGCCCATGACCCTCACCTGCGAAGCCCTGGTGGAGGGGCACCTCGACGCCCTGCATGGCTTCGCCCTGGCCTGGACCCGGCAACGGGATGTGGCTGAGGATGCGGTTCAACGCGCTTTCTTGAAGGCCTTCGAGCGGTTGCACCAGCTGCGGGATCCCGGCGCCGCCCGGAGTTGGTTGCTGACCATCCTGCGCAATGAGATCACCGCCGAGTTCCGCTCCCGGGCCCGCATCGTGGCCCTGGAGGGCGGCGAGTGGGATGAGCTGCCGGGCGACGAGCCCGAGGAGCCCGCCTTGGACCCCGCCCTGCTCGAGGGGTTGCCCGGGGCTTTGGCGCAATTGCCCGAGAACGCTCGGGAGATCCTGCTCCTGCGCTTCCAGCAGGAGCTGAGTTACGACGACATCATGCAGGTGCTCGGCCTTCCCTTGGGGACTGTCCAGAGCCGCCTGCACCGGGCCAAGCTGGCCCTGAAGACCCTGCTGGAACCCCAGCTTCAGCTTCAGCTTCAGAGGGTCGGTCCATGAAGAGGTTGGGCGATTGCTGGGATCAGCCGCGCGATCCGGCAAGGCGAGCGGCGAAGGGGGATGTGGTGCATCCTTCGAGCCGCTCAACGCGGGCGGTCGCGCGGCTGGCCCCAGCCCTTCGGGTGTGGGCGGCGGGCTGCACTGGCCGTTGTCGGCAACCCTTGACGTGGAACCGCCACGCCTGCGGGTTGCCTCCTAGGCCAGCTTGCCCGACGCTCCACACAATCGCTCAACCTCTTCATGGACAGACCCTCCAGGGAGGCGTCGCATGACCGCACCCCGCAAGCTCGACGATGCCCTCCGCGAGGCCCTGCGCGGCGAGAAGGCTCCCATGGACCTGCGCCAGCGCCTGATGACCGAAGCCCGCAAGCGGGATCAGGGCCGCACTTTCTCCTTCCGTCCCCTCCTGGTGGCCGCGACGGTGTTGATCACCGTGGGCGCGGGTGTGTTCCTGGGCCGGGGCCTCCGCCAGGGGCCGCCCGTGGCGGCCGCGGCGCTGCCGGATCTCCTCCAGGCCACATCCAAGAACTTCCGCACCATCAAGGGCTTCGATTTCGCCGGTCGCGATTGCACCGACAAGGCCTGCGGCCTATGGGCCCTCCATCACGTGGGCTTCACGGCCCCAGTACCAGCCTGCGTGAGCGAGGCGGGCATGGTGGGCGGGCGCTCCTGCGCCGTGCAGGGCCGCAAGGTGGCCCACTACGCCTTCCGCGACGGGCGGGCGCTCTATGTGTTCTCGGGGCCCCTGGAGGGCTGCGGGACCGCGCCCGGGGCCGCTCAGCATGTGGAAGGTCAGCTCCAGGCGAAGGCCTGGAACGAGGGTGGGCGGGGCTACGTCCTTCTGGAGCCCGAGCGGTAGGTCAGCGCGGCCTTCACTTCCCCGGCCGCCCGCAGCCCATGATCAAAGGCCTCCTCGAAGAGGGCGAGGCCGCTGAGCTCCGTGTGGGCGAAGTGGATGGCGCCGAAGGGGTGACGGGCCGCGACCAGCTCCTCGCTCCAGCAGAAGCCGGGCCGTGGGCGCACCATGGCGTGGCCCCAGCGGGCCACGTCGGCCCGGGCCACGAGCTGGCGGACTTCAGGATGGGCGCGCTCCAGATCCGCCAGGGCCATCTCGGCGCAGGCCTGGGCATCCATGGCGAAGAGCCGGGCGCGGTCGGCCTTCTCCTCGCCGGTGAAGGGGTGGTACCAGGTCCACACCGTGGGGCCCGCATCCAGGCCGCGTTGATGGGTGGCCACCACGTAACCGAGGGATCGGGAATCCCGCAGCACGTTGTCCCACGCCATGGGGAAGCCCACTTCCTTGGGTCGCGTGCGGAGGGTGAGGTTCACCACGAGCCAGGGGCTCCGTTGGAAGGCTGCCAGGGCCGGGGCCCGGTCCGCCTTCAATCCCTCGACGACGGCGCCCGCCACGTGCAAGGGCCCCGCGAAGATGGCGCGCTGTGCGCGCAACCCCACCATCCGGCCTGTGGCCACTTCCAAGATCCGCGCCTCCACCCCCGTGGGGGTCGAGCGGAGGGAACTCACGGCCTGTCCTGTGCGGAGCCGCGATCCCGCCTTCCGTGCGAGGTGCTCCACGAGGAACCCATTGCCCTGGGGCCAGGCCAGCAGAGGGCGGCTGCGATCCCGGGGCCCTTGTTGCCGCGCGGCGAAGTAGAAGAGGCCGGCCCAGGCGGACGTCTCATCCATGTGGAGTCCGTAATCGTCGCGGCAGCCATAGTCGAGCATCCACCGCAGGCGCGGGCTCGTGAGGCCATGGTCGTTGCACCAGTCGGCCAGGGTCATGCGATCCAGGGCGCGGATTTCCGGCGCGTCGCTGCCCTGGGCCCGGGGCAGGGCGAAGGCGGGGCGACCCTTGGCATCGCGCCAGCCGGCGAGGCGATCCACCTCCGCCTGGAACACCTTGAGCTGCCGCAGGTCCTCGGGATCCGCCCCGGCCTGGAAATAGAGGCCTTCCCACCACTGGCCGCCTGCGAAGATCCTCTCCTCCGGTTCCCGCACCAGCATGTGCTCCGCATAGCGGGGCTCACCATCGGGGCCCAGGGATTCCACCGCGCCCGTCTCCTGCAGCAGGTCCACCAGCGGCGCATGTTCCTTGGGCGGGGCGGGCAGGTAGTGGGCGCCCAGGGGGAAGGGGCTGATGCCGTTGCGGCTGCCCCGGGCCGTGCCGCCCGCCCCCGACTCCAATTCGAGGACCGTGAACTCTTTGAGGCCCAGCCGATCCAATTGCCAGGCCGCGGAGAGCCCGGCGATGCCGCCGCCGACGATGAGGATGGGGGTGTCCTCCCAACGCTCCGGCTCGGGAAGGCCGCCTTGGCGCAGGCGATGGCCCGTGGCCAGGTCAGGCGCCACGAGCGCAGCTTCCAACGCGGGTTTGCGGCGACAGGCCAGCGTGGCTGCCGCCGCGGCGGTGGCCAGGAACGTGCGACGCCTCACCTCAGCTCCATCGCTTCCACTCTCGCGTGTAGGCCTGCACGAGCACCTGGTTGTCCAGGCGATTCACTTCGGAGGGGACGCGGCTCATGTCGGCGGGGAAGGCGAACATGGCCACCATGGCCTCATCCGTGAGGTGGCGAAGACCCGTGAGGGTGTGGGTGGGAACTTCGAAATCAGCGGGGCTGGCGAGCATGTAGCCCCACACGCCGAAAGAGGGCACGGCCAGATGGTAGGGCCGTACCTTGAAGCCGCTGGCCTCCATGGTGGTGGCCACGCACCAGTAGCTCTGGCGGGCCATGAGGGGGCTCGTGCTCTGCACGGAGACGATGCCATCGGGTTTCAAGCGCCCCTTGAGCAGACGGTAGAAGCGTGTGGTGTAGAGCTTCCCCAAGGCGAAGCTGTTGGGATCTGGGAAGTCCACGAAGGCCACGTCGAAGGACTCGCTCTTCTCTTCAGAGAGCCAGACGAAGGCGTCGGCATTGACCACCTTCACCCGCGGATCATCCAACGATCCCCCGTTGAGGGAGCGCAGCAGGGGCTGGGTGCGGGCCATGATCGTCATGGCCGGATCCAGATCCACGAGCACCACTTCCTTCACTTCGGGATGCTTGAGGATCTCCCGCACCGCGAGGCCATCGCCGCCGCCGCACACGAGCACGCGCTCGGCGTGGGGCCGCGCCGCGAAGGCCGGATGCACGAGGGCTTCGTGGTAGCGGTACTCATCGGCTGAGGAGAACTGCAGGTTGCCGTTGAGGAATAGCTGGAAGCTGCCCCGGCCCCGGGTGAGCACGATGCGCTGGTAGGGGCTTTCCTTGGCATAGACGATCTCATCGGCGAAGACTTCCTCTTCCACGGCCAGCGTGAACCGCTTGGCCTCCACCACGCCGAAGAGCAGCAGGGCACACACCAGGAGGCCCTTCAGCCGGAGCCAGAAGACTTCGCCGATCTGGTGCCGCAGCAGGTAGGTGCCCCAGATGCCCACGATGCCGTTGAGCAGCCCGAAGAGCAGCGAGGTGCGCACGAGGCCCAGCTTGGGCATGAAGAGCAGGGGGAAGAGCAGGCTGGCGAAGAGGGCGCCGATGTAATCCAGGGTCAGCACATGGGCCACGAGATCCCGGAAACGCACTTGGTCCTTGAGGATCCGCATGAGGATGGGGATTTCCAGGCCCACCAGGGTGCCGATGGCGATGACCTCTCCGTAGAGCAGGGGGCGGAAGGCGTGGGTGCGGGCGAAGGCCAGGAAGAGGATGGGCGCCGACGTGCCGCCCACGAGCGCCACGGCCAGCTCGATCTCCACGAAGCGCCGCGCCAGGTTGCGGTGCACGTACTTGCTGAGCCAGCTGCCCAGGCCCATGGCGGAAAGGTACACGCCGATGACGGTACTGAACTGCAGCACGCTGTCGCCGAGCAGGTAGCTGCTGAGGGTGCCCGCCACGAGTTCGTAGATGAGCCCGCACGCGGCGATGAGCAGCACGCTCAGGAAGAGCGGGGCAGCCTTGAGGTGGGTTGGTGCGTGGGGCCCGGCGGGGGAGGCGGCGCTCGGGCCGGGTGTTACCTCAGCCATGAATGGCCGCGGCGAGGATGATGGCGATGCTGAGGAACACGGAACCGATGAGCACGGCCAGGCTCGTGTTCTGGTCCTCCTCGATCTCCTTGCGGATGGAGAAGGGGGTGAGCTTCACGATGAGAAGCCACATGATGGCGAAGAGCACGAGGCCGAGGCCGGCGAAGATCACCGCAGTCTTCACGTGTCCCATGAGGTCGTAGCCGTTCATCACTTACCTCCTCTGAATCCATTGTTGTGCAGGAAGGTGCGCCAGGCGCCGGGGGTCTGGCGTACGTTGGGGGGCAGTTCCATGCGCCGCCTGGACCCGAAGAACTCATGACCGAAGAAGGCGTTGGAACCCGCGAGGCCGAAGCCTCCGAGCAGGAAGAGGGCGTAGAGGGTTCTCATCAGTCATCCGATCCGGAAGAATCCGAAGAAGAAGTACCGTACATGCTCTCCTGCCAGCGGCGGCCCTCGAAGGCCATCACTTTGAAGAGGAGGAGCAGGGGGCCCAGCAGGATGGCCGCGAAGGCGAGGCCAATGTAGGGGAGGTGCATGACGCCGCTGCGCAGTTCCATGGACACGGTGCGCACCGGGGGACGGGGCCCATCCCACTGCAGGGCCAGGCGCAGCATGTACCGGCCTTCGGGCAGGGCGGAGAGGTACACGGTCTCTCGCTGATTGCCTTCGCTCCAGCTCTCGCCGTCATCCACGCCGTGGTAGTAGCTGGAAGCCACTTCGAAGGCCTCCACGAGGCCCGTCTCCTCGTTGACGAGGGCGCCCTCGACGCCGACCCACTGGTTGTTCACAGGCGAGGCGAGGGTGAAGGCCAGGTTCTTCCGGCCCTCTTTAATGTCGAGGGGGCCCACCACCAGCACGGGTTCCTGGGCCTCTGGCGCGGGGGCCGCGGGATCGGTGACCACCGGGGGGCGGACGGCCTTGCGGGCTCCCGGGGTGGCCCCTGCGGGTTTCACCCCGGGGAAGGACTCCTCGAGGTTGACCTCCTGGCCCCACACCAGGGCGTTCTTGTGGGTGACGCTTTGAACCGTGATCAGCGCCAACAGCCCCACGAGGGCGAGGGCCATCCAGGTGCCGATCTCCCGCAGGCGGCCCTTGTGGGGGTTGGGTTGGAAGGAACCCACGCCCCGGGGCGCGGGGAGCCGATCCTTCAATCCGAAGGCGGCCTGCACCTCGCCAGGTTCCAGGTAGGTGCTGAGGGTCCAGTTGACCTCGGAGCCGCCGCCGGCATGTTTCTGGACTTCCATGCTGAGGCTCGTGGGGGCGGACACCCATTCGGCGATGTCGGATTGCTCTCCCAGTTCCACCTTCCAGGTGAACTCGCCCCAGACGCCCCGCACCCGGGCGGTGACATCCTGGAACCGGCGGTAGGACCCACCCTTCCAAGTGAAGCTGCGCGCGTAGGAGCCACCCGCGGGAGCATCCCCCACGCTGATGGCCTCGGCGAGGCTCCAGTGGCCCTCGCTCTCCACGAGCCAGAGGATGCCGTGGGATTTGGTGAGCAGCAGGTACTCGCCCCAGGGATACTCCACGCCGTCCACGGTGCACGAACGCACCATGTGCCCCGCGCACACGACCTTCTGGCCCCGCAGCGTGCCCTCCTGGCCCAGCGGGATCCGCATTTCGGGATGCCCCTGCTTGAGGCTGCGCAGGAAGGTGAGCTTGCCCGCTGAACAATCGAGCAGGGCATTGCAGCTGGGGCAGGCCACGCGCTCGGCCTGATCCGGGGCCCGGAGCTTGAGGGGGCTGGCGCAGTTGGGGCAGTTCAGGGCCAGATCCCGCCGGGTGGCCGTGGGGGGCGGGGCGTCCGCGCCGTGCAGGCGCAATTCGGCGAAGGGCACCTCCCGGCCCAAGTAGAGCAGGGGGGGCTGCTCCGAATAATCCAAGGTGGCGAAGGCCCCATTGGGGCCGCCGAGGTCCGCGAAGCGGAAGGTCTCCTCCAGGGCCACGCGCCAGGGGATCTCGCCTTCGGCTCCGGCCACCCGGGCTTCGCTGGCCTCTTGAATGGCGAAGCGGCCCTGCTCGCCCAGGTCCACCTGCTGCCCGGGGCGCAGGGCCTCATAGGGGGGGATGGCCGCCTTGGTGGGGGTGGGGAAGGTGAGGAGGAAGCGGCCCTGGGCTTCGGCCAGCCAGCCCCAGCGGCCATCCTCGAGGGCCAGGTACCACTCGTCCCACACGCCCCCGAGGGGATGGGCCATCTGGATGCGGCCGGCCACGGTGAAGGCCCGTCCCGCGAAGCGGCCCGTGGCGCCCACGGAGAGGGGGGAGCCCGTGTCGAGGAGCGCGGCCACCTTCCCGATGAGTTGGGGATCGCGATCCGTGCGGGCGCAAATGGAGCCGCAGGCCTTGCAGACGGACACCATGGTGCCGGGCCGGAAGGCGAGGGGGGCTGCGCAGGAGGGGCAGTTGGAAGCCATGTTGGGGGGATTATGACCCAAGGAGGGGCAAGGCTCGCGTCAATCCTTCGCGCCAGGTTTCCGGGGGCGTCAGCAGGCTCAGCACCAGGAAGCCTCGGGAGGGGAGATCGAAGAAATGGCCGGGGTGCACCGCTACGCCGGCTTCGAGCAGGCGCAGGGCCACGGCCTCGTCCTCCTCGATGGCTGGCAGGCGCAGCAGCACGGACCAGCCGCCCTCCACCGGAAGGCGGGAGAGGTGGGGGTGGTCCGCCAGTCGCCGGTCCAATTCGGCCAAGTTCGATCGGAGGCGGGCGAGGGCCGGCTCCCGGATCAACGGAGCCAATTCCAAAAGGGTGGGCAGGGCCAGGGCGGCGGGGGCGCTGACGCTGAGGTATTGGTCGGCGATGAATTCCAGGGCCTCCCGGCGCTCCGGTACGTTGGGCCCCCGCAGGAGGGTCCACCCCACCTTGAGCTGGGGCAGGAGGGCCACCTTGGAGAGGCCCGAGAGCACGTAGGTTTCGCAGGGAGGCTCCGGCAGGGCCAGGGAGGAACGCAAGGCGTCGGGGCCGGGCTCCAACAGGTGGTCGGCGAACACCTCATCCACGATGAGGGCGAGGCGGAGGCGGGCGCAGGTTTCGGTGAGCGCCGCCCACTCGGAGCGATCGAGACACGCCCCCGTGGGATTGTTGGGGCTCACCACGATGACGGCGCGGGTGCGGGGTGTCACGGCGGCTTCCAGGGCGCCCAGGTCCAGGTGCCACCGATCCGTGAGGAAGGAGGGGATGGCGCGGGTGGTCACGCCTTCGAGCGCGGCGAGGTGGTCGAAGAGGGGATAGCTGGGGCTTGGCACCAGGACCTCGTCTCCGGGTTCCGTCAGGAGCTTGAAGAGCCAGCCATAGGCTTCGCTGGTGGAGGCGCTCAGGATCACGGTGCCGGGGTCCACCCCGTGCAGGGCGCCCACCGCCTCCCGGGCGCCGCGGGGACCCAGGGACTCGGGTTGATAGGTGATCACCGCGGGGTCGGATAGGGCCGAACGGATGGCCTCCACCGGGTAGTCGAATCCCGCCCGGGTGGGATTGCTGAGGGTGAGATCCAGGATCGGCGTGCCCGCCTGGTGCAGCTGCGCCCGTCGGCGGGTGAGGGCGTTGGGTTGGCCGGGCTGGAGACGCATGGGATCCACTATCGCATCGCGGAGGAGAGGGTGGGCTCACCCCATGACAAGCACGGGCCGCGGACCCATCATGGGGGTCCACGTTTCCCGGAGGTTCCCATGGCCGCCCACCCTCGCGTCGCCGTTCTCCTCGCTGGCAGCGGACACCTCGATGGCTCCGAAATCCGCGAGGCCGTGCTCACCTTGCTGGCCCTGGATCAACACGGGGCCAAGGTCCAGTGCGTGGCACCCAACGCGGATCAGCACCACGTGGTGGACCACCTCACGGGGCGGGAAGAATCCGGGGCGCGGCGGAACATGATGCGCGAGTCCGGGCGCATCGCCCGTGGGGAGGTGCTGGATCTGGCGAAGGCGAGGGCGGGGGACTTCGACGCCATCGTGATCCCCGGCGGGTACGGGGTGGCGAAGAACCTCTGTGGTTTCGCCTTCCAGGGAGCCAAGGCCGAGGTGAGGCCCGAGGTGGTCGCGTTTCTCAAGGGCTTCCTCGACGCGGGCAAGCCCGTGGGGGCCATCTGCATCTCCCCGGCCCTCCTGGCCTTGACCCTGGCCGCCCTGGGTCGCAAGGGCCGGCTGACCATCGGCAATGACGCGGGCTGCGCCGGAGCTATCGAAGCCCTGGGCAGCACCCACGAGCGGCATGACTCCCCCCGGGAGATCGCCGTGGATGAGGCCCAGAACCTCGTCACCACCCCGGCTTACATGTTCGACGGGGCCCGCCTCTCGGAGATCTACGTGGGCATCGAACGGGCCGTGGCCGAGGTGGTGCGGCGGGTGAAGGTTCCCGTGGGCGCGTGAACAGGCCCTAGGAGCGTGTCCAAGTAATCGGCGGGCCGCGCTGAGGTGGCGGCCGAGCGCCCCAAGGTGGCCGACCGAAGGTGGTGTGGGCGCACCACTGAGGGAGGCCTACGCTGGGGCGCGACGGCCGCCGCCCCAGCCCGAAGGGTTGAAACCAAAGGGGTCTGATCCGTCGTCGGCGCGCTTGCACGATGACACCGCATCGCGCCGCGCGCGCCTCCTCGGCTGAGGCCCCTTTGGTTTCAACGCGGCTCCCGCCGATTACTTGGACACGCTCCTAGCTTCTGCGCCCCATCGCCTTCGCGAGGGCTTCCTTCAGCTCCGCCACGCGGTAGGGCTTGGGTAGGTAGGCGCCCGGGCCGCCGAGATCGAGATTCCCGGCCTGTTCCGAATAGCCGCTGGAGAGGATGACGGGGATCCGGGGCCATCGGGCCCGGATGTGGCCGAGGGCTTCGCGGCCATCCATGCGGGGCATCGTGAGGTCGAGCAGGATCAAGTCGCAGGCCCCATCCAGCTCCGCGAGGCGATCCACGGCCACCCTGCCATCCTGGGCCTCCTCCACTTCGAAGCCGAAATGGTGGAGGAGGGCCCCGGCGCTGGCCCGCACGGATTCCTCGTCATCGACCACCAGCACCCGGCCTCGATAGGTGGCGGTCGGGGGAAGGGGAGCCGGAGCCTCGGCCCGCCCTTCGTCTTCCTTCAAGGGGCTGAACCAGACGCGGAACAGCGTGCCCTGGTGGAGGGCGGTTTCGATGGAGAGGCCGGCCTTGTGGCCATTGAGGATGCCCAGGAGCGCGGACATGCCGAGCCCCCGTCCCGCGGATTTGGTGGTGAAGAAGGGATCGAAGATGCGGGCCAGCACTTCGGGGGGCATGCCGGCCCCGGAGTCTTCCACCTCCATGCAGAGGTAGGCCCCATCCGGCAGATCCTTGCCCACGGCGAAATGGGAGCGGGCCTGGGCATCCAGGTGGCGGATTTCGGTGCGGATGCGGATGGATCCGTTCTGATCGCCGATGGCCTCGGCGGCGTTGGTCACCAGGTTCATGACCACCTGTTGGAGCTGCACGGGGTCGCCTTGCACGCGCGGCAAACCGGAATCCAGATCCAGGTTCAGTTGGATGCGCTTGGGGATGCCCACGGAGAGGAGGTGGGTCATCTCCCGCACCAGGTGGTTGACGTCCACGGGCTCCTGGCGGAAGCGACCGCGCCCGCTGTAAGCCAGCATCTGGCGGGCCAGATCCGCCGCCCGCTGGATCACGATTTCCATGTCGGACAGATAGGACGCGCAGCTGCTGTTCTCCGGCAGGTGCAGTTGGGCCAGCCCGAGGTTGCCCAGGAGGGACGTGAGGAGGTTGTTGAAGTCGTGGGCGATGCCCCCGGCGAGCAGGCCCAGGCTCTCGAGCTTCTGGGTTTGGCGCTGGGCCTCCTCCTCCCGGGCGCGGTCGGTGATGTCGGTGAGGGCCACGAGGATGGCCTTTTCCCCGAGGTAATCGGGGATGGCGGCGGAGAGCAGGATCTGGCGGCGCTCGCCGCGCACCACCATCTCCAGGTTGAAATCCCGGGCGAATCCTTTCTCACCTAACTCTGCAAGGAGGCGCTGGCGATCCTCCGGATGCGCGAAGAAATCCACGGTGCGCTTGTGTTCCACCTGCTCGGGCGTGAGCTGGAACAGGCGGTAGGCCGCCTCGTTGGCCAGCAGGATGGTGCCGTCCGAGGGGCGGCTGAGCACCATGGGAGCGGGGTTCAGATCGAAGAGGTGACGGAAGGACTTCTCGCTGCGGGCTTGGCGGCGTTGGGCTTCCTCCTGCTCGGTGATGTCCTGGAGCACTCCCTTGAGGCTGGTCACCTGGTCACCTTCCCGCATGGCGCGGATGGTGCTGCGGAAGATGCGGGTCCCCTGACCGGGAATATTCACCGAGACGTTGAGATCCTCCCCTCCCCCCTCCTTGATCAACCGATCGAGGCTGGCCTTGAATCCCAGGGTTCCATCCGGGTCGAAGAAGGCCTCCCCCTGCTCCGGATTGAGCGGGCCCAGCTCCGGGGCGCGGCTGAGGATCTGGTACATGGTGGGGGACCAGCGGACCTCGCCGGAGGGCAGGTCCAGCGTCCAGCTGCCGATGCGGCCTAGGGCCTGGGCCTCCTCCAGGTCGTGGGCCGCTTGCCGGATTCGGGATTCCGCGTTCCGGCGCTCGGTGACATCCCGGCAAATGGAGAGGAACCGGCCATCGTCCAAGCGACGGGCGCTGATCTCGGCACAGAACCGGCTGCCATCCTTCCGGACCAGGGTGCGCTCCACGAGGTAGGGGCGTCCGGCCTCCAAGTTTTGGATCCGCTGGGGAATCTGATCCCGCTCTTCGGGTGGGACGAGATCCCGGATGTGCAACTGGGTGAGCTCGTCGAGTTCATACCCGACCATCTCCAAGGCGCGGCGGTTGGCATCGATGTAACGGGTGGTGGGGTCGGCGACGAAGATGCCATCGGAGGCCTGATCCATGATGGCCTTGAGATTCTGGGCGACCCGCTGCAACCGGACCTCGGCCTCCTTCTGGTCAGAGATGTCCTGGGCCACGCCATAGAGGCCAGCGACCTTGCCATCGACCCACACGGGGTGGATCTGCCCCCGGTGCCATCGGACTTGGCCATCGCGGGTGAGGGTGCGCAGGTCGAAGCTGGGGTTGCCTGTGCCAGCCATGGCCAGGGCCACCCGGGATTCGTGATCGGCCCGATCCTCCGGGTGGAGCATGGCGAGGTAGTCGGCGTAGGAGGGGGGCCCCAGCGCGGGGTCCCGGTCGAAGATCTCGTAGATGGTTTCGGACCAGGTGATCTGGCCTGAAGCGAGGTTGAAGCTCCAATGACCGAGGCGTCCCAGACGATGGGCTTCCTTCAATCGGGCCTCGCTCACCCGGAGCGCTTCCTGGGCCAGGTTCCGTTCCCGCACATCCCGGGCGATCACCGAAAAGACGATGTGGGAGCCCAGGTCCAGCGCCGCGGCGGAAACTTCCACGGGCAGGAGGGTGCCATCTTTACGCCGGTAGTTGCGTTCGCCGAGGGAGTGGGAACCCTTGGTCAGGGTGGCCTGAATGTTGGCCTTCACGCTGGCGGGATCGTGACCCACGATGTCGAGGAGGTTCCGCCCGGTCAGCTCGCCGGGGGCGTAACCCAGGTAGGCGTGGAGGGCCGGATTGGCTTCGAGGATGACGCCGGATTCCGAGTCGAAGTAAAAGATCCCATCGCCCGAATGTTCGACGAGGGCCCGGTGCCGCATCTCCTCGGTCCGCAGCCGTTCATCCCGCTGATCGATGCGGATGGCGAGGGAGGCGATGTCGGTGAAGCGTTGGAGGAGGGCCAGATCCCCCGCGGAGAAGGGGCCCGGTTCCAGGTGGTAGATAGCGAAGGCGCCCAAGGGATGGCCCGCGGGATCCAGGATGGGGATGGAGGCGCAGGCCTTCAGGCCAAAGGGGAGGGCGGCGTCCCGGTAGTCCTCCCAAAGGGGATCCCGGGCGATGTCCTCCACGACCACGGGTTGCCGCCGGTGCATGGCCGTGCCGCAGGAGCCCGCTTTGGGGCCGATGGGAGCCCCATCGATCATCGCCATGTACTTGGGGTCGAGGCTCGGGCCCGCGCCGTGCTGGATCCGCTTCCCCTCCGCATCGACCTGGAGCACCGAACAACGCCCCTCCTCCAGGAGGCCCTCAAGGGAGAGGCAGAGCCTCCCCAGGAAGGAGTTGAGGGGGGTGCCGGAGGCGAGCCGCTCCAGGGTGTCCCGCAACGCCTCCATCTCGGCTTGAAGCCGAGACTCGGGGGCGGGGCCTTGCGGGGATCTCATCGCTAGTATTCTTCGGGCGCCGATGGCACGGCCCAAGTCCTGCACGCTCTGCGGAGCGGAGGATGCACGAGGCGGCTCGCCGCCAGCAGCCGGGATTCGGGAGGCAACGCCTTGATCCAGGGAGCACCATGGCCCAGGGCGACGCCCTCCAGGCCGTTCGCCAAGGCGGCATCCAGGGTGATCAGGACCTGCATGGACAGGGGCTCCACGTCCAGCCACCGGGAGGCGGCCAGGGCCTCGAAGTGAACGGGATGGAGGGGAGGCTGCACGAGGCCGAGCAGGTGATCCAAGGAAAGGCCGGGGTGGCCGAGGAAGGCCAGGAGCACCCCTTCATCGCGGATGCGCCAGATCAGGGGCCACAGCTGCCGTGGGGCGAGGGGCGCCAGGCTGCGCCGCTCTCCCAGGGTCAAGCCTTGCCATAGGGTTTGGAGTTTCTCCACGGCCAAGGTCCGGGCTTGGGGGTGGGCGGCGGGATCCTGGGCGATGGCCGCCAAGGCGCGCCAGGGGAGCCGCCCCATGAGGGAGGCCCGTAGGTGGGCCGAGGCCCGGGGATGCTGGGCGATCCACCGCAGCAGCAGGGGGCGCTTCCGGAGCTCGGGCACGGCGGCGGCCTCCTCCAGCCAGCCACGGGGAGGATCCGTCTTCCGGAGAAGGCGGAGAAAGCGCGGCCAGGACACCGCGGGGGGAAGGGCCCATTCCATTCCGATACTTTAGACTCAAGCCCGCTTGCCCCATGCTGGAACCGTGAACCATCCATTCTCCATCCTCGGTCGTGGCAGGGCCGGACGGGCCCTGGCCGCCGCCTGGGGCGGGCAGGTGGCGCTCCTGCCCCACGACGCACGGCCCGAGGGCTTCGTCCTGCTGGCGGTGCCGGACCGGGCGGTGGCGGAGCTGGCCCAGGCCTTCCCGGGCCGGTGCGCTCACCTCAGCGGCAGTTTGCACCTGCCCGAGGTGCCGGGTTTGCACCCCCTCACGAGCTTCAACGGAATCGTGGAGAACTGGGAAGGCACCCCCCTGGCCTTGGATGGCGAGGTGCCGGCCTGGTTGTCGGCGGCTTTCATGGAATTGGGGTTCCTCCCCTTCGCGCTGGACCCCGGACTGAGGGCGCTCTATCACGCCTGCGCCGTCCTTACCTCGGGCCACGCCGCCACCCTCTGGTTGGGGGCCCAAACCCTTCTGGCCGAACGCGGCGTGGCGCTGCCTGGGCGGGGGCTCGTGCCCCTGGCGGAGGCCACCCTCCGGAACGTGGCCGCCCGGGGCGAAGCGGGCCGCACAGGCCCTTTCGTGCGGGGTGACGCGGCGACCATCGCCGCGGACGCGGAGGCCCTGCCCCCCGAATGGCGGGAACTCTTCCTCAAGCTGGGGGCCCTGTGAGCTTCAAGCCACCCCTTCCACTCCGGGCCTGGACGCCTCGTGAGTGGGCCGAGTCCGCCCTGCGGGATCCCGAAGGCCTGCTCTCGGATCACGCCCACAACGAAAAGAAGGCCACCCTCACAGCCCTCTCCCTGGTGCACGCGTTTTCAGACGACAACCGACCCGCCATCCTCCTCAGCCGATTGGCGGAGGAGGAGGCCCAGCACTTCCGGAAGGTGCTGGAAGCCCTGGATGCCTTCGGCTGGAGGCTCCGCCCGGATCGGGGGAACCGGCACGCCCAGGGGCTGCTGGCCGTCAAGGACAAGGACCGGGGCGCGGATCCGCTGCTGGATCGCCTCCTCATCGGCAGCCTCATCGAGGCCCGCAGCTGCGAGCGGCTCTGGCTCATCGAGCAGTCCGCCCAGGCCCATCCCGAGCTGGGCGATCCCCAATGGCTGGCCTTCCTGGTGGAGCTGGAACGCTGTGAAGCCGGGCATGCCCTCACCTACCTTCGCCTCGCCCAGGAGCGGTTCCCGGAGGCGGACGCCCGCATGGCGTGGTGGTTGGACCGGGAGGCGGAGGTGGTGGCGGGGCTGGCCTGGAGGTCCGCCGTCCACTAAGGGCCTGGAATGGGGCTGAATCCCGGTAACATGGGTGTTACGTCACCCCTGCGAGTCCCCGAATGGCCAGTTACAGCCCCCACAATCCCCATGAAATGACCCCCGTCTTCAGCCCGGAGGCCCTGTGGGTCCATGAGGGGATGGGGTTCCGCGAGGCGCTGGATCGCCTGGCCAAGGGGGGCGACCTCAAGGCCACGCTGCTGCTGGTGGCCCTCACGCACTTCGCCTCCCGGGGCTATGACGGCGTGCAGGTGCGCGAGGTGGCCGAGGAAGCCGGGGTCTCCAAACCCACGCTTTACTATCACTTCGGTAGCAAGGAGGGCCTCTTCCGCCAGCTCTGCCTGGTGGCCCATTCCGTGTTGGAGCACCGGATGGAGGCCGTGGTGGCCCGCGTCCTGGCCGAAGAGGTGAAGGGCCCCGAAGCCATCGAGGAGGCGGCCTTCCGCATCGCCCGTGGCTACGTGGACCTCCTCATGGAAACGCCCGAGTTCACGGGCTTTGTGCTGCGCTCCATCGCCGTGCCCAGCCCCGACAGCGGGTTCCGGGACCTCATGCCCCTCGTGGAGCGCACCATCGCCCCCGTGGGCCGCTTCGTCCATCAGGCCTACGGCATCGATTTCGAGCAGGCCCGCAAGGAGATGATGATCTTCACGGGCATCTTCGGCGCCTTAATGGAAGAGCGCATCCGCCATCCCGAGTACGTGATCGATGATGCGGAGCTCCGTTGGGCCGTGCGCCGCTGGCTGCGGGGCCTCCAGGGCTGAGCCAGATCACCATCTGCAATGGAGAAGCGGTCTTGCGCAAGACGCTCTGCCTCGTTCTAGCATCGCTCCTGGGAGGGCTCGCCATGGCCCAGACGAACAAGCCAGTCCCCGCCATCGAGGCCGTGATCCGGCCCTTGGATCTGGCCCAGCATCAGCTGGAAGTCGAACTGCGTCTTCCGCCCCAGGCAACGGCGAAGGCGGGCTCCATCGAATTGCCCGCCTGGACGCCCGGCTCCTACCTGATCCGGGACTATGCCCGCCTGGTGGACCGGGTCCGGCTGGTGCGGGGCAAAGCGGAAGAACCCCTGCTCCAGAAGCTGGACAAGCAGCGATGGCCCATCCCGGCCTCCAAGGACGGGCTGGTGATCCGCTACCGGGTGTACGGCAATGAACTCACCGTCCGCACGAATCACATTGATGCCACCCACGCCCAGGTGATTCCCGCGGCCACGTTCATGGTGCCGGAGGGGCACAAGGGCCGGCCCTGGCGCCTCCGTTTCGAAGGATTCCCCAAAGGGTGGTCCGTGGCCACGGGGCTGGAGGCCTCGGATGGCGCCTTCCTGGCTTCGGATTTCGATGAGCTGGTGGACAGCCCCTTCGAGGTGGGCGCCTTCCGCCTCCACACCTTTGATCAGGGGGGCGCGCGGTTCGAGATGGCGCTCACCGGTTCCCACAACGGCGACGAAGCCCGCATCGTGCAGGCCACCCAGGCCATCGTGGCCGAGGCAGGCAAGCTCTTCGGCGGTTTCCCCTTCAAGCGCTACGTCTTCTTCCTCAACTTCTCCCCCAAGACGGGCGGAGGCTTGGAGCACAAGACCAGCACCAGCCTGCTCAGCGACCCCTTCCGTTTCGAGAAGGCGGACGGCTACTACGGGCTTTTCAACCTCGTGGCCCACGAGTTCTTCCACGTGTGGAACGTGAAGGGCATGCACGATCCCGTGCTGGGCCCCTTCGAGTACGGCCAGGAGAACTACTCGCGCCTCCTCTGGTTCCACGAGGGCTTCACCAGCTACATGGAGCACACCTTGGTGCTGCGGGCTGGCGTGGTGCCCTGGAGCCATGAATCCAAGGCCCTCGCCACGGAGTGGACGAACCAGATCCAGCGGCCTGGCTGGGGCGAGCAATCCCTGGAGGAGAGCAGCTTCGATAGCTGGATCCGCCAGTACAAGCCCCACGAGTTCACCCCCAACAGCACCGTGGGGTACTACGACAAGGGCGAGGTCGTGGGCTGGCTTATGGACGCCACGATCCGCAGCGCCACGGGCGGAGCCAAGGGGCTGGACGATCTCTTCGCGCACCTGTGGAAGACGCGGGGCACCCGGGGCGTCACGGATGCGGACGTGCAGGCCGCCTTCAAGGCGCTATCAGGCCAGGATCCGAAGCCTTTCTGGGATGCCTTCATCCGCGGCCGGGCGCCGCTGGAGCCCAAGCTCGTGGAGCAGGCCTTCGGATTGAAGCTGGAGCTCAAGGCCCCCTGGGAACAGCTCTCTCCGGAGGACCAGAAGGACGCCGACGCCGTGGCGCGGGCCAAGGCTTTCACGGGTCTTCTCTTCGCTCCAGCGGCACCGGGCGCGCCGGAGCCTCCCGTGGTCTGGAACGTCCTTCCGGGCACGCCGGCGGCCGACGCGGGCATCAGCTTCGGCCATGAGATCCTGGCCGTGAACGGCTGGCGCACCACCAGCGCCACCGAGGTGCGGAAGCGCTTCGCGGATGCGGGTGTGGGGGGGCGCGCCGAAGTGACCTTCGTGGATCGCGGACGGGTGCAATCGGTGAAGCTGAAGGTGGTGGAGGATCCCCGCCGCAGCCTCCGCATCGTGTCCAACCCCCTGGCGAGCGATGCCCAGAAGGCCGCCTTCCAGGCCTGGACGGGTCAGCCGCTGCCGCCCCTCCCGCCCGTGACGGCGAAGGCCAAGTGAGCGCTCCCACCCCGCGGTCGCGCACCGTTCCCGGAGGTTCCATTTCCCGAGGTGGGGCATGAGGGTCATCGCCATCATCGCGGCCCACGATGAATCCGCCCACATCGGCGCCGTGGTCCGTGGCCTCAAGGCCTACGGCCTCCACCGCATCCTCGTGGTGGACGATGCCTCCGTGGATGGCACCGGTGGGATCGCGCGGGCTGAAGGGGCTGAGGTGCTGCGCCTCGAGCCGGGACAGGGCGGCGGGAAGGGGCAGGTGCTCCGGGCCGGCATCCGCCACGTGGCCTCTGACGACTTCGACTGGTACCTCTTCATCGATGGGGACGGCCAGCATGATCCCCAGGATTTCCAGAAGTTCTTGGATTACCTCGCCGCGCATCCCGAGGGCGAGTTCCTCATCGGCAGCCGTTTCCAGGATCGCCACCGCATCCCCCCCAAACGCTGGCGCACCAACGCCCTGGGCAGTTGGACCCTGGGCCGCATCGCGGGCGTGAAGTGGGAGGATAGCCAGAGCGGCTTCCGCATGATCCAAAAGCGGATCGTGGACAAGCTGGACCTCCGTTCCGAAGGCTTCGCCATCGAAATGGAAATGGCCATGAAGGCGGCGGACTGGAACCTGCATTGGGCCCACATCCCCATCCGGGCCATCTACCACCCAGGCCCACACAAGAGCCACTTCCGCGGCGTCATGGACACCTGGCTCATCGCCTGGTTCTCACTGCAGTGCTGAAGGGGAGTGGAGCCTTCGGCCCCACTCCCCCTCCCAGGTTCAGGGCGCGTTGCCGGCCGCGGTGGGAATGGCGGGCTGGATCACAGGGCCCATGGCTTCGGGCGCGGGCGTCGAAAGCGCGATGGAACCCATGATGCGCTTGAGGCGGTCAGCCATCTCACCCTCGGGCACCTTGCCCGATCGGGCCAGGTAGATGGTGATGAGTTCCTGGCTATCCAGGCTGTTGGCGCCGGCTTTGAGGTGGGCGGGATGCAGGCCCGCGATGCGGCTGTGGCCATCCTCCTCGAAGGGGCGCTGGGTGTAGGGATGCTTCTGTTTGGCGACTTCCTTCCAGGCCTTCTGGCTGGAATCGTTCATGGAAGCCGTGGGATGGAGGTGCTTGAGCAGGACGAAGTAGTTGTCCTCCTCGTCTTCATCGAAGGAGATCCGGCGAAGGTCCCAGGCGATGTCCTTCCCCTTGCGGGAGAACCCCATGCAGAGGCCGAGGTAGGCGTTGGGCGCGAGTTCCATGGCCTTGGCGTCGAGGTTCACCTTCGCCCAGAGGGCTTCCAGCTGGAGGGACCGCCCCTCCTGGAACTCGAACTTGATGGCCCGGAAGGCCTGAGGCAGAAGTTCCGGATGCTTGAAGTATTCCTTCCAGTCCTTGAAGCGCGCGTTGAAGGGGAGGTAGGTGTAGTCGAGCACCTTCGGGAGGTCGTACTCCCATTCCGTGAGCTGGGCCGAGTTGAGGAACTTCAACGCGACCACCGCGCCCGAGGGGACCAAGGCCGTGTAGCTGAGGACGAGCCCGTCGTCGTAGGGGGTGTACCAGATCGATTTGGACCAGGGGCGGGCGAACCTGTCCTGATGGGATTCCTTGAGGTAGGGCTCACCGAAGGAGAGGATCCGGATCTCCTGGCCCCCCACGGTGCGGGAGACGGGCGCACCCTTGAGGATCAGATCCATCATCAGCTTGGGGTTCCGCACGAGGTCGATGGCGGCGACGTCATCGGGCCTGCGGATGCGGAAGAAGTAAACGCCATTGGCGTTGGCGTACCGCAGGGCTCCGTTCTTGCCCAGGTCCGCCGATTTGTACTCGAGGCCAGACAAGGCCCACTTCTTGGTGGTGTTGTCGCGGAAGATCAGTTCGGCGTCGTTGCTGGTGGGGATGCTCTGGATCGCCTCGTCGCTGGATTCGCCGCCGGGGAACAGATCGCTCCCGATCTTGGTGAAGAGGCTGTCCATGGATTTGCGGTAGATCCCGTTGTGGTTCTCGTTGATCCGCTCGCGCAAGACGGGGTACGGGAGGGGAAGGGGGATGTCGAACGCCCGCTTCAAGGCATCGGTCTTATCGGGCACCAGCGCGAAGGAATAGGTGACTTTGTTGAAGAACCGCGCGGTGGAGGGCTTCATCGCCTTCAGCTCGGCGGCGGGAAGGGAGTAGCAGAGGTTGTCCTTCTTCTGGAGGACGATGCCGACCACTTTCCCCGTGGGATCCACGAGCGGGCCGCCTGAATTTCCCGGATTCACGCCCGCGCTGCTCTTCAGGAGGTTCCAGGCTCCGTCCAGGGGCTCGGGGAAGGTGCCGATGACCTCGCCGGGCCGGATGATGAGGCCTTCCCCATAGGCATTGCCCACGGTGAAGACGGGTTCGTTCAGCACGAAATTGGAACGGAGATCCAGCCAGTTCCCGAAGGTCTTGCCCTTCACGGTGAAGCGGACCACATCCCGCTGTTCGTCCAGGGCCAGGATCTGATCGACTTCGAACACCTTCTGGTCCGCATCCCGGATATAGCAGGTCTGGAAGGTCCGGGAAGCATGGAGGGACTGGAACACGTGGTGGGCCGTGATCAGTTCGTTGGCGGAGACCGCGAAGGCGGTTCCGATCGAGAAGTAGGGATCATTCCGGATGTTGAAGGGGACGAGATCCCAAGGCAGGGGCTTCTCGTAGGTCACGGGGTCCTTCGCTTCATCCTGGCGCCGGATGACGACTTCAAAACAGGCCGAAGCCACTTTCTGTTTCGTGGACGCGGGAAGGGAGGGCTCCTGGGCCTGCAGGGTGAACGCAGCCAGGAGTGCAAGGAGAAGTGGTTTCATGCGGGCGATCTATGAAGGGGAAAGGGGAGGGTGGGGACGGGCCGCGATTCACGGCGGAACGTCGGTGGAGGGGCCGAGGGAATCAGAAGTCATGTTATCGCAACGTCCTGGCCGGGTGCCGCAATTGATCCGGGCTTGGAGGTATCCCGCGGAATTCGCCAGGCGGCGGATGAGGCTAACCTGGGACGTATGGTTGCAGACGTTCAGGCGCGGTTGGAGTTCGTTCCCACACTTAGGGAGGGGACATGCGTGTGAACCCCCTCGATTGGGATCTCGGGAACGTGCCGCCGGGCGTGGCTTGGGGCGGGGTGGACGAGGCCGGGCGGGGAGCCTGGGCCGGGCCTGTGGTGGCCGCCTGCGCCGTGCTGGACCCGGACGCGGTGCGGCGATGGGGTCACATCCTCCGTGGAGCCCGCGACAGCAAGCAACTGAGTCCCCAGCGGCGGGCCGTCCTGGCCACGGAATTGAAGGGATCCCTCACGGCTTGGGCCGTGGCGGAATCGGACGTGCTCACCATCGATCGGGAGAACATCCTCGAGGCCACCTTGGGGGCCATGCGCAAGGCCGTCCAAGAGGTCGCCGTGCGTCCCCGGCTGCTCTTCATCGATGGGGACAAGGCGCCGAAGACGGGCCTGCCCGAGCGGTTGATCGTGGAAGGCGATGCCACCAGTTGCGCCGTGGCCGCGGCCAGCATCCTCGCGAAGGCCCACCGGGACGCGTTGATGGTGGAACTGGACGAAGTGGTGCCTGGATATGGCTTCAAGCAGCACAAGGGCTACGGCACCAAGGATCACCAGGAGCGCCTGCAGGAGCTGGGGGCTTCCTGCGTGCACCGGCTCAGCTACGCGCCCGTGGCGGCGGCCCAGCAGCCCGACGAGGCCATTCGGGCCATCCTTCTGGAAACCCTCGGGGGCTGCCATTCCGTGAAGGATCTCCAGACCTGGGTGGAGACGGACCTCCGGCCCAACTACGGCCGCCTGAAACTGGTGTGGGTGGAGACCATGCGGCGACGTTACGCGGATAAGCTCGCCCAGCTCGCCTATCAGGAGGGTCTGGGTGATTGAGGTCGCCCTGGGGCTGATCGGGCGGGAGGGGCGTTGGTTCCTGCAGCGCCGCGATCCTCAGGCGAAGGTGCTGCCGGGCTTGTGGGAATTCCCGGGTGGGAAGGTGGAACCCGGTGAAACCCCGGCCGCGGCCTGCCTTCGGGAGCTCGCTGAGGAGCTGGGTCTCACCGATTGCGAGATCACGCCTCTGGATCCCATCCTCCATGCCTATGGCGATCGGTCCGTTCGCTTGCATCCCTTTGAGGTCATCCCAGCGCAGGAGCCCCGCACGGAGCTGGCCTGGGGCTGGTTCGCGGCCCGGGAAATCCCCCGCCTGCCGATCCCGGCGGCCAATGGACCCCTGGTGGAGCAGCTGGTCGCCCGCCCGTTGGAATGAACCATTCACCGTGACCTGGATCCGGTTGAACCTCGTGAACCTGTGGGGGCGCCACCGCACCTGATAACCTGGAAACCCATTCCGGAGTCTGCATGATGAAGGGCCTCGCCGCGAGAATCCTCCTGCTCTGCTCGACCCTCGGGTTGTTCGCCCAACAGCCGTCCGAGGTGGTGATCAGCGCGACCAGTGGCGCCAAGGTGGTGGTGGGGATGGCCCCGGTTGCCGCCACGGGCCTCGAGGAATCCATCGTCGGCCAGGACTTCACGTCCGTCCTCATGAAGGATCTGGATGAAAGCGGTGTGTTCGGCATGCTCCGGGAACGGACCCCCGCCTCGGCCGATGCCAAGGCCTGGAGCCTGGCCGGTGCCGATTGGCTCGTGATCGCGAAGCCCACCCGGGCCGCCAATGGCACTTTTTCCCTGGCCCTCCAAGTGCTCGATACCCGCGCGGACAAAGGCGTCTTCAGCAAGAACTACAGCGCTCCGGCCGAGGCCTTCCGCGCCCCTGGCCCCATGCTGCGCCGGACCGCGCACCTGGTGGCCGATGATCTCGTGAAGACCCTCACCGGCGAACGCGGCGTGGCCTCCACCCGCATGGTGTTCATCCGCCAGGTCTCTCCCGGGGTCAAGGAACTGTTCCAGGTGGACCGAGACGGCGCCAACCTCGTGCAGCTGACGTCCTTCGGCAGCCTCACCTTGGCTCCCACCGTGGCACCGGATGGCCGCCTGGCGTTCGTCACCTACAAGGGCGGTACCCCTGAGATTTGGGGCCAGCGCAAGGTCAATGGCGCCTTCGAGCGTCTCTATCCCAACGCCAAGCAGGAGGGCCTCTGCTTCAGCCCCTGCTGGAGCCCCGATGGCAAGCGTCTGGCCTTCGTGCAGGGTGATCGCCGGGGCAACGCCGACGTCATGGTTCTCGACCTGGAATCTGGTCGGGCCCGGCGCCTCACGGATGGGGCGGGCATCAATACCTCCCCCTGCTGGAACCCCAGCGGCACCCAGATCGCCTTCACCTCTGACCGCGAGGGCGGGCCCCAGATCTACCTGATGCAGGATGACGGTTCCAACCTCCGGCCCCTCACCAAGGAGGGCGCCTACAACGAGAGCCCGGCCTGGAGCCCCAGCGGCGCCCAGATCGCCTACGTGAGCCGCTTCGAGGGGAAGTTCGACCTCTTCGTCTACAAGCTGGGCGAGGGCAAGGCCTACCAAATCACCACCGGGGTCTCCTCCTCGGAATCCCCCGCCTGGAGCCCCGACGAACGGCGCCTGGTCTTCACCAGCAACCGTTTCGGCAGCATGCAGCTCTTCACCACGGACCTCTCCGGAAAGTCCGTTCAACGCCTCTCGGAGCTCGGCAACTGCCAGAGCCCCAAGTGGACCCGGTCACGTTAAGCACCCTTTACTGGCCCCTAGGCCGCTTTTTCCCTGATAACCTACCCCTTCGGAGGCTGAGATCATGAAGACCACCAAGATCATTTCCCTTGCCGCGGTTCTGACGCTGGGCGCTGGCCTGGCTTGCAAGAAGCCTGAGCCCGCTCCCAAGGTCGACACCGCTGCTGAGGATGCCGCGAAGAAGGCCGCCGCCGAGAAGGCCGCTGCCGAGGAAGCCGCCCGTCTGGCCGCCGAGAAGGCCGCTGCTGAGAAGGCCGCCGCTGAAAAGGCCGCTGCCGAGAAGGCCGCCGCCGAGAAGGCTGCCGCCGAGAAGGCCGCCGCGTTCAAGGCCGCCGCCGAGAAGGTGCTCGTCAACATCCACTACGATTACGACAAGTCCGATATCAAGGCTGGCGACCGCGCCACCCTGCAGGGCATCGCGGACTTCATGAAGGCCAATGCCAACGTGAAGATCTCCATCGAAGGCCACTGCGATGAACGCGGCACCAACGAGTACAATCTCGCGCTGGGCAACCGCCGCGCCGCCGCCGCCCTGGCTTACCTGAAGACTTTGGGTGTGGATGAGTCCCGCTTCGAGACCATCTCCTTTGGCAAGGAAAAGCCCCTCTGCACCGAAGGCAACGAAAAGTGCTGGAGCCAGAACCGCCGCGCCGAGTTCAAGCTCAAGGGCTAAAGTGATCCCTTCGGAATGCGAGCGGGGGCTTCGGCCCCCGCTTTCCGTTTCGGAGCGGATATTGGATTAGGATTGAAGCATCTTCCGGGGTTCCCATGCGCATGATCCGTACCCTCGCCGTTCCCGTGACCGCGGCCCTGCTGACCATCGGCTGCTCCTCCGACGAGCAGTTGAAGAAGGTCGAGCAGGAAGTCGGCGATCTCAAGGTGGAGGTTTTCCGCCTGCGGCAACAGGCCGAGGAAGCCGCGAAAAAGGCCGAGGCCGAGCAGAAGGCCGCGGCGGAAGCCCGCGCCCAGGATCGCCGCTTCCAGGCCGATTCCCAGGAGAGCATGCGGCAGGTCCAAGAGACCGTGCGGGTCATGAACAACCGCCTCGGTGCCCCGGGGCGGTCGAACGCCACCACTCCGGCGGCACCGGCCGCCCCCTTCGCCACGGCGCCCGCCTCGGAGGAGGAGAAGGCCTTCCAAGCCGCCACCCTCGATTACAACAAGGGCAGCTACGGCCTCGCCGCGGAAGGCTTCCAGCTCTTCCTGAAGAACGCCCCCACGTCCGCGCGACGGCCCGAGGCCCTCTACTTCCTGGGACTCTCCCACTACAACCAGCGGGCCTACGATAAAGCCCAGACTGCCTTCGAACAGGTGCTGCGGGAGCACGCCGGCTCCACCCAATTCCTGCCCGCCAAGCTCAAGCGCGCCCAGTGCCTCCTGAAGCAGGGGCTGAAGCCCGCGGCCGCCAAGGCCTTCAAGGAACTGGTGGAGGGCTTCCAGGGCACGCCTGAGGCCCGCACGGCCCAGCAGGAGCTGGCCGACCTCGGCCTATAACAGGTCCATCGGAAGGCTGAGCGGACGCTCGCCCGGGCCCTGGAGCAGGTCCCGCAGGCGGGCGTCCCGCTTGCCCATGGCCAACTCCTGGAGGTGCGCCGCCGGGATCCAACGCTGGTCCTCCGCCGCCGCGGGGCGGTCCAGTGGCTGGAGATGCAGGGGGCTCACCCGTTCACGCCGGTGGGTGTAGACCTGGGTCCACCCCGGGAAGGCCCGCGCGATGAGGCCGGTGGGCAGGGGGCCTTCCGCGGCGCCCACCGCCAGGGGCTGGATGGGCCAGCGCCACAGGCCCGCCAGCAGGCCCTTGCCACCGGGAGCGTGAAGGAGGAATTCGCCCCGGTGCTCGATGGCCAGGAGCCATAGGTCGGATTCCTTCGGAGCGGCCCGTTTGGTGGGAGGCGGGATCTCCGCCTGGAGGCCGGCGGCCATGGCTCCGCAGCCCTGCCGTATGGGACAAGCTTCACAGCGCGGCTGCGGGGCGCAATGGGTGGCGCCCAGTTCCATCACCGCTTGGGTGATGCGGGAGGGCCCATGCGCGGCCAAGGCGGGCGAGAGCCAGGCTCTCAGCTCCGCCGCATGGAGCTTGGGATCGCCCTCGATGCGGAGCAGGCGCGCGAGTACCCGGAAGGCGTTCCCATCCAGGGCCGCCACGGGCCACTGGAAGGCGATGGAGCCCACGGCGGCGGCGGTGTAGGGGCCGAGGCCGGGAAGGGCCAGAAGGCCCTCCAGGTCCCCGGGCCAGCCTTGGTGATGCAGAGCCTGGGCGGCGGATTGAAGGAGACGGGCGCGGCGGTAATAGCCGAGGCCTTCCCAGGCTTTGTGGACATCGTCCGACGCCGCATCGGCGAGCGCGGCGACATCCGGGAAGCGGTGCATCCACCGCTCGAAGTACGGGATCACTGTGGCCACCTGCGTCTGCTGCAGCATGGCTTCGCTCACGAGTACGGCGTAGGGATCCGGATGGGGGGCATCCAGGTTCTCCGCCCGCCAGGGCATGGCGCGGCGGTTCGCGTCGAACCAGGGCGCGAGCGGGGCGAGGAGTTCTCTGGAATCAGCGTGTGACATGCCCTACCAGTTGAACAAAAAAGAGCGCCTTGTGGCGCTCTTCAATGTTGGTGCCCGCGAGCAGACTCGAACTGCTACGACTTGTGGTCACCACCCCCTCAAGATGGCGTGTCTACCAATTTCACCACGCGGGCAACGCGGAAGAATCATTGTGCCGTGCTTGCGGCACGGCGTCAACGCTCACTTTTGGGTGACAGGCGCCGTGGGGCTGGTGAACTTGTCCACGACGGAGCGATCGGCGCGCACGATCATCACTTCGATGAGGATGCAGGCGAAGAGGAACAGGCCCGCCAGCCAGTAGGTGGCCTTGGCCAGGAAGGGCGTGGCGCCCTGGGCACCGAAGGCGCTGTTCGCGCCGCCGCCGCCGAAGGAGGCGCCGAGGCCGCCGCCCTTGCTGCCGGGCTGGAGCAGGATGGCGCCGATGAGCAGCACGCTCACGATCACGAAAAGGGTATAGAGCAAGGTCATGAGGGCTCCGAACGGATTAGTTTAAGGCCAATCCGGGGGACTGTCAGCATGGGACTGTCGGGTGATGGGGGCTTAGGGATTTAGGCTTTGGGCTCTGGTGAAGCTCGACCCATGCCATCCACGGGAGTGGGTCGAAATCAGCAAGAACCCAATGCCTAAAGCCCTAAGCCTAGAACGCCAATCCAACACCCGCGGACCGCCCCGAGATGACCCGGTGGATCTCCCGGCACTGCTCCACCATCTGGAAGAAATCCGAGGGCAGGAGGGCCTGGGGGCCGTCGCTGAGGGCTTTTTCGGGATTGCAGTGGGTTTCCACGAGCAGGCCGTCGGCGCCGGCGGCGACCCCGGCCCGGGCGCAGGGGATCACGAGGTCCCGGCGGCCCGTCGCGTGGCTGGGGTCCACCACCACGGGCAGGTGGGTGAGGGCCTTGGCGGCGGGCACCACGGATACATCGAGGGTGTTGCGGGCGTGGTCGGACCAGGTGCGGATGCCCCGCTCGCAGAGGATGACGCTGCGATTTCCCTCGGAGAGCACGTACTCCGCTGCATAAAGCCACTCTTCCAGGGTGGCTGCGGGACCTCGCTTGAGGAGGATCGGTTTGCCGCAGCGGCCCGCGAGCTTCAGGAGCGCGAAGTTCTGCATGTTGCGGGCGCCGATCTGCACGAGGTCGGCGGTCTCGGCCACGGCGTCGAAGGACTCGGCCTCGGTGGCTTCGGTGACGATGCCCAGGTCGAATTCGCGGCGGGCCTCCTCCAGCAGGCGCAGGCCCTCCAGGCCCAGGCCCTGGAAACTGTAGGGGCTGGTGCGGGGCTTGAAGGCCCCGGCGCGCAGGAGTTTCAGGCCGGCTTCGGCCACGTACCGGGCCGTGGCGAAGAGCTGTTCCCGGGTCTCCACGCCGCAGGGGCCCGCCACCAGGGCCAACTCGCCGCCGCCGAAGCGCACGCCCCGGACCTCCACCACCGTGGGGGTGAGGCTGCCTTCGGCGCTGGCCAGCTTGAAAGGACTTGTGATGGGCACCACCCTTCGCACGCCGGGCAGGCCTTCCAATCGATCGGGCTTGAGGGCTTTGGAGGCGTGGGGAGCGAGGATGCTCGTGGCTTCGGCGGATTCCTGGATTTGGGGCCGGATGCCCGCAGCTTCCAGCAATGCCACCACTTCCGCGATCAGGCCGGGCCCTGCGGCAGGTTCCATGAGAATCAGCATCGGCAATGCTCCCGTTTCAATTCTAGTGCCCCGGCACCTCCAGAGGGATCTGGACACGGAAATTGCATGGACTGATCCTTACCCCACGGAGTTTCCCATGCGACCTGCCTTGATCCTGGTCTTTCCCGCGTTGCTCACCGGCCTGGCTTGTCGGCGGGCGGAGGTGGATGCCTTCCGGCAGGCCCCCAAACCGGTGGTGGTGCGATTCGAGGTGCCCGAAGAGGTGCCGGACCGGGAAGTCGTGGCCAAGGAATACGCCGCCGTGCTCCGCCAGCGCCTGGCGACCCGGCTCGTGGTGGTGCCCGAGGGGGTGGAGCCTCCTGCCGGGGCGGCCCAGCTCAGCGTGGTCATCTCCTCCATGAAGGCCGGCCAACCGAGCCCCACGCCGGGCGAAGTGGGATTGGCCACGGGCGTCACGGTGGGCGTCGTCAGCGGCGCCTTGGGCAGCCGCCATCCCGTGTGGAACGGCTTCTGGTGGGGCATGTTCGCGGGGCACAACGCGGCCCACGCCCAGCGCTACGAGGATCGCCTGGGGTTCCGCCCCATGCGCATGGAAGCCCGTCTGCTGCTCACCCAACCCGGCCTGCAGGATCCCGTGATGGACATGGATCTGGAGCCGAGGGAGATCATGGATGCCATGGATCCCATCCGCCGCAGCGAGGAGGATGATCCGGCCGCCATCCGGGAGTCCGAGGCCCGGGGCCTGGCCCGCGTGGTGATCCGCGCCCTGGATGATCTGCTGGAACTGAAGCCCCGCGAGGCCCGCTGGTACGGCGGTGCCCGCCCCGCTGATCGCGATGAGGAAGCACCGGCCCCGAAGCCAGCGCCCAAACCAGAGACCCCACCCGAAGGTGAGGCGAAGCCGTCCACCCCCGAGACTGAGAGCCACTGATGAAGAACGCGATCCTGATCGCGGCCATGGCCGCCTTGACCTTGGCTTGTGCCAAACCCAGCCTGGCCCCCCCGCCGGCGACTCCGCTGAAAGTGACGGTGGCCTTCACCGAGCAGCGCCCCGATCGGGAAGCCCTTGAGCACCGCTGGGCCGAGGCCCTGCGCGATCGCCTGGCCCACTTGGGCGCGGTGCGTCCCGGCGGCGCCCAGGGCGAGGCCACGGATGCGGAACTGAAGGTGGAGGTGAAGGCGGTGGCCCCTCGGGGGGACATGGTCAAACACGCCGCGGGGGATGCCTTCGTCGGCAGCGTCGCCGGCGGGGTTGACCTCATTGGGGACGGTGCTGCCAGCCCCTCGGAAGTCCTCTTCGGCGGCGCCTTGGGCGCCCTGGTGGGCGTCGTGGCGGCGCCCGTGGCGGTGGTCGGCACCGAGGGGCGCGCGCTCTATCACAATGCCCGCCTGGGGTATAAACCCCGCCACCTCATCTGCAAGGTGACCTTCTGGAAGGACTCAGGGCCCGGGGTCATCATCCTGGAAACCAACGGCTGGGACGTGATCAAGGCCATGCGCCCCATGACCGAAGCCGAGGCCAAGGTCCCCGGCGCGGTCCAACGTGAAGAGGCCGAAGCGCTGGCTACGGTGGTGGTGGAGCAGTTGGAGAAGGTGCATCACTGGCCGCGGATCCCTCGCGCGCCAGAGCCCACGTCCGCTCAGCCCTGAGCGGTCCGCACCAGGGAGAGGAACTTTTCCGGATCCAGGCTGGCGCCTCCCACGAGGCCGCCGGCCACTTCCGGGATCTCCAGCAGTTCACCGAAGGTCTCCGGGGTGACGCTCCCTCCGTAGAGGATGGGCGTCTGCTCCGCGGCCTCACCCATGTGGACGCGCAGTTCCTCGCGGATGAAATGGTGGGCTTCCCGGATCTGATTCACGTCCGCCCGGCGGCCGGTGCCGATGGCCCACACGGGCTCGTAGGCCACCCACAGCGGGCCGACGCTCGCGTCCGCGAGGATGCCCAGCTGGCGCTTCAGCACCGCGAAGGTCTGTTCCGTGTCCCGTTCATGAAGCGTCTCCCCCACGCAGAGGAGGGGAAGGAGGCCGTGGGAGCGCGCGGCGGCGAGTTTCTTGGCCAGGGCCTCGTCGGTCTCGCCGAAAAGGGTGCGGCGTTCGCTGTGACCCAGAATGACGCCGGTGCAGCCCGCATCGCGCAGCATGGCCATGCTCACCTCGCCCGTGAAGGCGCCCTTCTCCTCGAAGTGCGCGTTCTGGGCGAACACGCGCACGCCCTTGCTCCGCACTTCCTGGAACGTGGAAACGAGCCAGGGGAAAGGTGGTGCGATGGCCACCTGCACGCCCTCGGAGGGGGTGAAGCCGCCCATGAAGGCTTCGCAGAAGCCATTCACTTCACGGGTGAGGAGGTTCATTTTCCAGTTGGCGACGATGCAGCGCATGGGAAAAGGCTAGCAGCTGTCGCCTTCCCGGGCGTAGGCGGCCGGCGTGCGGCCCAGCAGGGATTTGAAGTCGCGGATGAAGTGGGCCTGGTCGAAGTAGCCGAGATCCTGGGCGAGGGCCGCCAGATCCGGAGTCTCGCCCGCATCCAGGCGCTCCACGGCCTCATGGAGCCGGTAGCGCCGGATCACCCATTTGGGGCTCACCCCCACGTACTCCGCGAAGAGGCGCTGGAGGCTCCGCAGCCCGAGGCCCGCGGTTTCGGCCAGGGCTTCCACCCGCCGGATCCCGGGGTCCGACAGAATCCGTTGCACGAGATCCCGGGCCAGCTGGGCCTGGGGATCCAGGGTGGGCAGGCGCTTCATGAGGAAAGCCTCCGCGCAGGCCACGGCGGCGGCCTCATCCTCACCCAGGGCCAGCACCTCGCCTTCGAAGGCCAGGCCCTCGGGGCCGAAGGCCTCCCCCAGCGGCACCACCCGATCCGCCAGCTCCGAAACCGGACCGCGCCAGAAGGGGCGAAAACAGCCCGGGTGGAATTTGATGCCCAGGGCGCGGCCCCGTCCTTCGAGGGTGCGCACGAAACGAGCGGTGCTGGGCCCCGCCAGACCCGAACGCCCGGCCTCCACGACCAGGTGCACCGTGGGGTGGGGTAAGGTCTCCCTGGTCACGGGCGTCGGGAGATCCCAGGCCACGGGCCAGAAATGCTGGACAAAGGGCGCCAAGGGCGGTTCCGGTTGGTAGCGTCGCACCGGGGATTCACGCCGGATGGCCTCCGCGTGGAGCACCCCCCGGGGGTTCCATCCGATGGGTGTGGCCATTCCGATTTCCTCCGCCGCGTCGCGTTTCTACAATACGGCCTTCCCCTCCCGGCCCAAGCTGGGTGATCCCAGGAGCCCCCATGATTCCGATCCTGCTCACCCTCGCGCTCGCCCAGGCCCCCGTCGCCCGGTCGCCCCATCCCACCCCTGCCTCGGAGACCTCCATGTCCGCCCACGCCACTGGCACCTTCGAGGTGAAGGTGAAGCCCCTCACCGCCGACAACGCCGAATGGGGCGCCTTCGGGCGTCTGTCCATCGACAAGACCTTCCGCGGAGATCTGGAGGGCACGAGCCTGGGCCAGATGCTGGCGGAGGGTGATGGGAAGGGCGCCAGCGGCGGCTACGTGGCCCTGGAACGGGTCTCGGGCACCCTGGGCGGCCGTAAGGGCACCTTCGTGCTCATGCATACGGGCACCCTCGTGGACCGAAAACCCGAGATGACCATCACGGTCGTCCCCGGCTCTGGAACTGGGGAGCTGGCGGGTCTCGCCGGGCGCTTCCAGATCCTCATCGAGGGTGGGAAGCACAGCTACGAATTCGCCTATTCGCTTCCGGCGGGAAAAAATAATTGATCAACGCAGAGGCGCGGAGAAGGAATTCCAGTCCCTTGCCTATCTCTGCGCCTCTCCGTGATGCTTTTCCCTTCCGTCAGCTCAGCGCTGCAAGGCCGCCACGCCTGGCAGTTCGAGGCCGGAGAGGAATTCGAGGCTCGCGCCGCCGCCGGTGCTGACGTGGCTCATCTGGGCGGCCACGCCGGCCTGATTCACGGCGGCCACGCTGTCGCCACCGCCCACGAGTACGTAGGCGCCGCCCTTGACGGCGGCGGCCAGTTCCTCGGCCACGCTCAGGGTGCCGCTCGCGAAGGCGGGCATCTCGAACACGCCCATGGGGCCGTTCCAGAGCAGGGTCTTGGCGGCGCGGATGGTCTCGGCGTAGAGGGCCACGCTCTCGGGGCCGATGTCGAGGCCCATCTTGTCGGCGGGCACGGCCACATCGTCGGTGATGGAAGCTTCGGCATCAGCCTTGAACTCAGCGGCGACGACGTGGTCCATGGGGAGCATGAGCTTGGTGCCCTTGGCCTGGGCCTGCGCGAGCAGTTCCTTGGCGAGGTCCACCTTGTCCTCCTCGCAGAGGCTCTTGCCGATCTCAATGCCCTGGGCCTTGAGGAAGGTGAAGCTCATACCGCCGCCGATGAGGATGGCTTGGGCCTTGCCGAGGAAGTTCTGGATCAGCTCGATCTTGTCGCTCACCTTGGCGCCGCCGAAAATCACGACGAGCGGTTGCTCGGGGGTGTGCATGATGCGGCCCAAGGCCGTGAGCTCCTTCTCCATGAGGAAGCCCGCGGCCACCTTGTCCATGGGGAAGTGCGCCACCATCCCGGAGACGGAGGCGTGGGCGCGGTGGGCGGCGCCGAAGGCGTCGTTCACGTAGGCCTGGGCCAGCTTGGCGAGGGCTTCGGCGAACTCGGGCTTGTTCTTGGTTTCGCCCTTGTCGAAGCGCAGGTTCTCCAGCAGCAGGATCTGTCCGGGCTTTAGGGCGGCGGCTTCGGCTTCCACCTCCGTGCCGATGACGCCGGAGGCGAGGCGCACGTCGAAGCCCTCCACCTTCAGCCATTCCGCCACGGGGCGGGCGCTGTAGGCCGCTTCAAATCCTTCGCCCTTGGGACGGCCCAGGTGGGAGGCCATGACCACGGAGGCGCCCTTCTCGAGGAGCGCGCGTAGGGTGGGGAGGGTCTCCTTGATGCGGGTGGCGTCGGTGATCCGCCCTTCCTTCAAAGGCACGTTCAGATCCGCCCGGAGGAAGACCCGCATGCCCTTGACGTCGAGATCGCGCACCGAAGTGAAACCCATGGGAGCCTCCAAAGACCAGCCCCCCATTCTGACAAGCCGTCAGGACTTTCGGAAGATTCCGATCCAACGGGGGCTCTCCGGCCCGAAGGGATGCCCGGCGTAATCGCCCAGCGCCGAGCGCAGGCTCAGGCCCGCCTTGGATCCCATGGCGGTGATTTCCTCAGGCTCGTAGAGGCGCACGCTCTCCAGGGCCTTGCGGCTTTCGCCCGTGCCCTCCCGGATCAGTTCCATCTCCTTGATCACGCGGCTGCCTTCGATGCGCCGGCGACTCACCACCTGGATCCCCGCCCGGCGGGTCACATCCTCGGGCACGAGGGTGGCGCGCACCTGGGCGGCGTGGAGGTAATCCATGAGGAGCACACCTCCGGGGCGCAGGAGGGCCGCCAATTCCACCAGCAGCAGCTGATTCCGGGCCTCGTCGAAGTAGCCGAATGGCGTGAACCAGAGGGCGATGCCGGAGAAGGACCCGGGGCGGAAGGGCAGGGCGCGCATGTCCCCCCGCAGAAGGTGGCCGGGCGAGGCCTCCGCGGCCAGGGCCAGGAGGGCCTCGGAGAGGTCCAGTCCCAAGGCCTGGGCATTCGTTTCCCGGAGCACCGCCAGGTGGCGACCTGCGCCGCAGGCCAGGTCCAGCACGGGTCCTTCGGCCATCTCCGGCGCGGCGTGGAGGGCCGTGGCCACAGCTTCGCGGGCCTCCGTCTCATCCCGGTGGGCATAAAGGAGGGCGTAATCCTCGTCAAACCAGCGCTCGAACCATTCGGCCATGGCGAAATGATGGCACGGGCATGGGCTTGAATCGTGCGTGGGCGCGGGTATTAGCAGAAGGTAAAAGGGCTTTGGCCGGGTACACTGGTAGGGATGAATCGCCCGGAACGCCTCGAAGACCAGCTCCATTTCATGCTCAGCACGCTGATCCAGCGGGACCTCCGTGATCCGGATCTGGGCTTCCTCACGCTCACCGCCGTGCGCCTCACGCCGGATCGCAGCCTGGCCAAGGTGTATTTCACGGCCATGGGGACCGAAGGCCGTTCCGATGAACAGCAGATGGCCCTGGCCCGCAAGGCCCTGGGCCGCGCCGCCGGTTTCCTGCGCAGCGCCATCGCCCCCCGCCTCCACATGAAGCGCATCCCTGAATTGACCTTCTTCCCGGACACCACGCTGGAACAGGGCAACAAGATGGACGCGATCTTCCATGAGATCCAGAAGGAACGCGCCGAACATCCCCGGGAGGAAGAGGCCATCGCCCCGGAAACCGCGGATGAACCCGGCGAGACCCAGGCCTGATGGAAGCGATCCAGGTGGAGCCCCTCCAGCCGGGCATCCTCCTCGCCCACAAGCCCGTGGGGGGCACTTCGTTCCAGATGGTGCGGCACCGCATGTGGGAGTCTCGCCAGGCGGGGCAGAAGAAATTCGCCGTGGGCCACGGCGGCACGCTGGATCCCTTCGCGGAAGGGCTGCTTCTGCTATTGCAGGGACAGGCCACGCGCCTCATGGACCTCATGCACCCGCTGCCCAAGACTTATGAGGCCCTGGTCACCTGGGGCGTGGAAACGGATACCTGCGATCTGCAGGGCAAGCCGGTGTTCGAAGGCGATGCCGCGGCGCTGACGGTGCCCGCCCTGGACTCGGCCCTGGCTCCCTTCCTGGGCTGGCAGGACCAGGTGCCGCCCGCCACCAGCGCCAAGCGCATCGATGGCGAGCGGGCCTACGCGAAGGCCCACCGTGGCGAGGAGGTGGTGCTGCCGCCCAGCCGCGTCTACCTCCACACCGCCCAGTGGCTGGACCACGACCTGCCTCGCACCTCCCGCCTGCGCATCACCTGCCGCGGGGGCTATTACGTCCGCAGCCTCGCCCGGGATCTGGGCCGAGCCCTGGGCTGCGGCGCCCACCTCACGACGTTGCTGCGCACGGCCATCGGCCCCTGGGCCGATCCCGGCCCGGACCGCAACCTGCTCGTGCAGGGCGAGGACCTGATCCCCTGGTGCCCCACCCGCCGCCTCGACGACAACGAGCTGGATCACCTCCTGCACGGCCGCCGCATCGGCATCGGTGCCCTTGAGCCTGGCACCTGGGCGCTGCCCGAGGGTTTCCCGGATCCCGAGGCGCCCATCCGGGGGCTGCACGGGGGGAAGCTCGTGGCCCTGCTGCGGATCGAAGAAGGCAGCATCCGGACCGTGGCGAACCTGCGGGGCGGCCTCTAACGGCTGGCCTTCCCCTCGGGGAAGCGCGATCGCTACCGGTCGCCCCAATGCAGCTTCTGCTGCAGGAGCCCGAAGAAGTCGTAGCCGCGGTTCTGGAGCAGGGTCACCTGCGCTTCGGCTCGGCGGAGCCGCACGCGGTCTCCGGGTTTCACGGGGTGGCCCACCTGGCCGTCCAGGGTGAGGTGGGCATCCTCGGCGGTGCCCACGGTGATTTCGATGGGGCGGTCACCGGGCACCACGCTGGGCCGGTGGGTGAGGCTGTGCGGGCAGATCGGGGCGATGACGAAGGCATCCAGGCTCGGATGGAGGATGGGGCCGCCGGCGCTGAGGGCGTAGGCGGTGGAGCCCGTGGGCGTGGCGACGATGAGGCCGTCGGCCTTCAGGGGGCCCGCGTCTTCATCGCCCACCTTCAGTTTCAGATCCATGATCCTGGCCAGGGCCCCTTTGGCGAGCACCGCGTCGTTGAGCACATCCTGGCGCAGCAGGCAGTGGCCCTCGCGCCAGAGCTCCGCCGTGAGCAGCTCGCGGCGGTCCTCCACCAGGGATCCGCCCAAATAGGCCTCCACCATGGTCCGGGCCTCCGGCGCGGGATGCGCCGTGAGGAAGCCGAGGGAGCCGAGGTTCACGCCCAACAGGGGCACGCCCCGGCGGCCCAACTTGCGGGCCCCGGCCAGGAGGGTGCCATCGCCGCCCAAGACCAGGCAGAGGGTGGGAAGGTCGTCCAGGTGGGCGAGATCTTCGTGGAAGTGGAGTTCGGCTCCCAGGGCCGCTTCCTGCCACGTGAGGGCGAGGCCGGGCTCCGCGTGGAGGGTCCAGCCGCGTTCCAGGAAGGGGGGGATGGCGTTCCGCAGGGTCTCCCGCAGCAGGGGGGACTTGGCCTTGGTCACGAGGGCAAGGGCTGGCATCCAGGAAGGCTATCAGGTAATCGGACCGGGCGAGGGAAGGGGGCGGAACGGATACACTCGTTCGATGGCCAAGACTGGAACCTCCAAACGCCCCTGGTTGCGCTGGCTCGGGTGGACCCTGCTCGGGGCGACCCTTGTGGGCTCCACGGTTTTCGCGATCACCTGGTCGGTGATGAGCCGGGATGCCGACAGCTACCTCACCATCTTCGCCCTCCGGGTGCCCAAGACCATCACCAAGGTGCTGGATCAGGATGGCAACATCATCGGCGTCTTCGCCGAGGAACACCGGGTGGTGATCCCCTACGGCGACATCCCCAAGGCCTTCGTGAACGCCCTCGTGGCCACGGAGGACACGGAGTTCTGGAGCCATGGCGGCGTGACCATGCGCGGCTTCATGCGGGCCGGTTGGGTCTTCGTGTCCAGCCTGGGCCGCCGCAAGGAGGGTGCGTCCACCCTCACCATGCAGCTGGTGCGCACCGTCACGAACAAGCGACAGCGGCAGATCGGGCGCAAGCTCAAGGAGATCATCGTCGCTCGCAAGCTGGAGAAGGCCTACAGCAAGAAGCAGATCCTTGAGATGTACGCCAACGAGGTGTACTTCGGTGGCGGCCGCTACGGCATCGAAGCCGCGGCGCAGTTCTATTTCGGCAAGAGCGCGCCCCAGCTGAACGTGGAAGAGTGCGCCCTGCTGGCGGGGCTCGTCCAAAATCCCAATTGGTACAACCCCTACAACCCCGATCCCAAGGCCCGCGTGGCCGCCAAGGCCCGCCGCAACCATGTGCTGGTGCGCATGGCCAAAGAGGGCTTCCTCAAGGCCAAGGAGGCCGAACTCCTCCTGGACAAGCCCATCCGCCTTGCGCGGGAGAATGCTCGGGAGGCCGACGTGGCCCCCTACGCCGTGGAGGAGGTGCGCAAGTACCTCTATGAGAAGTACGGCCGGGAAGCCGTGCTTAATGGCGGGCTGGAAGTGACCACCACCCTCGATTCCACCTGGCAGGAGGCCGCCAACGAGGCCGTGCGCCAGGGGCTGAAGACCGTGGACCGGCGCCGGGGCTTCCGCAAGGACAACGTGCAGTTCCTGGAGAACGCCGACGAAGCGAAGCTGGCGGGTTGGAACCGCTACTTCGAAGCGGGCGACATGGTGCGCGGCGTGATCCTCGGCTGGTCCGGGGGTAAGGCCAAGGTGCGCATCGGGAAAACGGAACTGGCCGTACCTGAATCCGCCTTCGCCTGGGCGGGCAAGGAAGGCCTCAAGACCCTCGTGCGGGGCGCGGCGCCCTGGTTCTCCGTGAAGGTCGCCGAGGATGGCGTACCCAAGGAACTGGAGCTGGATCAGGAGCCCTCCGTGGAAGGCGCCCTGTTGGCCCTGGATCCCAAGACGGGCGAAGTGCGGGCCATGGTGGGCGGTTGGGATTACAACCGCTCCAAGTACAACCGGGCCTGGCAGGCGGAACGGCAGGTGGGCTCCACCATGAAGGCCTTCGTCTATGGCGCGGCCTTCGATCGCGGCATGACCCCCGCCTCCATCGTGGAGGATGTGCCCACGCGCCTGCTCGACCCTTCCGATTACGCGGTGATCACCAAGGCCGATGGCACCAAGGATTACAAGCCCCTGCGCCGGGATGTGAAGCCCTACGAACCCAAGAACTACGAGCGTGATTTCTGGGGTCCCATTACCATCTGGGAGGCCCTTCGCGACAGCCGCAACGTGGCCGCCGTGCGCACCTTGGATGATGCGGGCGCCGCCAACGTCATCGACTTCGCCCGCAAGGCCGGCATCACGGGCAAGATCCCGCCCTATCCGAGCATGGCCCTGGGCAGTGCCGACCTCTACCTCAAGGACATGGTGCGCGCCTACGCCACCATCTCGAACCAGGGGCTCCAGTGCCCCGCGCCCTTCCTCATCCGCAAGATCGTGGATCGCAACGGCAAGGTGCTGGAGAAGCACGAGGGCGCCGCCACGGAACAGGTGCTGGACAAGCAGACCTGCTTCCAGCTCATACAATGCCTCCAGGGCGTGGCCCAGGCGGGCACGGGCTCGCGCACGAACGAACTGCAGTGGCCCGTGGCCGGGAAGACGGGTACCACCGATGAGCACACCGATGCCTGGTTCCTGGGCTTCTCCACCAAGGTGGCCTGCGGCGTGTGGGTGGGCCTCGATGAGAAGAAGACCATCTACCGCGGCGCCGATGGTGGCAAGGTGGCCGTGCCCATCTGGGTGGACTTCATGAAGACCGCGCTCCCCACCACCGGGGCCAAGGAAGACTTTCAAGCCCCCGAAGGCATGGATTGGGCTGACATCGACAACACCACGGGTCTGCAGGCCACCTCGGCCACCACCGAGCGCGTGCTCAAGCTCGCCTTTAAGCCCGGCACCGCCCCCAGGAGCGGCAGCGACGCGGAATCCATCCAGAAGATCAAAGAAGCCCGCGCCAAGGCCGGAACCCAACCCCAGGAAATCCGAGTCTTCGGCGGAACGAAGGTGGTGGAGGAGCCGAAGAAGCCGGATCTGAATGCCGCGGATCCGAACGCGAATTGAGCTGGGTAGGTAGTTCTCTCGGCCAAATCAAAGTTAGGCACCTATGTTAGTGTTTCCCCAAATCTTGATTTCATGGACCTAGATGGAGGGCCCTGAATGGCTTGTTACATCATCACCTACGACCTTAAAGAGGGTGGCCAGTACGAACCTCTTTATGAAGCAATCAAGTCTTACAAAACATGGGCACATATTCAGGAATCCGTTTGGGCGGTAGTTTCCAATAACAAGGCATCTCAAATCAGAGACCACCTCTCGAGCTTCATTGATCCAAAAGATCGAATCTTTGTTATCCGTTCTGGCTCCGAAGCAGCATGGCGGAATGCAATTTGTCGGTCCGAGTGGCTCAAGGAGCGTTTATGACTCCTCCTCAAACCGAGAATGTTGGAGAGAAGGTTCCAGTCAAGCGGGGACGAGTTGATTCACTTACCATCTACGAGATTACTGACTACGAGTTGGATGTGCTCGAGGCAGGTTCACCCTCTTCGGTCTTTCTCAATTTCGCAGTCGCCCTTATTTGCTTGGCAATTGGGGGTGTCTACTCAATGCTCACTGCCACCTATAAAACAACTACGGCTTACCTGATTGCTCTCCTAATCACGATCGTGGGTTTCATTATTGGCGGCATTTTGATTTTCCTTTGGTACCGCAGCAATCACTCGATCACGGCAATAGTCAAAAGAATCAAAGCAAGGGTGCCGCCCGATCCTGATTGCACAACTGGATCTAGTGATGATGCCGATCAGGCTGGCTAGGTGCCTATCCGCTCAACGCACTCAGACGCTGCCGCGACGGGGCAGCGCTGGTGATTTCGAACGTTAGGCGTTTCCCATGAGCGAATACCATCTCTCAGAGCGACTTACGCAACTCAGCGTGTCAGCGAGATGGGATGAGGCAAAGCTCGAGTGGGAGCTTGAAGATGTTTGGCATGAGTACGAACCTGATACGTGTCTTTGTGGCCATACGCCTATCAATGAGATTTGTCAGTTACGGAACAAACTCAATGGGAATAAGGCCATAGTCGGGAATCACTGCGTCAAGAAATTCACCGAACTCCCATCTGACAAAATTTTTCAGGCCGTCAAACGAGTGAATGAAAATGATTGCAAGGCCCTCAACCCTGAAGCAATTAACCACGCAAAATCAAAGGGATGGATTTCGGATTGGGAATACAATTTTTACCTCGACACTTGGCGCAAAAGATCGCTGTCACAAAAACAATCGAACACCCGAATCCGTATCAATCATAAAGTGCTCCAAAAAATCGTAGATGCGCGCTGAAACGCCTAACCACTCAGTGCACCTGACGCTACCGCTACGCGGCACCGCAGGTGATCTCGAAAGTTGGGAACCCATTGCAAATGACTGCCGCCGACGCCTCCCCATTCTTGCTGTTCTCACTTCTCGGGATTTGGGGAGCCGTGTTCCTCATTCGCAATTATTTCAGGGATGGGGCCTTTTACACGTTTTCGGGGCGACCCTACGTTCGGCCCAGCCGAATCTACAAAGCTCAGATGCGTGGTTGGTTCAATGCGCTCACGGTGTTCTATTTGGCCATCGCGGGCCTTTTCATCGCGGGGCCCATCTGGTTCGTGGCCTCCTTGATGAAACACTGATGCCCGGCGTGATGCCACGCCTGCAGCCGCTCCGGGGCATCGCCGCTGATTTTCTACCCTAGGCAGCACCGATGGCGCACCCCTCTTTCCAACGCACAGCGCATCGACCCTGGGCGTTGCCGACGTCCCCCTGGGTGTGGCGTCAGAGCTGGCGTGACCTCCTATTCGCCCATTGGCCGGTGGAGGCCAGCGTCCTCCAGCGATTCGTGCCTTCGCCGCTTCGAGTGCAGGAATTCGACGGCACGTCTTGGATTGGGCTCGTCCCTTTTCGCATGGCCGGCGTCATGCGGAGGCCATGGCCGGATCTCCCTTGGATGTCCGCTTTTCCGGAACTCAATGTTCGTCTGTATGTGGAGCTGGATGGCAAGCCGGGAGTGTGGTTCCTGAGCTTGGATGCCACCAATCCGCTCGCCGTATGGGCGGCTCGGCGTTACTTCCACCTTCCGTATCATTCTGCGCGAATCTCCCTCCATGGTGTCGAGGGTGGCATCCGGTATTCGGCGCGGAGGACCTCCGGGCATCCGGCACTCGAGGCCACCTATCGCGCCATCTCATCTCCCTACGAGAGCCGGCAGGGGACGCTCGAACATTGGCTGACCGAGCGGTACTGCCTGTACGCCCAAACCCCCGACGGCGTGATTTTGCGAAATGACGTTCACCATGTGCCATGGCCCCTCCAACGGGCGGAAGCCGAGATCACCGAGAATTCCTACTTCGCCGCCCATGGCCTGGACATCGGCGGACCTCCGGCGCTGCTCCATGCGGCCCGCCGAATCGATGTGGTCGTGTGGAACGCGGAGCGGGCCTTGTAATCCGCTTCAAGCAAGGAGGTCCAGTCGTCCTTCTGTCACCGGAGGCGCGCTGGTGGTCGGCGGTGCCGCCGCGGGCGGGGGAGATTCGAGGGGCCGATTCCTTTGAGCAGCCTCCAACCGCGCCTTGAGGGATTGGGCCTGGCGGGCGAGGGCCTGGATCTTGGCTTGCCCTTCGGGCGTCGGGGCGGAATCGCAATTCACGCAGTCCTGCAGTTGGCCCTCCACCTTGGACAGCTGCGCTTGGAGCACCCCGGGAGCAGGGCCCTGCTCGGGGGTTCCGTAGGTCGAGGTGGATCCAACGCGCTGAATCATGGGCGGCGCGACTCCCGGGCGGATGGGCGAGGACAGGCGACTTGGTTTGGGTGCCGGGGCCGAGAAGGCCGTGACGGAATCTCCCCTGAAATGGCCGGGGCGCCTCCCCATGAAAAACGCCGGCCCGAGGGTGGGCCGGCGCGTTTCAGGTGCTTGCGATGGGTGCTTACTTATCCCGCTTCTTGGGGGCGAAGGGCTTGCCGGTGGGGCGGGGGCTGGCGCCCTTGGGGTTGGGCTTGAAGCCGGGTTTGGCGGGGCGGGGCGGAAGCTCGCCGGCGGCCTTGAGGGCCTGCCACTCGTCCTCGGGGATGTAGGGGCGGTCGAAGCCGCGATCCTGGGCCTTCTTGGCGCGCCATTCATCGTCGGACACCCAGGGGCGGTTGGCGGAGCGTTCGGTGCGATCGCCGCGCTCACCTCGCTGGGCCTCCCATTCCTCCTTGGGCACCCAGGGGCGGTTGGGACGCTCGTCCTTGTTCCCGTAGGGGCGCTTGGCACCGGCGGCCTCGCGGGGGGCGAAGGGCTTGCGGGAAGCGGCGCTGTTCACGGCGGGCACGACGTAGCCCTCGGGCTCGTCTTCGCGGAGGAGGGCCAGGAGGCCGGCCACCAACTCCACGGGATCCGTATCGCCGAGCATGCGCTTGGCCTCCTTGCGGTGGGCATCATCGGCGGCCTTGGCCACGCGCTCGCGCAGGTGGGTCTCTTTGGCGGCGCGGAGTTCCTCCGGGCCGGGCACGGTGCGCCAAGTCAGCTCCAGGCCGCCGCGGCGGGCCCAGGCGCTGAGGATGCGCGATTCCTTGAGGTTCACGATGGCGAGGCTGGTGCCCTTGGCGCCGGCGCGGCCCGTGCGGCCGCTGCGGTGGATGTAGCTCTCCATCTGGGTGGGAATGCCCAGGTTCACCACGAGGGGCAGGCCGGACACGTCGATGCCACGGGCGGCCACGTCGGTGGCCACCATGTAGCGGAGGCGGCCCTTCTTGAACTGCTCCAGGATGCGGGCGCGCGTGGCCTGGGCCAGATCGCCGTGCAGGAAGGCGGCGGGCAGGCCGGAGGCGGTGAGCTCTTCGGCCACTTCCTCGGTTTGGGCCTTGGTCTTGGTGAAGATGAGGGCGGCGCTGGGCTCGTCGTGGAGCAGCAGGTTCACGAGGGCCTTCACGTGGAAGTGGTCGGCCACCACGACGGGGGTGTGGGCGATGTCCGTGTGCGCGGCGGCTTCGCCGGCATCGGAAAGGCTGATTTTGACGGGGTCCTTCAGGAAGCGGCCGGCCAGCTTGGCGATGGGGGCGGGCAGGGTGGCGCTGAAGAGGTAGGTCTGGGGACCCTTGGGCACCTTGGCGAGGATGGTCTCCACGTCTTCAAGGAAGCCCATGTTGAGCATCTCGTCGCACTCGTCGAGCACCACCATGCGCACCTTGGAGAGGTCCAGGCTGCCGCGATCCAGGTGATCCATCACGCGGCCGGGGGTACCGACGACGATCTGCGCGCCGCGGGAGAGGGACGCAAGCTGAGGGCCGTAGCCGAGACCGCCCACGAGGAGGGCGATGTCGAGACGCTGCAAGGAGCGGAGCTCCGTGGCCACTTGCTGGGCCAGCTCGCGGGTGGGGGCGAGGATAATGGCCTGGGGATGGGCGCCGGGCTGCAGGCGGTGCAGGAGGGGCAGGCCGAAGGCCAGGGTCTTGCCCGAGCCGGTGCGGCTCTGCACGAGGAGGTCGCGGCCTTCCCGCCCGGGGGCGAAGGTGGCGGCCTGCACGGGCGTGGGGCTGGTGAAGCCGCGGCCTTCCAGGGCCGTCAGCAAATGCGCGTCGAGACCGAGCTCGGCGAAGGTAGGGGTGTTCACGGTGTCTCCCGGGGCGTGTCCCGCTATCGAAGCCACATGCTTCCCGGGGTGAGCCCAAACAGTGAGTATCCCACGAAGGCCTTGAAAAACCTAGCGATTTTAAGACTGGAGACTGCAGGCTGGAGGCTGGAGGTGGCACCTCGCTAGGCTTAGGCCTGTTCCAATCCGGAACGTTCGCCTCCAGTCTCCATCCTTTAGTCTCGTCCCGAGCTCTCATGACCCTGCTCCTCCTCATCCGCCATGGCATCGCCGAAGACTGGGCTCCGGGGCGCTCCGATGCGGAGCGCGCGCTGACGGCGGAAGGGTGGGAGAAGACCCGCGCCGCCATGCGTGGGTTGGTGCGGATGGGGCATGTGCCCGAGCGGGGGATCAGCAGCCCTTACCGCCGCGCCATGGAGACGATGGCCTGCCTCAAGGAGGCCGCCGGCACGGGGTTCCCGGTGGGTGTGTGGGACGGATTCACGCCCGAGGGCGACGTGCACGCGGCGGAGGCGTGGTTGCGCATCCTCATGCGGGGCGCAGGGGAGGACGAGCGCATCGCGGTCACGAGCCACCAACCCTTCCTCGCGGAGCTCATCGTCCATCTCACGGGGCGCGACGTGGAGGTGCGCAAGGCCAGCTGCACCGTGGTGGAGTGGATGGGCAGCGGCTGGCGCTTCAAGAACCACTACAGCCCCTCCCAATTGAGGGGCGAGTGATGCGCCCGGGACGCCCCGAACCCACCTTCGTGACCTTGGCCGAGGGTGTGAAGCTCCATTACCGCGTGCAGGGGCCCGTGGATGCGCCATGGATGGTGCTGCTGAACGGTTTGCTCTCGGACACCACCATGTGGGCCGGTGTGCTGCCGGGCCTCACCCAACGCTTCCGGGTGCTCACCTTCGACAGCCGGGGGCAGGGGAAGAGCGATGCGCCTGAAGCCGGGCCCTATCCCACCGCGCAATTGGCTCAGGATGCTTGGGAGCTGTTCCAGGCCCTGGAAATCGAGCGCCCCTGGCTCGTGGGATTGAGCAACGGCTCCGCCATGAGCCTGGAGTTGATGACGGCGCATCCCGGGGCTTTCGCGGGGGGCATCCTCACCTCGAGCGTGAGCCACATCGACTTCGCCATGGCCCTCAAGGCCGAGCATTGGGCCCGCTGCCTGGAGATCGGCGGCCCCCTGCTGCAGTTCGATGCCGTGGCGCCCTACCTGTGGGGGGATCGCTTCCTGGAGGCCCGGCACGGAGTGCTGAGGGCCTACCACCAGGCCGTGACGGGCCAGGCCACCCACCACCACGGGGCCTTGCACCAGATCCGTGGCATGGTGACCTGGGACATCCGGGATCGACTGGGGGCCCTGGACTGCCCTCTGCTGTTGATGGTTGGGGCTGAAGATCTCCTGACGCCGCCCTGGAAGTGTTTGGAAACAGCTCGATTGATTGTAAATTCCCGATTCGAGGTGATCCCGGGAATGGGTCATGCCTACCCAGTCGAAGACCCCAAAGGCTTTGTGGCCCGGGTGAACGCTTTCATTACTTGAGGCTTGGGAGTTCTTGGCCGATTAGGGAATCCAAATTACAATCCAAAGCATCCCACTTAGTGCTTTGACTCACCCTCCTCGGGGTTCCCATGGTTAGCAAGACCGCGGCTCCGGCCGTCCAAAGCCTCCAAGAGCTCAAGGAGCTCTCCATCGGCCGCCT
>DATEZP010000027.1:0-62679 GCA_035255465.1 Holophagaceae bacterium
CCCACCTGGCGCGGCTCTACCAGGGTGGAATGTACGTCGTCTCCCGGCGCCTGAAGGAGATCTTCCGCCCCGGACTGCCCGAGGTCGTGGGCCTGCCCCATGGCGTCGACACCACGTTCTTCACGTCCCGACAGCCCCGGAGCGGAGCGCCCGGGAAGCTGAAAGTGGGTTGGGCCGGCAACCGCGCCTCCGCCGTCAAGGGCTTCACGGAGTTCATCGAGCCCCTGGGCAAACTGCCCGGGGTCGAGCTCGTGTTCTGCGGCTACAGCGATCGCCTCCTCACGCTGGAGGAGATGAGGGCCTTCTACGAGGACATCGACGTCTACGTCTGCACCTCCGCCACCGAGGGGCACAACAACTCCCTCATGGAAGCCGCCGCCATGGGCCGGGCCATCGTCACCACCGACGTGGGCACCGTGCAGGAATTCCTGGAGCACGAGGTCAGCGCCCTCATCGTGCCCCGGGAAGCCGCGGCCGTCCAAGCCGCCATCCTGAAGCTGCGGGATGACGTGGCGCTGCGCCAGCGGCTCGGCCTCAAGGCCCGCGAATCCGTCGTCCACACCTTCGATTGGAACCGTCGCGAAAAGGACTACCGCCGCTTCTTCCAGCACGCCCTGGAGGTCGCACAGCGGACCGCGAAGCCCAGCCAGGCCCCCCTCCAAATCGCGCCGGTCGCGCCCCAGGCGCGGGAGGCCTTCCTCTACGATCCCGACTGGTCCGGCACCGGATGGGCCGAAGTGCTTCTCAGCTACCTGGAAGCCTTCCAGCCCAGCGACCCCGTGGATCTCATCTTCCCCATCTACCCCGGCAGCCCCGGGGCGTTGGATCTGGAGACGGCCCAGCAAAACGTGCTCCAACTTGTGGTGGAGACGGGCCGCGAATCCTTCCCCAACGTGGTCCTCATCGACAGCCCCGAGGGCGTGCTGGAGGCCCTGCGCATGAGCGCCCACCTGCAGTGGATCCCCGCCACCCCGGATTCGGGGCCGGAGCCCACGGGGCCCTTGGGCCAGCGCTTCAACCGGGCCCGCAGGTCCCTGGCTGGGAAGGGGACGCCCGCATGATCCCGCGCATCATCCACATCATCTGGGTGGGGGACGAATCCAAGCGCCCCAACCGCTTCATCCAGACCTGGCGGAACCAGCATCCCGGCTGGGAGATCAAGATCTGGGGCAACGCCGAGTTGAATGGCCGCGCCTGGATCAACGGCCACCACATGGCCGAGATGGCCAAGTTCGAGTGGAATGGCGTGGCCGACATGATGCGCTGGGAGATCCTGCACGAGCAGGGCGGCATCCTCGTGGACGCCGACAGCGCCTGCGTGCGCCCCCTCCCGGAGTGGATGCTCGAGTGCGAGGCCTTCGCCTGTTGGGAGAACGAGCACCTGCGCCCGGGCCTCATCGCCGCGGGTTACTTCGGCACCCGTCCCGGCACGCCCTTCGTGGCCGCCCTCATCGAGCGCATTCGCAAGCAACCCAGCGTGGTGAACCGCCGGGCCTGGGAATCCGTGGGCCCCCTCCTGCTCACCGAAGCCTGGCGCGAGCTCAAGTACAACAACCTCACCGTCTTCCCCAGCCACTTCTTCATCCCCCGCCACTTCGCCGGCCTCGAGTACACCGGCGGCGGTCCCGTTTTCGCCCTCCAAGCCTGGGGCTCCACCTTGGGCGCCTACGAGATCCTGGCGGATCCCAAGGGCACCGTCGCCCCCCAGGCCGGGCCCACGGGCCCCCAGGCCTTCCTCTACGAACCCGACTGGGCCAAGAGCGAATGGATCGAGATCCTGCTGGCCTACCTGGATGCCTTCCAGCCCGACGACCCCGTGGCCCTCGCCCTGCTCATGGACCCCGCCTCCCCCACCGCGCCCCCCCTCGCCGAAGCCGAACAGGCCCTCCTCGAACTGGTGGCCAAGACGGGCCGCGAAGCCTTCCCCACCGTCATGATCTTCGACCAGCCCGGCGAAGTGCTGGAGCACCTCCGCCACTATCCCCACCTGAGTTGGGTCCCCAAAGGACGCGGCAACGTGGAAGGCCTGCGAGGCGTTCATGGCGCGCGCTTCGCCCAATCCCGTGTAAAGCTGGCGAGACCTGAAGGGGTTTAACGCAACGTTAGATCCCGCCATGACCATTCCATAGAACACACAGGAGTCCCACATGCGACGCGTCACCGGCATTGGAGGCATCTTCTTCAAGGCCGCGGATCCCAAGGCCTTGGCGGATTGGTACAAGGTCCACCTGGGTTTGAAGGTGGAGGATTGGGGGGGCGTCGCCTTCCAATGGGCGGAGGACAACGATTCCGGCAAGGGCACCACCGTGTGGAGCCCCTTCAAAGCCGATACGACCTACTTCGCGCCCAGCACCGCGCCCTTCATGGTCAATTTCAGGGTGGAGGACCTGCATGGTCTCCTGGCGGCGCTCCGAGCCGAAGGGTGCGAGGTCGATGCGAAGGTCGACGAATCGGAGTTCGGGAAATTCGGTTGGGTGATGGATCCCGAAGGCAATCGCGTCGAACTGTGGCAGCCGCCCCTCGGCCAGTGAGCCCCAAGGGCCAAAGAATCTGACCCAGTCCGACCGCTAGACCCTTCGCCCGAAACTGCGCTCCAGATCCGCCAGGGTGAGCTTCTTGATGATGGGGCGGCCATGCGGGCAGGTGTGCGGCACCTCGCAGGCCATGAGGTCTTGCACGAGGCGCAGGGCGAGGTCGTCGGGCAGGCGGTGGTGCTTCTTGATGGCGGCGCGGCAGGCCAGCTCGGCGTTGAGGTCGCGGCGGAAGGTGCCGAGGTCAGGCTTGCCACCGGCTTCCATGCGGGCGAGCAGATCCTCCAGCAGGGCCTGGGGGTCGCGCTCGGCGAGGAAGTCGGGCAGGGCGCGCACCACCACGGAGTCGGCGCCGAAGGCCTCGCACTCCACGCCCACGGCGTTGAGTTCTTCCAGGAAGGGCGCGAGCCGGCTGAGGGCCGCGGGCCCCAGCGTCACCACCTTGGGCGGCATGAGGGGTTGCAGGGCGGGCGCGTGGCGGCGCAGGAAGAGCCGCTCGAAGAGCACGCGTTCGTGGGCCACGTGCTGATCCACGATCCAGAGCTCGGGTTCCTTCTCTGTCGGCACCTCCACCAGCAGGTAGGTGTGCTGGAAGGCGCCCAGGTAGCGCGGGCCCGCATCCGGATCCTCGGCAGCGGCCATGCGCGGGGCCGCGAGGTCGTAGCTGCGATCCAGATCGGAGGCACCGAAGGCCGCCTGCAGGCTGGCCCAGGCGGGCTCCGCCGCCGCCTGATCCCAGAGGCGCGGGTGGGCACCCGCCGGGCGCCGCGCCTCCAGTTCGAACTCGGCCTCATTGGGTTTGGGGGGCATTTCCAGGACGGAAGCCAGATCGCCGCCCAGGGCGGCCCAGGCCTCGCGGGTGGCGCGGGCCACCCAGGGGAAGATGCGGTGGGATTCCCGGAAGCGCACCTCCGCCTTGGTGGGATGAACGTTCACATCCACCGCCTCGGGCGGCACGTCGAGGAAGAGCACGGCGGCGGGGTAGGCCCCCTTGGCGAAGCGCCCCTCCCACCCTTCGGAGAGGGCCGCGAGCAGGAGGCGATCCCGCACGGCCCGGCCGTTCACGAAGAGGTAGAGGTGGTTGCGGTCCCGGAAGCTGAGGGAGGGCGGGCTCAGGAAGCCCTGCAGCACCCAGGGCGCCTCCCCATCGCGGAAGGGCACGAGACCCCGGAATTTGTCCCCCAACAGCGGCCCCAGGCGCTCGCCCGGGTGTGCCACGGGGGGCAGGATCATGGCTCCGCCGCGATCGGGGCGCAGGGTCCAATGCACCTCGGGCGTGGCGAGGATGAGCCGCGTGAGGGCGCCCCAGAGCTGGGCGTGCTCCGTGTCCGTGGATTTGAGGAAACGGCGACGCGCCGGAAGTTGCGCGAAGAGATCCTTCACGGTGACGGTGGTGCCCTTGGACCGGGGCGCGGGCTCCGTGCCCTTCACGATGCCGAATTCCGCCCGGAGGCGGTGGCCCTCACCTTCGGATTCGGCACTGTGCAGCTCCAGGCGGGTGACGCTGGCGATGCTGGGCAGCGCCTCGCCCCGGAACCCGAAGGAGCTGAGGTGTTGGAGGTCATCCGCCGTGCGCACCTTAGAGGTGGCGTGGCGCTCCAGGGCCAGGAAGAGGTCATCGCGCCCCATGCCGGAACCGTTGTCGGCGATGGACAGCAGCTTCTTGCCGCCGTCCTCCCAGGCCACCTCGATGCGGGTCGCCCCCGCATCCAGGGCATTCTCCACCAGCTCCTTCAGGACGCTGGCCGGCCGCTCGACGACTTCGCCAGCCGCGATCTGATTCGCGACTTGATCTGAGAGCACCCGGATCTTGGCCATCGAATCAGTCTACCGGGCCGGGCTCACTCCCACCCCGAGACCACCGGCGCCACCGCCGGAGTTCGGCGCGACTGCCACCAGAAACGCAGGCCGTGACCGGCGTAGGCCAAGAGGAAGAGGCAGGAAGCCACGCCGTGGATCCAGGCGAGGGCCATGCGCCAGGTGGGCGTCGTGACCACCTGCACCCCGTAGCCAGCGAGCACCATGGGCCCGATGAGGAGGGCGAGGCCCCAGCCCGTGCGACGGCCCTCTTTGGAAAGAACGCGCAGCTTCACGGCGAAGTGGCCGCGCACCATCATCCCCAGGGCGAAGAGCAGGAGCGGGGCGGCCAGCACGTGGGCGTGCTGCACCACGCTCTGGAGCGGATGCGGCTCCGGCCCGAACTCCCCTTGGACCACCTTGAAGTAGCGCAGCCAGCCATAGCCCAGGCCCGAGAGCCCCGTGAGCCAAGCGCCCCCATGCAGGGCGAGGCGCTCGAAGCGGTTCAACGCTTCGCCCCGTAGAGGCAGGTGAACAGGGCCAGCCCGCGCCGGGAGGCATCTGTCAGAGCGTTGGCGGTGAGCGTGGCCCCCGCCAGGGGCCGGATGCCGCGCTTGAGGCTGAGCTCGGGATCGAGGCCCTTGCCCTCCAGCTGATGCACCCAAGCCTCCTTCGCCCGGTATTCCTCGGGCTCCTTGAAGGCGACCACTTCCACGCGAAGGATCCTCCCTTCCGCGGACACGGCGATCAGGGCCGTCTCGTTGAGCGTGCGCACGCGGTGGGTATCGAAGAAGGCGACCCCCACGAGCTTGCCCTCTTTGCGGGCTTCGTAGGCCACCTGCCAGAGGCCCGGGAGGGCCGTGCCCGCCTGCTCTTGAACCTGCTTGGCCTGGGCCTCCGTGAGGAAGTGCTCCTTACGGGTGATCTGCGCCCCGGGAAAGGCCAGGGCCAAGGCCTCCTGCTGGGTGGGCAGGCCGGCGATCAGCGCGGCATTCAGAAAGAGGGGGGCGAGGATGCGGACCAACTTCAACTCCTGCTAATGACGGTACCCGTCCGTGAGGGTGTGGAGGAAGGCGACGACGGCCTCCTCCTCTTCGTCCGTGAGGCCGAGGTTGCCCAGCTCCGTGCGGTTCACGTTCTCGGGCACTTCGGGCGCGCCGAAACGCGTCGGCTCCACATCCCGGCGGTTGTAGAAGGCCACCACCTCCTTGAGGGACGTGAAGGCGCCGTTGTGGAAGTAGGGGCCCGTCTTCGCGAGGTTGCGGAGGGTGGGCACCTTGAACTTGCCGCGATTCGCGGCGGCTCGGCCCTCGGCGATGACCTGGGGATTGGCGGCCAAGCCGAGGTCCACGAAGGCGGCACCCTCCGGATTCACGTGGGAGGGCATGCCGTAGAAGGGGTTCGCCGCGTTCCGGGGCACGCCGAGGTTGTCGTAGCTGTAGTCCGTGAAGAGGGGCGGGACCTTGGGATCATCGGACGTGCTCGGGTGGCAGGCCGCGCAGCCGGCCCGGCCTTCGAAGAGGGCGAGGCCCCGGCGCTCCTGGGCGGTGAGGACGTCAGCCCCTTTGAGGTGGGCATCGTACTTGGAGGTGAAGGGCGACACCTTGGGGGAGCGTTCGAAGGTGGCGATGGCATCGGCGATGGCGTCGAAGGCCCGGGCCTCGTCCGAGAAGAGGTCGGCCCCGTAGAGGGCCTTGAGGCGGTCCGCGTAGGGGGCCGCGGCCACTTTCGCCACGTAGGCCGCCCGATCGGGATTATGCATCTCGATGGGGTTCAGGGGCGGGCCTTGGGCCTGATCTTTCAGCGTGGAGGCCCGGCCATCCAGGAACTGCCCGCCGACGTAAAGCCCTTCGCCCGCATCCCAGTGGAAGGCGGGGGCGAAGGCGGCGTAGGCCACGGTCGGGGCGTTGCGGGCCCCGAAGATGCCCGCGAGGACGCCTTCCGAGGTCGCCGGACCGCGGCCATCCGTGAAGGCGCGCGCGGGATCATGGCAGGTGGCGCAGCTCTGGCCTGCGGGCTGGGAGAGGCCCGCGTCGAAGAAGAGGCGGCTCCCCACCTCCGCCTTGCCGGCGGAGACGGGATCCTGCTTCACGGAACCGGCGCCCGCGCAGGCCACGAGGGCCAGCGCGGCGACACCGAGGAGGGACGAGGCCAGGCGTTTCATGGTCCGCCTAGAAGTAGAAGCCCAGGGCGGCGTTGAACTGGTTCTGCCCCGTGCGGGCCCGGTTCTCGATCTTCTGGTAATCCCCCTTCACGGCCACGTTGGGGATGGGCTTCCAGTTCACGCCCACGGTGAGGACGTTCTGATCGAAGGCGCCGGTGGGCGTCACGCCGGCCACCACCTCGGCCTGGGTGTTCATGCGCTCGAAGCGCACGAAGGGGATGAGGGCCTGCTTGCCGCTGCCGATGAGATCGTAGCCCGCCTCCAGGTACCCGCCCCACTGACGGGTGCCCGTTTCCCGCACGGGATCCGTGGGACCCAGGTTGGCGAGGTAGGGGGTGCTGAGCGACGTGCGGGTGTAGAGGCCGCGCACCTGGAGACCCCGGTAACGGTACTCCGCGTGAGCGTCCCACAGCGTGGTGCTGAGGCTCTCGCCCGAACCGCTCTGGTTGCTGTTGCCCGTGTAGAAGCTGACGCCGAAGGTGGTGCCGGGCATGGCGGCCCAATCCAGGCGGCCCGTCCAGGCCAGGCTCTGGGCGTTGGCCTCCTTGCCGAACTGCCGGCCATCCCGGATGCCCTCCGCGCCGAACTTCTCCGCGTTGAGGCCGTTCATGACGTAGACGCGGTAGCTCAAATTGGCGGGCAGCTCACCGTGGATGCCCACGCCGTTCTCGTGCCAGGTGGTGGGGATGAGGTTGCGCTCCACGAGGGGACGGCGGGAGCCCAGGAAGGCCGGGGGCTCGTGCTGCTCGTTGATGAAGCCCATGGGCACCAGCATCTGACCGGCGCGCACGTTGAAGCCCTTGGAGATCAGGAAGTCCAGGTAGGCGAACTCCACCACGGCCTCGCCCTCGGGGGACTCGTCGCTGTAGCCGCCGTGCTCGAACTCGATCTCCGTGTTCAGCACGATGGACTCGTTGAACTTGTAGCCCGTGTAGAGGATCAGCCGCAGGGCGTCGAGATTCTTCTCGCCCACGCCGGTGGTGCCGTCCTGCAGCTTGCCTTCCTTGGCCTGGTAGAGGAACTCGCCGTAGCCGCCGATGCTCAGGCCGCCCTTGGTCTCGTAGACCTTGGAGGCCGCCTGGGCCATGCCATAGCTGCCCTTCTCCGGGGCGGCGGGCATGGTGGCGCCCGTCTTCTGGGCTTCCAGTTCGCGGGAGAGGATCTCCACCTTGCGCTCCAGATCCTTGAGGCGCTGGTCGGCGGGCACGTCCTGGGCGACGAGGGGGCCCGCGAGCAGGGCCAGGGCCAAGGGGGTGAGGTGGGGGAAGCGCATGGTTGCTCCTAGCGGGTTCGCGGGTGAAGGGCGCGGAAGGGCCCGGTGAAGTGAGCCGGGCCGTCGTTCAACAGGAAGGCGGCGGCGATGCCGTGGGCGTCGGCCCAGGCGAGGCCCCGATCGGGGCCCATCACGTAGAGGGCCGTGGAGAGGAGGTCGGCCTCGAGGCCCGTGGGGCGCACCACCGCCACGGAGCCCCAAGCCGGGCAGGGCCGGCCCGTGCGGGGATCCAGGAGGTGGCGGCCCCGCTCGGAGGTGCCCGAGGTGCTCACGGAGGCGTTTCGCAGGCGGAAGGAGAGGCAGGGGCGGCGCCGGTCCCGGGGATCGGCGAGGGATACGGACTGGGCCGGGCCCCAGGCCAGCAGCTGACCGCCAAAATCCAGCAGGCCCGCGATGGCCCCGCCTTCCTCCAGCTTCAGGCGCAGGAGGTCCAGCGCGTGGCCTTTGAGGAAGCCCCCCTCCTCCAACCACGCGCCCTCCGTCAGGTGGAGCCCCCCCGGGCCCTCCTGCAGGTGGGCCCGGCCCGAAGCCGCACGAGCGACTTCAAGGCTTTCCTCCGATGGCACCTGGCCGCCGGCGCGAAGGCCCCAGGCCTGGATCAAGCGCCCCAGCACGGGATCGAAGCAGCCCTCGGTGCCCTTGGAGAGGGTCAGCACCCGACGCAGCAGGGCCTGATCCACCTCCGGCAGGGCCACGGGTTCGCCCGCGTTGAAGCGGCTCCAGAGGGATTCGGGGCGCCAGGTCGAGCACCGCGCCTCCAGGTCGGCCGCGGCCGCGAGGGCCGCCTCCACACCCTTGGAGCTGCCGCGCACGCTCAGGGTCAGGGTGGTCCCCATGGCCAGCACCGCCCGCTGAGTCGGTGCCTGCACCGCGCCGAGGGCGGGGCGGGTCACGGGGGGCGGTAGGGGTGGGAAGGGCACACGTCTCCTTGATGAGATTAAGTCTCAAACAAGCCATCCTCGGATTCAAGCCCTAATTGAGATCGAGTCTCTCTTTGTGATTTGGCTCAAAACCCCCGGGCTGGCAGGCTTTAGATCATGCGCCGCCTCGCCTGTTCCGCCCTGATCGCCGTTCCCACCCTCCTCCAGGCCCAACGGGTACAGGCCCCCAGCGCCCCTTGGAGGACGGTGACCACGGCCCACTACCGCATCCATTTCCCGGCCGGGGAGGGCTTCCCCGACTTCGCCCGGGAGGTCACCTCCCGCATCGAGGGCATCCACGCCCAGTATCTGGGGCTCGTGGGCCACGCCTGGGCGGGACCCGTGGACGTGGTGATCCAGGATCCCGTGCGCGAGCCCAACGGCCTCGCCCTGGCCTACCCCGACCGCCCCTTCGTGGTGCTGTGGCGCACGGCTCCCGAGGCGGACAGCGCCATCGGCCACCACCGGGGCTGGGCCGAGCTGCTGCTCACCCACGAGCTGGGCCACATCAACCACCTGCTGATCCCGCAGCGGGGGCGCTCCTTCAAGGATTGGCTCCTGGGGCTCAAGGCCCCGCTCTCCACCCAGAGCCCCCGCTGGGTCGCCGAGGGCTACGCCACCGTCATCGAGGGCCGGCTCACGGGTTCGGGGCGCCCCCACAGCGCCTTCCGCGCGGCCCTGCTCCGCACCTGGGCCCGGGAGGGCCGGCTCCCGAGCTATGAAGGCCTCAACGGCGGTGGCTTCCTGGGCGGCAACCTGCCCTACCTCGTGGGCAGCGCCTACCTCACCTGGCTGGAGCAACAGCATCCCGACCGGCCCACGATCCTCCAGGACCTATGGCGGCAGATGAGCGGGCCCAAGCACCGGAATTTCGACGAGGCCTTCCGGGCCACCTTTGGGCATTCCCCCGAATCCGGGTACGCCCGCTTCCGCGCCGAAGTCACCCACAGCGCCCTGGACCTGGAGCGCCGCTTGAAGCGCGAGGGCCTGCGGGAGGGCCAGGTGTTCACGAAGGTGGAGGGCTGGGTGGGCGACCTGGCCGTGAGCCCCGACGGCACAAAGCTGCTGGCGCGCGTGGCGGATCCCCAGAACCCCACCTTGCGCGTATGGGATCTCCGCAAGGTCACCAAACCCGCGCCCCAGCCCGAGGCGGGCGAGCCCGCCGACGCGGCGCCCACCGTGCCGTCCGTCCCCGCCACCTGGACCCTGCCCCGCGTTCACGGATACGCGCCGCGCCAGGCCGCCTGGACTGCCGATGGCAAGGCCATCGCCTTCACCGTGCGGCTCCCCAATGGGGAAGGCGTGCTCGTGCCCACCTCCTGGATCTGGCGACCGGGCGCCGCGCCCCGCCGCGTCCCCACGCCGGCGGCCACGGCCCCCGTGGACACCCGTTTCGATTGGGCCGCCGATCCCGACATCTGGAACCTGCGGCGGAAAGAGGGGGATGTCACCACCTGGCTCACCCGCACGCTCAACGCCGCCTGGGCCCCGGCCCCTTCCCCCGATGGGAAATCCCTCTTCTACGCGCAGCTCACCGCCACCGGCGTGGAACTGCGCAAGCTGGACCTCACCCAGCCCGCCCTCCCCCACGGGCCCCTGCCCGCCGACAGCCTCGCCTTCGCGCCCGGCACCATCCTCTCCCAGCCCGACGAGCCCAGCCCGCTCCCCGAGCCCGTGACGCCTCCGCCCGCCCACGCCTACCGCGTGCGCGAATCGCTGCACGCATTCTCGGCCTTCGGCGCCACCGCCACCCCCTCGGATTCCGGGCTCCAGGTGGGCTTCGGGTTCAACGACATCCTGGGCCGGCTCAATGGCCAGGTGCTCGTGGGCGAAGGCCGCGGCGCCACCTCCCGCGGGGCCCTGGCCGGCGCCGCCTGGCGCGGTTCCGAGTGGGAGCCCAGCCTCCAGCTCTTCAGCACGCGCCAACGACTGTCCCTGCAAAAGCACGCGCCCCTGCCCGGCTTCGACCGGGAACGCCAGGGCGCCTCCTTCGAACTGCGGCATGAGGTCCAGGGCCTCACCTTCTTCCAGGACTACCTGCGCCTTTCCAGGGAACGGCAGGCGCCCTTGGAGGGAGGCCCCGGCCTGTCCCGGGCCCTCGCGGAAGTGGGACTGGGGCTCGCTTCCCGCCGCAGCCTGGGCGATTGGGGCGTTCAGGCCAGCGTCCAGGCCCGGTGGTTCGCTGGGGACACGGAGGACCAGCGCTGGCGCGGGCACCGCGGGAGCGCTTCGCTCCAGTTCCTGAACCCCGTGGCGCCCCTGAAGGTTCGCTTCGAGGAGGGCCGCCTCCAGGGGCAGCCCACCGCCTTGGATCGGTTCACCCTCGGCGGCGTCACCTCCAACCTGCTGCCCGAGGCCCTGGAGGTCAATCAGATCACCCAGGTGGCCCTTCCCGCGTTCCTCGCTTCCGGGGATCGCCTCCGGCGCTGGCGCGGGCAGGTGGGCGTGACCTTCGGCCACGCCTACGTGGAGCACCTCGCGGTGTGGCAGGCCGCCAGCCCGCGGCCCGCCTACCTCCGGGTCGCCGGGTGGGAAGTGGGCAGCGACGAACTGGGCCTTCGCATGGACCTGCTGGAGCGCCTCGCGGGGCACCTCTCGTTCAGCGTGGGCCTCCACCGCGTGTTGGACGGCCCCACCCAGGATCACACCGTCGGCACCCTCACCATCACCCTCCGCCCCTAGCTTTGAGTCGGGGCCGCGCCAGGCCGATAGGATGGCCTCGTGTCCCTCTTCCTCATCACCCTCGGGCTCCTGACCCTGCTCCAGATCGGGCACCTGCACCTGCTCCGCAGGCAGGTGCCGGAACGATGGCATGCCCGCATGGCCGGGGCGTTGCTCGCCGTCCACCTGCCGCTGGCGGTCTACTTCCTCCTGCGCCTCACGGGGTTCAGCCACCTGGGCCTCATGGAGATCCTCCGGCCCCTGGCCCGCGGGGCCTTCTACTTCCAAGCCCTCACGCTGCTCCACATGACCCTGGCGGGCACGGTGCTCCTGTACTGGAACTGGCGCCACCCGAAGGCCCACGTCATGAGCCCTTCCCGCCGGGCCTTCCTGCGGGGGGCGGCCCTGGGCAGCGCGGGCGTGGCCGTGGTCTCTTCCTCCGCCGGCGCCCTGCAGGCCTATGGCCCCCCGGATACGCCCATCGTGGAACTGCCCTTCGAGGATCTGCCCGAGGCGCTCGACGGCCTCCGCATCGCGCACCTCTCGGATCTGCACGTGGGGCCCATGCTGCCCGCCAGCGTCCTCACCCTCTGGCGCCAGGCCCTGCGGGAGATGAAGCCCGACCTCATCCTCTACACCGGGGATTTCGTGGACAGCCGCCCCGAGGAGCTGGCCCCCTTCTACGGGTTGTTCCGGGACGCCACCTGCCCCTTGGGCTCCTTTGCCATCCTGGGCAATCACGACTACTTCCAGGATCCCCGGCCCATCTGGCAAGGCCTCACGGCCATGGGCATCCAGCCCCTGGAGAACACCCACGCGGTGATCGAGCATCAGGGGGCACGCCTGGCCTTGGTGGGCCTCCAGGATCCGATGGCCCTCAACGGGCGCTTCCAGGGCGAGCGGTTCGGCCCCGGCCCCGATCCCTTCGCGGCGAGCCGCGACATCCCCCGGGATGCCTTCCGCATCTGCCTGAACCACCGCCCCTCGGAGTGGCACGCCGCCGTGGCCGCGGGAGCTCGACTCACCCTCAGCGGCCACACCCACGGCGGTCAGATCAACCTGATCCCGGGGCTGAACTCCGCACGGATCCTCGGCCCCTACACGAACGGGCTTTACCAGGAAGCGGGCCGCACACTCTTCATCACCCGGGGCCTCGGCGTGGTGGGGTTGCCCATGCGCATCAACGCCCCGCCGGAGCTCCCCCTGCTCGTGCTACGCAAGCAGGGCTTCCGCCCGGGCGATCGCCTGCTCAAGGGCTGACGGATCCAGCGGCTTCGCCACCACCTGCCGGAAACCCATGAGCTGGGCCTTGGCCAAATCGCCGGCATCCGTATTGCCCGACAGGAGGATGGCGAAGGGACGGGCCCCGGTGGCCCGGATGGCCTTTAGCACATCGGGGCCGTCGAGCCCGGGCATGTACCAATCGAAGATGACGACCGGGTAGGGCTCCTGTGCGAAGCGATTGAACGCGTCGTGGCCGTCCATGGCCAGCGTCACTTCGTGACCCTTGGCGGCCAGCAGCGCACCCGCGAAGGTGCGCATGAGCAAGTCGTCATCGGCCACGAGGATGCGCATCAATCCGTCCATCCGCAGGCAGGGCAGGCCTGGCGGGCCGCATAGCGCTTCCGCAACACCCGATCCTTGGCCCGCGCCCGGGTGAACAGCCAGACCCACAGCAGCGTGATGCCCCAGGTGGGCAGCGCCGCACGCCAGAAGTGGTTCACCACGAAAAAGGGCACGAGAAGGCTGATCCAGATCAGCACGCCCATGATGAAGCCATGGATGGCCGACCGGTTGGTGGGTGGCGCCAGGCGACCCAGCCGTTCCAGGTCGCCCTCCACCTTGCGGACTTCGATTTCGTAGACCTCAGGCAGGGGCAGCAACTCGCCCTGACAGTGGGGGCAAAGGCTCACTTGGACCTCGCGCGGCCGAAGGGATCACCGGCCTTCCAAGCGGGCATGGCGGGCGCGTTGGCCACGGCCTGGCCCAGCTTCCAGGTGAAGAAGGTCTGTTGCGCCATGCCGGAGAGATCCCAGCTGGGATCGTAGGCATCGGTCACCTGGTGGTAGCGGGCCTGGTAGGCCTCGGCCTTCTGCTTGGAGGCCGCGGGCTCCTTCACGTAATCCTTGCCGCCCTCGATGGAGAAAGCCGGCACGCCCACCTTGGCGAAACAGAAGTGATCGCTGCGGAAGTAACCGCCGGCGGTGTCGGGCTCGACCTCCTTGGCCTTGAGGCCCATGCCCTTGAGCACCGTCAGGGCCGTGGCCCCCAGGGAGGTGCGTTCGCTGCCCTGGATGCCGATGTCTTTGGTCGCGCCCACGAAGTTGAGACTGTCGAGATTCAGATCCGCGGCGGTCTTGGCCAGCGCCCAGAGGGGCTTGGCGGCGTAGGCGGACGAACCGATGAGGCCCTGCTCCTCGGCGCAGACCCAGAGGAACATCTGGCTGCGCTTCGCAGGCTTGCGCACCGCGAGCTGGGCCATGGCCAACAGCGCCGCGGATCCGGAGGCGTTATCCACGGAGCCGTTGTAGATGCCGTCCTTGCCGGCCTTTTGCAGGGTTTCGTCGATGCCCAGGTGATCCCAGTGGGCGGAGTAGATCACGACCTCTTCTTTGAGGTTGGGATCGGTGCCCGGCACCACGGCCGCGATGTTGGCCTGCACCACCTCGCGCTGGAGGCTCTTCACCGTGCCGGCCACCTTCAAGCCCAGTTCCACGGGTTGGAAATCCTTGCGCTCGGCGGCGGCGCGGAGCTGATCCAGATCCTTGCCCGCGGCGGCGAAGAGTTTGTGCGCGAAGCCATCCGTCATCCAGCCCTGCAGGGGGTTGCCCTCGTGGGCCAGCTGGAAGCGCTCGTGGGTCCAGCTGCTCTGCACCACGCTCCAGCCGTAGGAGGCGCTGGGGGTGGTGTGGATCATGAGCACGCCCGCAGCGCCATGGCGCTCGGCCTCCTCCAGCTTGTAGGTCCAGCGGCCGTAGTAGGTCAGCGATTTGCCCGCGAAGCGGTTCGGCTGCTCGGCGGTGGGCTGGGGATCGTTCACCATCATCACGAGGACCTTGCCGCGGCAATCCAGGCCCTTGTAGTCATCCCAGCCCTCCTCGGGGGCGGTGATGCCATAGCCCACGAAGACGAGGGGCGCGTCCACCGCCACCAGGGCCTTGCTGGTGCCCGTGCCGAAGACGACGTCCTCGGAATAGGTGGGCTTGAGGTCCCCGAAAGTGAGGGCGCTGCCGGCCGTATCCAGGGCGATGCCGCTGATGCGCACTTCCTGGCGGAAGCTGGCGCCGTTGCCGGGCTTGAGCCCCATCAACTTGGCCTGGGTCTCCAGGTAGGCCATGGCCAGATCACCGCCCCGCTGACCGGTGCCGCGGCCTTCGAGCAGGTCGTCGCTGAGGTAGGCCAGGTGGGTGCGCAGGGCGCTCTCGGAAACTTGGAGCGCGGGAGATTGCCCCCAGAGGGCGGCTCCCAGAAGGAAGGGCGTGAGCATCCTCGACATCGGCTTCTCCATGTGGGATTCCAGGATAGTCGATGCCCTCCGGTCCTCCGGAACGTCGTGGCCCTGGGTGGGCCGGACGGTCAGTAGCGGAGGGTGACCCCCAGGGTGATCCCCTTGGCGGCCCCCAGGTTCGATTGGAACTTGCTCTGGAAAGCGGACAGTTCGAGGCCCACGAGCCGGTTGAATTGGTAGCCCCCGCCCAGTTCCCCGCCCAGGGCCCCGTGGGTGGCGCGAAGGTAGCCCCCCGCGCTCGTGTGTTCCGTCTCCCACCGGGTGTAATCCAGGCCGGCCAGCAGGTAGAACCCGGAGGTGGTGGATTCCGCGGGGAAGAACAGGTAGTCCACGCCGAACCTCCGGCCCTCCACCCGGGTATCCGTCCCCGAGGCGTTGCGGCCCATCTTGAAGGCCAGCACCTCCACCTTGGGCCGGATCGCGCTGATGCCGCCGAAATCCACCAGCATGTGCAGGCCCCCGCCCAGACCCGTGGCGTCATCCAGCTCCTTGGCCAGATCCCCCTTGGGGAAAGTGCCGTGGGCCTGGAGGCCCCAGCGGATTTCCTGGGCGGAGCCCACGGTGGCGAGCAGAGCGGAGAGGAGCACGGCGCGACGCATGGTGGCCTCGGGGGGGACGTCCCCATCATCGGCCTCCCGACGGACAGCGTAAGTCCCGACGTGACGCTAATCCCGGGTCAAGGCGAAGCCCTGGAACCCTTCGCCCTGCCACGTGAGGGGATGGGGGCGGAACGCGATCCCACCCTCGGCGGCGCAGGGGCCTTCCCACACGGCCACGGGCCGCAGCCCCGGCACCCGGGCCTGGATCCACGCCCGGTGGGCCTCGCCTTCTTCGGGCAGCCAGGAGCAGACGGCGTAGATGAGCAGCCCCCCCGGTGCCAGGCGCAGGGCCGCCGCTTCAAGCAGCTGCCGCTGGCGGAGCACCAGTCCACGCAAGTCGATGCCATCCCCGATCCAGGGCAGCTCCGGATGCTTTTGCAGGGTGCCGCTGCCGCTGCAGGGCGCATCCAGGAGGATGAGGTCGAAGGGGCGGCCGCCCCCGGCCAGCCAGGCGGTGGCTTCCGTGACCTGGACTTCGGCCTCGATCCGCCGGGCGGCGAGGTTCTCCTTCAAGCGCTCGGCCCGGGCGGCCTGCTGTTCCAGGGCCATGAGCTTGGCGGCGGGCCAGCGGCGACCCAGCACCGTGGCCTTGCCCCCGGGGGCCGCGCAGACGTCGAGGATGCGCTGGGGTTCCTTGTTCCATCGGAAGGCCATGAGGGCCTGGGAGCTGCGGTCCTGCACCATGCCCGCCCCGGATTGGAGCCAGGCCAGGGGGAAGGGCGCTCCCTCCTGGAGGCGGTAGGCCCCGGCCACTTCGGGATCCGGCTCCATGCCCTCGGGCAGGGGCCCCTCCCGGAGGGGCACGAAGGCGGGCTTGGGCGGCACCTGGAGCCGGGCCCAGAGGGCCTCGGGATCCGCTTCCGTGGGACCCGTGGCCGCGGCCAGGAGTTTCTCCGCGAAGGGGCCGCGATCCAAGGACGCGGGCAGGGCTTCCAGTTCGGCTTTCAACGCGGCGCGATCCTTGGAGGCCTTGCGGAGAATGGCGTTCACGAGCCCCCGGTGGGGCGGGAAACCCAATTCGGGATCTGCCACGAGGGTGACGCTTTCATGCACGGCGGCATGGGGGGCCACGCCATCCAACCAGGCCAACTGGGCGAGCCCCAACGCCAGGGCGATGTCCGTGCCCAGGGGCAGGTCCCGGCTGGGATCCGCCAGGTGGGGCCGACTCCAGGCCCGCAGGCGGCCCCAGCGGCGGAGCACCAGGCCGAGCATGGCCTGGGCCAGGCCCGCGTCGGCGCCGGAGAGCTTGCGATCCCACCCATCGGGCACCCGCTTGCCCTCTCCCAGGACGCGGATCAAGGTGGTGGCGGCGGCTCGGCGGGAGGGGGTCAGCATCAGGTCCAGGATGACAGATGAGCGGCTCCGGGCTCCGGAGCCCCATGACCGATGCCGGACCCTGCTCCGTTATCCTGATCCCATGACCGACGCCCCCGTGGCCCGCGTGGTGCGGGCCCTCACCTCCGATCATCAAGTCCGCCTGGCCGCCCTGGATGCCAGCCCCCTCTGGGATGGCGTGCGCCGGGGGCACCCCCACCTCGAAGCCGAAGCCTGCGCCTGCCTCACGGAACTCCTGACGGCCAATGCCATCCTCATGGCCCGGGGCATGCTCCAGGAGCGCACCCAGCTGCTGCTCAAGGGCGCGGGCCGCGCCCGGGCCGTGGTGGCCGACGCCTGGCCCGATGGCACCCTCCGCGGCGTGCTCGATGCCAACGCCGAGGTCCCCGAAGGCCCCTGGGTGGCCGCCCCCGGCCTGCTCCAGATCATGCGCAGCAACCCCAACGGCCAGCCCTACATCGGCTCCCTCTCCATGGTGGAAGGGGGCATCTCCTCCCAGATGGAGGCCTACCTCCAGACCTCGGAGCAGATCCAGGCGAGCCTCACCCTCTGGTGCGACCCCGCCACGGGGGAGGCGGGCGGCCTGCTCGTGGAGCCCCTGCCCGATTGCCCCCCGGAACGCCTCGCCCGGGTGGTGCAGGGCATCGACAACCTCGAGGTGGTCCCCTACTGGGAGCGGACCACCGACTTCCTCATCGACTGGATGAACCAGGGGCCCGGCGCCGAGATCCTCACGCGGTCGGATCTCACCTACCGGTGCCGCTGCACCCGCGAAGCCCTGATGGCCACGCTCAAGGGCTTCAGCGAGGAGCAGAAGGAGGGCCTCTTCACCGAAGGGGAGCCCATCGAGGTGCGCTGTGATTACTGCGGCACCGCCTACTTCATCCACCGCCCGGACCTCATGGGGCCCCGTTGAGTCGCGCCGGGGTGGAGATCAAGGCCAAGGGACGCCCTCTGGGCGGCCCCGTGGACACGTGGATCCAGTTTCGCCTCATCCCCTGCCTCACCGCGCACCTGGCCAAGGCCTGGCACGCCACCCTGCGCGTGCGGGTGGAGGGCGGCGACGCGGTGGCCGACCTCGTGCGCGAGGACCAGCGCTTCATCCTCAGTTTCTGGCACCGGCGCCTCTTCGGGATGCCCCTGGCCTATCCCTTCAAGCGACCGGAGCGCGGCGTCGCCATCCTCAGCAGCGATTCCCGGGATGGGGAACGCAGCGCCGCCACGTGGCGCTGGTTCGGCATCCACGCCGTGCGCGGCACCGCCAGCGATGATGGCGCCAAGGCCCTCGTCCGCATGATCCAGGCCGTGCGCCAAGGCTGGGATTTCGGCATCACCCCCGATGGCCCCCGGGGGCCCGTGCGCGAACTTAAACCCGGAGTCATCGCCCTCGCCCGCAAGACCGGCGCCTGGGTGGTGCCCGTCACCGTGGCCTACGATCGCGCCTGGACGCTCAACACCTGGGATCGCATGGTCATCCCCATGCCCTTCAGCACCACCGTCGTCCGCTACGGCGAGCCCTTCCGGGTCCCCCCCCAGGCCGATGACACCGCGGAGGGCGCCAAGCTCCAAACTGTCATGGAGGGCCTGGAAGCCTGGGCCGAGGAGCCCCGCCATGGCTGAGCGCGCCGTCGTCTCCCTCTCCGGGGGCATGGATTCCTGCGTGACGTTGGCCGAGGCCCTGGCCGCCGGATTCGAAGTGTCCGTGCTCCACGCCGACTACGGCCAGCTCACCGAGGGCCGCGAGCACCGCGCCTTCGAGGCCATCGCGGACCACTACCGCATCCCCGCCCACCGGCGCCTGCTCATCAGCTTCGACAACCTCCGCGCCATCGGGGGTTCCGCCCTCACGGACCGCAGCATCGAACTGCCCCTGGATCAAGATCCCCACCGCGACGGCGTGCCGGTGAGCTACGTCCCCTTCCGCAACGCGCACCTGCTCAGCACCGCCACCAGCTGGGCCGAGGTACTGGGCGCCACCGCCATCTACGTGGGCTTCGTGGAGGAGGATGGCAGCGGCTACCCCGATTGCACCGAGGCCTTCCTGAAGAGCTTCGAAGCCACCGCCAACCTCGGCACCAAGCCCGAGACCAAGCTCTCATTCCGGGCGCCGCTCATCCACCTTCGCAAGAGCCAGATCGTGCGCCGCGGCCTGGAGCTGGGGGCCCCGCTGCACCTCACCTGGTCCTGCTACCAGGCCGAGGACGCGGCCTGCGGCCACTGCGACTCCTGCACGCTCCGCCTCCAGGGCTTCAAGGAAGCCGGATTGGCGGATCCCATCCCCTACGCCTTCATTCCCGAAGCGCTCCGGTAGGGCCCGTTCACCCTAGGCCACCCGGCGCACGGCCACGAGCGTGAGGTCGTCCCCCGTGGGCGCCCCTTCCAGGAAGTGCGCCAGGGCCCCCCGGCACTCGCCCAGGAGCTCCGGCAGGGGCTGGTGCGCCGCCTTCCGGAGGGCCGCCGCGGCTCGGCCGATGCCAAACTCCTCGTCCTCCCGCGCCCCCTCCGTCCAGCCGTCCGTGTACAGCAACAGGGTCTGGCCCGGAAGCAGGTGCAGGGCCCGGGGTTCGAAGGCGGCGTCGGCGAACATGCCCAACGGCAGGCCCCCGCCCTCCACGGGCCGCACGCCCCGCGCATCCGCGAGCAGGGGCCGGGGATGGCCCGCGTTGGCCAGTTCCGCGAGCCCGCCCGGGTGCAGGCGCAGGGCCGCCAGGGTGGCGTATTTCGAGGCGAGGGTCGCCTCGGCGAAGAGGCCGTTGGCCCGGGCCAGGAGGTCCGCCAAGGGCAGCCCTTCGGGCGCCAGGGCCCGGAAGAGGGCGTGCAGGTGGGCCTGCAGAAGGGAAGCCGCCACGCCCTTGCCCGCCACATCGCCCAGCAGCACGTGGAAGGGATCCTGGGCGCGGGGGCTGCGGATGAGGTCCACGTGATCCCCGGAGACGGGGCCCTTGGGCTCCCAAAGGTAGGCCACCTCCCAGCCTTCCTGGAGGAGGCGCGGTTCCGGCAGGAGGGCCCGCTGCACCCGGGCGGCCCCTTCGAGATCCTTCTCGAGGGCCCGGCGCCCCTCGGGCCCCAGGCATTCCAGACATACGGACAGCAGGGGATTGCAGGCCAGCTGATCCTCCGACACCGCCTCCCGGCACACGGCGCAGGTGCCCCAGGTGCCCACCTCCATGGCGCCGATGGCATCGTCCACCCGCCGCATGAGGTCCACCAGGGCCCGCTCCTGGCGTCCCTCTACGAGGGCGGCCAGGACCTCCCGCCGCGCCGTGAGCCGCTCCCGGAGCTTCTGGTGGACGGCGCTCATGGGCGGGCCTCCGCCAGCTTGCGCAGGAGGGCCATCTGCGCCGAGTGGTAGGCGTTGTGCTGCAAGGTGCCCAGCAGGAGGCCCCGGATCGTGGGATCCGCCCCCGGTACCGCATCCTCCAATCGGGAATCATCCAGGGCCCCCAGCGTCGCATGCAGGCTCCGGTAGGCCTCCTCCAGGTCCGCGAGGCGATCCCTCCAGGCCTCGGCTGTCAGCGGCGCGTCCGAAGGCCAATCCGGGCCAGCCATCGAATCCCCTCCCCCCATGCGGTGACTGGTCTCCCGCATCCAGTAGGCGAGGTGGCCCACCAGGTCCGCGATGCAGTGGAATCCCGGAGCTGGGCGCCAGGCGGCGAGGGGGGCCTCGACCCCTGCCAGGGTCTCCCCCAGGGAGGGGCCATGCCACGCACCCCCCCGGTAGCCGCGTTCCAATTGGTCGGCGAGCCGGGCGCATTCGGATCGGGTGGCGGTGAGCATGTAACCCCCTGGAAAGATCTAAGGGGTTAAAAATGGGTCCGAAATCTAACCTGTCAAGTGGACCAGATGGGTTAAATTGGAATCATGGCCGCGCCCCTTCCCTCCCTGCCTGCGGAGCCCTTCGAGCTCTCCGGGGGGGACCTTTGCCTGGACTTTGCCAATACCTGGGGCGACCGGGAACGCCCGGCCACCGAGCGGCTGGTCTCCTACGGCGACCTCCTCGCCTTCGCCCAGGCCGCATGTGGATTCCAGGCCTCCGACCTCCACGCGCTAGGCGCCCAGGCCACGGCGCACCCCGCCCGGGCCATGTCCGTCCTCCGCCGGGCTTTGACCCTCCGGGAGGTCCTTTACCGCCTCTTTTCCGCCCAGGCCCGGGGGGGCGCCACGGCGGCAGGGGATTTGGAGCAGCTCAACGCCCGCCTCGGTCCCGCCTTGGCCCACCTCCGGCTCGGGACCCAGGCAGGTGGTTTCCCTTGGGTCTGGGCTGGGGTCGGCGAGCACCTCGACGCCCCCCTTTGGCCCATCCTCCGCTCCGCCGCCGACCTGCTCGCCTCGCCCCGGCTGGCCCAGGTGCGGGAGTGTGATGGCCTGCAGTGCACCTGGCTCTTCCTGGACTTCAGCCGCGCCCACTCCCGCCGCTGGTGCTCCATGGCCAGTTGCGGGAACCGGGCCAAGGCGCGGCGCCACCACCAGCGCAAGTACGCCTAGTTGCCCCCGCCCAGCCGAGGTGACACGCTTTCCCTTCGCACCATCTTTGAAGAGGACTCCCTTGGCCACCGCCCGACCGAAGAAACCCGCCTCCAAGACGTCCACTTCGAAGCCCACCCTCGGAGAAGTGCTGCCGAAGTACGTGGTGACCCGCCCCACGGGCGAGCTGGACACCTTCCGCAGCCCCCGCCCGGGCCGGCCCTTCGAGATCGTGTTCGATACGGAGGAGTTCACCTGCCTCTGCCCCCTCACGGGCCAGCCCGACTTCGCCAAGATCCGCATCGCCTACCAGCCCGATCAGCTCTGCGTGGAATCCAAATCCCTGAAGCTCTACTTCTGGAGCTTCCGCGACAAAGGGGCCTTCCACGAGGCCGTCACCAATCAGATCCTCGATGACCTGGTGAAGGCCACCAAGCCCTTCTGGATGCGCGTGGAAGGCGACTTCCTCATCCGTGGCGGCATCCGCACCGTGATCATCGCGGAGCATGGGCGGAAGAAGTGAGGCCGCAGCAGGGAGGCTCCGCCGCCACGCGCACCGCGCGTGGGAGCAGGCTCTTGAGGAGCCTGCGTCAGGTGGAGCGAAGGGCCACCGGCGCGAAACGACGGCCCGCAGGGCGCGGCCCAGGAGGGGCCGCGTGATCCAAGCCGTCATCGCCCTCGGCTCCAACCTCGGAGACCGGGAAGCCCACCTCGCGGCGGGCCTGGAGGGCCTGCGCACCCTGGGCCGGGTGATCCCCTCACCCAAGGTGATGGAGACGCCCGATGAATCGGGGCAGGGTCCCGCCTACCTCAACACCGTGGCGCTGCTCCTCCGCCCCGGCGCGGATCCCCGGCGGTTGCTGGAGGACCTCCTCCGCCTGGAATTGCAGAACGGACGCAATCGCGCGGAGGGCCGCAACGCCCCGCGCACCCTGGACCTCGACCTCATCACCGTGGGCGGGAAGCAGGGCCGTTGGAGTTGGGCCACCCCGGGGGATCTCGCGCCCCACCTGGGCCCGGAGCTATCCCTGGAGCTGCCCCATCCCCGGGCCTTCACCCGGCCCTTCGTGCTGGAACCCTGGCGCGCCCTGGAAGGTGAGCTGGTCTGCCAGGGCGTGATCCCCACTACCTGACCCTGCACTGACGCCTCCGGAACCGGGTTCACGAAGCCGAGTCCTCCCTCCGAAAGGAGGGGCATGCCCCGTGTCCGTAACCTCGTCCCCTCGCTGCTCGCGGGATCCCTGCTGCCGCTCCAGGCCCAGGAGGGCCTGCCCGATCTGAAAGCCCTCATGGCCACCAAAGTGGTCACGGCCTCCCGCGCGGAAGAGGACATGGGCTCCGCCCCCGCCACGGTGATCGTGCTCCAGCGGGCGGATCTGGAGCACCGGGGCTACCTGCAGCTCAGCGAGGTGCTCGACGACCTCCCGGGCATGGACGTGGTGCGCCCCTATGGGGACAACTTCGTGCGCAGCTACTGGCGAGGGGAGCGCGGCACCATCGGCGAGCCCTTCCTCCTGCTCCTCGACGGGCTGGTGCAGAACCACCTCTACTTCAACACCGCCGACGGACCGCTGGCCGCGCTGCCGCTTTCGAATGTGGAGCGCATCGAAGTGGTGTACGGCCCCGCCTCCGCCCTCTACGGCGCCAACGCCCTGCGGGGCGTCATCAACGTGATCACAGTGCGCAACGCGGATCAGGAAGGCTTCGCGGGCCGCGCCACCCTCGCCGCCGGCCGCTGGGATCGCAAGATCGCCGACGTGAACGCCTTCTACAAGGCGGGGGAGCTCCGCTTCTCGCTCACCGCCCGGAGCGAGCTGGGCCGGCTCGATTCCACATCAGCCAACCGCTACGAGCTCACCAAGGACAGCTACTTCGCCGACCGCCGCATCTGGGGCGCCTTCCTCGACAACCCCACCTATGGCGGCCATCACGACAGCCCCTGGCGTACCTCCGCCGTGGATCTGCGGGCCTTCCTGGGCCAGCTGGAAGTGGGCTTCCAGCAGCAGGAGCTGGAATCCGGCTACGGCAACGAATACCCCGGCGACGTGGCCCAGAACCACGCCGTGTGGGCCCGCCCCGAACAGATGGCCTGGATGCACCTCACCCGCAGCTTCGGCCCGGATCTCACGGGCACCACCGTGTTGAGGCGCCGCGAAAGCAACGTGCGGAACGACAGCTACTTCGTCTACGGCTACACCGACACCTCCGGGGGACCCCGCGACGGCCAGCGCCTCGTGGACTTCAGCTATTGGCAGATCCTCAGCCACAGCGATCTCATCCAGCAGGATTTCGATTGGCAGGCCACCGCGCGCCTCGCCTTCGCCTTCGGTTTCTCCTTCGAGCGGAAGGATCTGCAGAAGGCCTACGACAATCCCTACGGATCCGAATCCTACGCGTCGGACCTCACCTCCCTCGGCGTCTACACCTTCCCCGCGGTGCCCCAGGCTTCCCTGATCCCGGGGAACCGCATCCAGACCAACCAGGAGGCCTTCTACGGATTGGCCCGGATCAGCCTCGCGCCGGGCCACACCCTGCACCTCGGCCTCCGGGATGATCGGCACAGCGTCTATGGCAACGACACCACCCTGCGTCTGGGCTACGTGGGCGCCGCGGGGAATTGGACCTTCAAGGCCCTCTACGGCGAAGCGGTCCAAGAGCCCACGCCCCGCACCCTCTACGGCGGATGGCAGGGCAGCGGTTCCGATCCCACTCTGCGGCCTCAGCACAGCAAGACCACGGAGCTCAGCGCCGCCTGGACCGAATCCCACCTCGCCTTCACCGCCAGCCTCTGGGGGGCCCGGGATCGGGATGTGATCGTGAGCCGCAGCCCCGGCAGCGAGGGGGGGCCCGGGGCCGCCAACCTGGGCCAGCGCCGGCAGGCTGGTTTCGACCTTTCCGCCCAGGCCCTCCTTCCCGCCCCGGGCCCCCTCAAGGGCTTCCGGGCCTGGGCCTACTTCAGCCGGATCCTCCAGGACCGGGCGGACCGATTCACCTACGTCGCCCCGGTGCTCCAAAAAACGGCCGAGGGCCCCGTGGGCGACTCCGCCACCACCAAGGCCTGGTGCGGCCTCTCCGCCGAAGGCGACCGCTTCGAGGGCACCCTCCGGGCCCGCTACATGGGCCCCCGGGCCACGGTGCCCACCAACCCCATCCGCCGGGTGCCGGGCTACGCCACCTTGGATCTGACCCTGGCCGCGCACTGGAACAACCTCACGCTCCAAGCGCGGGTGGACAACCTGCTGGACCGGGCCTATGCCCACCCGGGCGTGCGCGCGGCCGATGCGGGCGCCACGCCGGGCACCTTCGACGCCAGTGGCCTCCACTACAGCGGCGGCAGCCAGGGTACCTATTCCTCCCTGCTCGAGCAGCCCGGCCGCAGCTTCACCCTGGCCCTGCGGATGGCCTTCTGACCCTCACGCCGCGGGCTGGCGGAGCAGGGCCATGGCCTCGTTGAGGGCCCGCAGCCGGGCCTCCAGCGCGCGGCGTTCCTCGGGCGTGGCTTGGGGGTGATGGTCGGGATGCACCCGGCGCACCTCCCGGTGGTAGGCCGAGCGGATGGCCGCCTCCGCCGCATCCGGGCCGAGGCCCAGCAGGGCGAGGGCCTCGGCCCGGGGCCCCTGGGCCCGGGGTTCCGGCGGGGCTTCGGCCCGCGCCCAGGCGGCGATGCGCGCCTGGAAGGCCCGGCCGGTCTCCGCCGCTCCGAACAGGAGGGTGAGGCGGTCCGCACCCAATCCCAGGGCGAGGATCCAGGCCTCACCGCCCAGTCCCGGCGGCCCCGCTTCCCAGGCGCAGGCCCGGCCTTCGAAGGCCAGCTCCGACAGCGCGTGCAGCCGCACCTCCACGCCCTCCTGCACCACCGCCACGGCGCCCGGGAAGAAGACCCAGCGCTGCCGATCATCGCCGAGGCTCGCCACGGGAGTCCGCCCCTCCACGCGCCAGCGGGACCTCCGGCCGGAAGCCGGGGCCGGCGGCAACCCCATCGGATCCGCCAGATCCAGGGACCACAGTTCCGGATCTGGCACCCCCCCGAAGGCCTCGGCCTGGCTGTGGTAGATCCAGGCCGCTTCCCCGCTCAGGCCCCATTCCAGGCGCCGGGGCCGCAGCGCCCACGCGCCGGCGGCCACGGCCAGGCCCACCCAGACGGGGCTGAAGGCCGGATCCCGAGGTGCCAGGACGAGCGCCGCCGCGATGGGATACACCAGCCGCCGCTGGCCCAGCCCCTGGCTCAGCAGCAGGAGCAGGCCCGCCACGGGGAGGCCCCAGGCTGGCACGCCCGCTTGCTGGGCCATGAGCAGCACCAGGGCCCCGAAGCCCACGCCCACCCCGCCGCGCAAGCGGCTCCCCAGCACCCCGGCCGCGCATCCAGCCACGCGCAGGGGCCACCCTGGGTTGGCAGCCAGCACCGCGACGCCGAGGCCGAGCAGCCAAACCCAGCCCAGGAGCCCGGATCGGGCCTGGCTGGCGCCGAGGGCGTGGATCCGCGCCACGAGCCGGGCCTCCGGGGCCGGGCCCTGCACCCTCAAGGGCAGGCCCTGGAGCGCCTCCACGGGATCCCGGCGCCCCATCCAGCCCCACAGGGATTGGCCATTCACTTCCAGCCGGTTGGTGGCGGTATCGAGCCAGAGGCTCAGGCCACCGAACCGGATCCACACCAGCAGCTCGCCATGCGCGAAGGAGACCTCCCATCCCCGATGGGAATGGGAGGTCCGGGGCTTCGGGTTCATCCGGTTACTTGGCCCAGCGATCGGCCCAGCCCAGCACCGTCTCGTGCCAGAGCTTGGAGTTCTGGGGCTTCAGGATCCAGTGGCCCTCGTCGGGGTAGGAGAGGAACTCGCTGGGGATGCCGCGCAACTGCAGGGTGTTGAAGAGCTGCACGCCCTCGCTGTAGGGCACGCGGAAATCCAGTTCGCCGTGGACGACGAGCATGGGCTTCTTGAAGTTCTGGGCCGAGAGGTGGGGGCTGTGCTTCCGCCAGAGGGCCAGGGTCTCCGCGCTCTCCCAGGGCCAGCCCTTGAACTCCCACTTGGGGAACCACATCTCCTCGGTGCCCACCTGCATGGATTCCAGGTTGTAGATGCCCGCGTGGGTGACGAAGGCGGCGAAGCGGTCCGGCTGATGGCCCGCCAGCCAGTTGGTGGAGTAGCCGCCGTAGCTACCGCCCGCGGCGATCACCTTGGCGGCGTCGGCGCTGGGGTTGGCCTTGAGGTAGGCATCCAGGCCCTTCATGAGGTCCGTCATCACCGCGCCGGACCAATCCCCGCTGATCTGATCGCAGAAGGCCTGGCCGTAGCTGCCCGACCCGTGGAAGTTGATCATCACCACGTGGTAGCCGCGACCGGCCCACACCTGGGGATTCCAGCGGTAGCTCCAGCCATCCGTCCAGGGGCTCTGGGGGCCGCCGTGAATGAGGAAGGCCACGGGGTACTTCTTCGCGGGATCGAAGTTGGCGGGCTTGAAGGTGAAGGCGTGCACCTGCTGCCCCAGGGCCCCCTCGAACCAGAATTCCTCGGTCTTGCTCAGGTTGGCCACGAACCCGGCGTTGAGACGCGTGAGGGTCTCGATCTTCCCGTCCGTGGTGTGGACGCGCACCACTTCGGGGGGCTTGGCGTAGCGGGCCTCCACGCCGATGACGGTGCTCCCCGCCACGGCGAAGCTGGAGAGGTGGCCGCCGGGGGTGACGTTCACGGGCGCCTTGCCGGGCGTCCAGCGGTAGAGCGGATGGCGGCCCTTCTCCACGGCGGCGGCGAGGATGTCGCCTCCCTGCCACTGCAGATCCTCGAAGGAGAGGTCCGTCTTGTCCGTGGTGGCGATGATCTTGCCGGTGGCCCGCTCCATGACGCGCAGCTCGAAGCGGTCGGATTCGAAGCCCGGGCGCTGCTGGGCGCGGTAGGCCAGGTACTTGCCGTCGGGGCTCACGCGGGGGGTGTTGTCCATGGCGCGGTTGGCGGCGGTGAGGTTCCGGATCTGGCCCGGGGCGGAGACCTTCACCTCGTAGAGGTCGCCGTTGGTGCTGTCACCCTTGGCGGCCTCCTCGTGGGATCCGAAGACGAGGGTGTCATTGCCGGCCCAACTGAAGGGATCCCCCGCGCCGGTATCGCCGAAATCGGGCACATCGTGCTTCCAGCCGGCGGTGACATCGATGGGCGTGGCGCTGCCGTCGGCCTTCACGACGAAGAGGTGGCCCACCTGCATGGGATCGCGCCACTCGTTCCAGTGCCGGAACATGAGGTTCTTGATGAGGGCGGCCTTCACCTTGGAGGCTTCCTTCGCCTTCTGGTAGGCCGCGTTCTCCGCATCTACACCGCTGGGCACCGTGGTGCCGAGGAAGGCGATCCACTTGCCGTCGGGGCTCCAGGCGTGGCCACTGGCCCCGGCGCTGTGGTGGGTGATCTGCTTGCGCGTGTTGGATTCCAGATCCAGCACCCAGAGTTGGCCGCCCTGGCTGTAGGCCACCTTGGCGCCATCGGGGCTGAAGCGGGCGTGGGAGGCACTGCCTTCACCCGTGTCGAGGATCATGCCGTTGCCGGTGATGCCGTTGTTCTTGTTGGCCCAGCGGATCCAGAGGTGGTTCACCACCTTGTTGGCGGCGAGATCCACGTTCCCCACCTGCCAGGCGATGTCGCCCTTGCTGCTCACCGTGGCATCGGCCACCCGGTGCACCTTGAACATGTCGTCGATTTGAAACGGGCTCTGAGCGGCCAACGTCAGCGACGTGGCGGCAAGCAGGTAAGCAAGGCGCACGGAAACCTCCAGGCGAATAGAAGAAGAAAACCACCAGATTCTCATTCTGTCTCGTGTATCCGCGAAGCGGATACCGAGAAGACACCAAGACACCAAGAAAAAGCCTTCTTTCCTTGGTGTCTTGGTGTCTTGATGGTGATTTAGGTCTCTTAGAATTCCTTCATCAGGTACCGGGCGATGACCATGCGCTGCACTTCGCTGGTGCCTTCGCCGATGGTGCAGAGCTTCACGTCGCGGTAGTACTTCTCCACGGGGTAATCCTTGATGTAGCCGTAGCCGCCGTGGATCTGCACGGCCTCGTCGGCCACCTTGCAGGCGATCTCGGAGCTGTAGAGCTTGCCCATGCTGGCGGCCTTGGCGTAGGGCTTGCCCTGGTCCTTGAGGTTGGCGGCCTTGTAGATGAGGAGCCGCGCGGCTTCCACCTGCACCTGCATGTCGACCAACTTGAAGCCAATGGCCTGGTGCTCGGCGATGGGGCGGCCGAAGGTCTTGCGCTGCTTGGCGTACTTCACGCTCTCCTCGAAGGCGCCCTGGGCCATGCCCAGGCCCAGCGCGCCGATGCTGATGCGGCCGCCATCCAGCGTGGCCATGGCCTGCTTGAAGCCCACGCCTTCGCCGCCGAGCATGTGCTCGTCGGTGACCTTCACATCCTCCATGATCAGTTCGGAGGTATCGGAGGCGCGCAGGCCCAGCTTGTTCTCCTGCTTGCCGGCCTTGAAGCCGTTCATGCCCTTCTCCAGCACGAAGGCGCTGATGCCGTCGGTCCCGTGGCCGGGCCGGGTGCGGGCCATGACCACGGCCAGGTCGCCCACGGTGCCGTGGGTGATGAAGTTCTTGGCGCCGTTGATCACCCAGTGGCTGCCTTCCTTCTTGGCCACCGTGCGCTGGGCCCCGGCGTCGCTGCCGGCTTCCGGCTCCGTGAGGCCCCAGGCGCCCAGGCACTTGCCACTGGCCAGGGGCTTGAGCCAGCGCTGCTTCTGTTCCTCCGTGCCCATGGCGTAGATGTGGTTGGAGCAGAGGCTGTTGTGGGCGGCGATGGTGATGCCCACGCTGCCATCCACCCGGGAGAGCTCCTCCACCACCACGGCGTATTCGAGATAGCCCATGCCGGCGCCACCGTACTGCTCGGGGAAGATGATGCCGAGCATGCCCATCTCACCCAGCTGCTTCACCACGTCCATGGGGAAGGTCTTGTGCTCGTCCCATTCCATCACCTTGGGACGGATCTCCTTCTCGGCAAACTTGCGAACCTCTTCGCGAAGGGCTTCAACGTGGTCGGGCAGGGTGAAATCCATGGGTCCTCCAAGGGGATGAAGGCCCAGGTTACTGGGACTCAGCCGCCCCTTGAAGCAAATTTTATGGATACATAACCAATTTTTATACACCCCATCAAAGAAGGGGCCCGCCGTCTATGGCGGGCCCCTTCCCAGTGGCGCAGACGGTTAGGTGAGGATCAATTCCCCGCGGGTGCCGAAGTCCATGCGGGCCACGGGGCCCGGCTTCGTCTGGAGGGTGAGCTGCTTCTTCTGGAGCAGCTTCGCCGCCTCGGGCAGCACCTCCAGGGCTTTCTGGGCCACGGGATCCCGTTCCAGCTGGAGCTTGGCGCCGGCTTCGAGGCCGTGGGTCACCTGGGCCATCTCCTGGGAGAGTTGATCCTTCATGGATTCGCGGTTGTCGGCCCACTCCTTCTCGGAATAGGCGATCTTCTCGTTCACGAGCCAGAGGCGGAAGCGCTCGAGCACGGCGTCATCGGCGCGCTGGCCCAGCTTCACGCCGAACTTCTCCTTCTCCACCACTGCGTAGCGGAAGAAGGCGCTGTAGCGGAAGCGCAGGTTGGCCATGAAGGGGGTGAAGAGGCCGGGATCCACGGAGACGTCCGGCGTGATGCCGCCCCCGCCGTAGACGGGTCGGCCCAGATCCGTCTTGTACTCGGGGCCCTGGGGCTTGGCCCCCTTGGCGTCCTTCTCGTCCTCGGGGTTGTAGTAGTCATCCAGGCCGTGGGTGTAGTCGCGCTGGATGCAGCGGCCCGAAGGCGTGTAGTACCGGGCCGTGGTGAGGGCGAGGCCGCGGCTTCGGCCGATGGTGAGCACGCTCTGCACGAGGCCCTTGCCCCAGGAGGTCTGGCCCACCACTAGGCCGCGGTCGTGATCCTGCACGCCACCGGCCACGATCTCCGAGGCCGAGGCGGTGGAGCGGTTCACGAGCACCACCATGGGGAAGGGATCGAGCATGGCGCCCTTGGGGGTGCGGGTCTGGATCTCATCCCGGCCGTCGCGGCCCTTCTGGCTCACGATGAGCTGATCAGGGCCCAGCAGCTGGCGACCGATGCCGATGGCCGCATCCAGCAATCCGCCGCCGTTGTTGCGGAGGTCGAGGATCAGGTTCTTCATGCCCTGCTTCTTGAGGTTGTTCACGGCCTTCTCGAACTCGTCGGAGGTCGTCTCGCCGAAATCCTTGATGCTGATGTAGCCCACGTCGCCCGTGAACATGAAGGCCTGGCTCACGCTGTTGCTGGGGATCTCTTTGCGGGGAATCTCGAAGTTCAGGAGCTCGGGAAATCCCATGCGCAGGATCTTGATGCGCACGATGGTGCCCTTCTCGCCCCGAAGCTTCTGGAGGGCCGCGTTGCTGCTCATGCCCTCGGTGTTGGCGCCGTCGATCTCCTTGATGACGTCACCGGCCCGCACGCCCAGGGCCTCGGAAGGCCCGCCCTTGATGGGGGTGACGATGGCGATGCCCTGCTCCTGCTGCTGGATGATGGCGCCGATGCCGAAGAAGGAGCCCTTCTGCTCTTCGCGCAGGAAGCGGAATTCCGACTCGTCCATGTAGTTGGAGTGGGGATCCAGCGTGTGCAGCATGCCCTGGATGCCACTGTGGGTGAGCTGCTTGGGCGTGGGCGGCTCCACGGCCTCCTTGTTCACGATCCCCATGACTTCCGCCAGGGTTTCCAGGTTCCGCAGCTTCTGGCGATCCTCGGCCTTGCCGGAGACGGGCGCGTACACGGCGGCGGTGCCCGCGAAGGTCATCCACATCCAGTGCTTCTTGAAAAAGGGCAGCATGGGCTTCCTTGGGACAGGGTGGGGGTCCCGGGGGTCGGCCCCGGGATCACCCAGCATAGATCCACCGGGCCGTTCCGCATCCCTCCGGGCCGTTCGACTGGCCCCAGGGGCGGGTGGACGGAGAAGCCCTTAGAACCCGGACAGGATGCGCTTGGCCTCGTTGGCCATGCGGGCCTTGCGGCTCCGGGTGGCCATGATGATGGCCTCGAAGCCCCGGTAGGCCTTCTCCAGATCCTCGTTCACGATGAGGTGGTCGTAGGCCTCGAAGAGCTCCAGCTCGTGCCGGGCGTGCTGCATCCGCATGCGGATCTGCTCTTCGCTGTCCTTGCCCCGGCCCCGCAGGCGGGATTCCAGAATCCGGGCGGAGGGCGGCAGGATGAAGATCATGTGGGCGTCGGGAATGGCCTGGCGCAGGTTCATGGCCCCGGTGGTCTCGATGTCCAAGAGCACGTCCTGCCCGGTAGAGAGCACGCTCTCCAACCAAGTGCGGCCCGTGCCGTACTTCCGGCCGTAGACCTCCACCCATTCCACGAACTCCCCGCGAGCCACCATGTCGTCGAATTTCTCGTTATCCACGAAGAAATAATCCTTCCCGTCCACCTCGCCCGGGCGCGGGGCCCGCGTGGTGAAGGAAATGGAGAAGATGAGGCCCGGAACGCTCTGCACCAGCCGTTGGCTCAAGGTGGATTTCCCGGTCCCCGACGGGGCCGACACCACGAACACACTGCCCCGATGCTCGAACACGGCGCCTCCTCGATCCATCCTAACGGCACCGCCCCGCCATCCGCTGAAATCCGCCCAACTTACCTGGCGCCAAGGGCCTTTCCAACCGAGGTCTTGACAGGGGTCTCCAAGGTAGTAGTTTACCATTTGGTTAATTTCAAATGTGACTTCCCCCATGCCCACCGATGCCCTCAGCGCCACCTTCTCCGCCCTGGCCGATCCCACCCGCCGGGCCATCCTCGCGCGGCTTTCCCAGGGGGAGACCACGGTGAAGGCGCTGGCCGAACCCTTCCAGATGACGCTCCCCGCTGTGACCAAGCACCTGCGCGTGCTGGAACGGGCGGGCCTCATCTCCAAGGGCCGCAACGCCCAGTGGCGGCCCTGCCGCCTGGAGGCCAAACCCCTCCAGGAGGCCCAAGGGTGGATCGACCAGTACCGCCAGTTCTGGGAGGCCCGGCTGGATCGCCTCGAGGACTACCTCCGCACCCTGCAAGCCCAGGAGCCCCCCCAGTGACCCGAACCCTTGAACCCGCCGCCCGCTTGGAAGGCCGGGAGATGATCATCTCCCGGGTGCTGGAGGCCCCCCGCGAGCTCGTGTGGCGGGCCTTCACCGATCCCGCCCACCTCACCCACTGGTGGGGGCCCCTCGGCTTCACGATTGAAACGGAGCTGTTCGAGTTCCGCAGTGGGGGCACCTGGCGGCACGTGATGCACGGCCCCGATGGCACCGCCTACCCCAACCGCATCCGCTTCCAGGAAGTGCTGGCCCCCGAGCGGCTCAGCTACGCCCACGACACGGGGCAAGACGAGGATCCGGAGGGCTTCCACACCACCATCACCCTGCTGGACCTTGGCGGTTCCACCCACGTGGTGATGCGGGCGGTCTTCCAAAGTGAGGAAGCCTGCCGCCGCGTGGCGCAGAAGTACGGGGCCCTGGAGGGCGGCGTGCAGATGCTCTCCCGCCTCGTGGACCAGGTGGTGCTCCTCGCCGGCCCGACCTTCCACTTCGCCCGCACCTTCGACGCCCCCCGAGCCCTCGTGTGGCAGGCCTGGATGGACCCCGCCCAATTCGCCCAGTGGTGGGGCCCCAAGGGCATGGCGCTGCGCATCGCCCATCATGACCTCCGCCCCGGCGGCCACCTGCTCTACGCCATGACCCCACCGCAGGGCCCCGACATGTGGGGCCGCATGGCCTACCGGGACGTGGCCGCGCCCCACCACCTCGGTTTCACCGATGCCTTCACGGACGCCGATGGCGGCCTCACGCGCCACCCCCTGTGCGCCACCTGGCCCCTGGTGCTGCTGAACCGCATCACCCTGCAAGAGCACGAGGGCCGCACCACCCTCACCCTGCTGTCCGCCCCCCTGGGCGCCTCCCCCGAAGAGTGCGCTGCCTTCGAAGGTGGCTTCTCCAGCCTGGAACAGGGGTGGGGCGGCACCCTGGGCAGCCTCGCCGCATTCCTCTCCCACCACCCCTGATCCCTGGAGCTCCCATGACCTCGCCTTCCCCCAAGGCCCTCTGGACCGGCCGCGTGCTCACGGCCCTGCCCTCCCTCCTCCTCGCTTTCAGCGCGGTGATGAAATTGCGGAAGTCCCCCGAGGTGCTCCAGGGCTTCACCCACCTGGGCCTGCCCCCCTCCCTGATCCTCCCCTTGGGGATCCTGGAGCTGGCCTGCGTGATCATCTACCTCATCCCCCGCACCGCCGTGCTGGGCGCCATCCTCGTCACGGGCTACTTCGGCGGCGCCATGCTCACCCACCTGCGGGTGGGCGAACCCGTCTACTCCCACGTGCTGTTCGGCATGATGATCTGGGGCGGCCTCTACCTGCGCGACCTACGCCTGCGCGCCCTCCTTCCCCTTCGGAGCTGAGTGCCCCATGACCGCACCCCTCATCCTCACCCGCCTCCTCGATGCCCCCCGGGAACGTGTATTCCAGGCCTTCACGGATCCCGAGCACCTCCAGAAGTGGTGGGGCCCCGAAGGCTTCTCCAATCCCCGCTGCGACTGGGAGGCTAGGGCTGGCGGCGCTCTCCACGTGGACATGCGGGGCCCCGATGGCACCGTGCATCCCATGGGTGGGGAGGTGCTGGAGTGCGTGCCCCCGGAGCGCCTCATCTTCGTGACCTGGCCCCTGGATGCCGCGGGTCGCCGCCTCTTCGAGGTGCACCTCCTCCTGGTGCTGGAAGCCGACGGCCCGCACACCCGCCTCCACCTGCGCGCGGAGCCGCGCAACCTCGGGCCCGAGGCGGCCCCCTACCTCGCCGGCATGGCGCAAGGGTGGGATCAGAGCCTGCTCCGCCTTGAAGCGCTGGTGTGGGAACCCCTCTCCGACCGCGAAGTGGTGGCCATCCGCCACCTCGCCGCGAGCCCCGCCGAAGTGCGGGCCGCCTGGGTGGCTCCCGAGCGCCTGGCCCGCTGGTGGGGCCCTGCGGGCTTCACCAACACGTTCGACTGCTGCGAACCCTGGCCCGGCGGCGCCTGGCGCTTCACCATGCACGGCCCCAACGGGGAAAACTACCCCAACGAATGCCGCTTCAAGGAGGTGGAGCCCGATCGCATCGTCATCGAGCACGTGGTGCCCCCCTTCTTCACCCTCAGCGCCACCTTCACGCCCGAGGGGGAGGGCACCCGCCTCGTATGGCGCCAGGCCTTCGCCGACACCGCCACCTGCCGCCAGCTCCGCCCCTTCGTGCTCCAACCCAACGAAGACAACCTGGACCGCCTCGCCGCCGACATCGCGGCCCACCGCTGACCGGAGCCCCCATGATCGATGTGACCCTGAACCGCGCCACGGACCTCATACTGGACCGCTACGTGGAGGTATCGCCCGCCCTGGTCTGGAAGTGCTGGACCGAGCCCGAGCACCTCATGCCCTGGTTCTGCCCCGTGCCTTGGAAGACCACCGCCTGCACCATCGACCTGCGCCCCGGCGGCGGCTTCTACACCAAGATGGAGGGCCCCGACGGCGAGTCCCACGAAGGCACCGGCTGCTACCTGGAAGTGGTGCCCCATCACCGCCTCAGCTGGACCTCCGCCCTGGGCCCCGACTACCGCCCCAACCCCGAGAGCCCCCTCACCTTCACGGCCATCATCACCCTGGAGCCCAAGGGGAACGGTACCCGCTACTACGTGCAAGCCCTCCACCGGGACGCCGAAGCCGCGAAGGCCCACGCGGACATGGGCTTCGTGGATGGCTGGGGGAAGGCCCTGGAGCAGTTGGTGGCCTACGCGGGGACGCTGGGCTAGCCTGCAGCCCGGACCTTAGGGTTGGGCGTCGAGGAAGTCGTTCACCATCGGCAGGATGGTGGACCTGCGCTGCATCAGGGTCACGTGGGTGGTGTCGGGCAGGATGGCCAAGCGGGAGGCGGAGCGCGGCCCCATGTCGCCGTGAGCCCCGCCCCCCTTGAGTCGGTACATCTCCGCCACGTGCTCCAGTCGCACGCCGTCGGCGTCGCCATGGATGAAGAGCATCGGCGCAGGAGTGGCCTTGAGTTGCTCCGCGCTGAAGTCCTGTTCTCTCGAGGCCGTGGAAACCACGTGCCGGACAAACGTTGGGAACCCTTCCGGGGTGGGGCTCAGCTTCTTGTAGTCCGCTTCGATGGGGGTGCCCTTGAAGTCGTCCGCGGTGAGCTTCGGGATCACCTCGATCGCTTCCCGGACCATGCCATCGCGGCGGAACATGGATGAAAGGACGACCACCTTCCTCACCTTGTCGGGGTGCCGGACCGCGCATTGCATGGCCACGGCGCCGCCCATGCTGTAGCCGATGAGATCCGCGTGCGGGACCTTGAGCCACTCAAGCAACGCCGCCACGTCGTCGGCCAGGTTCTCGGAGGTGAGATCGCGTGGGATGTCCGCCGTGCGCCCGTGGCCCTGCATTTCCACGGCGATGACCTTCCGTGTCCTGGAAAGCTCGCCGATCCAGCCCATCCAGTTGTTGGGGATGGTCATGAACGCGCCGTGGAGCAGTACCACGGGCTCGCCGTGGCCGTGGACTTCGTAATACATGCGGAGGCCGTTGACCGGGGCGTAGCCCGTCAAGGGCTTCTGCTGGGCCACCAGGGCCGCTGGCAGCAGCATCGCCCAAAGGAAGGCTGGGGTCCGCATGGTCGGGGTACCTCCATTCCGCATTCAGGATTGCCCGTCGTCCAAACTCCGGATGGGATCAGTTCTGGGTCTGGGTAGCCGCGAGGAGCTCCTCGAGCTGGTTGAAGGTCTCCATCATGTCCCCGTTCGTGCTTCCAGAGCGGATCGCCTCATCGAGCGACAGCTTCGTGGGATAGCGGTCCAGCACGACGACCCGCGTCTTGCCGTCCCGCGCCTCGAAGGTCACCGTGGTGACCTGACCGCTGCCCCCCTCCTCCTCGTTGGTCCACACGAGGCGGGCGGCGGGCTCCACTTCGAGGTATCTGCCATGGAAGGCCATGCCGTCGGGCGCCGACGGGTGGAGGAACACGAGGCGGTAGGTCCCGCCCACGCGAACGTCCAGTTCGCAGGAGAGCAGCGTCATCCCCAAGGACTTGGGCACCCACCAGCGCTTGAACAGGTCGGCCTTCGTCCAGGCCTCATACACCAGGTGCGGTGCGGCGTTGACGATCCGGGTCACGGCAAGCTCGCAGTCGGAGCGCCGGGTCACGGACGTCTGACCCTGCGGAGGGTCCTGGCTAACGCGATCGAGGGTCATCGGTCTGCTCCTTGAGCTTGAGGGTTTCCACCACGTTGTCCAATTCGGAGAAACGCGCGTCCCAGAGCTGGTGGTACCTCTGGATCCACATCGCTTCCTCCTCCAGTCGCTGCCGGCCGAGCCTGCAGGTCCGCACTCGCCCCACCTTCTCCGTGATCACGAGCCCCGCCCGCTCGAGCAGGCCGATGTGCTTCTTCATGCCGGTCAGGGTCATGCGGAACCGCGCGGCGAGCTCGGTGATGGAGGCATCCGCCTGGCCGAGGTATTCCAGCACCCCCCGTCGGGTGACGTCCGAAAGGGCGGCGAAGGAGAGGGAGGGCTGGGAGGCCAAATACTGAACCATGTGGTTCAATATAACCTCAAGGCATCCGTCCGCAAGGGGTCGAAACCGGAAAGCTGGCCGCGCCCCCGGTCCCTCCGGCAGCCCACGGGGCTGTCTCCGGAGTATTTCGCAAGCGGTTGGTGACTCCCTCCTCCCCCGGAGTCTGGAAAACCACCCGGCGGTCGGGACATCGCGATTCCACCCAACAAAAACGCCCCTCGCGGGGCACCGAACCATCCGAACGGTTGGGTAAGCCGCCGACCGGTGGGCTCTGGCTGGCCGCGCGCCTGATCCCTTCAGCAGCCCACTGGGCTGCCTCCGGGGGCGCTACCCGGCCGCCATCGCGATTCCACCAAGCATGTGTCTTGGACCATAAAGTGTCCGGACCTGGAACCATAAAGTGTCCGCGACGGCCTCGAACAAGGCTCTCTGAGACGAAGATCCTGGACGAATTCAGGGGGTGTCAGACCCCTGTGGAAGCATTAAGTGTCCGATCGTGCACGCTTGGAATCATAAAGTGTCCAATCGTGAATCCCAATGAATTCAGGTTTTAACGGCACCCCGATTCCTTTCCGAACCACCTTCGCCTTCCGCAGGATCTCACAACCTTTTCGGACCACGCCGAATAGGTGGGGGAACCTTGGAGTGGACCTGCCCGTGATCGACCGATGGGTCGTGCCGCCTGCCATATGTGCCATCACCCGATGAACTGCCTTGGTGGCACCGCTATCACCTGTCCTGGGGATAAACCTTTGCCAAGCCACCCTGATGGGTGTGCGCACTAGAACGTGTAGAGGGGTGGACTACCCTTCTAAGCGTGGGGGTGCAACATGGTCCAACGTGCAGGAAGCTCCCTCCACTGTGACGTCCTCCATCTATTTAAAAGTGTCTGTGATGCATGGGGCCTCCCGACTTCGGCCCAGTTAGCCCTACTTGGGAAGAGGCCCTCCTCTAGCAGCACCTATCGAGGCTGGATCAGGAAAGTGAACCTTGGGCTCACCCTGCACCTCGACCGGGATGTAGTAGATCGGATCGCGTATGTGATTGGAACGTATGAATCTTCGAACTTGGTGTGGGGCTCACCAGAGGGGTCCTATAGGTGGCTCACGACAGCAAGCCATGCCCCCCAATTTGCGGGTGCTCCTCCACTTGCTCGAATGCTTCGGGGAGGGATGGAGGACATCCGCGCGACCTGGGATTACATTTCTTCGATTGCTACTGGAGTCGAAGTGCAGGGAAAAGAGGGCTGACGGTTAGGCTGGTGGACGCCGTAGGACGATGGCCACCAGCTTCGCTACGAGCCCTGCCTGAGGAGTAGCCTCGGCTAGGAGATTCCTCCCTTCTAAGCACGCAAAACACTGGCACTCAATCCTTTGGTCAAGGTGCTTCCGCAGTTCGCGCTGAATCGCGCGAAAGGACATGCCCCTCACGGGTGCTGGAGTACTAGCCATACAGCCATTCTTTCATCAGGAACCGAAGGTCGACCCTGACAATCCCTCCAAAGAGTTGGAGTCAGTGCTAACGACCAGAGAGTCATAGCTGGGCGAAACCGGGGATTTGAACCCCTTCGGTTTTCGATACTGAGGGGCGCCAGCCCTAAGCAGGGAACTAGGGCTTGAAGATTTAAATCTTCCGAAACCCGTAGGGGTGGATGTCTTGTTGTTGGACATCCACCCCTACGAGATCAGTTTCAAGCGATTTACTTCACCAATGAGGAGCGAGCGTTCATCAGCTGAATGATTGCGTACTGGAGCTGTTGGGGCACGTTAAAGAACTCGGGAAAACCGTTTCCCCAATGGAACGCTGGAATCAGGTTCGATATCGACTTCAAAAGTTAACTTACGGACCTTTCTGATACTTTCGCTGGAAACCGATGTATCCAAAAACTCCAATGTGAGTATTTTTAATTTAAATTTCATTCCACTCCCAGAAAATACAATCGGGGTGTTCGTCTCGCTGTTCTTCAGTGCTTTAACTAACATTTCTTGCGTCAGGACACCCGAACAGTCGTCTGGCAAGAAGGTCCTCGTGGCTCTTTCTCGACACATCAAGCAGCCGGGGAAATATTTCCCGCCGGCCTTGTTAATTCGCAGGCAGAGAGATCCACCCAACTGATCATCAGGACTGTCAAAGTCCCAGGCGTTCAAATAAGCCTCTAATACATAGGTAACATTCTTTTTGTCGTTTAATAGTCGAACAACATTAGCGTTATTTTCAAGAGATAGATTGAACTTGATGTGACGTTTTGAAATGTTGTCATTTGAAAAAAGGCTAACAACACTCAAACAAAAGATTGAGAGCATTGAAATGGGTTTAATCATTTTGTTTTTACCTCTGTACCAGCCGGGCAGGGTACGCCTGCCGGGACTGTGATTTTGACCCAGGCTGTATTGATCTGATTTTGAATACCAGGTATTTCCAAATACAATCCCGTATTCCCGCCATTAAAGGCTTTTACCTGGCCTAACTTATATTGTTCGAATTCTTGCCTACTCCACCCATTTCTTAGACGGCTAGGCTGATCATCTGCGCGATCAGTAACACCAGAAAAGAGAGACTCCCAACCACCAGAATCATGATTCCAAATCTGACCAGTAATTTGTGACAGGTATGGCCTCATTCCACCTTTGTCACCAGCGAATCCGAATTGATCGATTATTACTGCGGCGGAATTGCGGGTAATCGTAACTCCCGGCCAAGCCCCTTCACGGCCAATAAACCGAGTATTGCCCTTGTATATCGTTGCCAACCCTTCGCAACTCTTCTGGTCTCGCTTCGGAGGCTGAGGAGCCGGTCGTGATGTGCCAGTCCCGCTACTCCCGCCTCCACCATTGCTACCTCCTCCACCAAGACCAAAAAGGTATTCCGAACCAAAAAGCATAAATAGCTGTTGAATAGCATTCGGCATAACAATAGGCATTGGTGCGTAAACCGGCACCGTAGCAGTCGCTTCATCATATCCAGTGGGGTCATTTGACATCATTGTCCGTCCGCCCACGTACGCAAACTGATTGTTCCCCAATGGATCTGAGCCATGATCACTGTTTAGGAAGCGATGCCACGTCGGACTGTAGTACCGACCACGCATATAGGTCAGGCCAGTTTGGTCAGTTTGAATATGACCCGTGTAGCCGGTGAGGGGTTGATACCCATTCGAATGGTAAGTAAGGTATTCGCCGAACGGACCGTAATTCTGTACTCCCGCGATGGCTGCCTGGCTCGTCCCATTCCCCTGCGTGATGATCCGGGGAGTTCCTAGGTGGTCACTGTGAAGTTCATAGATCCCAGTGTTATCAATTTCCGCAACCGCTTCAGCGCCGAGGTAGACCACATCACGCTTCCATCCTCCATCAGAGTATTCAGAGAGGAGAAGCCCCGAGGCGGAATACGCGTAACGCCGGTTACTGGATGAATTCGCCGAATCAACCACCTGTAGTCGAAGGCCAGAAGGTGCATAACGATAGGTTTGGGATACACCTCCCGTGCTCGATGTGGCTGCTGACAGACGGCCCAACCCATCCCATCCCAATGAAAGGGTGGTCAAGCTCCCAGTTCCAGACGCCATCGCCGTCGTTTCACCCATCGAATTAATGGACCATCCAGATGACCCTGCAGGGACTCTATTTGATGGCATTGGGGGGAACGCAAAATTGGTCATGCTTGGGGGGACCGCACTTCCCGATGCAGCATGAGATGTGACATTACCGTAGGCATCGAAGCTGTGAGATGTATTGAGGTTGAATTGAGTAGCATTTGCAACAAGAATGCGCCCAGCGCCATCCATCTGGCTAATTGACCACTCCCCTGCTTTTATGAGTCGCTCCGCCGAATCGTAAAGGTAATCTCTTGGCCCAGAGAGCGTGGTAGTTGTCGCGTACTTTACGCTCCATTGGTCAAGATGCAGCCCGGCATCCTTTGTCGCCCATTCGCTTGCAGCACCCGATGCGAAGGCAAGGCGGCTCCGGTTTCCCCATCCATCGAATTCGACGTTGGTAACCAGTAGGCTGCCGCCATTTCGAATGCCAACAACGCGATTGTCAGCATCGTAATCGTAGCCAACCACCCTTCCACCCGGATAAGTGAGGACGTTCAGCCTGCCAATCGCGTCGTAGTCATATTGGATGACTTGGGTTGAAGCGGGAGAAATCCCGGATGTTTGCAACGATTCTTTTTTTAGGCGATTGCCCTTAGCGAGGTCGGCCCAGTATTCGTAAGTCTGCGTGACGATCTCACTCCCATGGATACTGGTCCCCGACGTCAAATCTGGGCCGTTGTAGACATAGCTCAGCGAATCGGATCCATTGCTGTGGCGTCGCAAGCGACCCAGCCCATCGAATACCAGAGAACGACTTCGAGTCGCGGCTGCGGCAACGACGCCTTCTTCAATCAAGCCTGGTTGCCCGAAGCCATTGAACTTACTAAACTTCTGAACGCCCGTTTCGGGCTCTGTTTTGGCGATGAGTCGTCCTAGGCCGTCGTAGTCAAAGATCCGATCTTGGACCGTCATAACCGGCGAACCCGCAGGTGGCGTAACGGAAATTTTCGTTTGTTGCCCCGCACCATCATAGGTGTAATCGATCACCTCGCCTGTCGGGGCAACCTGCTTGGCGACCTGCCCATACCCATCGAGGTACTCTTTACTGCTGATGTTTAGGCCCATGATGGTACTCGTCACGACCGCAAGGTCATTTGCCCCGGTATAAGCGCCTGAGTCTACCGAATAGGCATAGGTCAAGTTTGAATTGGTCGCGTTGACCTGAGTGATTGTTCGATCAAGTGCGTCGAATGTTCGGGTCACAGTCGTTCGGCTTCCACCCAAGCCGTTGAATTCTTTAAGTACTTCTAGTCGACCATGCACGTCATAACCATATTCAGCGTAGGTACCATCGGGTTTGGTTCGCCGAACCAATCGCCCGAACCCGTCGCGAATATCCGTGCTGGTTCTGCCATTGACCGTAAAATTCGACGTACGTTCGTCGGGGTAGCTGTAGGTCACATTTGGAACCCCGTCCATGGCCTTGCTTAGCATTCGACCTCGACGGTCATACGAAAGGGTTGTCTTGATACCCCGCGTATCCGTGAACATCGTCGGTCGTCCTGCTGAATCGAACCCACCGATGGACTCAACAATATTACTTCGTACGCTGGAGTCGGGATCCCAATAACTGGTGGATTTAGTTGAAGGCAAACCACTCGCTGCATCATAGGAAACCGAGGTGTAGTAAGGTATTGGCCAACTGAATCCGGTCTCGTTGTGACTCACTTGGGAGTAGTTGGGCCGGCCTTCAGAATCATAGGCTGTCGCCTGACCGTGCTGCAGCCCATTGCCACCATCTAAATAGGACCGGAACGGCAGCCCAGTGGCAGGGTCGTACTCGGTACGAACGATGCGTGCTGGTTGAATCTGCGTCCCGGTAGCCAAACTGAATCGCTTGTTGGTTACCGTCTTCGCGCGATTCAGGTCCAACATGGCAATGTTGGAATCCCACTCATAATCAGTCGTGGCAGCAGGGAGATTAACTTGGCTTCCAATGTAGACGCTTTGCCTGGAAACTTGGAGATTCCTATCATCGACATAGGTTGTCGCTACAATTCGGTCGGGTTCTCCGGCACGCGTCAACTTGATGCCGGATGGGATAGATGAACTTTGGTTCACAGTGCTTCCAGTCCATGTCTGGGACTGACTAGCAACCACTGTGCCCTGGCTGGTTAGGACTCTCATGGTTTGAAGTGCACCATTCGAGTATTCGCGTGCTGAGGTCACTGGAGAAAAAGTGAACTCTGTGTATCGCTTGGCGACGTCCTTAGATGGAAACCAAGATTTGTAGATAACCGTCCAATTGGGCTGTGCGCTTCCGTTTGGAATCGTTCGAGCCCATGTCTGACGCTCAGTGAGCACCGGGACCGAGACCGCATCCGTCCGGTCCATCTGTGTGACGCCAAGCAAACTCGTCGATTCAATGAGTGACTGCCAAATACCACCCGCAAACTCGCGGTCGACCAAGTAGGCCGAGTCACTAGGCGTCGCAAATGTTGGCGTTGCGTAAGCCCAAGAGGCTTGGACACCCAGGGCGTCAGTTGCGCCTGAAAGTGCGGCGAGGTTGGCGTCGTATGTGAATTGCCATGTTGCTACATCAATGTCACCCGGGATTGGAGGTGCCATCGGCAACGTCGGTGTTGCACTGCCCCACGATGGAATCAGGATCTCCCCCGGTTCGCCAATCTGAATCATGGTTGGCCGGAAAATGGGTCCAGCAATATCCGGGCGAATAATCCCAGCCGAAACCGATTGAGTGCTCATCGCGATTGGGCGTGTCCCAGCCATCCCAGGATACCCCTTGATGAAGATCGAAGGCGAGGCGACCCCGATAAAATCAGCCCTCACCAAATCCACGGGGTTGGTAACCGTGTACTTGTATTGCCCCCAGCTGAGCTTCACGCCCTTTCCTCGCTGATTTACGGCTTCAACGGTATCCGTCGCCGTCATCTCAGCGGGAACACCGCTGACCGTATGGGTCCATTGGAACGTCACGGAATGTCCAAACCGGTCCACCCAAAGCATGGGAACCCATGCATTAAACGTGGGCAAAAAACCGAAAACTCTGGCCTTGTCCTTATCCAGGAGAACTTTGTATTGGCTTATCGCTGTGCCGTAATTGACCGGAAGTTTCCCCTGAAGCGTCGCCTGCCATGTCCCCATCTCCGTTGGGGTGGCCAGATACATTCCGAGGCTGCCGCTAGGATCGACACGCACCGCGCTCGCGTTCTTCGCGGTGAATCCGAATTTCTGAGCCAGATCGAAAGACCCTGCACTGATCGAGCTAAATGGTGTGAAATCCCTTTCTAACATGGTCCTACCATCTTCCATCACGTAGGTCGCAGGCTCTGAAATATAGCCATAGGTTGCTCCGCCCGTGATGTAACCGAAGTGCATCGTTCCATACATGGGTCGGTCATAGGTGACCGTTCCTTGATCTACCCATTCCGTTGTCCGGTATCGAATGCCTTCCTCGGTGTAGGCCCAGGCAGGCACCTGCTTCCATAGATGATGGACCTGAACTGCATGCGAAGCATTCAGACGGAATTCCAATGAGATCGGTAATTCGCCCTGCACAGATGCAACCGGCAGCGATTGGGTCAGTGCACCTGCTGCGGGAGTAACGTTCCAACCACCACCGCTGCTGGCTACAGCAATCGGATCAGCAAGTCGAAATCGCCCCTGGGCTTGGAGTCCTGAGCCGCACAGGGTGGCGACAAGCAACCAAGTTTTTATCGAGCTGCGCATAGGTTTTCCTCAAATTGGTTCAGCGAATTCTTTACCAGATCTCTGCCGTCAATCACTCTCGCCAGAATGCACCTTCGTCTGAGTCGAGTCGGATGTGACGAAGCACAGGCGTGGGTTCCGGAGGTTGGGCATCAGTCACCACCCGAATAAAAGCAGCAGCCCCTTTCCTGGGCTCCACATGAATTCTGGGTAAGGATGTTTCCTGGGCTTCGTCCTCAAATCGATCAAGTGCACATGAGAAATGAATGGATCCAGTTCCAAGATTTTTGAATTCGATCTGCCACCCTTTACCTGTCCATTCAATTCGAAATTGAAGGTTTACACCTGCCGAGGGCTCGCTCAGAAGGCTTCTCCAAGGAAGCTCTTGAGGAGCTTGCTGAACACCTTGAGGCCATGCGACAGGTGCTCCAAAAATGAGCACCGCAGTTTGAAACAGAGAACGCGCAAATCTCATGAGCCACCTAATTGGGTTCAATGAGGGATAACAAAATCATTTCCTTTGGTCAACCTTACATTCTATTTTGAGGGCATTCCACATGGTAAGCCTTGAGATCGTTTCAAAATTTGAGACTGGGCCGCGAGATTTACAGGATTAGCGGTTCGTCGCTAAATCGAGTGGGTACCCGGCACGCAGTGGGACTTGAAGTCGCAGAATGCGACTTCAAGTCCCACAATTACCCGTTACTAAGCCGGAACCCGCTCATTGACCTGTGAGATTGAGCGCCTTAACTTCCCGGCATTAACTCAAGCGACGATGCTTGCCGGTCTACCGTTTTAGTTAGGTCGTGATCAAATGCGTCTCTTGAGCCGTAGTCTGCAAAGTCCCTAAGCAGGCTCCCAGCTCTTGGCTGTTTCAGCCGCCCAATACGTTTGATTGGGTAGCTCACCCGACCTGGCGACTCCTTAATTTCGCCCCTTACGATTCTAGAGAGTGAACTCGTAAGTGTCCCTTTGAGGATTTTGAGTACTTCAGCAGGTCTTGGTCCAGTGACCTGGGCTTTGAGATCTCGGAATTTATCGACGATTGATTTTGCCTGCTTTTGGATATCTGCATAGCGCTTCTCCCATGCAGGGATCACTCCTTGGGGACAGTTCATTCCGATCTGAACAGAGGCTTCACCGATTTCCGAATAGACACAAAGGTCCAAGATGCATGTCTCCACCTGTTCTCGGCTCTTCAGGTTTACGTATGCCTTCTTTGTTTCATCCTTAGAAAAGAATGGAAGCTCAAGGTATGCATCGCCCATCGCCTCTTCTTTCGGCTTGTAAACGATCTTCGCGAGTGTGACGGTTTCTCCGGCGAGATCTCGCTTTCCGGATGCCCCACGAACTACCAGTGCGCAGGGCTGGGCCAGAAGTATCCAATGAGAACCACCGTCAGTCTTTACGAAAATATCTCCGAGATCGATTGGGAGTTTGTGGTCGATCAAATATTCAGCGGATTCGTAAAGTTCAAGCCGCTGAAGATCTGCCGCTCGACTTTTTGGCCTATCATCTGGTTCATATTGGACCGCAATCACCGCACGAACCTTGGCTGCCATCTCGCGCAAATTTGGATCGCCTTGCGCCAGTTGCCTTGCGGCCTCTCGATAATAGAGACCGAATAATCTGAGAAGTGTATCTGGCTCCCAGACCCCTTCAACAAACGAGGACTGGAAAACAATCTGCTCAAAATCGTAAACGTTCAGTTCATCGATTTTCCTTTTCGCCTCATCGGCTGCATTACTCACAGCGCTGAAAAGCGTCGTTTTAAGAGACTCGCAAATTGGGCTGATGATCACTCGTTTCAACCTGGCTGCGATAAGTTCGGGATCGTTGCGCAAATGTTCTTTGGAAACTACCGCGAATTTATTTTTGTGAGCCGTGATCGAGTAATCAATTGCCAGTTTTTCTAGGATTTCATATTCGCGATTCCCAATGATGACGTTGCTGAATAGAGCTAAAAACACCTCGCCATCGGGCAATGAACCTGATCTTAATAGCCCTGCAATCGTACGAATACCCTGGTCAGCCGATCCCTCGTCCTTCGTCATATCTTGATCAAACAAAAAGAGGGTTCGCTGAGTACTCGCGGTGGTGATTAAGTCCTTTTCACGGTCTACCCATTCTTGCTGAGAGAGAAAGTGGATTGGGGTTCCGGTGAATAGCTCTCTTAGGATGTGTCCGGCTCCACTTTCTTCCTGCGTGATGCCGAGATGTTGGAAGACTTCTGCTCTCCTTGCGGCAGCCATCGATTCCCATGCGGTACGGAATAGAGGCTCCCAGACTTCGTTAGGCACTTCGAAATTAATGCCAGCGAGCTCTGGTATCGCGACGAAAGAGAAACTTTCTTCTCGAGCTTCGCGGACCGAAAGCTCTCCGAGTATGGGCTCGAGGCCTAAAGCGCCCCCCCACTCATCGTCCACCACAATGACTCGTTTGATCTGAGCGATCTTAAGCAGCTCTTGGATTTTACCTTTAGTGGCATCCAAGTTCTGGGCAGAGTCAGATTGAATCTCTTCAATCTCGTTCATCTGAAGCTCCGGTGAAATCAATACGGAATTGGAATAAATGTCCGGGGCCATTCCGTTTCTGAGTGAGCTCGATCGTACATTCCTCTGTATCGAGTAGCTGACGAACAATGTAGAGCCCCAAGCCTCTCCCACGCCCCCTTGGCTTCCGGGTTATAAATGGGTCAAAGAGAGTCTGCTCAATCGATGGATCAATACCTGGCCCATTGTCAGAGACCAAGATGAACGGGGGTTTCACATCGATATAGATCTCACCCTTTTGCTGTTTCCCAGTACGCATCGACTCCTTGATCCAGTACTCGCTGTTGAGGATCAAGTTGTCAAATACCTGAGTCAGCTTTCCACGGTTGATTTTTAGAACGAACTCTTCTTTCGAACCGCGACGATTGATACGAATTCCTGTATCAGCCCACCGTTGATGGTGGTACTCGGCTATTTCGTCCATGAACTCATTGAAATTGATATCCTGCCGGCGCTCACGAACATTCCTCAAGGAAGGCGCGAGATGCGATAGTTGCTTCCGAAGCGCGGCCACGCTTGATTTCACGTACTCCATGTAAGAAAAGATCTTCGCGTCTGTGATTTTCAATTTGACAAGGTATTTAGACATCTCCTGAGTTCGCATTGCGAGTTGATCAGAGATGTTGTTGATCTCATGAGAAAGCGCCTCGGCTGTTAGACCGAGACCCACCGTTTCGTATGTTTGTTCGAGCTGGTCTTGAATTGCTTGAAGCTCGTCCTGCAAGACCTTGTCTAGCTCCTTTAGTCTTTCAGCTTCAGGGATGAATCCAGACAAGCCTGCAAGTAAGGATTGGGCCTCTTTGACCTGATGCTCAAGAAATTCATTCGCACTCTTCAATCGTTCAAACTGTTTTGCATCTATAGAGCTCCGCTTGGTGCTCCTGAGCGCCTCGCTCGACCTCTTGGATGCGGTCTCGAGGTTTGCACGCACCTTCTCAAGGGGCTCTCGAAATGATGCAGCCTTCGAGAGTTCAGCATTCAGCCGTTGTTGAATTTCTCTTGGGCTTTCCTCAGGGGTAACCTTCGCTCTTGTCCGTTGGTTTTGAACCTTGTATTCATTCCAGCCACGGCGTAGAAATTCTTGGGCTTCTTCGGCGAAACGAAGAACTTCGGAAAAAATCTTTCTGAAATTCTCAAACTCTGGGGTTGCCTTGAACCCTTCTCGATCTGTGGTTTCAACGAGCGAAGAGTTGTGCTCAGCAGTGATCGCGACAAACCCGAGTGTGTTCTCGGGTTTTAGCCCATACCATGACCCGCCTGAGGTCCACTGTGCTGCGAACCCCATCCAATCTTTGTCGAGGCGAACCCCAAATCCATCCCGGAAGATCCGAACACCGCTCAAACGCTTAACGTAGTCGCGGTAGTCGGCTCCCCTATTGAACACGGACTGGTTGCCTGAGGCCCCCCTGCCAAGATTGAACATATCAATCTCAGACACGAATGGCCCAGGGCTGGCGGGCTTCCCATTCAAGAGATTCAAGCCTGCAAGGCTCTCGAATTTGCGTCGCTCCTCATACTCGGCGAACCATTCGCCACTCTTTCCAGGTTTAAGAGAAATGGCATCAGCGCCTCGACGGGATTTCAAGAACTCAAAAAAACGACGGCCTTGATCACTTTCGACTAGTTCCTCGAATTCTTCCGACTCCTTTTCCGGGCGGATGAAATCGAGCCGCGCGCGACCTCGAATGCAAAGCCCTGAACTTGAGTCGAATTCGATTCGATACCTAAGCTGTGCTAGCCTTCTGATTTTTTTGGAGAGCTCAGCCAGCTCCAATGACCGGCCATTTACTGAACCCACGATAGAGAACTCTTGAAACCCTCCGTACGGAGAAATCATCTTCGATAGGTTGTTTTCAAACCTGATGAAGGCATCAGAGCCTTCCCAATAGTCTGGCTCCTTCAGTTCGGAAATTAGTATCCGTGTCCCATGGCGGCGGCGAGAGGGTGTTTTCGAGAACTTTACTTGAACTTGCGAGAGAGTGTTCTCGCCGGCAAAGTCCGACCATGACCACCCAACGTGGTATTCAAAGTCTTCGCCTTTCGGTTTTGTAAAGATCTCAACATTATTTCCGAGTCTCTGGACTCCAAGGCGGCCAAGGCCTTTATCACCGAGAGGAGTTCTTCCTCGAGTAGTTTTGATCCTCGCCTTCTTCATTTCACGTTTGGCAGAATTTGAGATAGTCAACCAACCGAGTCGGATTGTTTCCTCGTCCATTCCAATGCCATCGTCTTCAATGAGCACATGCCCTTTTGCGCCAGGAAAGTACGAATCGGGGTACTCATTTTCGGAGTTAGAGGAAACAACAATTTTCGAGTAAGTTCCATCGGCGTCGTACGAGTTTTTCACCAGCTCGACTAGCGCTTGGACGACATCAGTAATGAGGTCCTCGCCCAATTGGAAGACGATTGAAGCATGAATTTCAAAATGGTGGTCTTCGCCTGCTTGAGGTCGACGCTGAGGAGACATCAGTTCCACACTCCATTACCGTGTAGCAGATTCAAAACCATTCGTGGAGCAATCAAACTCACCCAAAAAATCGCATCGACAAAGGTCCCCCGGATGAGGATTGTCCCTTCAACGCTGAATGTCTCACGGGAACCAAAATGGAGCTTCAACCCGTCACCCTACACGAAGAATTTGGATGCTTTCTTCTCTCATGGTGCTTGAAACGCTGTTCCTAGTAGCCATTCGTTTGCTTGGGATTCTTCGGTTGATTCTATGCAGAAAGGTAGCCCCTCGGGCTTCAAGCAACTCGACAAGGATGTTATCTAAAGGCACAGCAATCCCACCGACCCTGCGATTCCCCGTGATCCAGATCATCAGTGCACCTCTCTTCATAGAAGAAAGGATGGGATCAATCGATCGATCCAAATCAAGACAGAATGAGGCTACACGGGAGCTACGATCTCGTGGATGACTAGCCAAGTTATCGAGGGCCTCTCGAAGGGAAGAAGAACAATCTCGCAACCCCTCCACCCGATCTAATGCATTCTTCCGAACACCGCCAAGGCTCAGGGCATCGATTGAGTATGCCGTTTTGATGATCTCTGGATCGATTGAAGAGGAGATGTCCTTAAGATCAATCCATTGAAGTGGGAGATGAGAATACTGCCCGTAGGGGACAGTCGAGGTGTTGTCCCCGTACGGTGGGGACGTGATAAGGAGGTCGTGCTTTCGCGTGCTCGGCCCTTTGATTGAATGGCTTGAATCGCAGAGCGTGATCTCGAGGTCTGGTCTATAAACACCGCCTGGCCCTAACAAGGATTTAGCTCTTAGCCCCTCAGCTTCTACTCCAAGGCGGTCGACTATGTTGGTGAGCACTCGTTCGAAGACATCGAGGGTGAGTATTTCCCGCGAGCTAAGATCGTCTTTCGACCTGATGTGGAGCTTGAAGGTGGACGTTCTTGAGTTTGAAGTGAGTCGCACAGTTTCTGCGAGCGCAACCCAGAAAACCCTTCGTACCCACTTGTGTTCTTCACCGGATATTGCGCGACGAATCCGGGACAGATCTGACGCAATTGTTGGGGTGAACCATTTCCACAGCCCTTCGAAATTCACTTCGATTCGGCGTTTTCGGTCCGACTTAATCCTGGAGAGCAGTTCTTGTTGACCGGTTTTCAATCGCTCGATTGCGAACGGCCCGGACTTTACCTGGCATAAGAGAACTGCGAGGGGGTTTATGTCCTGCCCGGCAAAATCGAATCCACTTCTTAGCGCTTCCACCATAGTTGTGCCCGACCCAACGAATGGATCGAAGACACTCTTCGACCTCTTCTCTATGCATACGGCCTGAAGCAGTCCTTCGAGCATTTTTGGGACCATCATGGCTGGATATTGGGATAGGCCATGAGTCCCGGCCCTCGCAGAGCCGTGTCTAAACGTCCAATATTCTGGATCGGTTTCCGATAGGCCGCGCAAAGTTGAGAGAAGTTGACGGTTCTCTATTTCCTGTTGTTCTGCCGACACCCGGGCCCCATATTGCCTTGAGTTCCAGCCTGAAATGAGATCCGAAGTGGAGGACTCGACCAAGCAGTTGGCTCGAAATTCGGAGTATGGGAGTGGAGTCAAGGTTATCACCAGGTGAAGACCCCAGGGACTGATGTACCCGGGGGAGAGCCGGAATGCCGATGGTTCTTGTTCACTACCATAAGTACTTAGGGGTCACTCCGCCAGGTGATTCAGATATCTGAAGATCCGTTCAACTCAACTGCCGCTGTAGCCAGAAGGGAATGAAACTAGTAAACGGAGGAGGGTTGCAGGCATCCCCCAATCAAAGGAGCCTTATAAAGAGTGGCTCCATAGTCACCTTACCGACAGCCTTTGAGCCAATCTATATATTTTTGATCTCAACGGATGCGGTAGCACGGCCGAAATCACGCCGGATGGCTAGTCCACCACCCGAGGTGACACCGCCCATTGCCAAGAATTGTGGAAACTCGACCCGTGGTGAATTGCTGCCAAACCTAGAACGCGAAATGACAAATCACGACCTGTCTGGAATCACCGGTCCAAGATCTCAAATTCATTCCCGCCTTCGGCAGTACTTTGGTTTTAAGGAGCGAATCAATTGTGCTTCAATGCCTGCCCGCTCTTCTTCGTTCCAAGCGCATGCCATCACAACATCGTCAAGAGCACCCGAATCGATGTCCTCTAGGTACGAATTGACCCAACCCCGTTCTCCGGGGCGGCACCAGTGGGTTTGCATTCGATTCCAAATATTTGCAGCCTTGCCCACATACAAGGCAATGATGCCGCCCTTGGTGCGACTGTAAAAAAGGTATACGCCAGAAACGGTTGTTTGATTTGGAAGTTTCAGAGGGTTCTCTTCCCCCGTGGATTGGCGGTCTACTTGGTCCAAGATGCATGGATCAATGGACCAGTCCGGCGAACGAACTCCGAAATTATGTAGCCATTCGATCAAATCCTGATCGTGGGCTCCCTCCTGGGCATCAAGTCGGTGGCCGAGCAATTTAGAAGCGCTTCGCAACGGGGCTTTTTTTGGGAGGCTCATCTGAGGCATTATCCGACCTTCTGCCAACAGCGGGGGTTTAGCTTTCTTCACAATCGGTGGCGCATCGGTTTACCGATTTCCGGGCCAATCGTATTGGTGGCCGTTCCCGCTTGCGGCGAAGGGATGGACCATCCTCAATTACCAGAAGACCTATCAATTCTTGCTCATTCAAATCCCACTCGGCGGCGATGGAGAAGAAGGCCTTCAGTCCGACGGTTGTCTGCCGCACGCGCTCATTTGGTAATAGGCCATGCAATGCCATGGAGGAACCCTAGCTAGTTTCACTGATCCCAGGTGAAGGAATCCGTTTGAGATCCCGCGAGAACGCGAGGTGCCTCAATCTAGTGTCCATCAAACGCCTAGATGGCTTTTCCCTGCCTCACAAATTTGCTTGCAGGCTGTCCGCTCCTTGAAGAGAAACGCTTTCGGTATCCCTACCAGGCGTTCCTCCAGCCTCGCAATGGTCGGAATTGTCCCTTCAGAAACCATCTGACTTACCAGCTCTCTGACCACCAGAAGGCGCTCGTCGCGGTGACGTTCGGACTCTGCCTTGATCCATTCCAATCGTCGGTGGGTAAGCGCTGCACAAAACTCTGGATTGAGCCTCCGAAGCTCCCTGGCAGAGGTCCCTAGCATTTTGGCGGCCACGGCTTCAGAGAGCGGCGTGGGGTAGGTCAGCAGCTCCTGGCGCCTGGATTCGATGTTCAATAGCCCGTGCCGCCACACAAAGGGGGTGTAGGTGACACGCCTTGGCTTGGCCAACTCCGGGTGCCGGAATGGCCGAGCGCCCCCCCTTCCAATAAGGGCCTCCGATAGCTGAACTCCATATGAACTCGCGATCATCTCCGCCTGCGGCAGGCTCGGGAGGTGCCTCCCGTTCATCCAGCCACTGATGTCGGATTTGGCCGCTCCGACTCGCTTTACGGCTTTGTTTGCATAGCCGCCCTCTACCGTCTGAACCGCGTCGGTTAGGAAATCAGCAATCGTTCGACCCGATTCGCGGGGGCCTGCATCGAAGAGCGGCCCTGCCAGAAGTTCTCCGATGACCCTCGCGAATCGAATCTGAGTACCCGTTGCTGCCGAAATGCACTGGTCCACCACAAGAGACAGTCGGGTCCCACATGACCAGCAAAGGTGAGGGAGGTGCTTGATTCTTAGGGGGCGGATGGTTTCCTCCACCCCGCACCCATGGCCCGACACCAGTCGGACTTCGTGTTTAGGGCAGGCCTCCACGCATCCAATTTCCCAGAGCAATTGACCAAAGGGTCGTCCCTGAGCCTCGGATTCTACGATGCAATGAGGGCACCATCGACGAATCGAGCTGGCGCTCCCATGCATTCCGACGAGGCCGTGCAGAGGTAGAAGCGTCAACCGCCGCAACCCGGCCACTCCTGTGAGCTCTTCGAGGATCTTGCACCATTGCTCTGGCACCACCCCCATGCCACTGAAGAAGGATGACTTCCAGTAACCATCCGCCTGGGCCTCCCCAACTCGGTTGTTTACACCCAATCTCGGAAGGACGAATTCCCTCGCAAGCAGCTTCGGGGATACATCGTGTTGATCAGCCAGGCGCAGGAAATAGCTGGAGAGACTTTCCACGTGCATGGTTCCAAGGCCATGGGGCTCCAGGCACACCAATACCGTCCGATCTGGGATTTCCTTAATCGCAGCAACCTTGACGATTTCCATCCGCTGCTCCTACGTCGCCAATTTCAATGATCTCCCGCCACCAGGAGTTCAATGTCTCGATATTGCTCTGCGGATGCCTTGAAAGAACCGCTCCCTAACGCCCTGGTCACCATTTGTTTTTCGCCCTCCACGGTCTCCTGAAGAATTGCCGCCAATTGCGCGGGGGAGAGAATTGCCTTCTCCAGGTATGCGTCCTTCCACTTGCCTCCATCCCGTAGCGCAAGTGCAAGCGCTCGAGAAAGGGTGTCCTTCAGGATCCCAACACACCCCACGCACGCTTGTTGCAAGTCCCCTGCGTACTTCGTGAGGTCCACTTCCTTTTCAATGGGAAGGTAGCCTGCGAGCTTGGTCAACACCTTGGCAAAGGCTCCCTCATCAAGCTTTTCCCCTGTGAAGTACCTAGGGAAATGGACGATCGAGGTTCTGCGTGCGACCTGTCCACTCAGGTTCATCAGGCTCAACAGATCATAGGAGCCCACCAGGATCATGTTCACGCCACAGATGTTCGCCAATGATTTGATCGCGTCCATATGATTTTCAATGCTGTTGCCATGAAGGTTCCTGAGGAGGTGGACTGCCTCATCTACGACCACAATGGATGTCTTCCGACGGACGAGAGCCTTCTCAACCGAGGTCCGCAATGCCGCCACGGTAGCCGAAGTCGAAACCGGCCGCACCGTGACCCGACCATCCTCTTCCACGGTCTGCTGCTTTTTCATCATGAGAGGTTCTTGGAGAGATTCCCCAAGTCGTTGATAAAAGATTCTCCAAGAGAAGTTCCGCTCTCCAGATGCCGGCGCTTCTGCCACGGCGATTGGGATCATTCCCGGGTCCGCGCGCATCTTCTCGCTATTCTCTTCTAGGGTTTGGTCTCGCAGGATATTCACGACGGTCGACTTCCCTACACCGGTTGGCCCAATTAGTAGGGTGATATCTGATCCCGCCCCTGGCTTCGCCATGAGCTTAAGATCTGCCATGGCCTCGCTGACTCGCGGATGGCTCAGCCGGATTCCATGGAAATACTCAAGGCGATCCGCTACTGAAAACCGAAGGACCTGCTCTTTGGTTATGGACTGCAAATCGCTGCTAGAGAAGCGAGTAGTCATCATTGTCCACCTCTAAGGGAGTGATGCCGCTGCGAACCGACGACTTCCGCTTACTCGGTTTGTCTCGGGGCTGTGGCTCAGAAGTCTTCAGAGGCACCACAGTGGCAGGCTCGGAAATCGCTCCCAGGCTGCCGGATCCAACATGAGCCATGCCCAATGCGCCATAGAGGGCCTTGCTCTGTTGTTGCTGCTCCGAGAGCTTTGGGTTGAAATTCTTGGGGTCCATGAGGGTGATCCACTCGGCCAAGCGGTGCTCTCGCATGGAGGCGAGTTTGCGCCCTAGTTGTTTGGCCAATTCCTCAAACAAGTACCTACGCTCGACCCCGGTGTACTTACTTAGAAGGGGATGGAGCTTCGACAGACAAGCCACCCACTCGCCCTTGACGAGCGCGAAGACCCTTCCTGGATTCCACGGATCCACCCGAACTTCAACTTTTGCACCCCGCATCCCTGGCCTCTGGAAGAGGGTGTTCCAGAAAAAGAGATGGCTGACCTTGATTCCACGCTGATGATCCACGTCTCGCGTCGGTGCCCCTGGTGGTGGAGGGCACGTTTCGATCAGGAACACATCATCGAATCGGACCAGGTGATGCTTCCGTTCGCCGGTTTCCTCCATCTTGCGCCGAAAATGCTCGGTGGGTTCCTCCCCATGGGCTGGGTGCTCCGTTTTCCCATATAGCTCGACGAAGTAATACTCCAACGCACCATGCAGCGTTGGGAGAGTCCAGGCTGCAAAGTTCTCAGGCAGGACTGCCTTGGTCACCCCACGAGGGTTCTTCATGAGCTGGGTGTTGCCTTCCAGCTGATGGATGAACTGCTGATTGGTCGTTCCGAACATCCGCTCAACTACGGTTCCGAAACGTGGTGTCCCGCTGGGACGGTATCTAAGGCTGCACCCGTAGAGCCTGCAAACCCTTTCGAGTGCTCCTGAATGGAACTCCTTCCCGTTGTCGAGCACCAGCATGGCGGGCATCCGGCCGTGTCGGTTGACCAAATCTCGGAGCACCATCATGCAGGATCGATAGGAAGGTGCCTCAAAGGTGAGGTAGAACGCCACGATTTCGCGGGATTCGGCATCTATCGCAAGAGTGAGCCACGGCTTGCCAAGAGACTTTCGCGATTCAGGACTGACCAGAAGCAAGTCCAATTGAGTGTGATCAATGTGAACGTATTGAAATGGCCGTACCCCGTGAACGGGTTCTTTGAGGCGCAGATACCAGATGATTGGCTCCTCCTCCTGATATGCCAGTCGCTTGCCCCGCCTGCTGCGTACTGACTTGTGCGCCTCCAGTTCTTTGTTAAACGCCATCTTTGAACACGGAATCAAATCCTCCGCTTTGCATGCCTCTTCAAAGAACCGGTAGGCAATTGATTTGTTCTTGTTGGCCGCAGTGTTGTAATGCTCATGGGCCACCTTTGCCACCAACTCGATCACCCGTTGGGGGATTTTTCGCTGTCGATTCCCACGGGCGGAAATTCGAGATGCGAGGGCCATTCTCTGGTCCATCAGATGGTCACCGGCTTCTCGCATCATTTTTCGATATCGCTGAAGCGTCCGCTTTTTGGAGGCAGGCAACGCATTCGAGTCAGCCTTTTCAAGCTCCAATAAGCGCATGCGCTCCAGGATCTCTTCGACGGCCCTCGGAGATAGTTGCTCGAAAACTGCACCGGATCTGCTGGTGACCTCTCCCTTCGCGTGGATGACCATGATGCCCTGCTGGTGCATGGTCGCCAGGATTGAGACCTCAAGTTCGAAGATGGTGTCCTTGTTTTGGAGAGTGGCGCGCTTCTCCCCCACCCGGACGATGGTGTACGTGGCACCGTCGTAATCCACCAGGCATCCCTGATCGATTGATACGTCCCTTCGAGCCTCTGTAGACCCTGAATACTGCATCGCATGTTCGAGTTGCCGTCCGAGTTCCATGGCCGGAGTGTCCCGGTAAACCATGACCCGACGAGTGTCTGAGAGCAGATCCTCTTTCAAGTTGAAGCACAGGTGCTGATCGGCGATGGCCTTGTAGACCTCGTCCGAAGTGAACCCTTCTCCTTCGCCGTTCTCGGTGCCCTTCGTCCTCCCTCGTTCAAGAAGGTGAAGTAGTGGAATTGCAGCTTGATCCCCAAAATGGCGTTGAATAACCTCCAGCTGGTGACTCTCCAACGTGGGGCAAGTTGGAGCTAGGTAGTCAGCAAGAAATATTAGGTTCTGGATGTAGATGCGAGGATGCTCCTCGGCCGAACGGAGGCGATAGCTGATTCCAAGGCTTCGGAGGTATTCTTCGGCCGCCGGATACTGCCACTGACCGTTCTCCTTGATGTATCGACCTGGAAATTTTGCACTCAGTGCCTCGAGTCGGGCCTCTTCACGCCATTCCTCAACCCAAAACCCGTCCTCCCTGACCAAGAGGAAATCTGGTGTGTGAGGAATCCTGGAGGGCTTTTGATCGTTGGGGCCCTTCCACTTGAGATCCAGCTTCATGGGCTGTGCGTAGTACTCGATAATTTTCGGGTCATGCTCGTACATGATCACCGCCGGGTACTCCACCGTCCGGCTCTCGGTATCCACCATTCGCCCCATCTTCCGGCTGACGAACCGGGTGATGACGTTGTTGCTGTTTGACCGGACTTGCCTGACCGGAGCAGAGCGCCGCGCTTCCTCTACGACCTTCCGGCCGGCATCCGGTGTTCCTAGTTCCTCGAAGAGGCTACGCAGTTGGACCAAGCTGAGCATGGCCTAACCCCAGTGCTGACGTGATTCGGTTGCCCGAAACTGGGCAAAATTGATACAAAACATCCAAGGCGGCATGTCGTCGACTCAATCTCGTTGATGGCTGATGAAGAGGTGAGTCTATCAACGTCCTTTCCTCCAAAGGACGAAATCCACGCTCATATCAACCTACGACCACGGGATCAAGGAACCAGGGGTGATCCAGCCTGAAGGCCCTCATGGTTGCAGCCGTTCAGGCCGTAAACCATAAAATGCCGTTGTATGCTTTAAACCATATCTTGTCGTTTACGACAGTTTATCCCTGTACGACACAAAGCAAAACGCCCCTTGCGGGGCGCTTTGCTTGGTGGAGGTGGGGGGAGTCGAACCCCCGTCCAAGACATGCCGAGTGTCGGCTCTTCCACAGGCTTGGTCCGCTCTTGAAGCCTCCTGGCGGGGAACGGACGAGCCGTCCAGGACGCGTGCCTCCGCAGTCTCGACCTTCCTTGGGGGGCGTGGGGAAGGTCCAGTCAGTGCCACCCTTCGGCAGACCGAAGTCACCCTCGGGGTGGTTTAACGAGTCCGCTACCTGACGATCGCGGGTGCTCGCTCGTGCTCAAACGGACTGGGTGTCGGGGAAACCCCTTCACCCGGGCAATTTAGGCGGCGAGGGCCAGTTCGAAGTTATCGTTGGCAGTTTGATTTGGGCGGCTTGATGAGGGGGCCAGCCGTCCAACCCCCGCCTGCACCGGTCACTTGGTTTCATGACCTGTCGAAACCGGTCACCCCCAAGGGTCGGAACCCCGGGCCCTCGAGCCCTGGGTCTATCAGCATAGGCCCGATGGCCCCTGATCCCGTGGCCTTTCTGGGCGCGGCGGCGTGAAAGGGGCCCATCCGCCTGGAAATAAGATGAAGAACTCAGGCCCACCGGCTCCGGAACCGAAACAGACCTGGTGAACGACTCCCCAATCAGCCTGCCGATCCCCGCGGACCAGCCCGCGGTGTCCGCCCCACCCCCGCAGCGGGTGCTGATCGTGGATGACAGCGCCACGGCCCGGGTGATGGTGGAAGGGCTCCTGAAGGACGCCGGGTTCGAAACCCTCGGGATGGGGGATGGGGCCTCGGCCCTCGCCGCCTTCGAAGGCTTCAGGCCCGACCTCGTAGTGCTGGACATCCTCATGCCCGGCATGGACGGCTTGGAGGTCTGCCGGCGCATCCGCACCCTGGAGCAGGGCCGGGGCGTGCCCGTGCTCTTCCTCACGGGGGATGAACGGCCCCAAACCCAGGCCCAGGCCATCATCGCGGGCGGGGATGACCTCGTGTACAAACCCTCCCTCCAGGGCCAGCTCGTGATCCGCGTGCGCTCCCTGCTCCGCATCCGGCAGCTGCAGGTGGCGCTGGAACAGGAATCGGCCACCCTCCGCGCCCTGCAGGCGAGCCAGGAAGGCCTCTTCCGCTTCATCGTCCACGACCTCAAGACGCCCCTGCAGGGCGTCCTCTCCGGCGCGGAGCTGGTGGCTGAAGACAAGGGGCTGTCCCCCGAGAGCCTCCGCCTGGCCAGCCTCATCCAGAAGGCCGCCCTCCAAATGGAGCGGATGGTGCAGGACATCCTCGTGGTCTGCCGCCAGGGGCGCCTGACGCCCATCCCCCAGGTCTTCCCCTTGGGGGAAACGGTGCAGGAATGGGTGGACGGACTGGAAGGCCTCGCCCGCACCATGGCCCGCCGCCGGGTGGAACTCATCAATGCCATTCCCTCCCAAGTGCTCATCGAAGCGGACCTGGAGCTGGTGCGCCGTTGCGTGTTGAACCTGCTGGACAACGCCATCAAGTACGGGCCACCCAACAACGAGATCCGAATCGAAGCCCAGGTAGGCGAGAAGGACTGTCGCCTCACCATCACCGATCATGGCCCCGGCATCCCCGAGGAGATGCGGGATCGGATCTTCGATCCCTTCGCCCGCCTGGATCGGGATGCCTCCCTCGCCCGCGTCAGCAGCGGCCTGGGCCTCGCCTTCTGCCGCGAAGTGGCGCTGGCCCACGGGGGGCGCATCTGGGTGGAATCCGCGGCCCCCGAAGGCTCCACCTTCATCCTGACCCTGCCCCGCAAACTGTCCTGAGGGGGCTCAACGGGCGATCAGCTCCGGGATCTCCTTCAGGGAGACCACCCGATCCACGGCCCCCATGCGGATGGCCTCCTTGGGCATGCCGAACACCACGCAGGATTCCTCATCCTGGGCGAAGGTGTGGGCGCCCGCGTCGCGCATCTCCAGCAGGCCCCTCGCCCCGTCATCCCCCATGCCCGTCATGATCACGCCCCGGGCGTTGGCCCCGGCGGCATTGGCCACGGAGCGGAAGAGCACGTCCACGGAAGGGCAGTGGCGGTTCACCGGGGGAGCCCCCACCACGTCCACGTGGTACTGGGCGCCGCTTCGCTTCACCACGAGGTGCTTCCCGCCGGGCGCGATGAGGGCTTGGCCCGGAATGACCCGGTCACCGGATTTGGCCTCCCGCACCCGGATCTCGCAGAGGGAATCCAAACGCTCCGCGAAGGCCGCCGTGAACCGCTCGGGCATGTGCTGCACCACCACGATGCCCGGGCAGGTGCGGGGGAGGGAGGCGAGCACGTACTCCAGGGCCTGGGTGCCACCCGTGGAGGTGCCGATGGCCGTGAAGCGATCCGTGGTGACGGCCATGGCCTTGGTGGAGGCCGCCAGCACCGCGTCGGCGCTGAACTTCTCCGTGGATCGGGCCGGCAGGGGCAGCCGCGGGATCTTGGACATCTTCGCGGCGCCCGCGGAGCGCACCGCGGACACCAGCTCCTGGGAGGCCCCTTCCAGGAAGCCCTTCACCCCCAGGGTGGGCTTGGTGAAGATCGCGAAGGCCCCGGCGCCCAGCGCCTGCATGGTGGTCTCCGCCCCCTTCTCCGTGAGGGAGGAGCAGATGATCACCGGCGTCGGATGCTCCGCCATGATCTTCTTCAGGAAGGTGATGCCATCCATGCGCGGCATCTCCACGTCCAGCAGGATCACGTCCGGCCAGTCCTTCTGCATCCGCTCCAGGGCGAAGATGGGATCCATGGCCTGGCCGATCACCTGTATGTCGGCGGCCTTGTTCATCATTTCGCCCAACACCTGCCGGACGACGGCGGAGTCATCGACGATGAACACTTTGATCTTGGCGCGGCTCATCGCCGACCTCCCCGGTCCGCCAGGGGACCCTCCCCATACTGCACATTCACCCGACCGCTGGCGATCTCGAAGACCACCCGCCGGTGCAGGGGGCCTCCGAGGTCCGTCTCCGTCACCCGGTAACCGAGGCGGGAGGTCAGCTCCTGGCCCAGCTCGATGTTGCGATCCCCGATGCTCGGCGAGCCGCCGGTCAGCCCCGGAAACATGTTCGAGCCGCCGAACATGCGCACTTGGATGGTGGCTGGCGCCAAACCCATGTTCTGGAAATGCTCCGTGATCGCGAGGATCACCTCTTCTCCATAGCGGCCAAGGGCATCTCCGGGCTTGTTCTGCGGGCGGGACGGCAACATGTAATGACACATGGCCCCGGCCCGCAATCTGGGATGCCAGAAGGTGAAGGCGATGCAGGATCCCAGCAGCGTCTGCACCACGATCTCAGGATCCCCATACACGTATTCGCCCGGCGCCAGCACGACGATCCGGCGGGTGGGCTCACAGGGCACGGTACACCGTGGGTTGAATGGGTTTGAAGCGATCCGAGATGCCCGCCAGCGTTTCCGAGTGCCCGATCATGAGGATCCCCCCGGGTTTGATCCGCCGGGCGATGGCCTCCACCACCAACCGCTTTTCGGGGGGCGCGAAGTAGATGAGCACGTTCCGGAGAAAGACCACATCGAAGATCCCGATCTCCGGCAGGGGTTGGCAGAGATTGGCCTGCATGAACGTGGCCCGGGCCCGGAGTTGCCGGTCGATGAGGAACATGCCCTCGTGCCGGCCACTCCCTTTCAGGCAGTACTTGGTGAGGTACTCCTTGGGGATGCTGCCGCTGCGCTCCATGGGATAAAGGGCCCTCCGGGCCCGTTCCAGCACCCGGGTGCTGATATCGGTGCCCAGGATCTCCCAATCCGCCTGCCCCAGGCAGTCGCTCAGCACCATGGCCAGCGTGTAGGCCTCCTCACCGGAGGAGGAGGCGGCGCTCCACACCCGGAAGGGGAAGGGCACGGGGCGGAGGGATTTCAGGTGGCTCCGGAGGAATTCGAAGTGGGAGGGTTCCCGGAAGAAGGAGGTCTCGTTGGTGGTGATGAGGTCGATGGCGGCCTGAAGCTCATCCCCTTCCTTGGGATCCATGAGGATCCGGTAGTACTCCGAGAAGGAGTTGATCTTCCGATGCCTCAGGCGGCTGCCGAGCCGGGACATCACCAGGGCCTTCTTCAAGTCCGAGAGGGTGATCCCCGTGGATTCCAGCACCAGGGTGCGGAACCGCTGGAACTCCGTATCACTGAGCGTCGCGTGGGGGGAAGCCAGGAAGGTGGACCCCGGGCCCTTCTCCAAACCCATGGCGTCAGCCCTCAGCCTGGGTCTGCACGTCCGCCAAGGTGGCCATCTCGGCCGTGGACAGCACATGGTCCACATCCAGGAGGATGACGAACCGTCCTCCCACCTTGCCCACGCCGGAAATCAACTCCGAGCGGGGCTTCGAGCCGAAGGAGGGCGCGAGATCGATCTCCGCCTTGGCGATGTCCAACACCTCGTTCACGCTGTCCACGAGGACGCCCACCACCGCCGTGTCCTCCCCGGAAGGCACCTCCAGGATCACCACGCAGGTACGCCGCGCCACCTCCGCCTGTTTCCGCCCCAACCGCACCGCCAGGTCGATGACCGGCACCACGGCCCCACGCAAGTTGATCACGCCCCGGATGAAGGAAGGCATGAGGGGAACTTCGGTGAGCCCCTCGTATTGGATGACCTCACGCACCGAACGGATATCGATGGCGAAGGTTTCGCCCCCGCTGGAGAAGGCCAGGTACTGATTCCGGTCCTCCCCGACCTGCCCCTTCTGAACGGCCCGAAGGACATGGCTGGAAACCTTGGTCACGTCCGACATGGGTGGTTCCTCGGGGATGGGGTGGGACTTCGAATGGGCGGAGAACGGGTGGCGCGCGGTGGATCAGAAGCGTGAAAACTCCGATTCATCCACGTCGTCGGGCTGGGAAGCCCGAGCGCGGGGAGCCGGGACCTTCGAGCGGCCCTTGGCCCGCCCCCGACCGGTGGAACCCTTTTCCGCCGTCAAGGTGAAGAACGCCATCATGCTCTGCAGTTCCTCAGCCTGGGCGCTCACCTCTTCAGAGGAAGAAGCCAGTTCCTCGGCGGCGGCGGCGTTCTGCTGCACGGCCTGGCTGATCTGGGAGAGGGCCCCGTTGATCTGGCCCACGCCCCCGGTCTGTTCGCCCGAGGCGGCGGCGATCTCCTGCACGAGGTCCGAGGTCTTCTGGATGGAGGGCACCATGGTGTCCAGCAGGGTGCCGGCGCGCTCGGCCAAGCCCACGCTTCCCTTGGCCAGCTGGCTGATCTCCTCGGCGGCCACCTGGCTGCGTTCCGCC
>DATEZP010000028.1:0-5140 GCA_035255465.1 Holophagaceae bacterium
GCTTTTCTGGCTGAGTCAGGCCGATAACTAGGAAAGAAATCTGTGTGAATCTGTGAAATCTGTGGATAAACCCTCTTTGTCGGAAACCCGATGGACCTCTACCTCTCCTGTTCCCTCACTGGTGGACGCCAGGACCAGCCCCTGGTGGCGGCGCTGGTGGACCGCATGGAGGCCCTGGGCCACCGTGTGCTGACGGCGCACCTGGCCGCCGAATCGGCCATGGCTTCGGACGGCGGCCTGCCGCCGGAGGCCGTGTTCGAGCGCGACACGGCCTGGCTCCGCGCCAGCGAGGCGGTCGTTGCCGAGGTCAGCACGCCCTCTCACGGCGTGGGCTTCGAGATCGCCTACGCGCTGGAGCGCGGCAAGCCCGTGCTCTGCTTGGCCCGCGAGGGCGTCCGCGTCAGCAAGATGCTCACGGGCATCCGGCAGGACGGCGTGGCCTTCCGGACCTACGGAGCCGTTGACGAAGCTCTGGCGCACCTGGAGACCTTTCTGGCGCGATAATGACGACCAGATCATGAATCCCACGGAGGACGCCATGTCCGAGGCCGGCACCACCCGACGCGACCTGTTCAAGCTGGGGGCCGCCGCGGCGGCGGGCCTTGTGGCCACGCGCCTCGCGGCCATGGAGCCGGCCCTGGAGCCGACCCTGGAACCGGCGGGCGCCGAGCCCGTGATCCACCATCCCGTGCCCCATCCGCCCTTCAATCCCGCCACCGCCGAGGCCATGCCCACGCGCAACCTGGGTCGCACGGGGCACAAGGTGGGGATCTTCAGCCTGGGTGGCCAGGCCTCCATCGAGAAGCCCCACAACGAGAAGGTGGCCATCCCCCTCATCGAGCGGGCCCTGGACCTGGGCGTGAACTACTGCGACACCTCCGCCCGCTACGGTGGCGAGGCCCGCTGGAGCGAGCAGTACTTCGGGCAGGTGATGAAGCGGCGGCGGGCCGAGGCCTTCCTCGCCACCAAGACCCACGACCGCACGGCGGACGGCTCCCTGCGGCTGCTGGAGACCTCCCTCAAGCTGCTCCAGACCGACCATGTGGACCTCTGGCAGCTCCACGCCATGAGCACCATGGAGGATGTGGAGCGCGTCTGCGCCAAGGGCGGCGCCCTGGAGGCCTTCCAGAAGGCGCGCGACCAGAAGCTGGTGCGCTTCCTGGGCCTCAGCGGCCACACGGATCCCGATGTGCTGGCCGAGGCCATCCGCCGCTTCCCCTTCGACACGGTGCTCATGGCCTTCAACGCCGCCGACACCTGGCACCTGCCCTTCAAGAAGACCCTGCTGCCCCTGGCCGTGGAGAAGGAGATGGGCATCATCGGCATGAAGATCCCCGCCCGGGGCCGGATCCTCGCCGGCGTTCAGCCGCCGCCGCCCGAGAAGCAGCGCGGCCCCGCCAAGTACGACCGCCCCGGCACCCTCACCATCAAGGAGGCCATGCGCTACGCCCTGAGCCACCCCGTGAGCACCGTCATCATCGGCGTGGACGACGTGGCCCAGCTCGAAGAGAACATCCGCATCGCAGGGGAGTTCCTGCCGCTGAATGCGGGCCAGCTGGAGGCGCTGGAGCAGAAGGTGAAGCCCGTCTATGGGCAGGCGCAGTGGTACAAACGGGACGCGCCGGCGAACCCGCCGAAATGAACAATACGAATCCGCCATGGATGAACGCAGATCCACACGGATGAAAGCGGGTGGATCTCTGTACCCCGGTGGAAGGTGGACACGGCGGCGTTTCGGGTTGAAGATGCTTTTCAATCGTTCTCGAGGAACTTAAAGTCACTTTCACAATCTTGTGGTTTGTCTAACACAAAGCCAGGCTATTGCCCATGCGTACAGTTGACTTCGAAGAGAACCGGGCATTCTTATGTCAAGCTGAGACCGCTTTTCGTAGGTTATTCTCGGCGGCCAAAGACGCCGATGAATTGAATTTTGCGGCGGCTCTGTCACCTGAGTTTCGTCCATACAAGCAAAATTCAGCGGTTGATGCTCAGCGCGCCTTCTCTGATTACTTTTCCTTTTTATCCAATTCTCAGAATGAAGAGATACGCCCCCGTGTCGCTTTGGCATTTTATTCCCACCTCGCAGAAGCAAGCGGATTCTGGGAGATAGTTAAAAACCTTCTTGGAATCGTGCAGGGACGCAAATACAACCTTATGCCTTTTGCGGAATTCACAAGGCGATATGGCAACAGCAAAGGATCGCCAATTCCTAATGCAAATGCACTCATGCGTAGTCTAGTTAAATGCTCAGGAGAAGCTGGGTTTTCTGACTTACAATTCACTTTTCAGCATGCATTTGATTCAAATCTTCGTAATGCATACGCACACGCTGATTATCATCTCTCAAAAGAGGGTGTTTTCTTTCTCGCCCGCTACGATGAAGAGCGCCTAGTTTCTTGGGTCGACCTACATTTGCTTCTAGAGAAAGCGTTGAATTTATATCTAATCTTAAACGACACTCGAATTGAGCATTGTCACAAGTATATTGAACCCAAACAAATATTCGGGTCCCTTAACAATCGAGATGCACCTACTTCCTGGAAAGTTGAATACAACCTTGAATCTGGCTCTATGCGTATCTCGAATGGATTTTCACTTATTCAATTTGCCGCTTACCCAAATCTACCAATCTTCTCCCCAGAAATACCCCAATAGTTACTCACATCACCTAACCCTCGCGCTCAACTCGGACTCCACCTACATGGTCCTCCGCCTAGTCTTACCTTCTCGCTTCCTCGGCTCCGTTCAGCGCCGCCGTGCAGGCGGAACCGGCTCGCTTGGTTCGCGGGAGGGCTTCATGGCTGCGGCTTTGACCGCTAGGAGGCCTGAGTGAGGGAAAACTCGCCCATCATGGTGCTGGCCGAAGAAACGCCTGAGGACGTCACGTTCCGCTTCCGGGGCCGCCGGTGGGCGGTGGCGACCCTGATCCCAGGAGTGGCCCTGCTCTGGCTGGTTCGGTACCTGTACCTCTTGGGCCGCTCTCAAACCTGGATGTTGGTGGTCGTGGGGGTGTTCGGCCTGCTGCTGGTGTATTCCAGCGTCTACAGCGCCACGGCGGATCAATGGCTCACCGTGTCGGGCCGCCGGAAGACGGTCCGGTTCCACAAGAAGAACCTGTACGGCCGCGTGGAATGGGAGAAGGCCCCGCAGGAATTCCAAAGCATCAAGGTCGGACGATACATCCGATCCTCCAACTGGCACATCGCCCTGGTGGACCGCGACGGATATGAGCTCTACCTCGGCGAACACGCCTTCGGCGCCTTCACGTTGGAACAGGCCCTCCAGGTGGCGGACAAGGTGAGCCAACGGACGGGCATCCCGGTCGAGGCCCCGAATCCCATCTAGGGGCCCTTCCTTTTTCCCTGCTTTCGAGGTGCTCATGGATCAGGCAATCTCTCCCCTCCGGGCCGCGCAGTCGCTCACGGAGCTGTGGTCTCCGCGGGTCATCGGTGAGGTCGATGAAGCCTACGTCAAGGTGGCGCGGCTTCACGGTCGCCTGGCCTGGCACGCCCACGAACACGAGGACGAGCTGTTCTATGTGCTGGAAGGCGAGCTGTCCCTGGAGATGGAAGACAAGACAGTCCGCGTGGGCCCGGGGGAGTTCTACGTGGTGCCCAAGGGCGTCCGGCACAATCCCATCGCGGAGGAGGAGTGTCTCGTCATGCTGCTGGAACGCAAGACGACCCGGCACACGGGGGACGAGGTCACCGAGCAGACACGGTCCCTGGAGGACCAGCTGCGGCCCCTCTAGGCGGGCCTATGATGAGGGTTCTTTCGGAGGTCTGATGCACGGGAAATCGGTGGCTGCTCCAGACAGTACGGCGGTTCGGGTGGCGTTGTGGCGGGCGCTGCATCTGGAGGTGGACGGGCCGCCGGCGGTGTTCCGGGACGAGGTGGGGCTGCGGCTGGCGGGGCCGGAGGCGGGGTGGCGGGAGCGGCCGGACATGGCGCCGTTCACGCGGCCCTTCCGGGCGTCCATCCTGGCGCGGGCGCGGTTCATCGAGGACTGCGTGGAGGAACAGGCGGGCCGGGGCGTGGCGCAGTACGTGCTCCTGGGCGCGGGGCTGGACACCTTCGCCCAGCGCCGGGCCGACCTCGCCGCCCGCATGACCGTCTTCGAGGTGGACCAGCCCGGGCCCCAGGCCTGGAAGCGCCAGCGGCTGGTGGACCTTGGCTACGGCCTTCCGGCCTGGCTGCGGCTCGTGCCCGTGGACTTCGAAGCCGGCGACGGCGAGTGGGACCGGCTGGCGGCGGCGGGCTTCGACCCGGCGCGGCCGGCGGTGGTGGCCTCCACGGGCGTGAGCATGTACCTCACCCGGGAGGCGGTGGCGGCCACGCTGGGCCGGGTCGCGGCCCTGGCGCCGGGCTCCACGCTGGTGATGTCCTTCCTGGTGCCGGTCGAGATGAGCGACCCCGAGGTGCGCCCCGGCATGGTGCGGGCCATGGAGGGCGCGCGGGCCAGCGACACGCCCTTCCTCAGCTTCTTCGACCCGCCGGAGCTGGTGGCCCTCGCCCGCGAAGCCGGCTTCCACGACGCGCGGCACGTCTCCTCCGGCACCCTCGCCCAGCGCTACTTCGCGAACCGCACCGACGGACTCCGCCCCCCCGATCCCGCGGAAGAGCTCCTGGTGGCCACCACCTGAGACGAGCGGGATGAAACGACGTCTCTGGTGATCGGCCTGACCAAGCAAGAAAAGCAAGGAACCGCGAATGACGCGAAAGGGCGCGAAACGCGGCGGAGATGGGCCGCCTGGGCCTTCGACCCCCAGCCGCGCCATGCGCGTGGAGGCGGGAGGAGGATCGTTCGCCTTTCGCGCGCCCGAAGGGCGATTCGCGTCATTCGCGGTTCGATCCTTCCAGGTGGATTCGTGCCGGGATGCGCGGGAAGAGCCAAGCCCCCTTCGCGCCCTTCGCGTTCTTCATTCTCTGGCCCCCGCGACTATTCCGCCCGCAGGGCCTCGATGGGATCCAGCCCGGCGGCCTTTCTCGCAGGGAGCACGCCGGCCGCGGCGCCAACAGCGAGGGTCATGAGGAGGGCGGCGGCCACGGCTTCGGGGGGCGTCGCCAGAGGCAGGCCGGGCACCACCAGGCGGAGCACCAGCTGCACCAGCACCCCGAAGGCCAGGCCGCCCAGGCCGCC
>DATEZP010000029.1:0-2735 GCA_035255465.1 Holophagaceae bacterium
CGCGCGCCGGCGTCCACGGACGCGGCTTCGCGGTGGTGGCCGCTGAAGTGCAGAAGCTCGCGGAGCGCAGCGGCGAGGGGGCCAAGGAAATCCGCGCCATCTCGGACCGGAGCGTGGGCATCGCCGTGCGTGCCGAGGCGCTGCTCGCGCGGGTGGCGCCCGAGGTGACGCGGAGCGCCCGGAAGCTGAAGGCCTTCGCCGACGCCGCCACGGCCCAGGACCACACGGTGCGGGAGGTCAACCGCGCCCTCGAGGAGCTCTCCCAGGTGGTGCAGCGGCACGCGACGGCCGCCGAGGAGATGTCGGCCACGTCGGAGGTCCTGTCGTCGCAGGCGTCAGCCCTTGACGACAGCGCCAGGGCCTTCGTGCTCGAGGGGCCCGCCCGCGATACCGCCCAGGGTTGAGGGTCCAGGGCCGAGGTCAGGTCAGGCCCGGGGGGCGGGGATTCTGGTGGCTGTTGGTGTGGGAGCAGTCCACCCCGATGTTCTCCAGCAGCCCGCTTCCGGATCTTGGGCGGGCGGCCTGCGCGCGCTCCGTGGCTGGATGGGGAGTCCGGCTGGCGAGGACGCGCACAAAAATTCAGCATTGCGCCAGGGGGCGAATGGCATATTCATGTAATAAGGTGATATTATAATCGCCTATAGCCTTGTTTTTACAATGATCACTGATCATGAGTGAGGGCCCGTGGTCCTCATGGCGGCGGCCAACCACTTCCATTCACAGGGGGTATCCAATGGTCTGGTCAAGAATCAGTCGACGGGCGGCGACGCTCATTCGCCTCCTGTGTGTGCCCGTGCTCCTGGCACTGGGGATGGCGGATGGCGCCCTATGGGGTGATGGGGCCCCGGCCGGGATCACCGTCCTCACCCAGCCCACGGACCAGAAGCTGGGCCCGGGGCAGACGATGACAATGAAACCCGGGGCTCCGCCCGAGAGCCCGGTGGTGTACCTGGCTCCCTTTGTCACCGAGGGAAAGGCGGGGCTCGTGGCGAGCACCTCGGACTGGGGGCCGAAGGCCGTCTATGTCTGGACCTTGACCGGCGGGACGCTCACCTCAGGCCAGGGAAGCCGCACCATCACCTTTACCGCCGGCGTGGCCGGCACCACCCTAACCGCCCAGGTGGTCGTCACGGCCTATGGCGGCAGCGGCTCTGGGAGCGCCTCCGCCTCCGTGGTGTCCGCCCCCAACGCCGAACTGGCTCTTCCCTTGAAAACCCACCCCGGCGATGCCTGGATGAAGGCCAGCGTGCCCCACCAGCAGGGGATGACCTACCTCTGGTCCATCGTTCCCGGCAACGGCAGGGCCAGCATCACCGCCGGGCAGGGTACCCATGTGATCGGCTTCTCGGCGGGCCCCTCGGCGGGCACCTTCCACCTGAAGGTGGATGTCCAGAACCAGGCCGGGGACGCGGTCGCCTCCACTCGGAAGGTCACCATCCAGACGGGAACCTGGCTGGTCAAGAACGGGGGTGCCTCCGTCACGCGGTACCCCTGCCAGTCCACGCGCCTCCCCAGTGGCCGCGTGCTGGTGACGGGCGGCGGCGGGAACAGCGCCGAGGTCTATGATCCCGAGACGGGCCATTGGAACCTCGTCGGCAGCATGACGAACCCGCGGGGCTTGCACACCTCCACCCTCCTCCACACCGGCCAGGTGCTGGTGGCAGGCAATGGCACGGCCGAGCTCTACGACCCCGCTTCAGGAACCTGGCATCCCACGGGCAAACCGGGAACCTCGCGGAGCGCCTGCACGGCCACGCTGCTGCCGGACGGGAAGGTGCTCGCCGCAGGCGGTCACACGGCCACCGCGGAAGTCTACGACCCTGCCACTGGAACCTGGACGCCCACCGGCAGCATGGGGATCGCGCGGACCTTCCACACGGCCACGCGGCTGCTGGACGGGAAGGTCCTGGTGGCCGGAGGTTCCGAAGACAACCCCGCCACGGAGCTCTACGACCCGGCGAACGGCACTTGGGTTTCCACCGGAAGCCTGAACCTGGCTCGGAACGAGTGCGCGGCCACGCTGCTCGCGGATGGGAAGGTCCTCGTGACCGGAGGTTCAATCTTCGCCCGGGATATGTCCAGCGCCGAAATCTACGATCCCGGGACCGGGACCTGGACTCCCACGGCCACCATGGGGCCAGAACGCCGCTTTCATACGACCACCCTCCTCCCGGATGGGCGGGTGCTGATGGCGGGTGGTGAACGCCGTGACAATTTCCTCTTCAGCACGGCCATCTACGACCCCGTGGCATCGACCTGGACACCCGCCGGCAACCTGGGGACGGGGCGGTTCGGCCATAAAGCCACCCTGCTCCAGGACGGGACGGTCCTGGTGACCGGCGGCCGCGGGTCCCTGTATTTCTATGGCATCGCCAGTTCCGAGATCTACGACCCGGGAAACGGGACCTGGAAGCCCCTGGCCGGGCAACCGAGGGTCCCCCGCGAGTTCCACACCGCAACCCTTCTCGCGAACGGGCAAGCGCTGGTCACAGGAGGAGAGAACTTCCTGGGAGGGGATCCCGAGACGGAAATCGCCGCCCCTGAAACGGGATACTGGACGCCCGCGAAGAACATGGGCGCGACCCGCATGGGTCACACAGCCACCTTGCTCTCGGATGGGAAAGTGCTGGTGGTGGGCGGTGACTGGCAGTCGCAGCCAGGCTTCACCACCGCTGAGCTCTACGACCCTGCTGAAGGGTCCTGGACGTCGGTTGGCAATCTAAACGAGACGCGAC
>DATEZP010000030.1:0-2376 GCA_035255465.1 Holophagaceae bacterium
GAGGGCGAGAGCTTCTCCATCGCGGATCCCAACGAAGTCTGGATCCTCGAGATGATCGGCAAGGGCAAGGGCCAGAAGGGCGCCCTCTGGGTGGCCTACAAGCTGCCGGACGGCACCATCAGCGCCCACGCCAACCAGGCCCGCATCCGCCAGTTCCCCCTGAACGACCCCAAGACCGCCCTGTACAGCAAGGAGGTCATCCCCTTCGCCCGCGAGAAGGGCTGGTTCAAGGGGGAGGACAAGGACTTCAGCTTCGCGGATGCCTATGCCCCCCTCACCTTCGGGGCCCTGCGCGCCTGCGAGGCCCGCGTGTGGAGCCTGTTCCGCCGCGCCGCGCCCAGCCAGAACCTCTCCATCGACTACGTGAAGGCCGTGAAGGGCGCCAAGCCCATGCCGCTCTTCATCAAGCCCGACCAGAAACTGGGCGTGCATGACGTCATGCAGCTCATGCGCGACCACTTCGAGGGCACTGAGTTCGACATGACCAAGGACGTGGGTGCGGGGCCCTACAAGCTGCCCTACCGCTGGCGCCCCATGACCTGGAAGGTGGACGGCCAGGAGTACCTCCACGAGCGCGCCATCAGCACCCAGCAGACCGGGTTCTCCTTCGTGAGCCAGGCCCGCGGATGGATGCCCGGTCCCGTGGGCGGTGTGCTCTGGTTCGGCGTGGATGACACCTACACCACGGTCTACCAGCCCATCTCCTGCGCCATCACGGCGCCCCCGAAGGCCTTCGCCATCGGCACGGGCAACTTCGACGCCTTCAACTGGGACAGCGCTTTCTGGACCTTCAACTTCGTCAGCAACTACACCTACACCCGCTGGAGCGACATGATCGTGGATGTCCAGAAGGTGCAGGGCGAGTTCGAGGGCCGCTTCCTCGCCAACCAGGCCGAGGTGGACCGCAAGGCCCTGGAGCTCTACAAGCAGGATCCCGCGCTGGCCCAGGCCTACCTCACCCAGGTCGCCTCCGCCAATTCCGAGGAGCTGATGGGCCGCTGGAAGAAGCTGGGCGAGTTCCTCATCTGGAAGTACCTGGACGGCAACGTGCGCAACGGGAAGGGCGAAGTCACCCACCCCAAGGCCCCCGAGGACTGGCTTCGCTGCATCGTCAAGGACCACGGCGACGCCATCAAGATGCAGAAGGTGGAGGGATTGGCTCCGGACGAGGAGTGATCTCCGGCTGAAAACCTGCGGTTTTTCAGATAGGAGGCCCCGCTCGCGGGGCCTCCTAGTTGTGACGCTTGCCGATCGGGGCCCTGTGGGATGATGGCGGGTTCCCCGAGGCCCTCATGCACCGCCCTGATCCGCATTCGTACTACGATTCCGTCCAGCCCCGGGCCCGGCGGCTGCGCCTGAAGCTCGGTGTGGACTTCGCCGCGAAACGCCTCGACGGCGAGGTAGTCCTGGAATTCGGGGAAGCGGTATCAGGCGCCCTGGACCTGGACACCAAGGGCTTGGAGATCCTCGGCGCGCAGGTTCCGGGCCAGGGCTCCATCCCTTGGGAACTGGGCGAGGCCGATCCCGTCCTGGGCCGTCGCCTGCGAGTGACCGTGCCCGACGGCACTCGGGAAGTGACGGTTCGCTACCGGACGGCCCCGGACGCCATGGCCCTCCAGTGGCTGGATCCACAGCAGACCGAGGGCAAGGTGGCGCCCTACCTCTTCAGCCAGTGCCAGCAGATCCACGCCCGCACCATGGTGCCCTGCCAGGACACGCCCATCGCCCGGGTGTCCTACCAGGCCGAGGTTACCGTGCCCGAGGGCCTCACCGCCGTGATGTCCGCGGGCCCGGACGGTGACGAGGCCACCGGCGATGGCCGCCACACCTTCCGCTTCACCATGCCCCAGCCGATCCCCAGCTACCTTCTGGCCCTGGCCGTGGGGCGCCTGGAAGCCCGCGACCTGAGCCCCCGCAGCCGCGTGTGGGCCGAGCCGGAGACGGTGGAATCCGCCGCCTGGGAGTTCGCGGGCGTGGAGGAGATGATCGTCAAGGCCGAGGGGCTCTTCGGAGCCTACCCCTGGGACCGCTACGACATGCTGGTGCTGCCGCCCTCCTTCCCCTACGGTGGGATGGAGAACCCGCGCATGACCTTCCTCACGCCCACCCTGCTGGCGGGGGACCGTAGCCTGGTGGATGTGGTGGCCCACGAATTGGCCCACAGCTGGACCGGCAATTTGGTGACGAACGCCACCGCCGAACACTTCTGGCTCAACGAAGGCTTCACCGTGTGGGCCGAACGCCGCATCCTGCGGGCTCTCCACGGCGAGGAGGCCGCGACGCTTGGCTGGGCCATCGGCCAGAAGGCCCTGGACGAGAGCCTGGAGCGATTCAAGGAGCAGCCGGAGTTGACCAAGCTGCGCACGCATCTGGAGG
>DATEZP010000031.1:0-31719 GCA_035255465.1 Holophagaceae bacterium
GGTGAAGCGCCTCGTGATGGTGGAGGCGAGCCCCGGCCAGCTCGAGGACGAGGTCCGCCTCGCCCTCAGCCACGCCGGCCTGCCCTGCCCGCCCGTGACCCCCGTGCAGCGCTACGGCGGCACCCTGCCCCAGCAAACCGAGACTGTCGCAGCCGTTGTGAAGGGAGGTGCCCGATGAGCGTCTTCTACGAGAAGTTCGAGCGCCACTCCCACGGCGAGGGTCTCAAGGGCCACAGCACCCACTACTGCCCCGGCTGCGGCCACGGCATCGTGCACCGCGAACTGGCCGAGAGCATCGAAGCCCTGGGCATCCAGGATCGCACCGTGCTCGTGTCCCCCGTGGGCTGCTCCGTGTTCGCCTACTACTACTTCGACGTGGGCAACACCCAGGCCGCCCACGGCCGCGCCCCCGTCGTCGGCCTCGGCCACAAGCTGGCCAACCCCGAGAGCATCGTCATCTCCTACCAGGGCGACGGCGACCTGGCCTCCATCGGCCTCGCGGAGACCATCGCCACCGCGCAAATGGGCCTGCCCATCACGGTCATCTTCATCAACAACGCCATCTACGGCATGACGGGCGGCCAGCTGGCCCCCACCAGCCTCATGGGCCAGAAGACCGCCACCAGCCCCGACGGCCGCAACCAGAACATGGGCAGCCCCATCCGCATGGCCGAGCTCATCGCCCAGCTGGACGGCCCCGTGTACGTGGAGCGCGTGGCCCTCTTCGATCCCAAGCAGCGCATCAAGGCCCGCAAGGCCATCGAGAAGGGCCTGCGCCTCCAAAAGGAGGGCAAGGGCTACAGCTTCATCGAGGTGCTGGCCGAGTGCCCCACCCACCTCAAGAAGAGCCCCGAAGACACGGAGAAGTGGGTGAAGGAGTGCATGACGCCCATCTTCCCCTTGGGCGTGCTCAAGGATAAGAGCGCGGAAACGGAACCCTGGTGGGATCGCAAGGCCCCCAGCTTCGCCCCCGAGAAGGTGCTCGGCCTCATGGGTGTGGACACGGAACCCACCGAACGTCACGCCCAGGGCTTCCCCGACCACTTCAAGTGCGTGGACATCAGCTTCAAGCTGGCCGGCTCCGGTGGCGACGGCGCCCAGACTGCGGCCCTGCTGCTGGCCCGCACGGCCATCGATGAGGGCTTCGATGCCACCCACATCCCCAGCTACGGCCCCGAGAGCCGCGGCGGCACCTCCTACGCCGACGTGCACCTGGCCAAGGATGAAGTGCTCAATCCCGCCGCCCCGGATCCCCACGTGCTGCTGGCCTTCAACGCCCCCAGCCTCACCAAGTTCGCGCCCCAGGTACGCGAGGGTGGCGTGATCATCTACGACAGCACCATCATCACGGATCCCGGCGTCCTGCCCGCGGGCCGCACCGTGTACGGCGTGCCCTTCACGGCCATCGCCACGCACTTGCAGCGCCCCATGGTGAAGAACATCGTCGCCCTCGGCGCCCTCCAGGCCGCCACGAACCTCTTCCCCGCGGAGAGCTTCATGGCCACCCTGCGCACCGTCCTCAAGGACAAGGCCGCCCTGCTCCCGCTCAATGAAGCCGCCTTCGCCGCGGGTCAGCAGGCCGTTACCGCCCCCGTAAGCTGAATCCATGAACACACTCCTGGCCCCCCGTACGGATTTCCTCCACGAGGCCGACACCCACGCCCTCCTCGCCAAGGTGGGCTGGGTGCCGCCCCGGCATGGGTGGCTGGGCGATGCACTGCCCTTCCAAGCGGGGGAACCCGTAGTGCTCAAGGGCCTCGCCGAAGGCCTGTGGCACAAGAGCGAGCTGGGGGCCCTGCGCTTCCTCCCCTACGACACCGGTGCCCTCCAAGCGGCGGCGGAGGTCATGCGGGGCAAGGTCGAGGGTGAGGGCTACCCCTGGATCGGCGCCCTGGTGTGCGAACGCGTGGCCATCGCCCGGTCCGAGGGGCTGCCCACGGAAGCCTTCGTCTCCCTCACGAAGGGTGACGGCGGATGGACCCTCATCCTCGGGCTCGGCGGTCTGCAGGCCGAGGCCATGGGCGAGGCCATTCCGCCCCTGCGCTGGCCCATCCCCTGGGTGGATCCCATCCAGGCCTTCAAGGAGTTGGAGGCGCACCTGCTCGGCCGCATCTGGCTGGGCCGCCTGCGCGGCACCCAGGCCCTCACCTCCGAGGCCCAGCTCCGGGCCTTCCTCAAACGGCTCTGGGCCCTGGCGACGTTGTCGGAAGCCGAAGGGCTCGATCTGCTGGAGCTGAATCCCGTGGTGCTCGACGCCCAGGGTGAGCCGCGCCCCTTGGATGGCGTGGGCCGCCGGGCCGTGGCCAAGGACGCCCTGCTGCCGCCGCCCCCGGATTTCCTGGAGGCCCTGCTGGAACCCCGGCGCATCGCCGTGGCGGGCGTTTCCAGCAAGCCCGATGGCGTGGGCCGCATCATCCTCGAGAACCTCCGCGCGGCGGGCCTGCCCGAGGGCGACCTCCTCATCGTGAAGCCCGGCGAAAGCCGCTTCCTGGAGCTGCCCTGCCTGCCGGATGTCACGGCCCTCGCCCGCAATCCCGTGGACCTCCTCCTGCTGGCCCTGCCCGCCCTCGCGGCGGTGGAGACCCTGGAGGCCCTCGTGGCCCAGGGTGGCGGTGCCCGCGTGGTGGGCCTGGTGGCCGGGGGCATCGGCGATGGCGCCGATCACGATGGCCTCGCCGAGCGCGTGCGCCGGATGCTGCAGGAGGCCCGCGAAGAGAACGCTTGGACCCCCACGGTGCTGGGCCCCAACTTCCTGGGCCACATCGTGCCCGGCCGCGCCCTCAACAGCAGCTTCATCCCCGCGGATAAGTGGGCCCCCCCCACCACGCCGGGGCCCCTGGCCCTCGTGAGCCAGAGCGGCGCCTTCATGCTGAGCCGCCTGAACCGCGCGCCCCACCTGCCCCTGGCCCTGGGCCTCGCGCTGGGGAATCAACTCGATCTGAGTCTCAGCCAGGTGCTCGAAGCCCTGGAGCCCCATCCCGAAGTGCGGGCCATCGCCGCCTACGTGGAGGGATTCGGCCCCGGCGAGCTGGCCGCCACGGCCCGCGCCGCCGCCTGGTTGAAGGCCTCCAATCAGCCGCTGCTGCTCTACCGCGCCGGCCGCACCGAAGCCGGCCAAGCCGCCGCCGCGAGCCACACCGGCGCCCTGGCGGGCGATCAGGTGCTCGAAGAAGCGCTGCTCCGCCGTGCGGGCGTGAAGATCGCGCCCACCATCAGCGCCTTCGATGCCGGCATGACCTGGCTCGGCACCTATCCCCAGCTGCGCCCCGGCCCCGTGGCCGTGATGAGCAACGCCGGGTTCGAAAGCGTCAGCGCCGCCGACCGCATGGGCGGGGCCTTCCCCTGCGCCACGCTCCAGCCGGCCCAGGTGGAGCGCCTCCAGGCCCTGATCCAGCGGTCCGGGTTGGCGGGCCTCGTCTCCGCCCGGTTGCCCTTGGACCTCACCCCCATGGCCGACGACGCCGCCTACGTGGCCGCCGCCAAGCTCCTGCTGGATACGGAAGCCACCGTGCTCGTGGTGGGGCTCATCCCCTTCACCCGCCGCCTGGCCTTCCAGGATCCCGAGGCCTTCGCCCGCAGCCTCGCCTTGGAAGCCGCGTCCCACGGCAAGGCCCTGGCCCTGGCCCTGGATGCCGGCCCGGCCTACGAGCCCTTGCGCGCCGCCTTCGCCCGATCCGGCGTGCCCGTGTTCTCGCGGGTGGAGGAGGCCCTGGAAGGGCTGCAGGCCCTGGCCTGATTTCGCCCCAGGGGCACTCATTCCACCACCGGGGTGAGGCCGCTGGTCCCTGAGACGTTGATCCTTCGACCCGGATGGCCGTTCATGGAACCTGGAGAGGAATCATGCGCCGGATGCTCGGAGGGATGTTGCTGGTGATGGCGGGAACCACGCTATCGGCCCTGCCCCAATCCTGGAACCGCGTGCGCACCGCCCTGCGCCACCCCATGCAGTACTGCGTGGCCCTCCCCACGGGCTGGTGCCCGCAACGCACCTGGCCCGTGGTGGTCGTGATCCCCGATGCCGGCCGGGACTTCCAGGCCAACCTCGCGGCCTTCGTCAAGGCCCGGGGGGATCGGCCCTTCATCCTCGTGGCCCCCTTCGTCGTCACCAGCGGCGGCAGCAGCTACCGCGACAACCCGAACTTCCAGTACGAAGTGGCCGTGTGGCGGGAAGTGGATCGCGTGGGCGACTTCGCCTTCGATGAAGCGGGGCTCGACGCCGTGCTGGAGGATGTGCGCGCCCGCTACCAGGGCCAGGAGAAACCTTTCCTCACGGGCTGGGAAGCCGGTGGCCATACCGTGTGGGCCCTGCTCTTCCGCCATCCGGAGCGCTGGGCCGGGGTCGCTCCCGTGTCCACCAATTACCTGGGCCGATGGGTGGGGCCCGAAGATTGGGCCGCCGCTCCGCAGTGCGCCCAGGTACCCGTGCGCGTCTTCTTTTGCGGCTTCCTGACCGGACAGGAACACTTCGCCCGCGAGGCCTGGCTGCGTCAGACGCAGGAGGCCATCAAGCAGGCCCGCGCCCATGGCTTCGGGCCCATCCCCCTCGACGTGCTGCCGCGGCAGCCCCACGGCCCCCAGGCCGAAGCCGTGCTCGCCTGGTTCCAGAGCCTCGCGGGAACTCCGGCCAAGTAAGCCCGAGGCTTGCGGCGGGCGGCGCCATGGCCCATGCTGGCCCGACCATGCCCCAGCCCACCCTCGCCGATCCCGCCACCCGCACTCGCCTGGAGCAGCGCCTCCAGGCCCTGGCTCCGGAAACGCCCCGCCGCTGGGGCACCATGACGGCCCACGAGATGCTCTGCCACGTGGCCGATGCCGCCGATGCGGTGCTCGATCCCGAGGCCAAGCGCGTCGACGTGGGCGCCAAGCCCATCATCAAGTGGATCGCCCTCCGTTCGGGCCTGCCTTGGCCCAAGGGATTCCAGGCCCCCACGCGCATCGATCAGCGTAAGGGCGGCACGCCGCCGGTGGACTTCGAAGCGGATCGGCGCCGGGCCCTGGAAGGCCTCGCCCGGCTCGCGGCCACCCCGGATCAGGGCTGGCCCCGCACCCACAAGGTCTTCGGCACCATGGCGCCCGCCGATTGGATGCGCTGGGCCTTCCGCCACATGGATCACCACCTGCGCCAGTTCGGACTCTAGGAGCGTGTCCAGCCAACCCATGGGAGCCGCGGTGAAAGCTAAGGGGCCTCAGCCGAGGAGGTGCGCGCCGTGCGATATGGGCGCATCGCGCAAGCGCGCCGACGCGGGATCAGGCCCCTTTGCTTTCAACCCACCGGGCTGGCGCGGTGGCCGTCGCGCCCCTGCGTTGGCTCCATCGAACGCGGCGCAGTGCGCCGCTCCTGGTCGCCTTCGGCTCCCAGAGATGGAGCCTCCCCTCCGTGATGAGCCCACACCCCCATCGGTCGGCCGCCTTGAGGCGCTCGGCCACCCCTCCAGCACAGCCCCATGGGTTGGCTGGACACGCTCCTAGGTGCCCCATGCCGCGATTCGCCTTCCACGCCATCCCCCTCGCCATCGTCAAGGCCGCCAGCGCCCCCCTGGCCGACGACCTCCAGAAGCTGCTGGGCGGCCCCCGGGAAGAACTCGTCTTCCACGTGCCCACGGATCACTACCTGCAAGATGAAACCCTCATCTCCGGCCCGCCCTTCGTGGAAGTGGCCTGGTTCGACCGCGGCCTGGACACCCAGGACGCCGTGGCTCGGATCCTCACGGATCGCCTGCGGGAGGCGGGGTGCCCCTCGGTGGACCTCTGCTTCATCCCCCTCACGCGCCGCAACTACTACGAAGACGGCAAACCGTTCTAGGCCCGGCGGCGGCGCATCGAGCTCGCGAAGCACCCGGTTCACCACGCCGTCTCGAACTCCCGCGCCAGCGTTTCCGCCTTGTCCCCCAGGTGCGCGAAGCGCATGAGCCGGTCATTGAACTCGTAGTGCAGCTCCCGGTTCTCATCCAGCACCTGCACCAGCTGATCCCGGTGGATGGCATCGTCCGTGAGGAACCGCCAGTAGATGGCGTTGGCCAGTTCCTCGAAGCCCTGGGCCTTGGCCTCCCAATAGGTGCGGATCAGGCTGCGCCAGCCGGCCTTGCGGGTGGGGCTCTCCGGCGCGATGCTCTCCAGCCACAGGGGCCCCGCCCAGGCTTGCACCAACTCCACCGCTTGGGCTTCGTCCACGGGCCCCAGGCTCAGCACCAGCTCACCGAAGTCGTAGAGGATGGTCTCCATGGAGAAGTTGAGGCCCCGGCGCGCCGCCAGGCGCCCGTAGTGGAGCAGGTGGCGGGCCGTGTCGTGCATGCGCTCCGGGTCCCGGTGGAACCCCTCGATGAGCAGGCGGTAGTAGTAGCAAAGGTTCTGGAAGCGGCGCAGGTCATCCTCCTCCACGGCCTCCCGCAGGAGGGCGTTGAAGGTCATCACGTGCAGCTCCACCACCTGATCCCGCCCCATGGCCGAGGCCAGCGTGGCCGTCTCCACCAGCTGCCCGCCCACCTCCGATAGGATCTCGTGCTGCCGCTTGGTGGCCACCTCCATCACCTTTAGGGTCTGGGCCAGCACGTAGGCCTCGGGCCACACCTGCTCCCGGGTGAGGAAGGCCTGCCCCTCCTCGGCGAGGCCCGGCACGAAGCGGGGCCGCTCCGCCCGCCAGGGGCCCGTCTGACCTTGGATCTCCTGCAGCAGCGTGTGCAGGGAGGCCAGGGCCAGGAGCACCAGCTGGCGATCCCCCCGGGCCATGCCCGTGAGGGCGATGTTGGTGACCACGTCGATGGCTTCGAAAAGTTCCGCCGAGGCTCGAGCATCGTTCGGATGCCGGCCCAGGATCTGGAGGCCCCGCAGGCCCTTCCGGGTGAGCATCGGCATGAAGAAGGTGGGGCGCAGGAAGCGGCTGATCCCGTAGAGGAAGGGCAGCGCCCCCAGCAGCACCGTGATGTAGAGCCCCAGGTAGAGGTACATGGCCGGAGTCATCAGCGGGTGCTCCCGCGGCAGCACCTGGATGGCCATGGTCAGCAGGTGGCTGCTGAAGATCACCGCCAAGCCCCCGGCCACCATGGGGTGCGTCACGTAGGGCCGCACCAGGGTGGGCGTGTAGAGGTTGGCCGTGAGCGGGATGATGAGGGAGATGGAGACCATCACCACCGCCATCATCTGGTTGAATGTGCGGTTTCCCGTGGTGAGCACGTTCGGCACGAACTCCGGCAGGGCCCCCGCGCCCAGGGCCAGCACCACCGTGCCCGCCGTCAACACCAGCCAGGCCCCCATGAAGATGGCCGTGGAGTGGTCTCGCCCGAAGGCCCGCAAACGGTTCATGCCCCTTCATCGGGCGAGGGCCCAAGGGGCTGAAGAACCACCACCAAGACACCAAGGCACCAAGAAAAGCAAAGGAGGGAAACCACCCGCTTTTGTCTTTCCTGGGTGCCTTGGTGTCTTGGTGGTGTTCTTTCCCTCAGCGGCCCGTATACACCGTGATCCCGTAGTGCTCCGCATCCCTGGGGGGCCGGGAATTCCAGTGCCCGTAGGCATGGGATCCATCCGTCTCGTAGTGCAGGGTGTAGGTGCCCTTGGGCAGCTCGACGGCGGCATCCGTCTGGCGGTTCTTGGAAGCGCCCCCGGCGGGAACCGACTCCTCGTAGCGCTGCACCCACACCTTCTGGCCCTGGGCATCCTCGATCCAGCCGTAGTCGGCCAGCTCATCGCCATCCCCTTCGCCCAGGGCGTAGATGCGGACGGTGGTCTTGGCTTGGAGGGTGAAGGCCACCTTGCGGTGTTCGTCATCGCCCACCCGCACCAGCTCTGCCACCACGTGATCGGGGTTGTGCACCTCCGCCAGCGCCACGTTCGGGACGTCGGCGGGATCGGGGATGGAGAGGGTGAGGCCGTACAGCAGGGGATCGCAGGGCGGGGCCGCGTTCCAGTCGGCGGGGGAGTGGTTCTCGTCGGTGACGTAGGTGGCCAGGTATTCGCCTTCGGGCAGGCGGAGGGTTTCCACCTGGCGGCGGTTCTTGGAATGGCCGCCCCCGAATTGGGCCTTGGCGTTGGTCATCTCCCACACCTTCTTGCCGGTACGGGCATCCACGATCCAGCCCGTATCCGCGAAGCTCCGCTCGCCGGTGCGTTCGCCCTGGGCGTAGACATGGAGGGTGATGGGGCGTTTCACGCGGAAGCCTTGGCTCCAGTGCCCGGAATCGCCCACGGCGGTGAAGGAGATCAACTCCCGCTTCCAGCGCAAGGGGGCATCGAAGCGTGTCACCTGCTGGGGGTCGCCCCCGGGCAGGTAGAGTTCCATCCCGTAGTAGCCCGCCTGCTTGCGCCAGCGGCGGAGCTGATCGCCCCGCAGGCTGTCGAAGAAGCCCTGATGCCGCTCGTTCCGGGCTTCCTCCTGCCCCAGGGACCGGCGGTCGATGTTCCGGTTCCAGTTCATGAAGAGGGAATTCCGCTCGAAGCCGTGGTTCGCGTAGTAGGCCTCGTAGCTCCCCTTGGGCAAATCGAGGTAGTGATCCGCCACCTCGAAGCCGCCCTGGAGCTTGCTCGTGCGGCCATCCATCTGCCACACCACTTCGCGGGTGGTGGCGTTGAGGATCCAGCCGTAGGCGAAGAAGGGGCCGCCCCGGTGGAACCCGTGGGGGGCCCCGCCCCGGGCGTAGACGTGCACCTTCGCATCCCGATCCAGGGTGAAGCCCTGGGACTGAACTTCCTGGGCGATGGTGTTCTTGAGGCTCACCAGCAAGGGTTCCTGGGCCCGGGCCGCCTGGGCCGAGAACAGGATCAGGAAGGCCAGCAGCAGCATGCGCAGCGGACCAGGCAGGGAGGGCATTTCAACGTCGGACATGGGGGACTCCGGCAACCAAGGCTCCAGCTTCGGGCGGGCCTGGCCGCCCCGTGGGCGGGGATCGGTGAACGGCGGATGGGGGTCGGCGAGCGGGGGCGCCCCTCAGCCCAACTGAGCGGATAACCCCGGGGCCGAGGCCCCGTGGGGATCCTGCTTCGCCCGGATGCCGTTCACCAGCTCCAGGGCCGTCTGGGTGCAGGGCGCCAGCTGCCGATCGGTGGTTCCCAGCGGCGTCGTGCGCGCGCCCCACTTCACCAGGTGGGCGCACCACGTGAGGCCACCGCCGAAGGCCGGCATGAGGATCGTGGCGCCGGGCGTCACGCGGCCCGCCTCCAAGGCCTCCACCAGGGCCACGGGCACCGTGGCGGCGCTCATGTTGGCGTAGCGCTGCACCGTGAGGAACACCTTCTCCATGGGGATGTGGGCGTACTTGGCCACGGCCTCGATGATGCGGAGGTTGGCCTGGTGGGGCACCACGAGGTCCACCTGGTCGGCGGAGACCCCCGCCTCCATCAGCACCCGCTCCGAGGCGGCGCTCATGGCCTTCACGGCTCGCTTGAAGATCTCCGGGCCGTCGAAGTCCCACAGCGTGTCGCCCAGGGCGACGCCCCGGCCCGCGTAGCCGCAGCCCATGCCCCGCACCCGCAGGATGTGGCGGGCTTCGGCATCGCACCCCAGCACCCCGCCCACCAGGCCCTCCTCCTGATCCGAGGCCTGCAGCACCACGGCGGCGGCCCCATCCCCGAAGAGCACGGCCACGTTGCGGTTGCTCCAGTCCATGCAGGTGGAGATGAGTTCCACGCCGATGACCACCGCCGAGCGGATGGCCCCGCTGCGGATCATCGCCGTGGCGGTGCTGAGGGCGTAGAGGAAGCTCGTGCAGGCCGTGTTCACGTCCATGGCCCCGGCGTTCACGGCCCCCAGCGCCAGCTGCACGCCGGAGGCGCTGTTGGGCACGGTTTCCGTGCCGCTGCAGCTGCCGTAGAGGATGAGGTCCAGGTCCTTCGCCTCCAGCCCCGCGCAGGCCAGGGCCCGAGCGGCGGCCACCGTGGCCAGCTCCACGCCGGTGACGTGGGAGATGCGCCGTTCCTTCATCCCCGTGCGGGTGGTGATCCACTCGTCGGTGGTCTCCAGGAAGGTGGAGAGGTCCGCGTTGGACAAAACGGCCGGGGGCATGCATTTGCCCCAGCCAGTGATGGCAGCATGGGTCATGGCGTGGGTTCCTGACGCCAGCATCCCCAGCGTCCTGACCTCCGGTCAAGATGGAACACTTCCGAGGTATCCATGGCCCTCCGCATCGTCCGGCTCGGCACTCCCCGCCATCCCAAAGAAGGCCTGCGCATCGGCACCGTGCGCCGCCCGCCCCGGGGCGTCCCCAAGGCCGAATTCGCCACCCGGAACTACTACGACACCTGGCTGCCCATCCTCTCCCCCAGCGAGGCCCTGGTGAAGTCCGCCCAGGGCGCGGAAACGGAGGCCGAGTGGAAGACCTTCCTCCGCGCCTTCAAGATCGAACTCTCCCGACCCGAAGCCCAGCACACCCTGGCCCTGCTGGCCGCCCTCTCAAAGACCACCAACCTCTCCGTGGGCTGTTACTGCGAAGACGAGGCAAGGTGCCACCGAAGCGTGCTGCGGGCCCTATTGACCGAGGCAGGTGCTGAGATCGCGTAATACCACCGGTCAAACATGGATCACCACCAAGACACCAAGACACCAAGAAAAGCAAAAGACCTTAGCGATTTAGGGCCTTCTTCTTTCCTTGGTGTCTTGGTGTCTTGGTGGTGAATTCTTCGGTTGATTCCCCCCACCCCCTGGCCCCCACGCCTGAGAGCTGGGACCATCCTTGCAACCATGTCCGAGCCTTCCGCCTCCCCCGTTCCCCGCAGCCGCAGCGTCTTCTGCAACCGCACGCTGAATTTCCGATCCCTCAAGGCCATCGGCTACGACATGGATTACACCCTCGTGGATTACCACGCGGAGGCCTTCGAGGCGCGCGTCTACGAGCTGGCCCGGGCCTCCTTCCTGGAGGCGGGTTGGCCCGTGGGCGACCTGCGCTTCGATCCCGAGATGGTGGCCCGGGGCCTCATCCTCGACCTGCAGACGGGCAACCTGGTGAAGGCCAACCGCTTCGGCTTCGTGAAGCGGGCCCTGCACGGCACGCGGCCCCTCAGCTTCGCCGAGCAGCGCGATGAATACGCCCAGACCCTGGTGGACCTTTCTGACCCCCGCTGGATCTTCCTTAACACGGTGTTCTCCCTCTCCGAGGGCTGCCTCTTCGCGCAGCTCATGGACCTCTTCGAGGCCGGCGTGCTCCCCGGCGCCCGCACGCCCGCCGAGGTCTACGATCACGTGCGCCGGCGCATCGAGGCCCAGCACATCGAGGGCCGCCTCAAGGCCGAGATCCTTCAGGCCCCCGAGAAGTACGTGATCCTCGATCCCGAGGCCGCCTTGGCCCTGCTGGATCAGCGGGCCGCGGGCAAGCGCCTGCTCCTCATCACCAACTCCGAGTGGGCCTACACGGCGCCCCTCATGAGCTATGCCTACGACCGCTACCTGCCCGCGGGCATGACCTGGCGCGACCTCTTCGATTACGTCATCGTCAGCGCCCGCAAGCCCGCCTTCTTCATGGAGCGCGGCCCCTTCTTCGAAGTGGTGGATGAGGCCGGCCTGCTGAAGCCCCTCGTGGGCCCCCTGAAGACGGGCGGCATCTACCTGGGCGGCAGCGCCGTGCAGGTGGAGCGCGACCTGGGCCTCGCCGGCGATCAGGTGCTCTACGTGGGCGACCACATGTTCGGCGACGTGCACATGACCAAGCGCCGCCTCCGCTGGCGCACCGCCCTCGTGCTCCGCGAACTGGAAGCCGAGGTGGAGGCCCTGGAGGGTTTCAAGGACACCGAAGTCCACCTCGCCGAGCTCATGGCCGCCAAGGAGGAACTGGAAGCCCAGGTCTCCCGCGCCCGCCTCGACCTCCAGCGCCGCAAAGCCGGCTACGGCCCCGCCTGCAGCGACGACAACGCTACCCTCGACGCCCGCATCCAGGATCTCAAAGCCAAACTCACCACCCTCGACACCCAGATCGCGCCCCTCGCCCAGGCCGCCACGGAGCTGCTGAATCCGAGGTGGGGTCTCCTCACCCGCGCCGGCAATGACAAGAGCCACCTGGCCCGGCAGATCGAGCGCTATGCGGATGTGTACACGTCCCGCGTGAGCAACTTCTTGCATGCGACGCCCTACGTGTACCTGCGCAGCCCGCGGGGGAGTTTGCCGCATGATCCAAGCAGCCCAGGGGGGCCACCACTGGCGGTGTAGGGCAGGCTCACCTGTGTCTACATAGAGCATCAGACTACGAATCTGAGGGTCGAGCGTTCGAATGGAGTCAGGGCTCAATCTCGAGTCCTATTCAACAACGATGACTTTGTCCTCTGGCCAGGCCGGTTCCGGTTGAATGGTGGTGATCCCTTGTGGGGAGATCGTGAACTGTCGTAACCCGCGAAGGGCATCCCCTTGAATAGGGACATTAGCCAGGGGGTTATGAAGGAACTCCATCCCCTCCAACAATGAGTCTGGTCGGTACCAAGCGCAGGCAAGACTGTGGATCACTCCTGACACATGGGAGAACTCATCTTGGAAGAACGGGGCCGTTGAGACTGTCTCACCACTCATTTTCGTAACCGAGTCGCTAAATGTGTAGAAACCGTCCACAACCTTCAGCGTCGCGGGATCAATGGCTATAGTCAGATGCCCAACGGCAGCACAGGCCCGGACAAAAAGGGGCGGATTGCTATCAAAGAATTCATTGCACCCACGTCCGTTCAGAGCAATCAGAAACCCATCCCCAGTTCTGACTATCCCATCCCGGACCCATCTGGACCACTTTCTAGCCTTCTCGGAAATTGCATTGGCGTACCGAAGCTGGATCTGATCTAGGGGTGCTTGGCGAACTTCATGGCTTCCCCAGTCCATCTCAGGCACAGCATCCGCGCCTTCTCCTCGCCGAGGAGCCATGGCCTCAACCCAGTAACGGACACCATTGACCACCACCAATAAGTCGGGGCCCGTCCCGCCCCCTTTTTGTGGCCCAAGGCCTTGGTCATCAAGCGCGGCAAATAGGTACATTTCCCAAAAGCGCTGGAGAAAATTGTTTCGCGCCTCCTTCAGGAAATGCTTGTCGGGAGAAGGGCGAAACCTCGCCCAGAGCGCCTCTACAAACTCGCGTCGATCATTGTTGCTTGGGAGGTCCCGTAAGTTCCGGTATGCAGCCTCACAGTCATTGCCCAGTTGAAAGAAGCTATCTCGCAAGGTTGAAGCCCTCGCACAGAGAATACTCCCAGCTCAACTAGCAGCCCCGGCTGGAGGCCCTAAACTTGGAAGTGTGGCACTGCAGCAGTCGGGCCATTGGACCCAATAATTTAACTGAATCTTGCAATGCCTCCATTTTCAACGCCTCACCCGGAGGCTTTGAATCCCCGATACAACAGTAGGTCATACAAAATCTTGAGTCCCCCGGCGAGAAAGAAGGGCACGCCCATCAAGCCAGAATGGGCGAGAAGCTGCCCCGCCAGCACCGGCGACAGCGACGCTCCTGTCGTGCGCGCGATCCCCGTGACCCCCGCCGCCGCAGAGCGCTCGTCGGGGGCCACCACGTGCATGGTGTAGGCCTGGCGGGTGGGGACGTCCATCTGGGAGATGCTGAAGCGCAGGAGGAGCACGGCGACGGCGAGCGGCAGGGTGGGCAGCAGGGGCACGAGGATCAGGAGCACGTTGGACGGGATGTGCGTGAACACCATGGTGCGGATCAACCCGATCCGGCCCGCCAGGCGCACGGCGTAGAGGGAGGAGAGGCCCGCCAGCAGGTTGGCCACGAAGAAGATCGAGCCCAAGGGACCAGGCGCGACGCCGAAGCGGTGGTGGAACCAATAGGCGAGGAAGCCTTGGATGACGAACCCGCCCGCGAAGGCATCCAGGGAGAAGAGGGCGGAGAGGCGCATCACCACACCCCGGGACCGGTGGAGCCCAAAGCGGGCGGGGGTGACGGAAGGCGGGGCTTCGATGGCCCGGGAGACCCGAAGGAACAGCGCAGCCAAGAGCGCCCCCGACACGGCATAGGCCATGACCACCACGCGGTAACTGGCCACGGGCGCCATCCCCGAGGCCTGGAGGGCCTGGGCGGACCAGCCCCCGGCGAGGGCGCCGGCGGCGGTGGCGAAGGAGCCCGAGAGGTTGTACCAGGCGAACACGGCGGTGCGCCGTTCGTCGGAAACCACTTGCGCCAGAGCGGCCTGCTCGATGGCCAGGAAGGGGCCCACTTCGTGCCCCGAGGGGCTGATGACGCCCAGGGTGGCCGCCAGCAGCAGCACGAGGAAGTCGCCACTCAGGGCGAAGGGGACGCCCGCCAGGATCATGAGGGCGGCGCCCAGGAGCAGCATCCGCTTCCGCCCCAGGCGGTCCGCATGCAGCGTGATCCCCAGGGAGATGAGCGCATCCCCCACCAGCGTGAGGGTGATCAACAGCCCGATGCGCCCCTCGCTGAAGCCCAGCCCCGCGAGGTACAACACCAGCACCACGGAGAGGAATCCGTAGGCGAACATCCGCAGGGCCCGGGTCACGAAGAGCAATCCGACATCGCGCTCCCGGGGATTCGGGTCTGTTCGAACCTTGGGCATGGGGCCTCTCCGGGGTTCCACTGTACTGGAGGGGCGTTCCACGGGGTTGAGGTTGAGATGACCCACCGTTCGGTCAGACTGGATCGATGCCCATCAAGAGGTTGAACGTGATCCGGTTCCTGTTGGCCCCCATTATTTGCATGGCCTCATTGCCGAATTGGGGCCAGTCCACCACGATCAAACCTTCCGAGAAACACCCGATGCTCTCGCTGGGCAAGGCCAAAGCCCAACTTACCAACCCTGACCCTGCCCATTGGCATCCCTTCCAAATCTCCGACAAACCCAAACCTGGCGTCGTGGCGTATGGCCTGATGAGGGATCCGATCAAGGACTCCCGTGGCATCGAGGTCAAACCTGTCATGTCAGCGATGATTTTGGCCTTCGGAGAGGAAGGCATCAGTGCCTATGAATTCGCCCGTCGCCAACTGGACAACACCGGCCTGAATGGGCTGCAGAGAGGCCTCCGGGGGAACACGTTGATTGCCCGCGGAACGGTGGAATATGGGGGCTATACCCATCACATTCTGTCCGCCTTCCAGGTCCAGGGTGCCCATGGGCTTCAAGTCATGTGTGATTCCACGGACACCGTACTCGGGGCGGTCGAGGACGATTTTTGGGCTTGGCTGAATAACGCCACCTTTGATCCGTATGCCTCAGCACCCGCTGATTTCAACCCTGGGCCCCTTCCAACGAATGGTGAGACATCGTTCCAGGAGATATATGGTGGCTACCGCGGGGTCATAACGGATGGGCCCGCGAGTGTCTCCGCCCAATTCTTTGGCCCATCATTTCGAGTGGCGACCACCGAAGATGGCTCCCAATCCGTGAATCCTTCTTTTTGGATCGGCCCCCTTCTGGTGCAGTGGTTTCTGCTCGAGGACGCGCAGTTTCTAAAAGGGGTCGAAACATCCGCCCGAAAGCGCGCGGAAACCCATTTCCTATGGGAGACCAACTTCATCAAAGAGAGCTTTAAAAGCCAGAATTTGCCCCCGCCCGTCATTTCCGAACAGGCGTTCACGGAATGCCGGAGCTTCGATGGCACCTCGCGGGCCTTCTACTCCTGGAAGATGCGCTTGGGAGAGATCGGGAAGGAGGGCACCCAATTCATCCTCACCACGCCGAACCCCAAAGGTCTCGTGGTGCTGACCATCGTGGTACCGAAGGCGGAAGACGAACCCGCCGCCCGTGCCCTGATGGACTCCTACCGCTTCACAGTCGGGCCAATCTCTCCTGCCTATTGGGCCGAAATCCAATACCAACGGCGCGGCAAAAAATAGGGATACCTACCCCACCAACCCCTTCCACCCCTCCAGCACCTGCTGCGCTTGAAGGATGGGCCCATCTTGCGTGCCTACGGAGGGCATTAACACCGCCCCATCCGGCGTGAGCGTGGCGCCCTTCTGTTGGCTGACCCAGACCATGAGCTTGCCGGGGTTGACGGGGGTTTGGGGGCTGAGCTTGAGGCGGAGTTTGGATTGGCTGAGGCCCACTTCGCTGACGGCGAGGTGCTGGGCGAGGATGCGGACTTTGACGAGTTCGAAGAAGCGGCGGGTTTCATCGTCGTCATGGGGGATCTGGCCGAAGCGATCTTCGAGGTCCAGCTTGTAGAGGTCGAGGTCGCGGAGGTCCTTGAGGCGGCTCACGCGCTTGTAGGCCACGAGGCGTTCGCTGGCCTGATCCATCCAGCGGCGGCCCAGCTGGGCCTGGCCAAAGTCCACTTTGACGTCGAAGGTGCCGCTGGCTTCGCCCTTGAGTTCCTGGAGGGTTTCCTCCAACAGCTTGAGGTAGAGCTCGAAGCCGATGTCGTGGATCTGGCCGCTCTGCTCGCCGCCCAGGAGGTTGCCGGCGCCGCGCAGCTCCAAGTCCAGGGCGGCGATGCGGAAGCCACTCCCCAGCTCGGAGAAGTCTTCGAGCGCCTGAAGGCGCTTGCGGGCGTCCTCGCTGATCTCGCCGCGGCCGGGGATGAGCAGGTAGGCGTAGGCGGGCACGTCGCTGCGGCCCACCCGGCCGCGCAGCTGGTAGAGCTGGCTCAGGCCGAAGGTGTCGGCCCGGTGCACGATGAGGGTGTTGGCGTTGGGCACATCGAGGCCGTTCTCCACGATGGTGGTGGCCACGAGCACGTCGATGCGGCCCTCCATGAAGCCCAGCATCACCTCTTCCAGCTCGTGCTCCGCCAGCTGACCGTGGCCGATGCCGATGCGGGCCTCGGGCACCAGGGCGCGGATGCGGTCGGCGATGCTGTCGATGCTCTCCACGCGGTTGTGCACCACGTACACCTGGCCGTTGCGGCGCAGCTCGAATTGGATGGCCGTCTGGATGAGCTCGTCGCTCCAGGGCGCCGTCACCGTCTCGATGGCGAGGCGGTTCTTGGGGGGCGTCTCGATGAGGCTGATCTCCCGCAGGCCCGTGAGGCTCATGTGCAGGGTGCGTGGGATGGGCGTGGCGCTCATGGCCAGCTGATCCACGTTCACGCGGAGCTTCTTGAGCTTCTCCTTGTGGGCCACGCCGAAGCGCTGCTCCTCATCCACGACGACGAGGCCCAGGTCGGCGAAGTGGGCCTTGGCGCTGAGGGCCTGGTGGGTGCCCACGAGGATGTCCACGCGGCCCGCCTCCAGATCCTGGAAGATGCGCTTCTGATCCTCGGAGGACACGAAGCGGTTCACCTGCTCCACGCGGATGGGGAAGGCGGCGAAACGCTCCTTGAAGGTGCGGGCGTGCTGGAAGCAGAGGATGGTCGTGGGGCAGAGCACGGCCACCTGGCGCCCATCGAAGACCACCTTGGCGGCGGCGCGCATGGCCACCTCCGTCTTGCCGAAGCCCACGTCGCCCACCAGGAGGCGATCCATGGGACGCTCGCCCTCCAGGTCCTTCTTGATGGCCTCGGTGGCCTCCAGCTGGTCCGGCGTGGCCTCGTAGGGGAAGCTGGCCTCGAACTCGGCCATCTCCGGGCCATCGGGCTTGCAGGCCATGCCCTTCTCGGCCTTGCGCTTGGCGTAGAGCTTCAGCAGCTCCTCGGCCATGTCGCGGATGGCCTTCTTGGCCCGCCGCTTCACCTTGGCCCAGGCGGCGCCGCCCAGCTTGTCCAGGGGCGGCAGGGTGCCGCCTTCGGAGGTGTACTTCTGCAGGAGGTCCGCCCGCTCCAGGCTCACGGAGAGCTGGCCGCCGTCGGCATAGCGCAGCTTTAGCACCTCGATGTCCAGGCCCCCGATGCTCTGGGTCTCGAAGCCCAGGAACTCGCCGATGCCGTGATCCAGGTGGACGATGCGGTCGCCGGGCTTCAAATCCCGGAAGTCGCTGAGGAAGGCCGCGGCGGCGCTGCGCTTGGGGGCCGTGGGCAGGGCCCGGCGGCCGAAGGCCTCGCGCTCCGTGAGCAGCAGCACCTTGGCGTCGGGCAGCCAGGTGCCCGTGTCCAGGCCCAGGTGCAGGGCCCGGCAGCCGGGCTCGGAGCCCCGCGCTTCCACCAGATCGTGATCGCCGATGATCTCCCGGAAGCGATCCCGCATGCCCGACGTGGAGCCCGCCAGGAAGACGCGGACGCCCATGTGGGTCTGCTGCTGCAGGTGGCCTGTGAAATCCGTGAGGCGGCCCTGGAATTCCAGGGGCGGCTGCGCGAGGAAAGTGATGGTGGCGTCCGCCTGCCACTCCACGAGGTGGGCGGTGGCGCGGCTCTGATCCTTCTCCGCGAAGCGATCCGCAAAGTCGGGGCACACCACCCCGCCCCGCCGCAGCGTCTCCAGGCCCTTCTCGATGCGTTCCCTTTCCTGGGCGAGGATGGCTTCGCGCCACTCGTCCTGGAGCGTGAGCCGCAGGCAGGGCGTGACCCAATGCACCAGCTGGCCCTTGGCCTGGGCAAGCAACGGGTAGAAGAGTTCCTCGCCGGGGAAGTGGCCGTGGCTGGCCAACCGCTGGCGCCGGAAGCTGAGGTCGTCTTCGGGATCGTGGGATTGGGCAGCCTTCGCCTTCACGGCGTCCAGCAGGGGCTGGCCCTCGCCCCGCTCGCCCTCGTAGCGGGGATAGAGGGTCAGCAGTTCCAGCTCGTCGCCCGTGCGGCGCTGGCTGTCGGGATCGAAGGGGGAGAGCCGCTCCAGCTCATCGCCGAAAGTCTCCAGCCGCAGGGGCTTGTCCAGGTGATCGGGCCAGAGATCGACGACGAGGCCGCGGGCGCTGAACTCACCCGGTGAGGACGCCAGCTCCGTGCGCCGGTAGCCCAGGGCCACCAGGGTTTCGAGCAGGAGTTCGCGGGGCACCTCGGCGCCCTTGCGCAGCTCCAGCTTCTGCTTCTGGAACCAGGTGGGGTGGGGCAGCTTCTCGAAGGGGGCCAGGGGCCCGGTGACGAGCACGTGGACCTTGCGTTCCAGCAGGCCCACGAGCGTGGCGAGGCGATCGCGCAGCACGAGGCCCGGCGGGCTGCTCTCGCCGCCGGCGTAGGGCGCCATGCCCGGGAAGTGGGCCACCGTGGCCTGGGGCAGCAGGGCCGTGAGGGCGCGCGCCAGGGCCTCGGCTTCGGCCTCGCTGGGGGCATCCACCCACAGCGGCTCGATGCGGCCCTCCCGCGTGATGCGGCGGGCCAGGAGCACGGCCAGCGCCGTGGGCGAGGTCCAGCGCAGGCGCACCCCCGCCTGAAGGGCCGAGGCGGGCCCATCCACGAGGCGGAGCAACTCCTGCAAAGATCCGAGGTCGTGCGTATCCATCCGACCTCCAGTGTGCCTGAAGGTCGGGGGCAACGGTCACAGCCCTTCCAGCACCGCCCGTACCGCCGCGGCGAAGGCCTTGTGGCGGAAAGGTTTCTGGAGGAAGCCCGCCAGCCCGTGGCCCACGAAATCCTGGGCGGCGTCGGCCTCGTTGTAGCCGCTGCAGAGGATCACGGGGACCGTGGCGTCCACCTCCCGGAAGCGCCGGAAGGCCTCGCGTCCATCCATGTGGGGCATGGTGAGGTCCATGATCACCAGTCGGAGTTGCCCCTGGTGGGCCTTGAAGAGTTCCACCGCCTCCCGGCCATCGCAGGCCTCCACGACCTCGAGCCCGATGTGCTCCGCCATCTGGCGAGTGACGGTGCGGGCCCCCACCTCGTCATCCACCACCAGGATGCGACCGTGGGTGCGCCACAGGCCTGGATCGGTCTGGGCCTCCGGATCCTCCCAGGTGGCCCCCACCGCAGGCAGGAAGAGTTTGAAGGTGGTGCCCCGACCCACCTCGCTGTAGAGCTTGAGACTGCCGTGATGGGTGCGCAGGATCCCCATCATCGCCGAGAGCCCCAGGCCCCGCCCCGTGAACTTGGTGGTGAAGAAGGGATCGAAGATCTTCGCCTGGGTCTCCGCGCTCATGCCGCAACCGGTGTCGCTGACCTCCAGCGTGGCGTAGAGGCCGGGCTCTACCGGGAAGGCCAACGCGAGGTTCTGGATGTAGTGCTCATCCAGGTGCTGCAGGCCCGTACGCACGGTGATGAGCCCGCTCGTCTCCTCACCGATGGCCTCGGAGGCGTTGGTCACCAGATTCATGATGAGCTGCTGGATTTGAGAGGGATCCGCTTCCACCTTGGGTTTGATCTCGGACAGGTCGAAGCGCAGGGCCGCCTTCTTGGAGATGGAAACGGAGAGCAGCTGGGTCATCTCCTGCACGGCGCGATTGAGATCCACGGTGATTTTGACGAAGTTCCCCTTGCCCGCGTAGGCCAGGAGCTGGCGCGTGAGATCCGCCGCCCGCACGGTGGCTTCCTCGATGCGGTCCAGGTAGGGCCGCCCCGGGCTCTCCGGCGGGAGCGCAAGGCCCCCGAGGCTCGCGTTCCCCAGCACCGTGGTGAGGAGGTTGTTGAAGTCGTGGGCGATGCCACCCGCCAACACGCCCAGGCTTTCCAATCGTTGGGTCTGACGCAGGGATTCCTCCATGCGCACCCGCTCCGTGATGTCCCGGGCTGAGACCAGCAGGTGCCCTGGGGCGCCGTCGGGCCCCGGCAGGGGGATTACTTCGGAATCGAAGATCCGCTCGCGGCCCCCCAAGGGGGCCCGGCGTTCGAGGTGCTGGGCCTCGCCGGTCTCCACCGCCCGACGGTAGGTGGCGAGCTCCGGCTCCGCGGGGGGCCGGAGGTAGGGTTCAAGGAGCTTGCCCACGATCTCGGCGGGGCGCTGTCCCAGGGCCTCGCCGCAGGCCTGGTTAAGGCTCACCACCCGGTAGTCGGGGCCAGGTTCCACTTTCAGCAGCATCATCGGGTCCTGATGCGCGTCGTAGATCAGCTGGAGGGTCCGCCGTTCCTGCTCCAGTTCGCCGCTGCGCTCCGCCACCAAGGTTTCGAGCTCGTGCTGGTGGCGCTGGAGGGACTCGATCAGGGCCCGTTTTTCGGTGATGTCCCGGGTGACCTTCACGAAGCCCAGCAGGTTCCCCTCTTCGTGGAGCGCGCTGATGATGACATTGGCGAAGAAGCGGGACCCGTCCTTCCGGATGCGCCAGCCCTCCATCTCGTAACGACCTTCCGCCGCCGCCCGGGCCAGGGCCTCTTCGGGCTGGCCCGCTTCGATCTCCTCCGGCGGATAGAAGCAGCGGAAGTGGCGGCCGATGATTTCGTCCGGCCGGTAGCCCTTGCTCCGCTGGGCCCCCAGGTTCCACGTCGCCACGTGCCCATTGGCGTCCAACAGGAAAATGGCGTAGTCCTGGATGGCATCCACCATCAACGGCAGGCCCTTGATCCGCAGCTCACGATCCATGGGAGCCTTGGCGGGGAGGCGCATTCGGCCCAAATGTTTACGGACGAAGTTGGGCAAGAGAAAACCTCTGGCCTTCGACCTTAGGCTTGATTCCGGGATTCGCCAGCTATTTGTAATTCGGACCTGGAGGGCGGATTGAGCCTCCGCACATTAGGCGCAAGCGGAAGTTGCACTTTCCGGGAATCGAGCGCACCATACGGTAGCGAATGGAGTTCTTTTGTCCAGATCCCGATCCACCCTGATGTGCGCGGTCCTCCTCCTGCTCCCCTTCGCCCTCCTGGGCCGCGGCTTCACCGCCAAGCCCAAGCCCCTCTCCCCGGAGGCCCGGGCCCTGATCGCCAAAGCCATGGAGGGGCTCGACCCCGCCACGCCGCTGGTGGATCACCACGTGCACCTCATCGGCAACGGCCGGGGCCGGAACGGCATCGAGATCAATCCGGTGATGTTCAGCCCCCTCCATCCCAAGAAGCGCTTCATGACCTCCGCCTACCTGAAGGCGGCCGGCGTGCCGGACGACGCCCACTTCGAGGAAGCCTATGTGGCGCACCTGGCGGAGATGGCCCAGGGCTTCGGGCGGCCGGTGCGCCTCCACCTGCTGGCCATGGACCGCAACTACCGCGCCGATGGCACCGTGGATGCCAAAGGAACCGAGATCTACGTTCCCAACGATGCCGTGCTGAAGGTCGCGGCGGAGCATCCGGACCTCATCGTGCCCGTGGTCTCCATCCACCCCGCCCGGCCCGATGCGATCCAAGAGCTGGACCGCTGCGCCGATCGCGGGGCCCGCTTCCTCAAGTGGCTGCCCAACGCCCAGAACATCGATCCCGCGGATCCCCGCTACGACGCCTTCTACCGGCGCATGGCCGAACGCGGCATCACCCTCCTCACCCACGCCGGCGAGGAGAAGGCCGTGACCATCGCCGGGGCCCAGGCCATGGGCAATCCCCTGAAACTCCGCCGCCCGCTGGACCTGGGCGTGCGGGTCATCGTGGCCCACGGCGCCAGCCTCGGTATGAACGAGGACCTCGACCACCCCGGCACCCGCGCCAGCAACTTCGACCTCTTCACCCGCCTCCTGGCCGAGCCCAAGTACGAGGGCCGGCTCTTCGCCGACCTCAGCGCCATCACCCAGGCCAACCGCATGCCCGGCCCCCTCACGGCGATCCTGGAACACCCCGAATGGTCCCGCCGCTTCATCAACGGCAGCGATTTTCCCCTCCCCGCCATCGACCTCGTGATCTGGACGCGCCGTTTCGCCCAGCAGGGCTTCATCACGAAGGAGGAACGCAAGGCCTTGAACGAAATCTGGAAGACGAACCCCCTCCTCTTCGACTTCGTCCTCAAGCGCACGCTGCGGCATCCCAAGACCGGGGCGAAGCTGCCAGCGGCCTGCTTCCAAGGCCTGCCCTAGGGGCGTTTGAATCCGGGGCCCGGTGCCGATCAGGTTCCCTCCAGGGCCTTCCGGAAGACCGCGGTGAATTCCGAGTGCCGGTAGGGCTTCTGGAGAAAGCCCGCCAACCCCCGGCCCACAAAGGCCTGGGCAGCATCCGTCTCGCTATATCCGCTGCAGAGGATGACGGGGACGCCGGAATCGATGGCTTGCAACTGGGCGAAGGCCTCCCGCCCATCCAGGTGCGGCATGGTGAGATCCATGAGGACCAGCACCAATTCCGAATGCCGGGTTCGGAACACCGCCACCGCATCCCGGCCATCGGCGGCCTCGAGCACCTTGAAGCCCAGGCTCTCCGCCATCTGGCGGCCCACGGCCCGGGCCGCTGGTTCATCGTCCACCACCATCACCAGGCCCGTCCCTCGCCAAGGTGAACCATCTCCGGCGTTGGCCGAAGGCTCGAGGGAGGATTCGCGGGCGGGAAGGAAGAGCTTGAAGGTGGACCCCTTGGACACCTCGCTGTAGAGCTTCAGGCTGCCCTTGTGACTCCGCAGGATGCCCATCATCGCGGAGAGCCCCAGCCCCCGGCCCGTGAATTTCGTGGTGTAGAAGGGATCGAAGATCCGGCCCTGGGTTTCGGGGCTCATGCCGCACCCCGTATCGCTCACTTCCAACGTGGCGTAGAGGCCTGGCGAGAGGGGGAAAGAGGGCGCCAGGGTCTCGATGTAGGACTCATCGAGGAACTGCAGCCCCGTGCGGATGGTGATGAGGCCGCTCGTCTCCTCCCCGATGGCCTCCGAGGCATTGGTGACGAGGTTCATGATGAGCTGCTGGATCTGCGAGGGATCCGCCATCACCTTCGGACGCATCTCCGCCAGATCGTATCGGAGCGCGGCCTTCTTCGAGATGGAGACGGAGAGCAACTTGGTCATCTCCGCCACCGCCCGGTTCAAGTCCACCTCCGCGAGGACGAAATTCCCCTTTCCCGCGTAAGCGAGCAGCTGGCGGGTGAGGTCCGCCGCCCGCAGCGAGGCCTCCTCGATTTGCGAGAAGTACGTGCGGCCGGGGCTCTCCAGGGGAAGGGCCATGGCCCCGAGGTTCGAATTGCCGAGGATGGTGGTGAGGAGGTTGTTGAAGTCGTGGGCGATCCCGCCCGCCAGCACGCCCAGGCTCTCCAGCTTCTGGGATTGGCGGAGGGCCTCCTCCACGCGATTCCGATCCGTAATGTCGCGGGAGGCGATCAGGATGTGGGAATGGCCCCCAGGGCCATCGCTGATGGGCACGATCTGGACGTCGAAACTCCGCTCCCCGCCCGGCAGGGCGGCCCGCCGTTCCAGCCGCCGCTCCCGCCCGTCGGCGAGGGCGCCGCGAATGGCCTCGAGCACGGGTTCGGCGGGAGGCGACAGCAGCCGTTCGAGGGAGATCCCATCCATGGACTCCGCGTTTTCCCCGATCAGCGCGGCCAGGGCATGGTTGCAGCTCACCACTTCCAGCTCGCCCCCGGGGTGGGCCTTCAGCAGCATCAGGGGGTCCTGGGTCGATTCGTAGATGAGGCGGAGGATCTCCTGACTCTCCTTGAGCTCCCGCGTGCGTTCCGCGACGGTCCGTTCCAGCTCATCCCGGTGGGCTTGGAGCTGCGAGAGCATGTCCCTCCGCTCCGTGATGTCGCGCGTGATCTTCACGAAACCCAGGAGGGATCCATCCGGGCGCCGGGCGGGAGTCAGCACGACGTTGGCGAAGAACTTGGAGCCATCCTTCCGGACCCTCCAGCCCTCGCTCTCGTGGCGCCCTTCCGCCAGGGCACCGGCCAAGGCCGCTTCGGGCAGGCCGGCGGCGCGATCTTCAGCGGTGAAGAAGGTCGCAAAGGGGCGGCCAATGATCTCCTCCGCCGCATACCCCTTGGTGCGCTCGGCCCCCTGGTTCCAGCTGGCGACGCACCCTTGCGGATCCACCATGAAGATGGCGTAGTCTTTGACGCCTTCCACGAGAAGGCGCATGCCCGCCTCCCGTTCCCGAAGCGTGTCATTGATCTTCGCCAGCCCTTGCGGGGTGGGCAGGTCCAGGGCCGTGGGCATGATGCGGATGAGGAAGACGGCCGTGGGCAGGCTGGCGATGGCCGTGATGATCTTCACCCCCCCCGCCAAGCGGAAATAGGCGTTCCAGGTGTTCAGCACCTCCATGGCATGCGTGAGGCCGCACGCCACGATGAAGGTGGCGAACATGAGGAACATCCAATTGAAGGCCAGATCCCGCCGACGCCGGACGAACCACCACAGCGTGATCCCGATGGTCAGGTAGGACAGGGTGATCACCACGTCGGACACGACGTTGGACCAGACCACCCAGGGTTCCCAGGCCCAGCATCGGCCGTGGGGCATGAACTCGGTGTTATCGAAGAACCGCCACAGCCATTCGCCCATACCCCACCCCTAGGTCACAAAACCATAGGCTCCCATGGGGCGCAGTGCCAATGATTCTCGAGGGAACCAACCTGACAAGGGCGCTCCGGCAGGTCACGCGGAGCACCCCTGAATGGAGTGCCCCCTTGGCGAATCACATCTCCCGGACGGTCCATTCCCTCGGCATCAGGATGCGGTCCCACCAAACGCCCGTGTCACTGCGCTTGCCGACGGCCAGGAACATGGAGACTTCGGCGCCCCGGGGCAGGTTGAGCAGTTTCTTGGCACGCCAGGGATCGAAGCCCTCCATGGGGCAGCTGTCGTACCCTTCGGCGCGCAGGGCGAGCATGAAGGTGGCGGCGGCGAGGGCCGTGCTCTTGTGCACCATCACGCGGGTATCGTGGCGGGGCATCATGTTGGGCACGGGGCGGAAGAGGCTACCCACGGGGCCCACCACATGCTTCCACCAGCCCAGCACCCCCAGGGGCCCGTTGGTGTAGACCAGCGGAATCAGCTTCTTGTAGTAAGTCCCCTGGCGCTTGCGCAGGGTGCCCCGCTTCGTGAAGGTGGCCATGATCAGGTCGCGGTTGCGGCGCCAGGTATCCGTGTGCGCCACGAGGGCGATGAGCAACGGCGCCCGCTTCGCCGCGGTTTGATCCAGGCAGACCTGCTCCCCGACCCGCTTCGCCGCCTCGCTTTTGAGGATCACGAATTCCCAGGGCTGGAGGTTGGAGCTGCTGGGCGCCTTCAGGGCGGCGTCCAGACAGCGGTCCAACACATCCTGGGGCACGGGGTCCGGGAGGAAATCCCGGACCGTGCGGCGGCTGTCCACGGCTTCATAGAAAGGGAGCGTCATCCTCAACCTTCCATGGGGGTGGAGCGGCTGAAGAGGCCCTTGAGACCCTTCACCAGGCGGCCGAAATTCCAATCGTCCAGGATCTCGTAGAACACGGGCACCACGATGAGGGTGAGCAGCGTGGAGGTGATGATGCCCCCCACCACGGCGCGCGCCATGGGGGCCCGCATCTCGGCGCCGCTGCCCAGGGCGAAGAAGAGGGGCAGCATGCCGAAGATCATGGCGAAGCTCGTCATGAGGATGGGGCGGAGCCGCGTCTTGCCCGCGTGGACGAGGGCCTCGGTGCGACCGTGGCCGTCATCCCGATGCTGGATGGCGTTGTCCACCAGCAGGATGGCGTTCTTCGTCACGAGGCCCATCAGCAGGATGAGGCCGATGCTCGTCATGATCGAGTTGGAGTCACCCGTCACGAGCAGCATGAGCACCATGCCCACCATGGAGAGCGGGAGGCTCAGCATGATGGTGATGGGCAGCTTGAAGCTCTCGAACTGGCTGGCCAGCACGAAGTAGATGAAGATCACGGCGAGCAGCAGGGCGGCGCCCATGTACTTGCCCGTCTCCACCTGATCGCGGGCCTGGCCCAGGGGCTCCACACTGACGCCCTCGGGGAGCTGGCCGGATTTCTTCAGCTCCGCCACCTTGGCGGCCACGCCGGCGCTAACTTCGCCCAGGGTGGAGCCTTCGAACCCGGCATCCAGTTCGATCTCCTCCTGGAGGTCGTGGCGCTGGATCTTGGCGGGCGCGATGGACTCCTCGAAGCGGGCCACCTGGCTGAGCCGGATCAGGGGGTGCTTGCCGCCCCCGAGATCCTTGGTGCTCTGCACGGTGATCATGGCCAACTGGGACGCCAAGCGACGGCCCGCATCGGACAGGCGCACGCGCACGTCGCGCTGCTCACCCGTCTCATCTTCGAACTTCGCCACCACGCGGCCATCCACGAGGGGGCGCACCATCTGGGCCACGAGGGCCGGCGAGACCCCCAAATCCGAGGCCGCCTTGCGATCCACCACCAGGCGCAGCTCCGGCTTGCCCTGATCCAGGGTGCTGAGGATGTCCACGGCGCCGGGTACTTGGCGCAGGGCCTCCTTCACCATGGGTTCCGCCTTGAGGACGGCAGCCCGATCGGGACCTTGGATGGCCAATTGGATGGGGCTCACGGCGCCGAAATCGTTCACGGCGCCCACGGTGGTCTCCACGCCTGCGACGGTCTGGAAGGCCGCACGGAGGTGTCGACGGATCTGCACCTGGGAGGGGCGCTTGCCTTCCTCCAGCTTCACGTAGATGCCGCCCTGGTTGATGGAACCCGAGAGGCCCGTGCCGATGGTGGTGTAGGCCAGCTTCACGCCCTCGGTCTTCTTGACGAGCATCTCCAATTCCAGGGCCTTCGCCTTGGTCGCTTCCAGGCTGGCGCCCGGGGCCGTCTTGAAGGTGACGGCGAGGTCGCCGCGGTCATAGTCGGGCATGAAGTTGTTGCCCAGGAGGCCCGAGAGTCCCATGGCCAGGAAGAAACTTCCGAAGCCGATCAGCATGGTGGTCTTGCGGTGGGCCAGGGCCCAGCGGATCACCTTTTCGTAGCCCAGCTCCCAGCCATCCAGCATGCGGCCGAAGGCGTCCACACTGCGCATGATGGCGTTGCGGTGGCGGGGCTTGTCGGATTCCTCGTGCTTTTCATGCTCGGGATCCGGCCAGACGGCGCTGAGCATGGGATCCAGCGTGAAGCTGACGAACAGCGACAGGGCCACGGCAAACGCCACGGTGATGCCGAAGGGGAAGAAGAAGCGCCCCACGATGCCGCCCATGAAGGCCACGGGCACGAACACGGCAAGGATGGAGAGGGTGGTGGCGATGACCGCCTGGCCGATCTCGGCGGTGCCTTCGCGGGCCGCGGTGACGTGATCCTTGCCCATCTCCGCATGGCGACTGATGTTTTCCCGGACCACGATGGCGTCATCGATGAGGATGCCCACCGCCAGGGAGAGGCCCATGAGGGTCATCACGTTCAACGTGAAGTTCATGGCCCGCATGATGATGAAGGTGCCGACGATGGACACGGGCAGCGTGAGGCTCGTGATGAGCGTGGAGCGCCAGCTCTTCAGGAAGTAGAAGACGATGAGGATGGTGAGCAGGCCGCCCAGGTAGATGGCGACTTCCACGTCTTCCACGCTTTCGGAGATGAACTTGGCGTTGTCCTTGGCGGTGACGAGGGTAACGCCCTGGTCCTTGAGCTCGGGCTCCAGGGCCTTGAGCACCTTGTTGACGCTCTGCACCATGGCTACGGTGTTACCACCGGTCTGACGCTGAACTTCCAGGGCCACCACGTCCTGCCCATCGAGACGGGCCAGGCTGCGCTTCTCCTTGATGCCATCCACGACGTTGGCCACTTCCCACAGCTCGATGGGGCGCCCTTGCTTGTTGCCCACGATGACGTTGCGATAGGCCTCCACGGTGCGGATCTTCGCATCCACCTTCACGGCCACTTCGCGGGTGCCCTGCAGCAAGTTGCCGCTGGGCACGTCGGAGGTGTCGCCGCCCACGGCGTTCATCACCTGGCCCAGGGAGAGGCCCAGGGATTCCAGCTTCTGAGGGTCCACCTGCACCTGGATCTCGCGGGTGGAGCCGCCGACCACGTCCACCTTGCCGACGCCGGGCACGTTCTCCAGGCGCCGCTTGAGGAAGTCCTCCGCGATGCGGGTGAGTTCCTTGTCCTTGATCTTGCCGGCGTGGGCCTCATCGGGCCGCACGACGATGGAGAGCACCGGCAGCTGCGCCGGGTCGAACTTGGAGATGACGGGCTCCTCGATGGTGTCGGGGAGGTTGCGGCGGATCTGGCCGATGCGCGTGCGCACGTCATCCAGGGCCTTGTCCACGTCGCGATCCAGCTGGAACTGGATGATGAGCGTGCCCACGGATTCCTGGCTCGTGGAGCTGATCTCCTTGATCTTCTCGATGGGGTTGACGGCCTCCTCGATCTTCTTGATCACGTCCTGCTTGACGCTCTCCGGGCTCGCGCCGGGATAGATGATGGAGACGGTGACCGTGGGGATGTCCGTGTTGGGGTACTGATCGATGCCCAGGCCCTTCACGCTGAAGAGGCCGAGCACCATGAGGGCCAGCATGATGCAGGTCGTGAAGACAGGCCTGCGGATGGAGAAATCGGAAAGGAACATCGCTCAGTTCCCCTTCGCCATGGAGGTGACCTTCAGGCGGGTGCCCTCCTTCACCAGGTCCTTGCCATCGGCCACCACGCGGTCGCCGGGGTTGAGACCGTTCACGGCGCGCCAGCCATTTTGCTCCACCCCGAAGGTGACGGACACGGACTTGGCGACGTTCCCCGCCGCGAGCCACAGCTTGCCTTCCCGGCCTTCGGCCTTCAGGAGGGTGGCGGGCAGGGCCGGCAGGGTCTGTTCGCCTTCGCCGAGGATTTCGCCATCCACGAAGGTGCCGCTCTTGAGGGTGCGCTCGGGGTTGGGCACTTCCATGCGCACCTTCAGGGTACGGCCGTCCTGGCCGAGGCTGGGGCTCACCTGGGTCACCTTGCCATCGAAGGGGCGATCAAACCCGGCGGCACGGAAGCGGACGATCTGACCGGGCTTCACCACGGCGGCGGCAGCGGCGGGCAGGTCCGCCTGAATTTCCATGCGGCGGTTGTCCACCACCTCAAAGACGGGCTGTCCGGGGTTGATGACGTCGCCGGGTTGCACCGTGCGGCGGGCCACCTGGCCATCGAAGGGGGCGGTGATGCGGGCCTTCTTCAATCGCACCCGAGCCATGCCCGCCTGGCTATCCGCCGTCTGCCACAGGGTTTCCGCCTGCTGGGCGGCCTGCTTCGTGATGCTGCGCTTGGCCAGCAGGGCCGTGGCGCGGTCATGATCGGCCTTGGCCTGTTCGGCCTGGGCTTCGGCGGCCCGCAGCGCCAAGGCGAGATCATCCTCGTCCTGGGTGCTCAGCAGGGATCCCGCCTTCACCGAATCGCCTTCCTGCACGAGGACACGGGTGACCCGGCCGGGCACTTCAGCTCGCAGTTCGGCGCGATTCACGGCGAGCAGGTTGCCCGTGAAGGCGAAGCTGGGGCGGAAGGTGCGGGGCTCCACGGCCGCGGTGGTGACGGAGAGTTCGGCGGCCTCCTTCACCACCTTCTGGCGATCCAGCTCCGCGTTGCGCTGGCCGCGATGGTAGGTGGCGGCGCCACCGATGACGATCACGAGGGCCAGGCCCGAGAAAATGAGCACGTTGCGGTTCATGAGATTCCTTTCAGATCGATCAATCAGAGCGGTGCGAGGCCAAGCGAGCGGCGCAGATCAAGAAGGGCGGACCACACGGCCAGCTGGGCCTGAACGCGCTGGCTCTCCAGGTTGCGTTCCTGCCGCTCGGCCTGGAGCAGATCCAGGGAGCTGATGAGACCTTCAGCGAAGGATTCGCGGCTCACCCGAAGGGCCTCCTGCCCCGCGTCGTGGGCTTTGCTGGCGGCTTCGAGGAAGGCCTGGGCCTTGCCGACTTCGCGCTTGGCGGAAGCCTGCTGCACCTGCACCTGGCGCTCGGTGTCCACGCGGCTCTGGCGGATCTGCTCGATCACGGCCCGGTTCTGGGCGCGCTTGCCGCTGGTGCGAAGGCCATCGAAGATGGGCACCTTCAACGTGAGGCTCACGCGCCAGGTGTCGTAGGGTTCCTTGAAGAGGTTGTCGGTCTTGCCGGCCTGGTAGCCCGCGCTGGCCGTGAAATCCAGCCGGGGCCTGAGGTCCGAGGTGATGATCTGATCGTTGATGCGGAAGCCCTTCTCTTGCTCCTTGAGCTGGGTCAGCTCGCTGCGATCCACCCCCTGGAGGTCGGCGGGGACCACGGCGGGCGGCAGGGCGGCAACTTCCAGCGGCGTGCGCGGATCCAAGCCCAGCTGGCCGTTCAGCACTTCGAGGGCGCGCTGGTGGTTGGCTTGGGCCTGCAGGGCCTCGGGACGCACGCCCTCCAGCTCGGCCTGGGCCCGCAGCAGATCCAGCTGCGTGGCGCTCTGGGCGTCGAGCTTGTTCTGGATGTCCTCGAGCAGCTTCGTGGCCGTCTCCAGCCGCACCTTGACGACGTCCAGCTGCGCCTGGGCCTGGAGCACGCCCAGGTAGGCCTTGGCCACGCCATGGAGGATGTCCAGCTCCGCGGTGGTGTAGGCGGCGCGGGCCTCGGCCTCGCCCACCTTGGCCACGTCCACGGCCCCGGAGAGCTTGCCCCAGGCGAAGAGGGGCTGCACGAGGTTCACCTGGGTGGTGTAGATGGAGCGGGCGCCCACGAGTGCATTCACGGGGATTTGCTGGCTCGCAGCGACATCAGCGAAACCACTGTTGAGGATGGAGACATCCCGGGCGCGGGTGAAGTCGCCGATGGCCGTGAGCTGGGGCAGCGCGTCGGCCCGGGCCGTGGTGATGAGGCTGCGGCGCTCGGCCACGCGGGCGGCGGCGGCCTTCAGGAGCGCGTTCTCGGCCTTGGCCCGGGAGAGGGCGCTGGCGAGATCCACGTGGATCGGCGCAGCGGGAGATTGGAGGGCCAGAAGGGCCGGAAGGATCATGAGCATGGCTAGGCTCCAGCTTCTGCGGGCGAGACGCCGAGGGCCCGCAGGGTGTGTTCATACAGGAAGGTGCAGAGGGCCTCCCGGTCTTCGGGAAAGGGACTGCCGCCCGTGCGCAGGCGGATGATGCCTGGAATGAAGCGGTACACCAGCAGCGGGCCGCTGACCGTGCCGCAGAGGTACATCACCTGATCCTCGGTGAGCCCCGGGCGGAGGATGCGCAGGCAGGCCGCGAGCTGCTCGAATTTGTTGGCCATGAATTCCCGATCCAGCTCGGGCAGGTAGGGGCTATCCACGCGCCCCAACTCCCGCATCAGGATGCTCATGAACGCCTCCTCCAATTCCGA
>DATEZP010000032.1:0-3903 GCA_035255465.1 Holophagaceae bacterium
CTCGTAGCCCTTGAGGAGGGCCGCCACGTTGCCGCCGGGGTACTGCACCTCGCTGGGCACGCTGATGGCGTAGCCGTTGTCCTCCACCAGGAAGACCACCGGCGCCTTCAGGTTCACGGCGTTGCTGATGCCCTCCCAGAATTCTCCTTCGCTGCAGGTGCCGTCACCGGTGGTGACCAGCACCAGCTGATCCGGCGCCGTTCCGAGCACATCCTGGAGTCCCCCCTGCTCGGCGCGCAGCACCGCCTCCGCGGCCCCGACGGCCTGGAGGAACTGGCTGCCCGTGGGACTGGAGGTGGTGAAGATGTTGAGCCGCTGGTTCCCCCAGTGGCTGGGCATCTGCCGGCCGCCGCTGGCGGGGTCCTCCACGGAGCCCACCGAACCCAGGAACATCTCCTTGGCGGAGTAGCCCAGGCCGTAGGCCAGCGCGCGGTCCCGGTAGTAGAAGAAGAACCAGTCGTGGCCAGGCTTGAACACCATGGAGGCGGCGGCCTGGATGGCCTCGTGGCCCACGCCGTTGATCTGGAAGAAGACCTTGTTCTGGCGCTTGCCGGTGATTTCCTTGTCGTCGATGCGGCGCGCCGCATAGATCGTGCGGAAGAGGCGGACGCGCTGCTCGCGGGTCAGGGTCGTGGCGGGCGCGGACAGGTCGGAACGGGCGGCCAAAGGCACTCCTGGCTTGGGATGGGTTTCCAGATCCAACCCGAAATCTAGCACGGGCCCGGGTGGACCCGTTTTATCCGCTTATTTTCCACAGACCTTCCTTTTTTTCGATTCATTTCCCATATGCGACACAGACCGCCGCAGATCAATTCATGACGAAAGGGTCTAGAAACTGGCTCCCAGGCTCACGGTGCCCGATACGCCGTCCCGGAATGCCGCCCCCTGGGCGTTCTTCAGGTCCCGGTTGAGGCGATCCCTCCGGAGTTCGAGGCGGGCGAAGGCCGGCCCGTGCTTCTTTTCCACGCCGAGGCTGAGGGACTGGGCACGGAGCCCGGCGCCGAGGCGACCCGCATAGCCCGTACCTCCGAGCCCGAGGCTCTCCCGGATCGAGGGGTCAGCGGACAAACGCACGCCCTGGTCATCGGTCAGCCATTCCGACCGGGCGAAGAGGCTGACGGACGGCACCACCTGATACTTGTAGATGAGCCCATACCCCCGGAAGGTGGCCGTGACCGGGGCCGTGGCACCGAGAATGCTGCCCTCCGCGAAGGCCTCGCGCCCCAGGGAGACCTCCCCTTGAAGGGTGGAAGGACCGCCGACCCACTGGCCCATGAGGCAGACGCGCTCGCGTTTCCGCCCTTCGGCGCCGCCGTTGGCGCTGGTTCCGAGGCCCTCCTGCTCCGGCCCGGAGTAGGCATGAAGCGACAGGTACTTGTCCTGTGATCCCCCGTGGTTGTAAGTGATCCCGAGTCCCACGGTCTTGCCGTGGTTGTTGTCCTTGAGCCGGTCCTCCCCGTTGAACACCCAGAGATCCGAGCTCCAGACCGGACTGAAGGCGTGGTGCCAGTGGATCCCCACCTGGCCGAAGGGATCCACGAAGCTGAAGAGCAGGCCCCGGCTGGCGGTGACATTCTGCGAGCCATCGAGGAATTCCATGCCGATGAAGGTGATCATCCGCCCGGCGCGGAAGGTATCCCGCTCCCCGGTCCACACCATCATGCCTTCCACGACGGCGATGCTGCCCGTCTCACCCGTGGCGAGCTGAACGTTCCGGCCCGCCTGCCCCGCGAGCAGGGTGGCCTTGGCGGACCATCCCTGGGCGAAGGCCGCATCCACGCCGAGCATGAGGCCATCGAGGGAAAACTGGCTCTGCCCCGCCTCGAGGGGCCGGAAGACCAGGGAGCCATCTGGGGTCTCGCGATTCTGGGTCACCGCCGACGTCCATAAAGAGCCCCGCCAGGTGAGCGCGGTTGATGGAACCGGCGGGGCCTGGGCCGTGAGGGTGGCTCCCAGGGCCGAGAGCAGCCCCATCAGGGAAAGGACTCGCATGCATGCCTCCGTGACACAGGGGCTGGGCGGCTCCGGAGAGCCGCCCGACCCGCGATACCCAACAACCGGCCCAACCAGGGAAGGCCGAGGCGCTCAAAGCCCCTGGGGGTAGGCCTCTTCACCGTGCAGTTCGGTATCGAGCCCCTTCTCTTCTGCTGTGGCCCCCACGCGGACCGGCGTGATGCGATCGATGATCCAGAGCATTCCGTAGGTGAAGCCGAATGCCCACACGGAAGATATCGCCACGGCCGCCATCTGCTTGCCGAAGAAGCCCACGTTGCCCAGGAGCAGCCCGTCGGTGCCGGCGGGATTCCAGGCCCTGGAGGCGAAGATGCCGAGGAAGATCACGCCGATGAGGCCGCCCACGCCGTGCACACCCCAGACATCCAGCGCGTCGTCCCAGCCCAGCTTGTTCTTCAGGGCCACGGCGTAGTAGCAGATCACGCCCGCCAGGATGCCGATGAGGGCGGCCGTGCTGAGGGAAACATAACCAGCGGCGGGCGTGATCGTGGCCAAGCCGGCCACGGCACCCGTGAGCAGGCCCACGAACTTGGGCTGCTTGGCGTTCATCCACTCCACCAGCATCCAGGTGGCGGCCGCGAAGGAGGCCGCCACGTCGGTGTTCAGGAAGGCGCTCGCGGTGACGGAGTCGACGCGCAATTCCGAACCCGCATTGAAGCCATACCAGCCGAACCACAGAAGGCCGGTGCCCAGGGCGATCAGGGGGACGTTGTGCGGCACGTTCTCCACCACCTTGCGGCGGCCCACGTAGAGGATGGAGGCCAGGGCGGCGAATCCCGCGGTGTTATGCACCACGATGCCCCCAGCGAAATCGAGGACGCCCCACCTCGCCAGGATGCCCTCCGGGCTCCAGACCATGTGGACGAAGGGGAAGTAGACGAAGATCAGCCAGCCCGTCAGGAAGAGGAAGTAGGCCTTGAAGGTCACGCGGTTCGCGAAAGCCCCCGTGATGAGCGCCGGCGTGATGATGGCGAACATCATCTGGTAGGCCACGTGGACGATCAGCGGAATGCCCGCGTCGTTGCCCGTGAACATGGTGTTCAGGGTGATGCCCTTCAGGAAGGCGTAGTGGGTGGGATCGCCCACGATGCCGTGCCAGGTCGGGCCGAAGCACATCGAATAGCCGAAGGCGAACCACAGCACCGTGGTCCAGCCCAGGGAGACGAAGCTCTGGGTCATGATCGTCAGCACGTTCTTGCGGCCCACCAGCCCGCCGTAGAAGAAGGCCAGACCCGGCGTCATGAGCATGACGAGGCTCGCGCAAAGAAGCATGAACGCTGTATTCCCAACATTGAGTGGCATGGGCGCCATAAAAGGAACCTCCTCATCCGGATTCGCCAGATGCCGGAAGTATGCAGAGAAGGGCCTGTGACGCGGGTCCACCGGCCCCACTTTTTACGCGCTTTTTATGCGCCGCCACCGATTACCCTGGACCTTCATGGACACCGCGCTCCGCCCCATCCTGGTGGCCCTCGGATCCGAGGCGCGCGCCCTCCGCCTCATTCAGGCTGGGTTCCGCTTGGCCCGGGAACGATCCGCCCCGTGGATCGCTGTCCATGTGGAAACCGGGGGCGCCCAGCTGGCAGAGGATGGCGAGCAGGTCCAGGTGTGGCTCCAAGAGGCCCAGCGCCTGGGTGCCGAGATCCGGATCGTCCAGGCACCCACCCTGGCCCGAGGGCTGTCCGAAGCGACCCGCAGCTCCCACGCGCAGGTGTTGCTGCTGGGGCGTTCTCGGGACCGGTGGCCTTGGGCCCGGGTGGGCCACTCCACCGCCGACGAACTCCAGCGCCGGGGCCTCGACACCTGCATCGAAGTCCTGGACGATCGAACCAATTCTTCGGGTCCGGAGCACCGGGGGACCGGCTTCGGGGCCATGGTAGGCACCCTCAG
>DATEZP010000033.1:0-2644 GCA_035255465.1 Holophagaceae bacterium
CGAAGGCGAGCGCCCCGCCTGCCGGCCTTTCCGCACGAGGTATCCATGTCCGACCCCGCCTCCCCCGTCGCCGAGCGCGCCCTGGAGGCCTGCCTCCAGCCCTTCCCGGCTTCGGAAAAGGTCTTCGTGGAAGGCTCCCGGGCCGACCTCCGCGTGCCGTTCCGGCGCATCCGCCTCCAGCCCACCCGCAATTTCGACGGCACCCTGGAAGCCAACGGGTCGGTCCTGGTCTATGACACCTCCGGCCCCTACACTGACCCCGCCCAGCGGGTGGACGTGACCCATGGCCTGGCGCCCCTCCGGGACGCCTGGATCCGGGAGCGGGGCGACGTCGAGGAGCTGGACCGCCCCTCCTCCTACTACCGCCAGCTGCGGGAGCGGGACTCCGCCCTGGAGGGGATCCGCTTCCACGGCGGCCGCAAGCCCCTGAAGGCCAAGGCCGGCCGGAACGTCAGCCAGATGCACTACGCCCGGCAGGGCCTCGTGACCCCCGAGATGGAATACGTCGCCATCCGGGAGAACCTGGGCCGGGACGCCGCCGGCATGAGCCACATCACCCCGGAGTTCGTGCGGGACGAGGTGGCCCGGGGCCGCGCCATCATCCCCGCCAACATCAACCACCCGGAGACCGAGCCGATGATCATCGGCCGCAACTTCCTGGTGAAGATCAACGCCAATATCGGAAATTCCGCCGTCACCTCCAGTATTGAGGAGGAGGTCGAGAAGATGGCCTGGTCCATCCGCTGGGGCGCCGACACGGTGATGGACCTCAGCACCGGGAAGAACATCCACGAGACCCGGGAATGGATCCTCCGCAATTCCCCCGTGCCCATCGGCACGGTGCCCATCTACCAGGCCCTGGAGAAGGTGGACGGCAAAGCCGAGGACCTCACCTGGGAGATCTTCCGGGACACGCTCATCGAGCAGGCCGAGCAGGGCGTGGACTACTTCACCATCCACGCCGGGGTTCTGCTGCGCTACGTGCCCCTCACCGCCAAGCGGGTCACGGGCATCGTCTCCCGCGGCGGCAGCATCATGGCCAAGTGGTGCCTGTCGCACCACAAGGAGAACTTCCTCTACACGCACTTCGAGGACATCTGCGAGATCATGAAGGCCTACGACGTGGCCTTCTCCCTGGGCGACGGCCTGCGTCCCGGCTCCATCGCGGACGCCAACGACGAGGCCCAGTTCGGCGAGCTGGAGACCCTGGGCGAGCTCACGAAGATCGCCTGGAAGCACGATGTGCAGGTGATGATCGAAGGGCCCGGCCACGTGCCCATGCACCTGATCCAGGAGAACATGACCAAGCAGCTGGCCGTGTGCGACGAGGCGCCCTTCTACACGCTGGGCCCCCTCACCACGGACATCGCGCCGGGCTACGACCACATCACCTCCGCCATTGGCGCGGCCATGATCGGCTGGTTCGGCACGGCCATGCTCTGCTACGTGACGCCCAAGGAGCACCTGGGCCTGCCCAACAAGAAGGACGTGAAGGACGGCGTCATCACCTACAAGATCGCCGCCCACGCCGCCGACCTCGCCAAGGGGCACCCCGGCGCCCAACTCCGGGACAACGCCCTCTCCAAGGCCCGCTTCGAGTTCCGCTGGGAGGACCAGTTCAACCTCAGCCTGGACCCCGACACCGCCCGGGAATTCCACGACGAGACCCTGCCCGCCGAGGGCGCCAAGCAGGCGCACTTCTGCTCCATGTGCGGGCCCCACTTCTGCTCCATGCAGATCACCCAGGATGTGCGGGAATACGCCGCCAGCCAGGGCGTGGCCGAGGCCGAGGCCCTGGAGGCGGGCCTGGCCGAGAAGGCCAAGGAATTCGCCGAGAAGGGCGCCGAGGTCTACCAGAAGGCCTGATCGGTGACTGATCCGGAAAAGGGCGGGCTCAGGCCCGCCCTACTTCGTTCAGGGGGCGCCCTGCGAACGGTGATATTTCAGCTCGTCCAGCAGGAAGGCGGGCGCGATGAAGAGAGACATGACGTTCGCGGCGAGGCTGGGGCGGTTCTTCTCGAAGGCGCCGTGGCCGATGAACTGGGCGATCCAAGCCGCGGCGAAGATCCCGGCGTGGACGGGCCAGGGCAGGTAGCGGGCGCCGACGGCCATCACGGCGGCGAAGGGCCCGGCCAGAAGCGCCAGGGCGAGGTCATGCTGGGCGTAGAAGGCGATGAGGACGGCCAGGCCGAGCTCGGGAAGCCCGAGGGGAACGCCGAACAGCGTGCGGTGCAGCGGCGCCTGGCCCAGCAGGCCCACGGCTGAGAACACGATGAGGGGGATGCAGATCCGGTGGATGAGGTGGTTGACCGGATCGCGGTGGTCGCCCGCGTACCAGTCGAGCCAGCCCTGCATGCGGGCACTGCGCCTGAAGAGCTGCACCGTCCGACCTCCTGGAGCGAAGGCTCAGTCGCCCCGGCTCACCAGCATCTTGGGGGGCAGGTCGGCCTCCCGCAAGGCCCACTCCACGGCCCCGATGTGGAAGCGGGTGGGCATCACGAGCCCCGGCGTGTAGCGCCAGAACTCGCCGAAGGCCGTCCCCAGCCGCGAGGCGCCGCGCTTGTGGTCCACCTTCCACGCGGCGGGCGCGGCCGCGCGCAGGGGACGGGCGCCGGCCTCCCGGGGCAGGACCATGGCCTCAGGG
>DATEZP010000034.1:0-3199 GCA_035255465.1 Holophagaceae bacterium
TCCACCTCGGCCAGCATGGTGCGGGTGCGCACGTCCAGGGCGCCGCTCATGCGGGTGACCTTGGCCTGCACGGTGAGATCGGGGCGATCCGCGGGGGAGAGCAGCACGGGGGTGCCCACCTTCACCACGGCGGCGATGCGCTGATCGAGGTAGAGGTTCACGCGGAGCCGCTGGATCTGCGCCACGGTGACCAGGGGCTGGGCGCCGCTGGCACCGTTGGCGGCGTTCTGCACGAGGGCCCCGGGATCGGCGAAGCGGGCGGTGACCACGCCGTCAAACGGGGCGCGCAGCACCTGGTAGCCCTTGAGGGTGGCTTGGGAGGCGAGCTTGGCCTCGGCCACACGGGCATCGCTCTGGGCCTGTTCCACATCCCGGGCGGAGAGGAGCTGATCCTTGCCCAGGGCTTCGGCCCGGCGGGCGTTGGCGCGTTTGTTGTCGGCATCCGATTGAAGGGCGGCGAAATCCTGCTCCACCTCCGGGGATTGCAGCACCCCCATGACTTGGCCGGCCCGCACGCGATCGCCCTTGTCCACGGCCATGGTGCGAAGGAAGCCGCTCACCTTGGCGTAGAGGGTGGTGCTGGCGTAAGGCAGCGCCTCGCCTTGAAGGGTGACCTTGCGTTCGCCGCTGCTGAGGGTCAGGGGCAGCACCTTCACGAGGGGGCCGTCGGCGAGGGCCTTGGCGCGGACCTCGGCTTCCTTGGACTGGGCTGAGTGCTTCACGGCGGCGATGCCCAGGGCCGTGAGGCCGCAGGCCACCAGGATGCCGGTGCCGAATTTCCGCATGGAGGGGTAGGTGGTGGCAGCTTCGCTCATGCCTGACTTCCTTTCGCTTCTTCGTGGAAGCGGGCTTCCAATTCGTGGCTCGTGGGGGGCTTCCGGCGGAGCCGGGAGTAGATGAGGGGCACCACCAGCAGGGTCATCGCCGTGGCGACGAGGAGGCCGCCGATCACAGCGCGGCCCAGGGGCGCGTTCTGGCTGCCGCCTTCGCCGAGGCCCAGGGCCATGGGGATCATGCCGAGGATCATGGCGAGCGCGGTCATGAGCACGGGGCGCAGGCGCGTCTTGCCAGCGAGCAGCGCGGCCTCCTCGGGGCCGAGGCCCTGCTCCACGCGCACGTCGTTGGCGAAGCTCACGAGGAGGATGGCGTTCGAGGTGGCGATGCCCACGGCCATGATGGCGCCCATGAGGGATTCCACGTTCAGCGTGGTGCCCGTGACCACCAGCATCCAGAGGATGCCGGCCAGGGCGCCCGGCACGGCCATCATGATGATGAAGGGATCGAGCCAGCTCTGGTAGAGCGTCACCATCAGCAGGTAGACGAGCACGATGGCGAGCACGAGGCCCAGGCCCAGGCTGCGGAAGGAGTGCTCCATCACTTCGTTCTGGCCGCGCAGGGAGATGCGCGTGGTGTTGGGGCGCTGGCCCTTGGCGAGGGCCTCGGCGTTTTGCTGGGCGATCTCGGCCTCGATCTTCCGGATCTCCTGGCGGATGCCCTTCACCACGCTGCCGAGGTCGGAACCGTCCACGGAGGCCTGGAGGTCCACCACGCGCTGCAGGGTGAGGTGGTCCACCTCGCCGGGCGTGACCCCGGGGCGCACGGTGGCGAGGTTCGCCAAGGTCTGGGTGGGGGGCTGGGGCAGGGCGGAGAGGTTCCGGGCGGGTTCGCCCTGGAGCAAGGGGGCCGGCGTGGCCACGGGGGTGGCCATGAGTTCCTGCACGGAGGTGAGCTCCGAGAGGGGCACCTTCACGGCCAGCGTGTAGCTCACGCCATTCACGGGATTCAAGAAGAAGGTGGGGGACACGCCGCCGTTGCCGCTGAGGGCCACGAGGGTGGCGTTGGAGACATCCCGCTGGGTGAGGCCCAGGCGCGCGGCCCGCTGGCGATCAACTTCCAGCTTGTAGGAGGGGTAGTCCAGCACCTGCTTGATGCGGAGGTCCTCCACGCCGGGGATGCCGGCGAGGCCCGTCTTCAGGCGATTGGCGTAGGCGAGGCTCTGGCCCAGGTTGGCGCCCTCGACCTGCACGTCGACCGGGGCGCTCACGCCGAAGTTGAGCACCTGGGTGACCACGTCCGCGGGCTGGAAGTAGGTGGTGGCCTGGGGGAAGCGGCCGGCCAGCACCTTGCGGAGGGCGGCGCGGTATTCGGCGGAGGGCCGGTGGCCGTGCTTGAGCTGCACGGTGATCTCGGCGTCCATGGGGCCCACGTTGTCCGTGGGGAGGAAGGCGAGGTTGTAGTTGATGGGGACGCCGATCATGGCGTTGATGCCATCCAGCTCGGTGGGCGGGATCACCTTGCGGATCTCATCCTCCACGGAGGCCACGAGCTTCTCCGTCTCCTCGATGCGGGTGCCGGCAGGGGCCCGCACGTGGAGTTTCATCAGTCCTGCGTCCACGGAAGGGAAGAAATCCACGCCCACGACCCAGAGTAGGCTCAGGGAGATCGCCAGGTACCCCGTGGCCACGATCATCACGAAGCGGCGGTGGGCGAGGGCGGCCTCCAGGCCGCGCCCGTAAGCGGCGGTGAGCTTGTCCAGCCAGCGCTCGCGGATGGGGTTGAACCAGTGCAGGAACCGATCAAGGGGATTGGTGGGATGGGCCCCGCCATCGTGGTGCTCCCCCGTCATGAGCATGCGGCTGAGCAGGGGCACCAGGGTGCGGCTCAGGAGGTAGCTGGCCAGCATGGAGATGACCACGGCCAGGGCCAGGGGTGTGAAGAGGTAGCGCGCAGCGCCATCCAACAGCGCCACGGGGAAGAACACGATGCAGATGGAGAGCGTGGCGACGATGGCGGGCACGGCGATTTGGGCGGCGCCATCGAGGATGGCGACAGTGAGGGGTTTGCCCATGTCGGTGTTGCGGTGGATGTTCTCCACCTCCACCGTGGCGTCGTCCACCAACATGCCCACGGCGAGGCTGAGGCCGCCGAGCGTCATGAGGTTCAGGGTGTGGCCGAAGAGCTTGAGGCCCACGATGCCGCAGAAGATGGCCAGCGGGATGGAGGTACAGACCACGAGGGTGCTACGCCAGCTGCCGAGGAAGAGCAGCACCATGACGCTCACGAGGAGGGAGGCGACGACGGCCTCGAAGAGCACGCCCTTGATGGAGGCCCGCACGAAGGTGCTCTGGTCGAAATCCATGCGCACGTCCATGCCCTGGGGGGCCCCGGCCTTGATGCTGGGGAGCAGGTCCCGGGTGGC
>DATEZP010000035.1:0-36474 GCA_035255465.1 Holophagaceae bacterium
GGCACGATCGTCGTCCGCTTCGCGAAGGCGGGCGAGACCCTGGTGACCCTGGATGGGGTCGAGCGCAAGCTCACGGCCGAAGACCTGCTCATCGCCGACGACTCCGGTCCCATCGCCCTGGCGGGCGTCATGGGCGGCGAATCCACCAAGGTGACGGAGGCCACACGCACCGTCCTGCTGGAAAGCGCCTGGTTCGATCCCAAGGTGGTGCGCCCCATGGCCCGCCGTCACAATCTGCATTCCGACGCCAGCCACCGCTTCGGCCGCGGCGCGGATCCCGCCATGGCCGCCGTGGCCCGGGATCTCCTGGCCCAGCGACTCATCGATTGGGCCGGCGCCACCCTCGTGGCCGCCTGGTCCGTGGGCGCCCCGCCCATCCCCTGCGCCGCCATCACCCTGCCGCTCGCCCAGCTGGATCGCATCGCCGGCGAGGCCGTGGACCCCTCGGAAGCGGAGACCCTGCTGGCCCGCCTCGGATGCCAGGTGACCCGCTCGGCGACCTCGGTGGCGGCGGTGCCGCCCACCTGGCGCCACGACCTGACCCTTCCCGAGGATCTCGCGGAAGAAGTGCTGCGCCTGCGTGGCTACGACCGCATCGGCAGTTCCCTTCCGGCCGTGGATGCGGATCCCGAGCCCCTTAGCCCCGCTTACCGCACCGCCGCGAGCCTCTCCCGCCGATTGGCCCACCTGGGCTTCTTCCAGACGGTGACCTACGGTTTCATCGGGCCTGATGAGGATGCCGCCTTCTCGGGCGTCTCGAACCCGAGTGAAGGGCGCGCCCTGGGCAACCCCCTGGGTCTGGAATACTCCGTGATGCGGGCCTCCCTCCTGCCCAGCCTCCGGGCCACGGCGCTGCACAACCGCCGGCAGGGGCAGAAGGAAGTGCGCCTCTTCGAGATCGCCCCGGCCTATCCCGCCGGCCTGGAAGGCAAGCCCTCCGTCGCCATCGTGTGGGGCGGCGTGCGGGGTGGCGAGGACCACCTCACGGCGGCCCGTGCCGTCCTGGCGGCCGACCTCCGGGGTGTTGCCCAGTCCCTGGGCTTCGGGCGGGCCCCCATCCAAGACCTCGGCGACGGGCTCCTGGGGGTGGAAGTGACGTTGGACACCCTGGCGGCTCCGGCCGAGCGGATCATCCCCCGCTTCCAGGGCTTCAGCCGCTTCCCCGCCGTGGAGCGGGACCTCTCCCTCGTGGTGGACTTGGGCAAGCCCTTCGGGGACCTGGCCACGGCCATGGGCGGCGTGCTGCCGCAGCCCGAGCTCCAGCACCTGGGCGTCGTGGACGTCTACCGGGGCAAAGGCATGGCGCCGGGCAAGCAGGCCCTCCTGGTCCGCTTCCGCTTCCAGCACGCGAGCCGCACCCTCACCTCCGAGGAAGTCGAAGGCTGGGTCCAGTCCGCCCTCCAGGCGGCGGAAGGCGTGGGAGCGACCCTTCGGGCTTAACATAGAGGCATGAGCTCCCCCCTATTCGCCCAGGACGCCCCCGTCGATCTCCTCAAACAGCTGGAGCAGCGCCTCCAGTCCCTGGTGCAGCAGCGCACCCAGCTCAAGGAGGAGCTGGACCAACTGAAGCAGGACCGCGGCAGCCAGGGCGCCGCCCTCGCCGAGGTCAAGGCGCAGGTGGACGCCCTCACCCAGGAGCGGGATGCCCTGTTGAAGGAGCGGGACGAGGTCCGGAGCCAGGTGGAAGCCATCCTGGCCATGCTCGAGGCCCTGGGATGAGCTTGGGGAGGTCCCTGAAGCGCCTGGAGGTCCGGGTTCTGGACCAGACGATCCAGGTGGCCACGGCCGACCCGGAAGGCCTTGCCCGGTCCGTCGAATATCTGGAGCGGGCCTATCAAGACATCGCCGAGGCCGTCCGACTACACTATGGAAGCGCTCCAACGACCGTGGACACCCGTTCCTGGCTGTTGATCGGCGCCCTGAACCTGGCGCACCGGTTGGTGCACCTTGAACAGGCAGCCTCCCAGCACACCCAAGACCTGGAACAGCGGCTTCAGCAGCTGCTCCACGATGTAGACGAACCGATCCTCCCACCCAATCCCACGCTGTTCGAGGATTGACCCCACCTCCCTGCGAGGCCCGTGATTATGGCCAAGCGCTTGTTCCGTATGTCCGAAAGGACGACCTGCTCCCGCCCTTGTGCGCGCCGCGTCGCGGATCGCCTGAAAGCGGGCTTTGGTCGCCCCCCTAAACCTTAGGGAACTCGGCACGCCTCCACGACCAAGCGGGGACTTTTTTCGTCGTCAACCACATCGCCGTGCTGGGGGCTCCTGGACCTGAATCCATGGAGCGACCCCAATGAATGTGATGAACGTGATGCTCTCCATCGTCGCCGTGCTCGCGGTGGCCTTCGGTGTCTGGCAGGCGAAAAAGGCCGCCCAGGCCTCCGAGGACCGGAGCCAGGCCCGGGCCCATGCCGAGAAGGAACTGGCCGCCGCCAAGGAGCGCACCCTGCGCGAGGCCGAGGCCGAGGCCAAGGCCTTCCGGGAGCGCGCCCAGCGCGAAGCCGAAGCCACCCGCAAGGAAGCCGAGCTCAAGGTGAAGGAGGAGGCCCTCAAGGCCCGCACCGAACTCGAAAAGCAGCTGGCCGAGCGCCAGGTGGCCCTGGAGAAGCAAGAGCAGCGCATCCAATCCAAGGAGGAATCCCTGGACAAGAAGAACCAGGGCCTCGAAGCGAAGCAGAAGGATCTGGACGCCCTCAAGGAGAAGCGTCAGGCCGAGTTGGATCAGCTGCAGGTCAAGCAGAACGAAGCCAAGGAACTGGTCGAGAAGCAGGTGCAGAAGCTGGAGGAGGTGGCCAACCTCACCCGGGAGGATGCCCGCAAGGAGCTCATCGACAGCCTCGAGCACATGGCCAAGATGGATGCCGCGCGCACCGTCCGCCGCATCGAGGAAGAGGCCCAGGAAGAGGCCATGAAGAAGGCCCGCTGGACCATCGGCGCCGCCATCCAGCGCATCGCCTCCGACGTGGTCTGCGAGACCGCCGTCTCCTCCGTGCAGCTGCCCAGCGACGACCTCAAGGGCCGCATCATCGGCCGGGAAGGCCGCAACATCCGCGCCCTGGAGAAGGCCACGGGTTGCGACCTCATCGTGGATGAGACCCCCGAGGCCATCGTCGTGTCCAGCTTCGATCCCATCCGCCGCGAAGTGGCCCGCCAGGCCATCGGCAAGCTCATCGCCGACGGACGCATCCACCCCGCCCGCATCGAAGAGGTGGTGGAAAAGGTGAAGGTCGACATGGACCAGCACCTCAAAGAGCTGGGTGAAGCCGCCGCCATCGAGCTGGGCTTCCCCGACGTGCATCCGAAGCTGCACAAGCTCCTGGGCCGCCTCAACTACCGCACCAGCTACGGCCAGAACGTGCTGGAGCACACCAAGGAAGTGGCCCGGCTCGCCGAGTACATGGCCACGGAGATGGGCGCCGATGCCAAGCTGGCGCGTCGCGCGGGCCTCTTCCACGACATCGGCAAGGCCATCGACCGGGAAGTGGAAGGCACCCACATCGAGATCGGCATGGAGCTCATGAAGCGCTTCGGCGAGAAGGAGCCCGTGATCCACGCCATGAGTTGCCACCACGGCGACTTCGAACCCCGCACCGTGGAGGCCATGCTCATCACCGCCGCCGATGCGCTCTCCGCCGCCCGCCCGGGCGCCCGCCGCGAGATGCTCGAAACCTACGTGCAACGCCTTGCCAAGCTGGAGGACATCGCCAACAGCTATGAGGGCGTGCAGAAGAGCTTCGCCATGCAGGCCGGCCGCGAGATCCGCATCATGGTGGATGCGGGCGTCGTCAACGACGACAAGGCCTACTGGCTGGCGAAGGATGTCTCCCGCCGCATCGAGTCCGAGATGCAGTACCCCGGTCAGATCAAGGTCACGGTCATGCGCGAGACCCGGGCCGTGGAGTTCGCCCGCTAACAGCCCTCGAACCAGATCCATCCGAACCCCGCTTCCCAGCGGGGTTTGTGCCGTTATTGCCTACAGCGCGCCTTGGGAATCGCGCGGCTTAACGGGGCCCCCGCCGCCTGATAGATTGGCCTTTCTCCTTAAGGACGCATGCAGGGATCCCCGGGTCAGATTCCCCCTGAGGCCCACTTCGGGCCGGAGAGGGCTTTCGCGGAGGAGCGGGTTCTCACGGAAGCCATCCTCGCCCTGGGCCTCTGCGCCAGCGAGGAGCGGCTGCTGGAGGTGCTCCTCGCCCAGGCGGCCCAGATCTTCCCCACGCCCCACTGGGCGGTGACCAAGGCGGAGCCGGGCGAGGGCGGCCCCGAGGTCGCCATCCTCGCGGCGAGCCCCTCCCTGCGGCATCACGCGGGCGATCTGCTCTTGCAGGCCCGGCTGCCCCTGGTGGCCGGCCCCCTTTCGAGGAGCCTCCTGTTCGGCAAGCACACGAGCTTGGCCCTGGGAGCCGCGGAGATCCCCGAGCCCTACCGCGCCCTCGTGCCCATCGAAGGCCTCCTGGGCGTGCCCTTGCAGCTGGAGGGGCAGCTCTACGGCGTGCTCTTCGCCGCCAGCCTGGAGGGGGAGCCCCCCTTGGAGCCCTGGCCCTCCCACCTGGAGCAACTGGACAACCTGGCGCGGGTGGCCACCCTCGCCCTGCACCGCCTTCGGGCGGAGGCGGAGCTGGCCCGGCGCCTGGAGGAAGTGCAGGGCCTCAACCGCCAGCTCCGCGAAGTGCATGCGCTGGCCACCCAGGCGGCCCTGGAGGGCGATCCCGGGCCCTTCCTCCAGCGGGTGCTCGGTTTCCTGGTGGAGGGCGGCCACGTGGGCATCGCCTGGCTGCTGGATCCCCAAGGGGAATCCATGAACCTGGCGGCGGTCCAGGGATTGGAATCGGGGTACCTCACCGAGATCCGCACGATGCCCCTCAGTGGCGCGAACGCAGGACCCTCCTCCCTCGCGGCGCGCACGGGGCAGGCCCTCGAGATTCCAGACGTGGACAAGGATCCCCGCTGCGAACCCTTCCTCTCGCGCTACGCCCGCTCGGAAACCCGCAGCCTCTACGCGCTACCCCTCCAAGGCGAACGCGGGCGCGTGCTCGGGGCCATCACGCTCTACCGGAGCGTCACGGGGCCCTTCCCACCGGAACTGGTGAGCCACCTGGAAGCCTTCGGCAGCCTGGCCTCCCTGGTGGTGGAGCGGGCCCACCTCTGGTCCGAGTTGCAGCGGGAACTCCAGCAGCGCATCGAATCCGAACTGCGCTACCGGGTGCTGGTGGAAGAGAGCCGGTTGGGCGTGTTCCTCCTGCAGGAAAAGGTGCTCGTCTACGCCAATCGCACCATCCACCAGCTCCTGGGCGCCCAGCCGGGCTCCCTGGTGGGCAAGGAGCTGGCGGCGGCGCTGGGCGGGGACCCCGGGCTTCCCCCCGCGGATCTGCTGGAGCGCGTGCGCGGCCACCAGCTTGTGGTGCGGGGGCGGGATGGCGCCTCCAGGCCCCTCGAGCTGCACCTCGGCCGCATCACCGTGGGCGGCCAGCCCGCCCTGCTGGGGACGCTGGAGGACATCACCGAGCGCTTCCTCGCCCAGGAGGCCATGCGGCACGCCACGCTGCAGGCGGAATCCCTGGCCCAGGCGACCCGGGCCCTCTCCTTCGCCACGGATGAAGCGGCCCTGCTGCAGACCCTCTTCAACGGCGCGAGCCTGCTCGTGCCCATGGGGCACTGGTGGTTCAACGAGTTCGATCCCGCCCGCGGACTGCCGCGCACCATCGCCTGGTCCCCTTCCATGGCCGCGCACCTCGGCGAGGAAGCCCAGAGCGTGCAATTGCCGTTGTCCGAGGAGCACCTGCGGCGGGTGTACCGGGATTTCAACCGGGTGTACCTGCGGGACGTGCGCGTGGAGGATGCGTTCTCGCCCGAGGCGATGGCGCACTACGGGGTGCTCAGCTACATTGGCTTCCCCCTCGTGGCGGAAGGGCGCATCCTCGGATCCCTGAACGGCTGCACGGTGCTCCAGGAAGCCATCGCGGAGCTGGAGGACGATCAGCTGCAGGCCCTGGAGAGCCTCTGCGCCAGCGCGGCCATGGCCCTCACGCGCCTCAAGGCCCTGGAGGCGGAGCGCGAATCGGCCCGGCTGGCGGCGTCCGTGGCCCTGGGCATCCAGGCCATCGCCCGGTCCCGGGCGGAGTCCGAACTCCTGCTCATCCTCATGCAGGCGGCGGAGCAGGTGGCGGGGCTTCCCCACTGGTGGATCAGCGCCTTCGATCCCGCCACGGAGACCCTGCGCACCCTGGGGGCCACGACGGTGCTCCCCTTCGGCGAGGGGGACCGCCCCATCGCCGGCAGCCACTGGGCGCAAGTTTATAAGGAGGGACGGCCGCTGGTGGTGCTGGACGCGCGCACCTCCGACCACTTCCCGTCGGAACATCTGGCGAGGGCTCCCCACCGCACCTACGTGGCCATTCCCCTGTCCGGCGAGATGGGGATCCTGGGCAGTCTCTCCGGCGGCACCTTCGGGGACGAAGGGGTGCAGGCCGTGTCGCTGGCCCAGATCCAGGCCCTCCATTCGCTCTGCTCCGGCGCCGCCCTGGTGCTCACCCGCCTGCGGGCGGAGGGCGAGATGGCCCGCAGCGAGGCCCGGTTCCGTCAGCTCTTCGAGGGGGCGGGCGATGGCGTGCTGCTCTCGCACCGGGGCACGGTGGTGATGGCCAATCCCGCCATGGGCCGCCTGCTGGGGCGGGAACCCGACAGCATGTTCGGCTGCCGGACGGAGACCTTCACCCCGGAGCGCCAGCCCGATGGTCGGCCCAGCAAGGAAGTGCTGGAGTCCATCCGCGAAGCCGTCCGCCAGGGGGAGACGGTCATGGTGCCCCTCACCTTCCTGCGCCTGGATGGACAGGAGGTCCATACCGAAGTGTCGGCGTCGCCGGTGCGCGAAGGCGAGCGCGTGCTGGTGCAGTCCATCATCCGGGATGTCACCGAGGCCCGGCGGGCGCAGGCCGAAAAGGCGCAGCTGGAGCGCCAGCTCTTCCAAGCTCAGAAAATGGAATCGCTGGGCGTGCTGGCGGGCGGCATCGCCCACGACTTCAACAACCTCCTCATGGGCGTGCTCGGTCACGTGGGCTTGGCCCTGGAGAAGATGGGGCCCGACAGCCCCGTGACCCGCAACCTGGAGGCCGTGCAGAAGGCCGGGCAGCGGGCCGCGGACCTCACGCGCCAGATGCTCGCCTATTCCGGCCGGGGCCAGTTCCTCATCCGTCCCCTGGATTTGGGCGCCCAGGTGGAGGAACTCCTGAAGCTCCTGGAAGTGAGCATCCCCAAGGGCGTGCACCTGGAACTGAAGCTGGAACCCAAGCTCCCTCAAGTGGCGGCGGACGAATCCCAGATCCACCAAGTGATCATGAACCTGGTGCTGAACGCCGCCGAAGCCATTGGCGAAGGGGGCGGCCGGATCCGCATCCGCACCGGCACCCTCCACCTGGAGCAGGCGGACCTGGCGGAATTCGTGCTGGGGCATGAAACCCTTCCGGGGACCTACGCCTTCCTGGAAGTGGAGGATTCGGGCTGCGGCATGGATGAGGTCACCCTCTCCCGCATCTTCGAGCCCTTCTTCACCACGAAGTTCACGGGCCGGGGCTTGGGCCTGGCGGCCCTCGTGGGCATCGTCCGGGGGCACCGGGGGGCCCTGCAGGTGCGCACCTCCCCCGGGGAGGGCACCCTCTTCCGGATCTACCTCCCCGCGCTCTCCCTGCCACCCCAGGCGACCCTGCCCGCGGTGCCCCTCCTGGGCCACCAGGCCCTCGGGCGGGTGCTCGTGGTGGATGATGAGGAGATCGTGCGGAGCGTCGCCCGCCAGGCCCTGGAAGCCCGCGGCTACGAAGTGATCGAAGCGGCCGATGGCCTGGATGCCGTGAAGGAAGTGGAGGCGCGGGGCTCGGAGATCAGCCTCGTGCTGTTGGACATGACCATGCCCCGCCTGGGCGGTGAAGGTGCCTTCCGCCGCATCCGGGAGCTGTGTCCCGATTTGCCCGTGATCCTCTCTTCGGGCTACACCGAGCAGGATGCCCTCAGCCGCTTCCAGGAGCCCGGCCTCCGGGGGTTCATCCAAAAGCCCTACAGCCCCAAGGAGCTGGTGGCCAAGATCCAGGGGGCCACGGATCCGGTTTGAGGCCCGGAGCAGGTAGGGTGGAAGCTAACGATGCGCACCGTCCTCCTCCTCATCGCCTCCAACGTCCTCTTCGCCCTTCGGCTCAGACCCTGCACGGTCTGCTGAGGCTCCGACCCGAATCCTCCATGCGCACCATCCTCCTTCTGATCGCCTCCAACGTTTTCATGACCTTCGCGTGGTACCGCCACTTGAAGGCGGAACACGCCGCGCCGCTGTGGATCGCCATTCTCGGGAGCTGGGGCATCGCCTTCTTCGAATACTGCCTGGCGGTGCCCGCCAACCGCCTGGGCTACGGGCGGTTCACGCTGCCCCAGTTGAAGGTCATGCAGGAGGTGATCACGCTGCTCGTCTTCGGGGTATTCGTGGTGGGCTACATGAAGGAGCGGTTGACCCTCAACCACCTGTGGGCCGCCTGCTGCCTGGTGGGGGCCATCTTCTTCACTTTCCGTAAATAGGAGCCGCCGATGTACACCTATGAGGTCCAGGTGGAGACGACTCCCGATGCGAGCGAGGCCTTCGAGGCCTACATGCGGCGCAAACACATCCCCGAGATCTTCGCCACGGGCTGTTTCGCGGACATCACGTTCGAAGCGGCCTCCGCCACGCGCTTCCGGACCCGCTACCGGGCCCATCGCCGGGAGGATCTGGATCGCTACCTCCTGGATCACGCCCCGGCCTTCCGCCGGGACTTCCTGGAGCACTTCCCGGAGGGGCTCAAGGTCCAGAGGGACCTCTGGGAGGCCCGGCAGACCTTCGGCTAGGCGTTCGGGCGGGTGAGCCCGAATTCCTGAACCAGCTCCATGAGCCGGGCCACGGAGAAGGGCTTCGGTAGGAGCCGGGTGGCGGCATCGTCTTGCAGCTCGGGCCGGAAGGGCTCCAGATCCTGGCCACTGGCGAGGATGAAGGGGATGGTGGAACCCGTGCTCCGGATGCGCCGCAGCAACTCCATGCCCGTGCACAGGGGCATGCGCTGATCGCTGAGGATGAGGTCGTAGCTGGTGGCCTGGAAGAGCTGCCAGGCCTGATCGCCGTCGGGGGTCGTCTCAACCTGGGCCCGGGCGATGGTAAGGGCGTCGGCGAGGGTCTCCCGCAGATCCACTTCGTCCTCGGCCACGAGGATGCGCAAGCCTGCCAGGGGCCCCAGCTCGGACTCCACCTGCACGTGCGGGTCATTGACCTCCGGCTGCTCGGCGCCGGAGGCGGGCAGGTGGAGGGTGAAGGTGGAACCGAGGCCCGGAGTGCTCTCCACGTCCAGGCTGCCGCCGTGGGCACGCAGGATGCCGAAGGCCATGGCGAGGCCGAGGCCCGTGCCCTTGCCCACGGGCTTGGTGGTGAAGAAGGGCTCGAAGATGTGGGGCAGCACGTCCGAGGGGATGCCCCGGCCCGTGTCGGTGATGGTGAGGGCCACCTGATTGCCGCTGGCGGGGCGAGTCCGGAAGGTGAGCTTCCCCCCCTCGGGCATGGCATCCCGAGCGTTCACGGCGATGTTCATGAGCACCTGCTCCAGTTGGAGGGGCTCGCCGAGGATGCTGGGCAGATCGGGATCCAGATCCAGTTCCACCCGCACGAGGCCGCCGAGGATCCGATCCAGGAGCCCCGCGGTGCGTTGGATGAGGCGGTTGAAATCCAACGGGCGCAGATCCGCCTGGGCGTTGTGGCTGAAGGCCAGCAGGGCCTTGGTGGTCTGGGCGCAGCGCTCCACGGCTTCCTCGGCGCGGAGGATCCGAAGGGAGCCGGGGCTTTGGGGGGGCAGGACCTCCCGCGCGAGGTAGAGCTGGCCCAGGATGGCGCCGAGCTGGTTGTTCACGTCATGGGCGATGCCCCCGGCCAGGGTTCCCAAGGTTTCCAGCCGCTGGCTGTGCTGCAGCTGCTGCTGGAGCCGGGCCCGATCCTGCTGGGCTTCGCCGGCCCGGTGCAGGGCCTCGCCCAGGGTATGGATCTCGGCGATGGGGGTATCGGGGATGGCGGGCACCTGCCCCTGGCCCAGTCGTAGGGCGGCCCGGGAGAGGTCCCGCAGGGGATTGCCGAAGCGCCGGGCCAGGCGGAGCGAGTGCCACCCCACGAGGAGGAGGATGAACACGCAAACGCCCAGGGCCAAGAGGAGGCGGCGCTGGGCACCGCCCAACAGCTCCTTTTCCGGGATGGCCATGAGCAGGGTCCAGGCCGGGGAGCCCGTGGGCCGCAGCGCGCGGCGGATGCCCAGGCCCCGGTCCTGCCAGACGAGGTCGTCGCTCTGGTTCCACAACCGGGAGAGCACGGGGTAGGTGGCGGAGTCCAGGGGCTGCAGGAAGGCCTGGGCGCGGCGCAGGGGATCCCGGAGGGTCGGGGTCTTGGGGGGGAGGATCATGCGACCCCGGCCATCCACCAAGGCCATGAGGCTGCCCGGCGTGGGGTGGGCGGCCCAGAAGCGTCCCGTCAGATCCTCCAGCATCAAGTCGAGGCAGAGCGCGCCCTTGAAGGCGCCGCCGGGGCCCCGCAGGGGCACCACGAAGGTGATCCCCGTGAGGCTGGTGCCGTAGAAGGGATAGGGATCCACCCAGAGGGAGACGGGGCTCTGCCGGGCTGCCACAAACCAGGGCCGGGTGGTGGCGTCCAGGTAGACCTCCCGGGGCGGGCGGTCCCGGGGTGCCAAGGGCCGGCCTGAGCGCCGGAGTGTGGTCATCCAGGAGGTGCCTGCATCCTGCTGAAGGCGGAAGCTGTTCAGGGAGCGCTGGGAAAGGGAATCCTCCAGGTTGGCCCGGGAGAGGAAGATCCCCTCACCCCGCTCATCCACGAAAAAGACCGCGGCCACCAGGGGGTGCTGACGCAGCAAGGCGTGCAGCTGGGGCTCCTCCCCCTCGGTGGCGGGCAGCTGCAAGGTGCCTTCGGACCACAGGGATTCCAGGGTGGCCCCGAGCCCTTCCACCTGGCTCATGGCAGCGTTCAGATCCGAGCGCAGGTGATCCACCAGGAGCGACGTGCGCGCCTCGGCCTGCTCCCGCAGGCTCGCCCGCTGCCCCCACCAGAGGCTGAAGGTGATCAGCGCCGCCGCCGCCCCCACGAGGACCAGCAGATCGCGCAGGAGGAGGCGTCGGAGGGGAAGCATGCCCAGGTTGTTTCGGCAGGCTTGGTCCTGGGGATGAAGTTGGGAGGGCCTTCCCGAGCGTCGGAAAGGCCCTCCCAGTTCGCCGGGGGGGTTAGCCCAGCGCGGCGCGCAGGGCCTGGAAGGCGGCGGGCAGGCCTTCGGGCTTGGTGCCGCCACCCTGGGCCAGATCCTTCTTGCCGCCGCCGCGGCCCTCCACGGGGCCCGTCATGGCCTTGAGCAGGGCGCCGGCATCGGCCTTGGGGGTGAGTTCGGGGGCCACGCTCACGAGGAGGGCGACCTTGCCGTCCACCGCGGAGGCCAGGGCGATGACGGCGCTGGTGTGGCGCGTGCGCACCTGATCCATGAGTTCGCGCAGGGCATTGCCTTCGAGCCCCTCGACGGAGGCCGTGACGAGGGTGAGGCCGTTCACCTGTTCCACCTGTTCGGCGCTGCCGCCGCCGGAGGCGGCCTTGAGCTTGGCCTCCTTCAATTCGCGCTCCAGTTGGGCGATGCGGGCATCCTTGGCGGGCACCAACTCCATGAGCTTGTCGCGGCCCGTGTTGGCTTGGCGGCTGAGGCCCGTGAGCAGGGCTTCGTCCGCTTGGAAATGTTCCAGGGCGGCGGCGCCGGCCACGGCTTCGAGACGGCGCACGCCCGAGGCGACCGCCGATTCGGAGGTGACCTTGATGAGGCCGATCTGGCCCGTGTTGGACACGTGGGTGCCGCCGCAGAGTTCGATGGAGAAGCTAGGTACGTCCAGCACGCGCACCTTCTCGCCGTACTTCTCGCCAAACAGCGCCATGGCGCCCTTGGCCAGGGCCTCGTCGATGGGCAGCTCCTCGGTGCAGGTGGCCGTGGCCTTGCGGATCTCGTCATTTACGAGGCGCTCGATCTCGGCCAGCTGCTCGGGCTCGATGGGGGCGAAGTGGGTGAAGTCGAAACGCAGGCGCTCGGGATCCACGACGGAGCCCGCCTGCTTCACATGCGTGCCCAGCACCTCGCGCAGGGCCGCGTGGAGCAGGTGGGTGCCCGTGTGGTGGGCCTGGGTGCGGGCGCGGCGCTCGGCGTCCACGGCGGCGTGGACGGCTTGGCCCTCCTTCAGTGAACCCGTCACCATCACCTTGTGCAGATGGCGCTTGGCGGCGGGGGCCGTGGTGTCCAGCACCGTGGCGGCGCCGCCCTCGAAGGTCAGCGTGCCGGCGTCACCCACCTGGCCGCCGCCCATGGCGTAGAAGGGGGTGCGGTCCAGCAGCACGGAGCCCTCCCCGGAGAGGGAGGCCACGCGCTTGTTCTGGGCGTCGAACAGGGCGAGCACCTTCCCCTCGCCCATGGTGCCCTGGTAGCCCAGGAAGGCGGTGGCGGGCAGCTCGGCCAGCACGGCGAAGTCGCCCTGGAGGCGCTGGTCGTGGGCCTTCATGGAGGCTCGGCTCTGGGCCTTCTGCTGGGCCAGCTCCTTCTGGAAGCCCTCCAGGTCGCAGGGGATCCCGCGCTCCTTGGCCCAGTCCTCCACGAGGTCTACGGGGAAGCCGTAGGTGTCGTAGAGCTTGAAGATGTCGCTGCCAGTCACGCCCTTGGCCACATCGAGGGATTCCAGCACCTTGAGGCCGGCGTTGAGGGTCACGCTGAACTGGCCCTCCTCCCGGGCCAGCACCTTTTGGATGCGGGCCAGCTCGGGCTGCAGCTCGGGATAGGCGTCGCCCATGGCCTCGAAGACCGTGGGCACGAGGCCCGCGAAGAAAGGTCCTTCAATGTTGAGCTTCTTGCCGAAGCGCAGGGCCCGGCGCACGATCTTGCGCAGCACGTAGCCGCGGCCCTCGTTGCTAGGCACCACGCCATCAAAGGTCATGAAGGTGGCGGCGCGGACGTGGTCGGCAATGACCTGGGAGGCCGTGCGGTTGGTGTGCTCGGCGCGATCCTCGGCCTTCACCCGGGCCACCTTCCAGATGCCCCGAAAGATGGGCTCGAAGAGGTCGATCTCGTAGTTGCTGTCCTTGCCCTGCAGGATGGAGGCCGTGCGCTCCAGGCCCATGCCGGTGTCGATGCTGGGCTTGGGCAGGGGGGTGAGGTTCCCCTTCGTGTCCCGCTCGTACTGCATGAAGACTAGGTTCCAGATCTCCATGACCCGGTCGCCCTCGCCGTTGGGGAAGTCGTCGCCAGCGTAGTGGGCGCCGCGGTCGTAGAAGATCTCGGAGCAGGGGCCGCAGGGGCCCGTGTCGCCCATCTGCCAGAAGTTGTCCTTCTTGTTGCCGCGCACGATGCGCTCGGCCGGCACGCCCGCCGCGCGCCACATGGCCTCGGCCTCCTCATCCGCGGGCACGCCGTCGGCGCCTTCGAAGACCGTGACCCAGAGGCGGCTCTGGTCGATGCCCAGGCAACCCTGATCGAGGGGGCCCGTCACCAGCTCCCAGGCGTACTTGATGGCGTCGGCCTTGAAGTAGTCGCCGAAGGAGAAGTTGCCGAGCATTTCGAAGAAGGTGTGGTGCCGTGCCGTGAAGCCCACCTGGTCCAGATCGTTGTGCTTGCCGCCCGCGCGCAGGCACTTCTGGCTCGTGGTGGCGCGGGAGTAGTCCCGCTTCTCCTTGCCCAAGAACACGTCCTTGAACTGGATCATCCCCGAGTTCGTCCACATCACCGTGGGATCGTCGGCGGGGCCCACCACGGAGCTGGAGACCACCCGGCGGTGGCCGTTCTTCTCGAAGTAGTCGAGGAAGCGCTTGCGGAGTTCGGAGGTTTTCATGGGGAGACCTGAAGAAGGAAGCGAACCACCAAGGCACCAAGACACCAAGAAAAGCCAAGTCGTCCTTGGTGTCTTGGTGTCTTGGTGGTGAATCTCTCTAGTGCCGGAAGTGCCGCATGCCCGTGAAGAACATCCACACGCCGAGTTTCTGGGCGGCGGCGATGACTTCCTGGTCGCGGAGCGATCCACCGGGTTGGACGAAGGCGGTGACGCCGGCCTTGGCGGCCAGCTCGAGGCCATCGGCGAAGGGGAAGAAGGCATCGCTGCCCAGCACGGCGCCCTTGGCGCGGTCGCCGGCCTTGCGGCAGGCGATGTCCACGCTGTCCACGCGGCTCATCTGGCCGGCGCCGATGCCCACCGTGGCGCCCTCCTTCACGATGACGATGCTGTTGGACTTCACGGCCTTGGCCACCTTCTGGGCGAGGATGAGGTCCTCGGCCAGGGGCTTGGGGCCGCGGCCCGTGGCCTTGGCCTCCCACAGTTCGAAGGGCTTGAAGGCCTCGTCGGGGGCCTGCACGAGGTAGCCGCCGCCGATGCTGCGGAGGTCAAGGCCGCCGGCGGCGGTGGGCCAGCCGTGGGGGGTCTCCAGGAGGCGCAGCTGCTTCTTGGCGGCGAAGACTTCCAAGGCTTCGCCCGTGAAACCGGGGGCCAGCACCACCTCGAAGAAGCTCTGGGTCATGGCCCGGGCCACCTCCACGCCGATGGGGCGGTTGAAGGCCACGATGCCGCCGAAGCTGCTGAGGGGATCACCGCTCTGGGCGCGGAGGAAGGCCTCCAGGGGGTGGGCGCCGTAGGCCACGCCGCAGGGGTTGTTGTGCTTCACCACGACGCAGGCCGGGGCCTGGAACTGCCAGACGAGGCGGGCGCAGGCGTCGCTGTCGAGCAGGTTGTTGAAGCTCAGTTCCTTGCCCTGGTGCTGCTTGCAGGCGGCCATGCCCTCGGGGGACCCGCCGGGGCGCACATAGAACCCGGCGGCCTGGTGGGGGTTCTCGCCGTAGCGGAGGCTCTGCTCCTGGGTCAGGAGGAGGCTCAGGCGGGTGGGCAGGCCCTCCTCGGCGTCCTCGTGGGCGAATTGCTTCTCCAGCCAGGCGCTGATGGCGGCATCGTAGGCGGCGGTGCGCTGGAAGGCGGCCAGGGCGCAGGCCCGGCGATCCTCCAGGGTCCAGGCGCCGGCCTTGAGCTTCTGGATGAAGGGCTCGTACTGGCTGGGATTCGTGAGCACCGTCACCGAGGCGTGGTTTTTGGAGGCGCTGCGGATCATGGAGGGGCCGCCGATGTCGATCTGCTCGATGGCCTCCTCCTGGGTCACGCCCTCCTTGGCGATGGTGGCCTCGAAGGGGTAGAGGTTGATGACCACGAGGTCGATGGGCTCGATGCCCTGGGCCTTGGCGTCTTTCACGTGGGCGGGCAGGTCCCGGCGGTACAGCAGGCCGCCGTGGATCTTGGGGTGGAGGGTCTTCACCCGGCCATCGAAGCACTCGGGGGCCCCGGTGTAGGCGGCCACTTCTTGCACGTCCAGGCCCGCCTCCTGGAGCACCCGCAGGGTGCCTCCGGTGGCGAGCAGACCCCAGCCCAGAGCCTTGAGCTCCTTGGCGAGATCCAACAGTCCGGACTTGTCGTGGACTGAAAGGAGGGCGTTCGGCATGGGCGTCTCCCGAATCCTTGATTGTCCAACAGGGGTCCCCCGGCCGGAAAGCCCTCATTGCTTGGGTTGCGAAAGGAAAGGACCGATATCGCTCCCAGGGAGGGATCCATGGACGTCCAGGTCGAGGTGGAATTCACCGTTCAGCACACCCTGGAGCAGCTGCGCGAGGCCTTCGTGAAGCGGGGCCACGTGCCCGAGTGGAAGGCCATCGAGGGGGTCGATTTCCGGCCCGGCCTCTATTTCGAGCGGCGGGTCATCGCCCTGGTCCTGAGCTCCGAGGAGGAGCGCCGGGCTTGGTTCGAGTTCAGCCTGGAGGCTACGGGGGAGCTGCGGAAGCGCATCCGGATCCCCAACGTGGTCCCGGCTGACGTGAAGCTCGATTACCCGGAATTGAAGGATTTCCTTCAGTTCTGCAGGAACTGCCTGGTGGGCCCCGTGGGGCAGGCCAACCTGTAGGCCCCTTGTGACGCGGGTCGAAGGTCGGGCGAGGAAAGTCACCCGTGCAAAGCCCTTAGTTGATCCGGCAGGCCCCCCTGCCGCATCCTGAAGGGTCTGAAATCGGGGATTCCATGCCCAAGATCGCCATCAACGGAATCGAGCGCGAGGTGCCCGTGGGCACCTTGGTCCTGGACGCCTGCCGGGATGCGGGGGTGGACATCCCCCACTACTGCTACCACCCGGCCCTGACGCCCGTGGCCACCTGCCGCATGTGCCTCGTGGAGATCAAGGGCCAGCCCAAGCTCGCCACCAGCTGCACCACCACCGTGGGCCCGGCCCCCAAGGACAACCCCGAAGGCCTGGCCATGGAGATCTTCTCCAACACGCCCCAGGTGGCCGACGCCCGGGCCGGCGTGATGGAGTTCCTGCTCATCAACCACCCGCTGGATTGCCCGATCTGCGACCAGGCCGGTGAGTGCAAGCTGCAGGACTACAGCTACAACTACGGAAGTGGCGACAGCCGCATGCACGAGACGAAGCGGCGGTACCGCTACGAAGATCTCGGCGGCAAGATCGTCATTGACAAGAACCGCTGCATCCACTGCACCCGCTGCGTGCGCTTCACCCAGGAGATCAGCGGCGGCGCCGAGCTCACCGTGGCCCAGCGCGGCTCCAAGCTGGAAGTCACCACCTACAGCGGCAAGAGCCTGGACAACAACCCCTACGCGGGCAACGTGGTGGACCTCTGCCCCGTGGGCGCCCTCACCAGCCGCGACTTCCGCTTCCGCAAGCGGGTCTGGTACCTCAAGCACACCCCCAGCATCAGCCGGCACAGCGCCCTGGGCAGCCCCATCACCATCGACCACGAGGGCAACCAGATCTTCCGCTTCCGGCCCCGGGCCCTGGAGGGTCGCAAGGACACCTTCTTCATCAGCGACGCCGAGCGTGGCGCCTATGAGCGTTACAACGCCGCGGACCGCGAAACCCACCCCCGCCTGAAGGCCGCCGCCACATCCTTCGAGGCCGTGCGCGACGCCTTCCTGGCCGCCGGCGGCCCCGTGGCCGTCATCGGGCAGGGCACCTTCGGCTGCGACGCCGCCCAGCGCCTGGGCGAGCTGGCCAGCACCGAGGGGCTCCGCTACGGCAGCGGCGACAAGACCATCCCGGTGGTCCTTCCCAAGCTGCAGACCAGCGCCGATGGCGTGCTCAACCGCCGGGGCTTCTCGGAGCGGGGCTTCCGCTTCGCCCAGCTGGAGGAGCTGCTTGGCAAGGTGCGCAATGGCGAGGTGAAGGGCGTCGTGGTGCTCCACGACAGCGAGTTCAGCAGCGCCAAGGAGGAGAACCTCCTGAACCAGATCCTCATGGCGGCGCCCTTCAGCCTGGCCTTCGAGACGTTCCAGAGCGATCTGGGCCGCAGTGCCACGGCCTGGCTGCCCCTCACCTCTTTCGTGGAGGAGAGCGACTTCATCGTGAACCACGATGGGGAACTGCGCCGCTACCAGAAGGCCATCGAGCCCCCCAAGGGCGCCCGCACCCTGCCCATGTGGGTGAAGGCTCTGCAGGCCGTTCCCGTTCACGCATAGCATGCCCCTCGGGCCCCTGGTCCTCGCCTACGATGCCGAGTGCAGCCTCTGCGTGAAGCGGGCGGAATCGCTGCAGGCGGCGGACACCCGGGGCCTGCTGGTGCCCTTCCCCCTGCAGCATCCGGAACTGGCCCGCATGGCTCCGGAGCTGGCGGGGCTGCGCCTGCACGGGGAACTGCACGGCTTGGACCTGGCCACCCGGAAGGTGTTCAAGGGGCCGGCCCTGTTGCCGGAACTGGCTGCCCGATTGCCCCGTTGGGCCTGGGCAGCACCGCTGCTCCGCCTGCCTGGCGTGGCCCGGGCCGTGGCCTGGTTCACCCTGCGGCGGGATGAGGCGCGGTTCCGGCGCAGCGGGCGCTTCTGACGGGCCGTCCCAGTCGACCGTTGGCCCAGGCGGATGGGGCGGCCGGGGGAAGTTCGGGCCAGGGGCGCAGGGGCTCGGGATTCCCAGGGCATCCTGATCGCCGGCGTCCGTTTCGTCCCCCCCTGATTGGGCTGTGGTGGCTGGTGTGGGGGTGGAGCGGGCGCCCCCTTTGGGGGTTCGGGGATATGCTGGCGGGAACCTCCCGGAGCTTCCCATGTCGCGACGTGCCTGCCTTGCTTCCGTCCTCGCCCCGGGGGGCGAGAAGGCGGCGGATGCGGCCCCGGAATCGTCCGCGGGCCAGACGAAGGTGGCCTTCTGATCCGGGTTCATGGGGGCCGCGGGGGCGCCGATGACGCGGAGGGGAACGCGCCATGATGATCCACCAGGCCCTCAATGATTGGGTGATCCGCTACCTCACGGCGGAATTGCCCGGGTACCAGCGACGCGTGCCCAATGACATGGACCTCCTGCACGCCAACGTCCACCCCGGGGACGTGGTGCTGGTGGAGGGCAAGAGCCGCATCAGCCAGGTGATCATGTACCTCACCCAGAGCAGCTGGAGCCACGCAGCCATGTACATCGGCGATTCGCTCCTGCGCTGGGGCGGCCCCCGGGCGGAGGCGGCCCTGGAACGCTGGGGCGCGGACGCCGCCCACCTCGTCATCGAAAGCGACATGCGGGAGGGCGTGATCGTGGTGCCCCTCTCCAAATACGAGCACCACAACATCCGCGTGTGCCGCCCCCACGGCCTCGTGCCGGAAGACCTGGAGCGGGTGCTCACGGAGATGCTGCTGCACCTGGGGGTGCGCTACGACCGGCGCAACATCTTCGACCTGGCCCGCTACCTCACGCCCTTCCACCTCCTGCCCCGCAAGCTGCGGCGGCGGCCCCTCTACCTGGGCAGCTCCAGCAGCCGCGAGGTGATCTGTTCCGCGCTCATCGCCCGGGCCTTCTACAAAGTGGGCTATCCCGTGCAGCCCGTCATGGGAGGGAGGGCGGAGGCCGCCGCGAAGGGCGCGGGCAAACAGGCGCCCCGCCGCATGACCGTACGCCATCCGAGCTACATCATGCCGAGGGATTTCGACCTCAGCGCCAACTTCGACGTGCTGAAGGGGCACCTGCTGGGCGGCGTGCGCCTGGGCTATTCCCCGGATCCCTGGGCCTGAGCGGCCTCCAGGCGCGCGGGGTCGTCCCAGAAGGGGTAGAAGCAGTACCACTGGCTGGGATCCTGGCGCACCAAGGCCTCCAGATCGGCCGCGTAGGCCCGCATGCCGGCTTCGATGCTTTGCATGCGCTCGCCCCGCACGCCGGAGATGCGGATGGGTTCGCCAAAACGGGCGTGGAAGCGGTGCTCTGCGTCCAGGTAGAAGAACGTCGAGAGGATGGGCGCCCCGGTCATGGCCGCCAATTCCCAGGGGCCGCGGGGGAAGTAGGCCTCCCGCCCACAGAAGGGGATGGGCAGGCCGTTCAGGCTGAAATCGCGATCCCCCTGCATGCCCACGAGCTTGCCCTCCCGCAGCACCTTCACCAGGGGCAGGGTGGAGAAGCCCCCTTCGGTGACGGGGATGCCCACCACACCCGCGGCCTCCCGCATCCGGGTGCGGAGGCTCTCCACGGCCTCGAAGCGGTCGGGCTTGTAGACGGCGTGGACGGAGAGTTCACGGCTGCGCAGGAGCAGCCCGCCCAGTTCGTAATTCCCCGCGTGCGCCGTGAGCAGGATGACCCCCTTGCCCTCGGCCAGGGCCGCATCCAGGCGTTCCATGCCCTCCAGCGAAGCCACGTTATCCATGGCGGCCTCCGGGGGGCGTTGGCCGAACCAGACGAAATCCAGCCAGGCATAGGTGTGCTGCTTCACCATCTGCCGGGCCAGGCGCTCCACCTCCGGGTGATCGTGGCCCAGGCCCGTCACCTGCGCCATGTTGCCCTTCACGGCCTCCAGGTATTTGGGGCGCAGGGCGACGAAGGCCTCCATCACCTGATCGCAGATCTCCAGGCCCCGTTCCCGGCGCGTGAAACTGCGGGCGGCGAACTCGAAGAGGGGGAAGAGGGTGCCGAAGACCGCCTTGTAGACGAGGCCGAGGACCCTGGAGTCCCCCTGCATCCGATCTTGCATCAGCCGCCCCGCTGGTTCTGGTTGGGGTTGCGCTCGGCCATCTCCGACCAGAGCCGCTGCAGGCTCTGCAACCGCTCGGGGTAGTCCAATTCCAGCGCGTCGAGCACCTCCTCGTCATTGGCATCGAAGGCCTGGGGATCCTCCAGCACCTCCGGGCCGAACTCCGGGAAGACCTGGGCCAGCAGTTCGCGGGGAAGGCCACGGACGCTGAGGGTGCGGATGCCGGGGGTATCGATGAGGGTGCCGCCGGCGGGGTGGGGGAGCCACCGGGCCGCCGTGGTCGTCTGCTTGCCCGTGCCGAACTTGGTCAAACCGCCGATGCGCAGGTCCGCCTCAGGCAGCAGGGCGTTCACGAGGGTGCTCTTGCCCACGCCGCTGTGCCCCGCGAGGACGACGACGCGTTCCTTCAGGACTTCCCGCAGCGGTTCCAACCCTTCGCCCTTCGTGGCGGAGGTCTCGTGGATGGGCAGGCCCAGCTCCCGGAAGGGATCCAGCTCGGGCAGCGTGTCCTTCTTGGAGGCGCGATCCCGCTTGGTGACGATGACCCGGAAGCCGATGCCCGCGTCCAGGGCCAGCGCATAGGCCCGTTCCAGCAGGCCGGGGCGCAGGGGGGGATCCACCACGGCCGCGCAGATCCAGAGTTCGTCGGCGTTGGCGGCGATGAGCTGCCAGGGCTCCCGGTCATCGATGCCGCCCCGCTTGAGGAGGCTCTTGCGGGGCGTCACGGCGATGACTTGGGCCTGGGGCAGCTTCGTGTCGAACACGTGTTCCGGGGATTCCAGGGGCACGGGGCTGTAGCGCACGCGGTCGCCGCAGACGAGCTTCACGCCCTTCAGCTTGCCGCTGAGGGTGGCCCGCAGCACGGTGCGATCCGCCAGTTCCAGATCCACCCACTGGCTGTGGCGCTGGATGAGGATGGCTTCGGGGAGGTGCAGCCACGGCGAGGCATCGGGCAACAGCAGCATGCCGCCCGCATCGTGGGCCTCGATGCCCGTCTGGAGGCGTTCAGCGGATTGCTGGCGGCGTTTGCTGTCCACCTTCCGCTCGCGGGAATAGTCGTCCTTCCCCGCCATGTCCTGGGCATCGCGGCTCTGGCCGAGGCGGTACTTGCGGCTCAAGGCCGCACCGCCTTCGTCTGGAGCCGGGAGGTCAACTTCACGCGCGGCCCGCGAATTCCCGGGTTTCCGTGGACACCTTCACCTTCTCGCCCTCCTTGATGAAGAGGGGCACGCGGATCTCGATGCCCGTCTCCACGGTGGCCTTCTTCTGCACGCCGCCGGAGGCCGTGTCCCCGCGGTTGCCGGGCTCGGTGTAGGTGACAGTGAGCTCCACCTGATTGGGCAGGGTGAGGCCGATGGGGTTGCCATTGAACTTCTGGATCTGCACGATGAGCCCTTCCGTGAGGAAGTCCAGGGCGTCGCCCAGCATCTCGCCATTGAGGGTGTGGGTCTCGAAGGTCTCCTGATCCAGGAAGTGGGAACCATCGTTATCCGAGTACAGGTAGGAGGCGGGGCTCATGATGAGATCGGGTTCCGCGAACTTGTCCCCGGCCTTGAAGGTCTTGTCGAAGACGGCCCGGGTGAGGAGGTTCCGCATCTTCAGGCGCACGAGGGTCTGGCCGCCGCGGGCCGTGGGGGTGCTGATCTCCACGTCCAGGCAATGGAAGGGCACGCCCTCCATTTCGAAGAACATCTTGCGCTTGATCTCGATCGCTTCCAGCAGGGCTGCCATGAATACTCCATTCGGACCGTCCATTCTACCGTCTGGGCACGAAACCACCGATGGATGGTTCAATAAGGGCTACCCCATCCATGGCAGAGCCAACCTTTCCCCCCACCATCGCCCGCTACCAGGTGAAACGAAGCCTGGGCGAAGGAGGCATGGGCATGGTCTTTCTGGCGGAGGATCCCATCCTCAAACGGCGCCTGGCCATCAAGGTGGTCAAGGAGGTCGGCGAGGCCCGGAACCAGGGTTTCCTGCGCTTCCGCCGGGAGGCGGAGATCAGCGCCCAGCTGAACCACCCCAACGTGGTGCAGGTCTATGACGTGGGCATGGATCCCGAGGTGGGCCCTTTCCTCGCCATGGAATACGTGGAGGGCAAGAGCCTCGCCCAGCACCTGAAGGACAAGGATCTGGACCCCGAGACCCTGGTGAAGGCCCTGATCCACGGCGCCCGCGCCCTACGGGCCGCCCACCGGCAGGCCATCGTGCACCGGGACATCAAGCCGGAGAACATCCTCTGGGCCGAAGTGGGCCGGGCCAAGCTCATGGATTTCGGCATCGCCCGCTCCTTCGGGCAGTTCGGCTACAGCGCCGAGCCCGCCATCCAGGGGGTCCTCGATCCGGATTCAGAGGAAGCCGTCCAGACCATCGCCCTGCGCCTCACCCAGGTGGGCGAGTTCATCGGCAGCCCGGCCTATGCCAGCCCGGAGCTGCTGCTGGGCCAGGAGGCTACGCCCGCTTCAGACCGCTACGCCTTCGCGGCCACGGCCTTCGAGCTCATCACGGGCCAGCTGCCCCACCCGGGCACCAGCGTCACCGCCATCATCCAGCACATCCTGAAGCGGCCCCCCCACGTGCCCGCGGACATGTCCCCCCAGCTGGGCGTGGTCTTCAAACGGGCCATGGCCTTTGACCCCGACGATCGGCCCGCCACCCTCGTGGACTTCCTTGAGGAGCTCATCGACGCCATGCCCCTGGCAGTGCACAGCAAGGCCCGGCTCTTCACGCTGCTGGGGCAGGATGAGGATGGCCACACGGGGCCCGTGCGCCGCCTGGTGCAGGATTCCATGCTGACTCCGGAAGCCACCGCCCGGCGCGCCACGCCGCAGCCCGGCGCCTCCACGGGCCCCATCCCCCTGGACGAGGATCCCGCCGAGGATCTCCGCTGGCGCACGGGCAAGATGCCCACCATGAGGGCCCGCAAAGGAGAAGAGAACCCCAACCTCCGATTGCTGAAATGGCTGATCTGGGGGCTCCTGCTCGGCGTGGTCTTCACCCAGCTGTTCTGGTGGACCTACAACCACTTCAGGTAAGGGCCCTCACCAGCAGGAAGATGCTGCCGTTCCAGGCCCCGTGGATGAGGATGCTGGACCGCAGATCCCCAGTGCGCAGCAGGATCAGCCCCAGCAGCGCGCCCAAGGTGCTCAGGGTGGGCAGGGCCAGGGGCTGGAGGTGGATGAAGCCGAAGAGCAGGCTCGTGGCCGCCAGGGCCGGGAAGGGGCTCCAGCGGGTGCGCAGGTGGCCCAGCAGGAAGCCGCGCATCATCAGCTCCTCGAAGCAGGGGGCGAGCACGGCCACGGTGAGGAAGAGCACCACGGATTGGAGCCCATGGGCGGCCCGGAGGCCTTCCACGAGTTCCTCCTGGGGGCTGGCCTTGCCCCGCAGGAAGGGCGAGAGCAGGAGGCCCAGGAGGGCGATGGCCGCCAGGGCCAAACCCCAACCGCCCAGGGCGTGGGCGAAGCTGGTGCCCCACCTGCCGGGGAAGAGCAGGCTCCGCAATTCCCGGAAGGATTGCCCCGTGGCCTGGAGGATGAGCCACAGGCCCCAGGCGGCCTGGCTGGCATAGGCCAGGGGGAGGGTCCAGGGCCGGAGGGCCGGGAGGGCGCTCCCGAGGCTGGAGGCCAGGAGGCTGGTCAGGAAGAAGCCCGAGAACCACCCGAGGAAGACCAGGACCACGGCCCGCCCGGGCAGGGGGAAGCGCGGCCCCACCGGCGCGGGCCGGGGCCAGTTCGCCGCCAGCAGGATGCCGTAGGCCAGGCCGCCCAAGGCGAGGAGGCAGACCAAACCGCCGAGCACCAGCAGGGTGGCGATGCGGGCGTGGTAGGACTCGATGGCGGCCTTGCGTGCGCTGGCCCGGGTGCCCTCGGGGGCCAGGCGGGCCTCCAGGAGCCGGGAGGCCAGTCCGGATCCGAGCCCTTCCCGCACGGCGGGCGGCAGGGTGCCCGAGGTGCCCTGCAGGTAGGCCGCTTCGAAGGCGGCCTTGAAGGCGGGGTCTTGGGGCTCCGCCTGCACGAGGCGCTTCGCGGGTTCCAGGGCCTTGGATTCGGCCGCCAGCACCGCGGCCAGGGCCCGATCCCAGGGGTTGGTCAGATCCCGGGGTTCCGGGGCTCGGCCGGAGGGCAGGCCCAAGGCGATCTGGGCCCCCAGGGCCAAGTCCATCAAGCGGCCCTGCAGGCTCACGGCGCGGGGGGGCTGGGCGGCGGCCTGCCGCCGGGTCGCCAGGGCCATGGAGCTGGCCAGGAGGCAGAGCAGGGCGAGGATCCCGATGAGGGGATCGGCCCAGGCCTTATCGGGATTCCAGGGGCGGCGCTCGGAGGACATGCCTCAACTATCGCACCCTGCTCCCTGGGGTGCTCCCCCACGGAGGCGTGGATTTAGGGTGAACAGGCCCTAGTCTGTGGGGATGACGTTCTCCCACCCCATCGAAGTCCAATTCCGGGATCTGGACGCCCTCAACCACGTGAACAACGCCGTGATGGTGAGCTACCTCGAAGTGGCCCGCTGGCAGTGGTGGCGTGCCTATCTGGCGGGTCGGGCCTTCGAGGAGGAGGGCTTCCTCATTGCCCGCGTGGAGGTGGACTACCGCCAGCCCATCCTCATCACCGATGAAGTGCGCATCGAAGTCCTGTGCACCCGCGTGGGCACCACCAGTTTCGACCTGGGCTACCGGGTGCTCCGGGCCTCGGATGGCGCCGTGTTCGCCGAGGCGAAGACGGTGCAGGTGATGCTCGACTTCGCCACCCAGAAACCCGCCCCCATCCGGCCGGACACGCGGGCCTGGATGGAGGGGCAGCGCTGATGCGCCTCGCCGAGGCCCGGCGCCGGGATGGCCGCACCTTCCTGATCGCACCCCTGCCTTCGGACGCGACGCGGATGGTGGACCTCACGGCCCTGGAGGCCATCCGCCTCGCCAAGCTGGGCGAGGGCGATCCCGAGACCTTGGCCCACGCCCTGGTGCCCCCTTCCCTGGATGCGCTGCTGGCGTCGGGCCCCCGCGGCCTCGCCCGGGCCCGCCAGGTGCTGGCCTACGCCCAGAAGTGGGAAAGCCGTGGCATCCTTCCCGACGAGTTGGCCTCCGCCCGGTGGACTCCCCGGCTCTGCCCGCCGACGGGCATCCTGGCGCTGGATGGCCGCCGCCTGGATCCCAGCGCGCTGATCAAGGAAGGCCACGCCCTTCCAGGCACGCCCCAGGCGACCCTCTGCCTCGTGGGCCAGGCCGGTGGCCTGCCTGCGGGCCTGCGCATGGCGCTGCTGGGCGAGGGCCGCATCATGCTCTCCCCCTGGCTGGAAACCGAAGGCGTAGGCCCGCTCCAGCTCTCCGTGGGTGGCCACCGGCGCAAAGTGACCCTGGAGGCCTGGAACGGATTGGACCTGCCCCTGCTCCAGCCCGGGGAGCACCTGCTCCTGCCGGCCCCGCGCCTGCGCCCCTGGCCCAGCCTCTCCAAAGGGGCGGCCATCGATCTGCGGTGGGGTGCCGATCACCTCCAGGCCCACCTGGCCCGGGCGCTGGATCACCCCACCGTGCAGTAAGGCGATCCTGGAGGGGCCCGATCCTTCGCGGGATGCCCGGCTTGGGAGGGCCCCCCAATCAGCCGGGAGATCTGCCGGGCCACGAGCAGGAACCCCTCGCCGGCCCCTCGGATCCATTCGATATCCCGGTCCACGTGCGGAAGGGAAAATCGTCGGGTCGCAATCCCGTGCGGGTATCCATCATCGGGAGGGCTTCGGGTGGGGCATTGAGCGCCTGCAGTTCGATTGAACTGCGCCGGAGCAATCGAGAGCGGGCGAATTAGGGGGCCAGCCAAGATGAGGTCAATCCGGGCTGCCGCGACGCTGGAAGTGCGGATCAGCGCCCGCCGCTGACTCATGGATTTTCCGCGTGAGCTCAGGGTGGAGGATGGCATCGCTCTCCTCCTTGGATCGTCGGTGGTATTCGAGGGCCTTTCTGAAATTTCCCGCGAAGGCGTGTTTCTCGGACATGGTCTTCAGCCATTCCACTTCAGCGGTGGTGAAGTTCGTCTCCTGGTGCACTTTTAAGACCCGCTCAAGGTCGGCAAGGCGCCGGGCTCGATGAATGACCGTTCAAGCCCCGGCGGGGCCAAGCACCCTCCGCGCGACGAAGGCGTGATCCCAGGGATCCCGACATGGCCTCGGGCCTCGCTGTGGCGCTTCGCGCCTGCATGTCGCGCCTTGCAACAGACAGGATGAAGCGAGAGGTGGGCGGTGCCCAGCTGGTGCGGAAAGGGCTTCGGATTTCGGGAGGCAGGCGTTTTGGCGCGGTTGCTGCTCAAGGGATCGCCAACATACCCCTCCCGCCCCATCCCTGAACGCCTCGCGAATAGGACTTCCGATGCTGCCATTGGCCTGCACCCTTTTCCTGACCCAGACGCCCATTCCCGACATCAAGCCCAAAGTTCCCGAAGCCATGGTGGTGGTGGCGGAACGATCCCTCGTCCTCCCCCCGCTGCCCAAGGGCGTGGCCGAGGGGCGCAAGGGGTTCGCCAGCGTGCATGCTCAGATCAAGTACGCGCAGGAGGAACTCTCCACCTCGTTGCAACGCCTCTACGCCACTCCAGAGGCCTCCCGGGCGCTCGCGAAGGATCTGGAGGTGCCCGAGGCTTCGCGGGGGGAGGTGGCGGGCTGGCTGGACGTGCTGAAGGATGTTCAATTCGCCCGCCTTGAAGGCGGCTTCGCGGAAGTCTGGAAGGGCTGGCAGGCGGCCTTGGTGGAGGGGGGATTGGCCAAGCCCACCCGCTCCCCCTCCGGCCAACCGGAAAGTCACGGCGCCGGGTACGAGGCTGCGAAACAAAAGGCGAAGCAGGTCATTAGCGCGGCCTCGCGGCAACCCCTCCGAAGCTCAGGCAAACTGGATTCCAGCTACAACGTGGAGAATGCCGACCTCTTTGGCGGAGGGACCGAGGGGATGACCAAGGATGAGCGCGCGGGGCAGCAACACGTGGAGCGCTCCCTGTACCTCGCCCAGACGAATCGAGCCATCGCGGACATCCTGATCCCCATGCTCGCCGAGAGCTGGGATCCCCTCGTGGATCACCTTGGCGGTCGGGCGCGCCGGCTCGCGGACTTGGAGGCGGGGGCCGCACCCGTGGCCGATCCGATCCTCAGTGCCCTTCGCACCCGGGCGAAGATCGCGTTCCTTGAGCGGTTCAGGGTGGCGCTCTGGTATTGCGATCTCGTCTGGTCCCAATCCGCCTCGGTGGAGGCCCCCGCGCCGCCGCGGCGCCTCGCACCCTCCGCCCGGCGGTGAGGGGGGCACGTGCATTGCCGGGCCTGGGCCCTACAGCATCCGCGCGATGAGGAAGGCCATCTCCAAGCTCTGGGCCCCGTTGAGGCGGGGGTCGCAGCCCGTTTCGTAGGCCCGGGGCAGGTCGGCTTCGGTGAGGCCCTGACTGCCGCCCACGCACTCGGTGACTTCCTCGCCGGTCATCTCGAAGTGGACGCCGCCCAAGCGCGAGCCGTGGGCCCGGTGCAGCTCGAAGGCCTGGCTCAGCTCGCTGAGGATGGCGCCGAAGTCCCGGGTCTTCAGGCCCCCCTTGGCCTTGGTGGTGTTGCCGTGCATGGGGTCGCAGCTCCAGAGCACGGGATGGCCCGTGGTCTGGACGGCGTGGATGAGCGGGGGCAGGGCGGTGCGGATCGCGTCCTCGCCGAAGCGGGTGATGAGGGTGATGCGGCCGGGCTCCCGCTGGGGATCCAGCAACGCCAGCAGCCTGGGCAGATCCTCGGGCTTGGCGCTGGGGCCCAGCTTGACGCCGAGGGGATTGCGCAGTCCGCGCAGGTACTCGAGGTGGGCGCCGTTCAGGGCCCGGGTGCGTTCGCCCACCCACACCATGCCGGCGCTGAGGTTGTACCAGGCTTGGCGATCGGGGATCCAGCGGGTGAGGGCCGCCTCGAAGGGGAGGAGCAGCGCTTCATGGGAGGTGAACAGCTCGATGCGTTCCAGGGCGCCGGGGCGGGCGCCGCCCAGGGCCTCCAGGAAGTCGAGGGTGGCGCGCACTTCCTGGATGACCTCCTGGTAGGCGGGAAATTCGCCCGTGCGACCGGGCAGATCCCAGCGTTCGGGATGGTGCAGGTCCGCGAAGCCATCTTCGATGAGGGAGCGGAGGTGGTTCAGGGTGGCGGCGGCGTGGAAGTAGGCCTCCTGCATGCGCGCGGGGTTGGAGGCCCGGCCTTCGGGCGAGGCTTCGAGCGCGTTGATGAGGTCGCCGCGGTAGACGGGCAGTTCCTGTCCGTCCACGTGTTCGGTGCCGGCGCTGCGGGGCTTCGCATACTGGCCCGCCAGGCGCAGCACGCGCACCACGGGGCAGCGGCCCGCGTGGGTGAGCACCACGGACATGCGCAGGAGGATGCGCAGCTTGTCGGCGATGGCCTCGGAGTGGCAGTCCCTGAAACGCTCGGCGCAGTCGCCGCCCTGGAGGAGGAAGCGCTTGCCCTGGGCGGCCTCCGCCAGCAGGGTGCGCAGGCGATCCACTTCCCCGGGGCCCACCAGGGGCGGCAGGCTGCGGAGCCGAGCGAGCACGCCTTCCAAGGCCCCCGGATCGGGGTACTCGGGCTGCTGGAGGGCGGTGAGGCCCTGCCAGCTCTGGGGGCTCCAGGCGTTCGTCATGCTTCATTGAAGCCCAGGTTCGGGGCTTCCCGTCACGAACCGGTGAAGAACGTGGAAATCAGCCCTCGGGCTCCACGTGGGTGGTCCAGCGATAGCCTTCGCCGCCCACCGTGGCGATCCAGATGTGGCCGCCATCCTCGCCCAGCTTCTTGCGCAGCTTGGCCACGTGGACATCCACGGTGCGGGCCGTGGGGCGGGCATCGCTCTCCCAGGCCTGGAGCAGCAGTTCCTGGCGGCTGAGGGTGCGGCCGGGATGGTGGATGAGGATCTCCAGGATGCGGAACTCCCGGGGGGTGAGCTCCAAGGGGCGCTCCTCCTTCCAGGCCAGCAACTGGGGCAGGTCGAAGCGGAAGGGGCCCGAGCGCAGGATGAGGGGCCGCTCCAGGGGCCGGGTCCGGCGCAGAATCGCCTTGATGCGCGCCACCAGTTCCAGGATGGAGAAGGGCTTCACGAGGTAGTCGTCCGCGCCCAGGGAGAGGCCCTGCACGCGGTCCAACTCGGCGCCCCGGGCGGTGAGCATCAACACGGGCACGGCATCCCGGCGCTCGCGCAGGAGCTTCAGCACCTGAAAGCCATCCATGGTGGGCAGCATCAGATCCAGCACGATCAGATCGGCGCGCTTGCCCTCATGGGCGGCGAGCGCGGGCGCGCCGTCGGCGACGGCCTCCACCTGATAGCCCTCGTACACCAGGTTCTCTACGAGAAGCTGGCGAAGGCTCGGCTCATCTTCGACCACAAGGATGCGGGTCAAGGGATCGGATCTCCTGGAGGGAATCGGCCATCCAAGGTGAATGGTCTAGGCAAAAAACGCAAGTTTCATTTTGATTCCAATGGAACGGGCATGGACCTGGAATCCATCCGGCTCAGCAGGCTCTGGAACAGCCCTTTGCCGCCATGGAGGCGGATCCGGAGCTCCACGCTCAGGCCCTGGTCCCGGATGGATTCGAAGGTCAGCCCCCAGCCCTCACGCTCCGCCATTTGGATCAGGAGGCTGAGGCCCAGGCCCAGGCCTTCCCGTTTGAATCCCTCGGAAGCGGAGGAGCGGAAGCGCTGGAAGGGCTTGCCCAGGGCTTCCAGCTCGGAGGCCGTGAGGCCGGGGCCCTGGTCGCGGATGAAGATGGACAGGGCGCCGCGGTTCTTGCGGGTTTCCATCTGCACCTTGCCCGAACCATGGGCGAGGGCGTTTTCCAGGAGGGTGGCGAGGGCGCTGCGGAGGGTGGAGAGGGAGGCCTCGCCGCTGGCTTCGCAGAGGATCAGCTCCAATTCACGGCCCTCGGATTCGAAGGCGGGTTCGATATCCTGGGCCACTTCCTGGAGGAAGGCCGGGGAGGCCTCCGAAGCGGGGCCGCTGTCCTCGTCGCCCTTGATGGCCCTCAGGCCGTTATCGATCACGAGGGTGAGGTGATCCACCTCGGCGCCCAGGCGAAGCAGCTGCTCGTCGGTCTGATCGGGGCTCAGGCGGCCCAACCTCAAGCTGTCGCAGCGGAATTTGAGGATGGCCAAGGGGGTCTTGAGGCTGTGGGTGAGGGAGGCCAGGCGATCCGATTCCAGGGCCGCCCGCTGACGGGCCCGGGTGCGCAACAGGGCGGCACCGGCGACGCCCAACCCGAGGAAGATGCCGACCCCGTAGGCGAAGTAGAGCTTGCGCATGAAGAAGGAGCGGAAGGACTGGTGGTCCCCCAAGGAGGGATACACGGAGAGGGTCCACCCCTCACCATAGGCGTTGGTGGTCGCCTCGTTGTACATCCCGTTGTGCCGTCTGGCGCGGTAGGGATCGAGTTGCAGGTTGGGCCAGGCGCCCCAGGGTTCGGCCTTCTTCCAGAGCTCGGGGGCCTTGGGCCAGAGGCCCACCCGCACGGGGGAATCCTTGGGGATCAGCCGGTGGAGGTGCTGCTCCACCTGGGGGCTGCCCAGGGCCCACCGCTTGATGAGCATCCACTTGTCCGTGGTGAGGATGGCGACGGCGATGCGGTTCCGGTCGGGGTTCAGCTCCTTCGGGGGGAACCACTGGAAGGTGGGCGCTTGCTCGGCCATCTGGTACCAGCCGGCATAGCGCACGCCCATGGGGTGCTGCTCGCCGGGGACCAGGATCCCGTCCTTTTGGATCCAGATCTTCCCAGTGGCGCGGTCCCTCAGGGCCTCCACCAGCAGGTTCTGCTGCAGATAGGCCTGGACTTGGGGCTCCGTGCCCGTGGCGAAGGCCGGGGGAAGCACGAGGGTTTGCCAATCTCGCTCGATGCGATCGAGGAGCGTCCATTGGGTATCCATCCAGGGCTGCGCATGGGTCTGGGTCTTGTCCCAGGCCCACTGGAGGGGGTAGTACAGCAGGAATCCGGTCAGGCCGAGGCCCACCAGCCAGAGCACGAGGGTGCTGGAGGAGCTGAGGAAGGCGCTGGCGGGGCCCCGAGAGGCGGAGAGCCTGGGAAGGGACCGGAACCGGGTGAAGGTGCGACGAGCCATGGGGAACACCGAGATGGGAGGGTGTTCCCAGCTTATCGGATCGGGCTCACCCCAACGCGAGCATCCGCTCGAGGGGCTTCAGGGCCTGGGTGCGGATGGATTCATCCAGGGTGATCTCCGGCTGCAGGTCCCGCAGGGCGAGGTAGAGCTTTTCCAGGTTGTTGAGCTTCATGTAGGGGCACAGCGAGCAGTTGCAGCCGCTGTCCGCCGGGGCGGGGATGAGCTCGGCGTCGGGGCGGGCCTTGCGCATCTGGTGGAGGATGCCGGCCTCGGTGGCCACGATGAAGGCCTTCTCGGGTCGTTCCTTCACGAAGCGGAGGAGGGCGGCGGTGGAGCCCACGAAGTCCGCGAGGCTGGAGACCTGCTCCACGCATTCGGGGTGGGCGATGACGAGGGCATCGGGCCGCTCGGCCTTGAGGGCCGCCACCCGGCGCTGGGTGAATTGCTCGTGCACGATGCAGAAGCCCGGGAAGAGCACCATGTCGCGGCCCGTCTGGTTGGATACCCACTTGCCCAGGTGGCGGTCCGGGGCAAAGACGATGGGCTTGTCCTTGGGGATGCTCTCCACCACGCGAACGGCGTTGGAGCTGGTGCAGATGATCGTGGACAGCGCCTTCACGCCCGCGGAGCAGTTGATGTAACTGACCACCTCATGGCCCGGGTACTGCTCCAGCCACTTGGCGAAGTGGTCCGCGGGGCAACGGTCCGCCAGGCTGCAGCCGGCGTCCATGTCGGGGATGACGACCTTCTTCGTGGGGTTCAGGATCTTGGCGGTCTCGGCCATGAAGTGCACGCCGCAGAAGGCGATCACTTCCGCATCCGTCTTCGCGGCCTGTTGGCTCAACTGGAGGCTGTCGCCCACGAAGTCGGCCAGATCCTGGATCTCGGGTTCCTGGTAATAGTGGGCGAGGATCACGGCCTTGCGGTCGCGCTTCAGGCGCTGGATCTCGGCCACCAGGTCGAGGCCCGCGGGGATGCTGTCCAGATCGGGAATGTAGGGGGCGGAGTCAACCATGGGGATCCATCTCGGGCACGCGCCGGTTGGCGCGGGGCCCTCCAGTGTAGGCCGTCACCGCCCCCCGTGCAGGAAGGCCCGCACCCGCCGGGCAGGTTCGGGATCCGCGAAGGCCTCGGCGAAGGCGGCCCGTTCCCAGGCCAGGGCCGCCTCCCGGGGGAGCTGGCGCTGACATTCCCGGGTCTTCCACAGCAACGCGAGTGCGCGCGAATCCCCTTCCGGTGACCGTGGGTTGGGGCTAGGATGGGCCTCGATTGCATCGCTCATTGAACGGAATTCTCCAATAGCCCGGTGGGGCTGACAGGGGATGGCTTGAACGTTTCAAAAGGGGGAGGGCCTATGGCCAAGGGCCGCACCGTCGATATCCAGCGCCTCGACGAGGCGAAGGTTAGCAGCTACTTCGGCAGCCTGACTTTCAACGACCGCGCCATGAAGGAGCGGCTGCCCAAGGAGACCTACAAAGCCTTCAAACAGGCGCTCCGCAAGGGCGACCCCCTGAGCGCCGACACGGCCCACGGGGTGGCCCAGTCCATGAAGGAGTGGGCCCTGGAGCACGGCTGCACCCACTTCACCCACTGGTTTTGCCCCATGACGGGAGCCACGGCCGAGAAACACGATGCCTTCGTGGTGTGGGATGAACCGGGCACCTTGGTGGAGCGATTCTCGGGCGGCATGCTCACCCAGGGCGAACCCGACGCCTCGTCGTTTCCCTCGGGCGGCCTGCGCGCCACCTTCGAGGCCCGGGGCTACACCGCCTGGGATCCCGCCAGCCCGGCCTTCATCATGGAGGGCCCTGCGGGCAAGACGCTCTGCATCCCCACGGCCTTCGTGGGCTACCACGGGGAGGCGCTGGATCATAAGGTGCCCCTCCTTCGCTCCATGGACGTGGTGAGCCAGCGCAGCGTGGAGGCCCTGGCCCTCTTCGGCGTGAAGGCCGGCTCCGTGGTGGCCCAATGCGGCCCCGAGCAGGAGTACTTCGCCGTGGACCTCGAATTGGCGCTGCAGCGCCCGGATCTGCAATTCGCTAACCGCACCCTGCAGGGGGCCCGCCCCCCCAAGGGTCAGGAGCTGGAGGACCACTACTTCGGCTCCATCAAGGAGCGGGTGCTGGGCTTCATGCAGGAGATGGAAGTGGAGGCCCTGAAACTGGGCATTCCCGTGAAGACCCGCCACAACGAGGTGGCCCCCAACCAGTTCGAGCTGGCGCCCATCTATGAGCCCGCCAACCTCGCCTCCGACCACAACCAGCTGCTCATGGAGCTGATGAAGGCCATGGGTGAGCGCCATGGCCTCGCCATCCTGCTGCACGAGAAACCCTTCGCCGGGGTGAACGGCAGCGGCAAACACGTGAATTGGAGCTTGGCCACGGATGAGGGCCACAACCTGCTGGAGCCTGGCAAGACGCCCTCGGAGAACCTGCAGTTCCTCTACTTCCTCTGCGCCTGTCTCAAGGCCATCAAGCATCACGGGGGCCTCTTCCGCGCCGCCATCGCCAGCGCCGGCAACGATCACCGCCTGGGCGCCAACGAGGCGCCGCCCGCCATCATGAGCGCCTTCTTGGGCAAGCAACTCACCCACGTGTTGGATGCCATCGAGGCCGGCAAGGTGGCGGATGCCTCGGAGAAGAGCGTCATGGACCTGGGCCTCGCGAACCTGCCCGCCCTGGAGAAGGACGCCACGGACCGCAACCGCACCAGCCCCTTCGCCTTCACGGGCAACAAGTTCGAGTTTCGCGCCGTGGGCAGCAGCCAGCCCATCGCCTGGCCCCTCACGGTGCTGAACGCAGCCATGGCCGAGGCCTTGGAAGCGCTGAACACCCGCTTCGCCGCGGAGTTGAAGGCAGGCAAGGATGTGAAGACGGCCGCGATGGTGGTGATCAAGGCCGCCATCATCGAGACGAAGGCCGTGCGCTTCGAAGGCAACGGTTATTCCGAGGCCTGGAAGGTCGAAGCGGAGAAGCGAGGGCTGCCCCACGCCAAAGACACGGTGGCCGCCCTTCACATCTTCGAAGCGCAGGCGGCCAAGGAGGTCTTCACGAAGCCCGGCATCCTCCGGGAAGAGGAGCTGGAGGCCCGCATCCACATCCGGCACGAGCAGTACCAGAAGGCCCTGAACATCGAAGCCCAGGTGCTGCGCGAGATGACTGAGACGCAGATCCTCCCTTCCGTCACCTCCGATCTCGGCGCCAAGGCCGAGAGCCTGGGCAAGGTGGCGTCCCTCAGCGTGGCCCTGCCCCCGAGCCTCACGGCAGCCCTTTCCGTCCAAACCACCCTGCTCGGGCAGGCCCAGGATCGCCTGGAGGCGCTGAAACAGGCCCTGGCCACCGCCGAAGCCCTGGAGAACCTGCAGGCCCGCACCGTGGCCTTCGGGCATCAGGTGCGCCAGGCCATGGATGACCTGCGGGAGACCTTGGACCAGCTGGAGGATCGCACCGACGTGGACTTCTGGCCCCTGCCCAAGTACCGCGAACTGCTGGCCCCGCTGGTGTGAGGTTCCGACCCCAATGAAAAGCGCCGGGTCACCCGGCGCTTTTCATTGGGGGGCTCAGGCGATCAGCGGCCGAAGCGGAACACGGCGGAAATGGTCACCCAGGTCATGGCGTCGAAGCCCAGGCCGTCGGTGCCGGTCTTGTCCACGCTCACGTGGTCGATGTGGCCCTCGAGGCTGATGATCCGGTTGAAGGTGTAACCGCCGCCGATGCGGACGCCCAATCGGCCGGACTGGGTGCGCTCGTCGTCGGGGTAGTTGTAGTTGGAGAATTCGTACTTGGACTTCACCTGGTTCAGGCTGGCTCCCGCGAGGAAGTAGCCGCCGCGGTTGGGGCTGTCGAAGTTGTGGACGTAGTCGCCGCCGAACTGGACGACGGAGAATCCGTTCTGGCGGGTGCCGTCATAGAAGCCCCCGGTGTAGATGTCCTGCTCCTTCCCGGCGAAGCCGTTCACCGTGAGGTGAAGGCGAAGCTGGCTGTGCTGCGTGAAGTTGAAGTCGAGGTGGCCACCGAAGTGGATGCCGAGGCCGTCATGAGCGCCGATGTAATCACCCAGCGCGTCGCGCTTATCGGCGAAATCCCCGGTGGGGGCCATGAGGCCGGCCTGCATGCCGCCGTTGATGCGGGTCTGGGCCATCAGACCCGTGGCACTCAAACAGGCGAGGGCGAGAATCACTTTTTTCATGGGAGCTCCTGGATGGGCAAGCGGCCGCCGAGGGCCTCTTCGCATCAAGATAGGCTGATTTCGCCGATGGGTTTAGTCCAGCGTCACACCTCGACCCGTGAGGATCCGTTCCACGATGCGGCTGCTGCTGTGTCCGGGCAGGAAGGGGATGAGGGCGAGACTCCCTCCGCGAGCTTCCACTACGTCCTTTCCGACCACTGTGTCCGGAGTGTAGTCTCCGCCTTTGGCGAGCAGATCCGGAGCCAGGGCTTGGATCAGCTCCAGGGGGGTGTCCTCCGCGAAACGGATCACGGCATCCACGCTCCGGAGGCCCAGGAGGATCCGGGCCCGGGCCCCTTCATCCTGGAGGGGGCGGCCCGGCCCCTTGAGGCGGGCCACGGAGGCATCGCTGTTCAGCCCCACGACGAGGAAGTCGCCCATGCGCCGGACATCCTCCAGGTAGGCCACATGGCCGGGATGGAGGAGGTCGAAGCAGCCGTTCGTGAAGCAGAGGCGGCCCTTGCGGGCGCCCTCCCGCCATTCCGGATGGGCCTCGAGGAAGGCCTGGGGGGATTGGAAGAAACGGCTCATCGGCACGGTGAATTCCTTGAGCTACAATGGATCTCTTGCGGCGGACGCCGCCCGGGAGATCTTGACATGCCTCTCTACGAGTACCGCTGCTCCGTCTGCGGCGCGAAAGAAGAAAAGATCCAATCCTTCTCGGCTCCCACGGAGCACGATTGCGCCCAGTGCGGCGGCGTTTCGGGCATGGCCCGCCAGGTATCCCGCACGGCCTTCACCCTCGCCGGCGGGGGCTGGTACGCCTCGGGCTATGGGGACGGCAAGGCCGCCGCCAGCACCACGACCTCCCTTCCGGCCCCGGAGGCCCCCTCCACGGGTGGGTGTGCCAGCGGGTGCGCCTGCCACAGCCCCTCGATCCAGGCCAAGGTGGACGCCCTGGACAAGGCCTAGGGCTTCCAAGGGGCGCCCCAGGGAGGGCTCCTTTACCACGAAACCCTTTGACTTCCGGGCCTCCTGCGCTAGAGTCGAAGGTTCCGGCCCTTCCTGGGCCGAGGCTTCATGTCCATCCGACGTCGCCCGCTTGACGGTTTCGACCTCTCGGATCCAGGCCCAAATCCCGGGCCTTCCTATGGAGGTTGGAGTGCCAACCATC
>DATEZP010000036.1:0-7414 GCA_035255465.1 Holophagaceae bacterium
CGGGCGGAGGATGCGCAGGCAGGCCGCGAGCTGCTCGAATTTGTTGGCCATGAATTCCCGATCCAGCTCGGGCAGGTAGGGGCTATCCACGCGCCCCAACTCCCGCATCAGGATGCTCATGAACGCCTCCTCCAATTCCGAGGGGTGCTCACCCAGCTTCAGGTCCGCGGCCATGGTCCGGATGTGGGCCTTGAGCCCTTGGAGGGCCGCATTCCAGGCACCGGGTTCGTCCGCCTTGGGCGCCGGGGGAAGGTCTTTGGCGCACCCATTCTCAAACCCAGTGCGGAGCACGGCCTGGTAGAGACCTTCCTTGCTGCCGAAGTGGTAGGCCACCATGGCCGAATTCGCATCGGCGGCGGTGGCGATCTCCCGGATGCCCACGCCGTCGAAGCCCCGCTGGGCGAACAACAGGGTCGCCGCCTCCACGAGGCGCTGCTTCACATCACTGCGGGGTTCGGGTTCGGCGCTCATCAAAGACCTCAATCAATCGATTGATTAATACAACTCCACCAGATTAATCAATCGATTGATTAGGTCAACCCCCAATGTTTGGACATCGGCCGGGGCGTGGTATTCCTAATGGATCGCGGAGTTCCCCATGATGTTCCTGGTCTTCTACTTCATCCTGTCGGCCGTGCTCTTCTTCCAGGGCCTGCACCTCTCCGGCGAGGTGTCCCAGCCCCTGGGCACGCTCCCCGAGGAAGTGGGCCAGGCTCCCGAGCCCTCCAAGAAGTGGGGCGCCTTCCTGATGACCTACGGCACCCTCGCCACGCTGGTGGGCCTCGCCGGCTTCGGCTCGGCCTTCTTCCTGCCCGCCCGGCCCGCCGTATTCGGCCTGGGCCTCCTGATCCTGGGCGTCTACGCCTGCTGGCTGATCTTCGCCGCCCGCACGGTGGAATTCATCGGCAAGCCCAGCGACGATCACGGCGATCACGGGCACGGCCACCACTAAAGCCTCGATTCGATCGGAAAAAAGGGCGCCCCGAGGCGCCCTTTTTTTGACATTCCCGTGGCGAAGGTCCCGGGGAGGCTATTAAAGTTGACTATTCCGCTCTGTTTTGGAGACCTCGTGGCAACCCGCCCCCTCGACCTGGAAAATTCAGATGTCAAAGCCAAGTTCGAAGCTTGGCTCCAGGAGATCGATGCCCGGATCCGTGATCCCCGCACCGATCGCAACGCCCTGTGCGTCGAGTTGGCTCGCGGCTTCTACGGCCTCTCGGATGCGCCGCGCAACATCCATGAGGAAGTGCTCCACCTGAACCTCGATCCCCGGAACGCCACCACCGAAGCCGAGTACTACAGCGAGATCGATCCCGAGAAGTGGGCCCCCGTGAAGCCCCTCACCTGGCTCTGGCAGATGTTCGACAACAGCCCGCTCAACGCGAACACCTGGCTCGGCCTGAAGTTCCGCGCCATGCTCGCGCCCCACATCTTCAAGTCCGTGGGCAAGAACGTGAAGTTCTTCACGGGCGTCGAGTGGAGCTTCGGCTACAACATCAGCATCGGCGATGACGTGGTGATCCACCGTTTCGTGCTGCTGGATGACCGCGGCAGCATCACCATCAAGAACAAGGCGAGCATCAGCGATTACGCCAACATCTACAGCCACTGGCACGATCTGGTGGAACCCGCCATCGTCTACCTCGGCGACACGGTCATCGGAGAAGCGGCGCGAGTGACCTATCACAGCACCGTCCTCAGTGGCACCAAGGTGGGCGACCACGCCATGGTCGGCACCGGCGGCCTGGTGACCAAGGACGTGCCGGATTACACCGTGTCCATCGGCCTCCCCGCCCGGCCCGCGCGGCTCAAGCCCAACGCCCCCGCACACGTGACCGCCGCCTCGGAGCTCAAGAAGTAGGCTGACCCAGGGGAACCAACCCGGGCCCCCTCCGGAGGCTTCGGATGGCGAAAATCGCCGTAGTGGACGATGCCAAGATCATGCGCACCATCCTGGGGGCCGCCCTCGAAAAGGCAGGCCATGAGGTGGTCGTGCTGGAGCCCTTGGCCGCCAGCGAGGTGGGGGAGATCCTCCAGAAGCACGCTCCGGACCTGCTCATCACCGACTACAACATGCCCGGGGCCAATGGCGGCACCGTGATCCGCATGGCGCGACGGGTCTACCCCGACATGCCCGTGGTGGTGGTCACCGCCTTCGGCGACGCGGAAACCACGGCGATGCTCAACAAGCTGAAGGTGAACGCCGTCCTCCGGAAGCCCGTGCGGCCGGAGGATGTGCAGGCGGCGGTGGCCCAGGCGTTGAAGGAGCTGGAGCCGCCCCCGCTGGATTAGCCCTGAATCCAGGTGGCCTGCAGGCCCAACAGCAGGTCCACGGCCTTGCGGCCCCGGGGGCCGGGATCCACGGTGAAATCGTTCACCCAGGCGTTCACGTAGCGGCCGATCATCTCGCGATCCATGCCGCGGCCGAAGGACTGGCTGTAATCCACGCTCTCCCAGTGGCGCGCGCGGGCCAGCTCCACGCTCTTGCGCATCACCGTGGCGAAGCGCTGGATCACATCGGGGGGCAGGTCCGTGCGGATGGCGTTGCCGCCCATGGGCAGGGGCAGGTCGTGGGAGGCCTTCCACCAGGCGCCCATGTCCTCCACCAGGTGAAGGCCCGCTTGCTGGTACATGAGCTGGCTCTCATGGATCAGCAGCCCCGCCTCGAACTCGCCCCGCTGGACCGCGGGCATGATCTCGTCGAAGGGGCGCAATTCCACCTTGGGCTCGAAGCCCAGCGTGTCGCACCAGCGGCGCATGCTCAGGTAGGCGCTCGTGCGCTTGCCCGGGATGGCGATGGTGACGTGCCGCAGCTCATCGGCCTGCAGGGGTTCCCGCGAAACCACCAGCGGCCCCGTGCCCTCCTGGATGGAGCTGCCCGCCGTGAGCAGGGCATAGCGGTCCTTCAGCTCCGGGTAGGCCCCGAAACTGATGGCGGTGACGTGATACTTCGCCTCCAGCGCCTCGGTGTTCAACTGCTCGATGTCCTTGCGGACGAACTCGAAGGTGAAGCCCTCGGGATCCATCCAGCCCAAGGCCAGGGGGGCCATCATGTAGGCGTCGTCGCTGTCGGGGCTGTGGGCGATGGTGAGGTGCATGGGGGCCTTTGGGTCCTTGGTCCTTAAGTCCTTGGTCCTTGGCCGGAATGCGTTGGCCGCGGGTTCCTTCCTTACGGTTCGAAGTGCGGGGAAGATCCGTTGGGTCGGTACCAGCTAAGGACCAAGGACCAAGGACCGGAGTCCCGGCTCAGTATCCGAACCCATCCTTGCGGATGTGCACGTAGGGCTTCTTCTCGGCGTCGAGGAGGGCGCCGCCCACCAGCTCGCCAATGTGGATCTGGTGGTCGCCGCCCGTCTCCAGCACCTTCGTGTGCTTGAGCACGAGGTAGGCGTAGCCGTTGGCGAAGACGGGGGCGGGCTGGCCCTCCATCAGGCTCTGGGGATCCTCGGCCCAGGGATCGATGCCGGGTTCGAAGCCCTTGCCGTAGCGCTTGAGGCTGGCGAAATCCCCCTCGGCCAGGATGTTCAAGGCGAAGTGGCCACTGCCGTCGATGAGCTTCTCGATGGGGCGCCCGGCCTTGATGCACACGGCCACGAGGGCGGGCTCGAAGCTCACCTGCTGGGCCCAGGAAGCCAGGAAACCGGTGCGCTCGCCGCCGTACTGCGCCGTGCAGATGGCGAGGCCCGAGGGCAGCTTGCCTAGGGCGGGGCCGGCAGTGGTCTTGAGATCGGACATGGAAGCTCCAAAAAGCCATTACCTAACAGGATGCACAGGATTCCCCCATTGGACAGGCCTTCAAATTGGGAGGGCCCCCTCGGGAACCGTCTCCAAATCAGGGAGCACCGAAGCGGCGCCGATACCTTGGCCGGGTCCCCGGGGCCTTGCGGTTCATGGGATCGGAGGAGGCATCATGAATGGGATCGGATGGCGGATGGGAATCTGCATGGGCCTCACGAGCCTGGTGGGGGCCCAGGAGGCCGACCAGGCCGCGTGGTTGCAGAAGGCCCGGAAGGCCTACTACAGCCTCGACCGGGAACGGATGAGCCTCTTCAAATCCGAGATGGTGCCCAATTGGAGGACGTTGCTCGCGGGCCAAAAAATGCAACCCCAAGACCTGACCCGTGTGGTGGACAAACTGAACGGCATCCACTTCACCTTGGTCCTGAACCGCGAGGGGAAGGCATCCATCTCCCACACCACCGTGGAGGCAGAGAACGAGCATGTGGCCGAAGGCCTAAAGCAGATCTACGGGGGCATGGAGCAGATGGCCACCGGATTCTTCCAGACCTGGACCATGTTCATGCTCAGGCCGCCCCTGCCCGAACCGAGCACTCCCTTCAAGCTGGAGGAGCTGGGCGGCTGGTACGTGCTCCGCTACCGGGAAGGGGAGGTGCAAATCGAAACCACCCTGGGCAAGGATCTCGTCATCAGCTCAGTGAAGACCCTCGCGCCCGGTTTCAACAGCAGCCTCACCCCCCGGTTCGTAAAATCACCCAAGGGCCTCGTCCTGGTGGGCTATCAAGCCACCTACCGGACGCCCACTGGGACCGACGCCACCGACCTGGATGTGGGCATCGCCAACCAGGAGGTCGGCGGCCTCACCTTCCCCGGGAAGCTGGACCTCCGGGGAACCTACAACGGCAGTTCCTTCCAAGTCGAAATCACCTTCACTGGCAGCCAGACCAAACAGGATTGAAGCTCCCCGGAGCCGTTCACCTACAGGATGGACTCGGATTCCCGCACGGCCAGCTTGCCCTTCACGCGATCCACGGCCTTGGCGGCCAGGGCGTAGCGGGGATTCTCCTCCAGGGCCTGGCGGTAGTGCTCCAGGGACTTCTCCAGCTGGCCCTTGGTTTCAAAGATGCGGCCCAGGTTGAAGTGGGGGAAGCAGTAGCTCTCATAGCGCTTGGCCTTCAGGGCCATGCGGAGCCAGGGCACCGCGTCATCCAGCTCGCCCTGCTCGATGTGGTAGGCGCCGATGTCGTTGTAGGGGCCGCCGAACTCGGGATCCAGATCGATGGCGCGGTGGCAGTCTTCGATGGCGGCCACGTAGTCCTTCTCGAAGCTGCGGGCCCAGCCGCGGAACTCGTAGGCCTCGGCCGTGGGGTGGATCTCCAGGCTCTTGGTGTAGAGCGACACGGCCTTTTCGATTTCGCCCTTCATGTGGAGTTGATAGGCCTTGCCCACCCACTCCATGGCTTCCTGCCGCTTGTCCTGGTCCTCGCTCATGCCGACCTCGGTGCCCATTAGGATAAACCCGGCCCCGATTCCCGCGAGGGGAATCAGCTGCCGGCTTGGAGGCGCAACAGGGTGACCGCCTGCCAGAGGATGTAGCCGCCCATGAGGGCCACCGTCAGCCCCCCGAGCCGCAGCAATCGGGATTTCCAGACCTGGCTCAACTTGGTGCTGACCAGCCCCAGGCCCAGCAGCAGGGGCATGTTCCCGAAACCGAACGCCGCCATGCCCGCGGCCCCCATGCGCCAGGTTCCGGCGTCCAGGCTCTTCAGCAGCATCATGTACACGAGGCCGCAGGGGATGAGCCCCCAGAGCATGCCCAGGAACCAGGGGGCCCCGGAGGCCCGGAGGCCCTTGGACAGCAGGTTCTGGAGGGGCTTGGGCAGCGGGAACTCCATGAGCGCGTCCGCCCGGCGACCCAGGAGCATGAACAGGCCCAGCAGCAGCATCAGGAAACCGATGCCCAGTTTCACCCACACCTGCCAGGGCCAGGCCTGGGCGGCCACGAGGGCGGCCCCATCCGGACGGCAGCACTCGTGCATGTCCTGGATGTTCTGAATGCGGGCGAAGCCACCCAGGAAGCCGATGGCGGCCCCCAGCAGCGCGTAGGTGGTGATGCGCCCGCCCTGGAAGATCAGGTGCCGCACCCAGGGCCGCCCGCCGTGCTTGGCCTGGGCCATGCCGAAGGCCGCCACGATGGGCCCACACATGCCCGCGCAGTGGCCGATGCTGCCCAGGACTCCCGCCACCCACATGACGAGCAGCCAGGGCATGGCGTGGGGATGATTCAGCCAGTTTTCAAGCAACGCGCACCTCAAGAAGCCAGTCTAGCCTCGAGTGGAGGCGCCTCCGAAGCGGGGCTTCGGCCCGGGAAGGGCCTTCGGCCCCACCTTTCCCCGCCCGGCGCGCCCCCACGGAAACCGTGTCCTGGCCCGGAGTTGCGGAGCCGACGATCCATCGGGAAGCCCGTCTGGAAAACCAGTGGTTTGCCGCCTCGAACCCGGCCGCTAGAATGGATTTTTCGCCCCAGGGCACCCCTTGAGGAGATCTTTCATGTCCGTGACCGCGCTGGCTGTGCCGAGCCATGTCAAGAATCAGAAGCTCATCACCTGGGTTGAAGAGGTGGTGGAACTCTGCCAGCCCAAGGACGTGTACTGGTGTGATGGCTCCCAGGAGGAGTACGACCGCCTCTGCCAGATGATGGTGGACGCCGGCACCTTCAAGAAGCTGAACCCCGCCAAGCGCCCCAACTCCTACCTGGCCCTCTCGGATCCCGGGGACGTGGCCCGCGTGGAGGATCGCACCTTCGTGTGCCCCGCCCGCAAGGAGGACGCCGGCCCGAACAACAACTGGATGGCCCCCGACCAGATGAAGGCCAAGCTCCGCGGCCTCTTCAAGGGCTGCATGAAGGGCCGCACCCTCTACGTGATCCCCTTCAGCATGGGCCCCCTCGGCTCCGCCATCGCCCACATCGGCGTGGAGCTCTCCGACAGCCCCTACGTGGCCGTGAACATGCGGATCATGACCCGCATGGGCAAGGCCGTGTACGACGTGCTGGGCGACGGCGACTTCGTGCCCGCCCTGCACAGCATCGGCGCCCCCCTGGCCGAGGGCCAGAAGGACGTGGCCTGGCCCTGCAACCCCGACAACAAGTACATCTGCCATTTCCCCGAGACCCGCGAGATCTGGTCCTTCGGCTCCGGGTACGGCGGCAACGCGCTCCTTGGCAAGAAGTGCTTCGCGCTCCGCATCGCCTCCACCATGGCCCGCGACGAGGGCTGGCTGGCGGAGCACATGCTGATCCTCGGCCTGGAGACCCCGGCCGGCGAGAAGACCTACGTGGCCGCCGCCTTCCCATCCGCCTGCGGCAAGACCAACTTCGCCATGCTGCAGATGCCGGACCGCTTCAAGGACCACAAGGTCACCACCGTGGGCGACGACATCGCCTGGATCAAGCCCGGCAAGGACGGCCGCCTCTACGCCATCAACCCCGAGGCCGGCTTCTTCGGCGTGGCCCCCGGCACGAGCATGAAGTCCAACCCCAACGCCATGCTCACCATCACCAAGGACACCATCTTCACCAACGTGGCCATGACCGCGGACGGCGACGTGTGGTGGGAGGGCATGACGGAGGAGGTCCCGGACGGCCTCACCAACTGGCAGGGCATGCCCCACGACA
>DATEZP010000037.1:0-21936 GCA_035255465.1 Holophagaceae bacterium
GCCCATGGCCGTCCAGGAACCGGCGAAGTTCGTGGATTTGTAGACCTTCAGATTGGAGAAGGTGTACACGGTGTTGCCCGTGGCATCCGCGGGGCTCGTGGTGATGCGGGTGATGAAGGGAGCCGTGGAGCTGTTGTTGGATTCCGTGATGCCCGTGGAGGCCAGGGACCAGGTGCTGCCGCTGTTGGTGCTCTTGTAGACGCGGTCGTAATAGAGGGTGCCCAGCTGATTGGCGCCGTTGCTGGCCTGCATGGCGGTGCCGAATCCATCTCCGCCCAGGGTCTGATTGAAGGTGCCGGTGGCGCCGCTGCGGATGCGGGTGCCGTTGTCCTGGAAGCCGCCGAGGACGGCATCCGGCGTGTTGAGGCTGGAGCTCACGGAGTAGATGAGGTGGCTCGTGATGCCCACGTTGAGGGTGGAGGTCCAGGTGGAACCGCCATCCGTGGACTTGAAGATGCCGCCATCCGTGCCCACGTAGAGGGTCTGGCCGTTGGAGGAGATGGAGCCGGTGTGGAAGTCCGCGTGGACGTAGGGCAGCGAGTACTGGGCGAGCCAGTTCGTCTTCTGGGACCAGGTGGAGCCACCATCCGTCGTCTTCGCGAGGAGGAGCTGGCCGCCGAAGTAGGCCACGTTGGCGTTGGTGGGATCCACGAGGATCATGTGGTTGTAAAAGCCTTGGCCACCCAGGAGGGACTTGGGGCTGGAGGATTCCGCGTTGGTGTTGGTGTAGCTCTTGGCGGGCACGCCCAAGGCGACCCAGGTGGCACCGCCATCAGTGGACTTGTAGATGTCCAGCAGGTCGTTAGCGGGGGTGGCCGGAGGCGCGGTGGCGGCCATGGCGTAAAGGGTGGACCGGCTGCTGGGGGCGGCGGCCACGGAGATGCGCTGGGCCGTGCTGCCGATGCCGGTGCTGGCCGTCCAGGTGGCGCCGTGATCCGTGGAGCGGTAGACCACGCCGGCTACGGTGCTATCGCCCGTGGAGAGCACGAAGTTGGAACTGCCCGCCCAGGCCAGATCCCAGCAGGGAACGGTGGAGGCGATGCTGGCCACGGCGCTGTAAGTGGCGCCGGCATCCGTGGAGCGGAAGAGGCCCGCGTTCGTGGCGACGAGGATCACGCTGGTGTTGGCGGGATCCACGAGGACGGCGCGGATGCTGCGGGAAGCGCCGAGGGTCTGCACGGCGCCCCAGGTGGCGCCGCCATCCGTGGATTTCACGATGCCGATGCCGGTGCCATCGAAGGCGTCGCCCAGACCCAGATATAGGGTGGAGCTGTTGGAGGGATCCATGGCGAGGAAGCCCATGGAGAGGGTGCCCAGGGTCTCGGTGATCGGAGCCCAGGAGGTGCCGCCGTTCGTCGTCTTCCACACACCGCCGCCCGAGGTGGCGAGGTAGATGATGCTGGCGTTGGTGGGGTCCACCACGATGGAGACGGGGCGCCCGCTGTCGGAGACGTTGAGGGTGGTGCCACCGTTCGTCTCGAAGGCGGCCTGCGTGGGGCCGATGTTGGACCAGGTGCCCGTGGTGGGCGCGGCGACGCCCATCTCGGGGCCGCCGGCCTTGGGCATGAGGCGGGCGTGGCTCTGGCGCTCCGTGGCGGCCGTATCGAGGAGGAACTTCCGGAATTCGGGGCTCCAGTCGCCCCACCACTGCCGCATGGCCTGGGAACGGAGATCCGCGCGATCGGTGATCGGGCGGCCATTGGGGCCGACGGGGTGCCAGTGGCGGGTCTCATCCTCAGGCGAGGCCTGTTGGGAGGTGTGGGCTTCGTCCAGTTGGACGTGGAAGGGCGCTTCCTGGGCGTTCAAGAGCAGGGCGCCACTGGCGAGGAGCCAGGTGAGGGCGGGGCATCGAAGCATGCGAGGGGTCTCCGGGATACGCGGCTTCAGCCCGAAGGGCGAGCCTACGAGCGGTCGTGCGTGGATGGAAAGAGCGGGTGAACTTCCACTCTCCCGAGGCGATCCGCACGCGCCTAATGAATTCCCTGCCAGTCTTGCTAAGACTTTTTCAGGTGACGTGGACCTGCGAAATGAAGGGCGGCCACCGTGCCTCCCGTGGGGCGATCCGCCAACACGAAGCTGCCGCCGTGCAGGGCGAGGATGCTGCGTACGATGGCGAGCCCGAGCCCGTGGCCTCGGCTGTTCGCGCCCCGGTTCCAGCGGTCCCCGAAGGCATCCCGGACGGCGCGTGGCAGGCCCGGACCATCATCCAGAACCTGGAGGGTGGGCCCCAGCTTCCCCTGCTCGGCGCGCAGGACGACGTGGCCGCCGTGGGGGGTCGCGGCGAGTGCGTTGCTGACGACGTTGTGGAGGGCGCGCGTCACAAGGGCCGGGTCCGCGACGAGGGTCAACGCCGGGGGGGGGTCGAGGGAGAGGGTAATCCCGCCCTCCTCGGCCACCCCTTCGAAGAAGTCCCGTGTCTCTTCCAGGAGCGCGGTCACGTCCAGCTCCTGCCATTGCACCGAGGCGGTGGGATCTTCACTGCGGGCGAGGAAGAGGATGCCTTCGATGAGGGATTGGAGTCGGTCGCAGGCTTCAAGCGAGGGCCCCAGGGCCTGGGGAGGGACGGATTCGCGCCGAAGCACCAGATCCTCCAGGGAGGAGCGGAGGTGCTGAAGGGGGGTGCGCAGCTCGTGGGCCAGCTCGGAGCCCATGTCATCCAGCCGGTGGATGGCCTCCTGAAGGCGGGCCAAGGCGTCGTTGAGGGTGCCGACGAGCTGGCCCAATTCGTCGGGGAACCGCGCCGCGTCGAGGGGGTGGAAGGGATCCCCGGGGCGGACGGTGGCGGTTTCCTCCGCGATGAGGCGCAGGGGGCGCAGGCTGCGCACGGCCACGAGGCGGCCCAGGAGGGCCGCGACGAAAGCGGCCAGCAGGGTGCCGAACCAGAGCATCCGGCGGAAGGAGGCCACGAGGGCGGCCTCGTGGCCCCGATCCATGAGCAGCCTCAGCTCGCCCCCGGGGAGGGCCACCCGCAGGGCGCTCTCCTCGCTCCCGCCTGCGGCTTCCGCTTCGTGGGCCCGTCCATCCAGGGGGATGGAAGTCCAGGGCACCTGGGGGAGCCGGGCGAAGCCCGCACTCCGCTGTTCCGGGCGGCCGTCGAGGAGGAGGTTCCACTCGGCCTTCTCGGGGCGCATGCCGGGTTCGGAGGGGAGGGGTTGACCGGCGATGAAGGCCCGGGAGAGGTAGGCCGCCTGGGCTTCCAGCACGAGGGAATCTTCCCGCGCCAGGCTGTGGTGCAGGGCCGCGTCCATCAGGGCCGCGAAGGTGCCCAGCACCAGGAGCGCGGTGAGGGCGAAGCCGATCTGCAGTTGGCGGATGAGGGAGGGGGCCCTGCTATTCATGGATGCCCAGCACCACGCCGAGGCCCCGCACCGTGTGGATCAGCTTCAGGGGGAACGGGTCATCCAGCTTCCGGCGCAGGCGGCGGATCTGCACATCCACGGCGTTGGGATCCGTCACCGTGGGCATGCCCCATACGGCCCGAACGATCTGGGAGCGGGAGACCACGGCGCCCCGATGCTCCAGCAACAACACGGCGAGGGCATACTCCTTGGGCGTGAGCTCGATTTTCTGGCCCGCACGGGAGATGCGGCGCAGGGCGGGCTCCCAGACCAGATCCCCCACTTCCACCATCCGGGTGTAGGCTTCCAGAGGCTTGGTGCGGCGGATGATGGCCCGGAGGCGGGCCACCACTTCCGGCAAGGAATAGGGTTTGACGACGTAGTCGTCGCCGCCCTCCTCCAACCCGAGGATCCGGTCTTCCATGCGATCCCGAGCGGTGAGGAAGAGCACCGGGGTCTGCCGCCCCACCTCCCGGAGCCGTCGCACCACGTCGAGGCCGGAGAGGCCGGGCACGTGCACATCCACGACGAGGGCCTCGAAGGGGGAGGTCAGGGCGAGCGCGAGTGCCTGATCCCCCGCGCCACAGGACACCACCTGGAAACCGGCCTCGGTGAGTCCGGATTCCAGGTGGGCCGCGATATCAGGATCGTCTTCCAGAACGAGCAAGGGCATGGCCTGAATGTACACCCCGGGGTGGGGGTTCCGGGCCCCTTCCGGCCCCAGCTATTTGACGTTCACGGCCGTCCAGGCGTTGGCCACGGTGGCGTACTCCACGCTGCTGGCGCCGTAGAGATCCTTGGCGGCGCTGAGGGTGGCGGTGCGGGCCCCCGCATAGTTCGTGCGGCTGGTCATGTAGGTGCTGAGGGCCCGGAACCAGATCCGGGCGGCCTTGTCATTGCCGATGCCCGTGATGCTGGTGATCCCGTTCATCATGGGGCTGACCTCGTTCTCGCTGAGGGAATCCACCTGGCTGCCGTGGGCCAGCAGGAAGAACAAGTGGTTGCCCACGCCGGAGCTGTAGTGGACATCCAGGCGGCCGACGGTCTTGGACCAGAAGTCGGCGGAGCCGCCATCCCGGCTGGGCTTGTGCATCCAACGCAGGGCATCGTTGGGGTAGGCGTGGCCCCAGGAGTTTTCGAAGAGCTTGTAGTTGGCGAATTTCCCGCCATTGGTGCTGGCGCTGCCGGCGGCGTTCGGGATGGTGGCGCCCCCGCCGCCCAGGGTCCAGAACTCCACCATGGTGCCGAGGATGTCCGAGGTGCTCTCGTTGAGCCCGCCGGGTTCCCCGCTGTACTTCAGGTTGGAGGTGGTGGCCGTGACGCCGTGGGTCATCTCGTGGCCGCAGGTGTCGAGGTCCGCCTCGCCCACGGAGCCGCCCGTGGCGCCGTCGCCGTAGGTCATGCAGAAGCAGCTGTCCGACCAGAAGGCGTTGTCGTACTGGGTGCTGTAGTGCATGCGGCTGTAGGTGGCCTTGCCGGTGTTGTCGATGCCGTTGCGGCCGAAGACGTTCTTGTAGAAGTCCCAGGTGGACTGGAGGCCCCGGTGGGCGTCCACGGCGGCGGTCTGGGCGTTGGCGCCCATGCCGGGGGTGCCGTTGTACTGGAGGCCATCGCCCCAGGCGTTATCCGCATCCGTGAACACCGTGCCGTTGCCCGAGGTCCCGTTGTTCAGGTTGGTGGTGACGTTGTTGCCGAAGGTACCGCCGGTGCCCCGGGTCGTGTCGCGCAGCTCGTAGCCGCTGCCGGTGCTGTTGGTGGCGAGGTTCACGGTGCCGTACCACTGGGATTGGCCGGTGCCCGTGGCCCCGGCCGTGTGCAGGGTGCTCCAGCGTTCGAGCACGGCCCCGGTGTGGGCGTGGATGAGGAAGTCCTCGTGGCGGGTCTCCGCGCGGCCATTCTCCAGCTCCACGTGGACGTGGTAGGCCAGGGGCCAAGATACGAGCGCCTCCCGGAGGACCGGGCCCGCATCGTCATCCAGGAACCGGCGGGCGCGGACCGGGGGCAGGGATTCCGTGCGGGGCGCGATCACCAGTTCCGCTCGGGGAGCCTCGGCGTAGGGGCCCGAAGGGCCGACCAGGGCGTGGACCACGGCCAGGGCCTCTTCCGCCGGAAGGCCGGGGGTGGTGTTCAGGGTGCCGAAGGCGAAATGGGCCAAGGTGGGGGCGAGGGGATGACCCTCCGGATCCAGGTGGGCCACGATTTCGCCCCCGAAGATGGGCACGCCCTGGAAGCGCTGCTGGAGGCGGACGTGGGTCTGGCCCAGGTCATCGGTATGGGCGCGCTCGATCCGGAAGTCGTGGAGCGGCGTGAGGCCGAGGGCGGCCCGGAGGCCGTTGATGTGATTCACGGCCTGCTGGGCGCGGTCCGGTTCCTGGGCCCGGAGGGCCTCCAGGTGGGGACCGGTCAAACGGGGAGTCTGAGCCAGGGCGGGGAGGGCCAACAACGCCACTGCCACCCTGGGAAGGCGCACGGACATAGGGACTCCTGGGAAGGTTGACCTCAAGTTAAGAGCATTTGAGTTCGGTGCAAGGAAAAAGGCCGCCCCTTCGGGCGGCCTTATCTGGAACCTCCTGCTCTTAGAACGTGAGCTTGAGGGTGTAGGGGTTCACGGTGCTGGCGCCGGAGTAGTACCGCACGCGCGCGTAGTAGACCTTCGCGGCGGAACTGGTGTTGGTGACGCTGGCCGTGTCCACGGAGCCGGTGCCGAGGATGGAGCTGGCCACCTGGGTGCCGCTGCTGTTGTAGAGGTAGAGGTCGAAGTCGCTCGTGGCGGGCGGGGTGAGGATCGCCTGGAAGGTGTGGCCGGCGGGCACGGTGACCTTGAAGTAGTCCGTGTCGCTGGAGGTGGAAATGTAGCCCTTCACGGTGGTCCCACTCGTGGCCACCACGTTGGCACTTCCCCGGGTGTTGTTGGATTCCACCTCGTTCTGATAGCCGCTGGTGCCATTGCTGGTGTTGAAGGGCACGGAGGTGGAGCTGCCGATGTTCCCGGCGGCATCATAGGCCTTGGCCACGAGGGTGTGGCTGCCATCGGCCAGGGTGGCGGAGTTGAAGGTCATGCTGTAGGGCGAGGTGGTGTCCGTGCCCACGAGGCTGCCGTCGATGTAGAACTCCACCTTGGTGACGGCCACGTTGTCGGAGGCGGTGGCGCTCAGGGTGATGGTGCCGGTGCTGCCGGATTCGCTGGCGGAGCAGGTGGGCGCGGTGGTGTCGCCGTTGTTCCAGACGGAGCCGACGTTGATGGCCGCGTAGGCGTTCCACACCGCGGCCTCCTCGGCCCCACCGGCGCCATAGAGATCCTTGGCGGAGTTGATGCAGGCCGTGCGGGCGGCGGCGTAATTGGAGCTGGAGGTGAGGTACACCGTCAGGGCGCGGTACCAGATCTGGGCGGCCTTGGCGGGGCCGATGCCGGTGAAGCCACTGGGGGTGTAGGAGCTGTAGTAATCACCGGCCGTGGCGGAGGCGCCCTGGCTCAGGAAGAAGAACATGCGGTTGTTGGGGCCGCTGCTGTAGTGCACATCGAGGCTGCCCAGGGTGGACGACCAGGCGTCGCGGGAGCCGCCATCCTTGCTGGGTTTCGTCATGTAGCGCAGGGGCGTGGAAGCGAGCTGCTCGCCCACGAGCCAGCAGTTGTTGGTGTTCGCCACGGAGCTGGGGAGGGTGTTCCCGCTGGTGGAGTAGAGCTCCACCATGTTGCCGAGGATGTCGGAATTGGATTCGTTGAGACCGCCGGGCTCCCCGGAGTAGGTGAGGTTGGCGCTGTTGGAGCAGACGCCGTGGCTCATTTCATGGCCGGCCACGTCCAGGGACGTGAGGGTCGTGAAGGAGCTGCCATCGCCGTAGGTCATGCAGAAGCAGGTGTCATCCCAGAAGGCGTTGTCGTAGGAGTTGGAGTAGTGGACCCGGCTGTAGGTGGCGCGGTTGGCGTTGTCGATGCCATTGCGGTTCATGACGTTCTTGAAGAAGTCATAGGTGGCCTCGATGCCGTAGTGGGCATCGACGCCGGCGGTCTGCCCGTTGGCGGCAGTGGTGGAGGAACCCTCCACGTAATTGGCGCCGTCGCCCCAGGTGTTGTCGGCGTCGGTGTAGAGGGTGCCGGTGCCGCTGCCCGTGCCGTGGTTGAGGTTGTAGGTGCTGATGTTCATGGGACGGAAGATGTCCCTCAGCTCATAGCTGGCGCCATTGAGGTTCGTGTGGATGGACCGCACGCCGCTGTACTGGGTGTTGGCCGTGCCCACCGCGTCGGTGGTGCGGAGGCTGTTCCAGGTCTTGAGCACGGCGCCGGTGTTCGCGTCGATGATGAAGTCGGTGTGGCGGGTCTCCTCCGTGCCGTTCTCCAGCTGCGTGTGGACGTGGTAGGCCAGGTGGTAGCGCAGGACCGCCTCGGTGACGGGGAGTTCATGGCGATCGCGGGGCCGCCGGGCCACGGTGGTGGTCACGGGGTAGATCACCAATTCGGCGGTGGGCTTCGCGGTGTAGTCGCCTTTCGGGGCGAGCACCCGATGGGCCACGGCCAGGGCTTCACCTTCCGCTAGGCCGGGGGTGGTGTTGATCTGGATGGCGTTCCGCAGGGCGAGGGTGTGGGGCGCGAAGGTGCCTTCGGCATCCTGGTGCGTGATGATCTCCCCATCCCAAACGCGCACGCCCTGGAAGGTCTGGGCGAAGCGGGCGTGGGCCTGGCCGAAGTCATCGGTGAGCACGCGGGTGAATTGGAAGCCGTGTCGGGCATCGAGGCCGAGCTCGGGCCGCAGGGATTCCAGGTGGCGCGCGGCCGTGGCGACGCGGGCCGGTTCCTGGGCCCGCAGGGAATCGACGGCCTGGGGGGAGAACCGCGCCTGCTGGGCCGCGAGGGGGGCGGCGGCCAAGGCGAGGGCAAGGAGGGTCAGGCGGGCACAGCGGGGGGTTGCGGCCATGGTGTTCTCCAGGAATGGGGCGGGAAAAATGGCGATGCCCAGGCGCGCTTCGGGTCACCCCGAAACACGGGCAGGGAATCACCGGTTGAAAGAGCGGAATGCAGGCCCCACTCTGTGCTCCCCACAGGGCTGCACAAGTAATTCATGTGTGAATTGTTGTTAAGGTGATCTATGTATGAAAAAAGCTGGTGTTAGTTATTTATATATTTGATAAATACAGGGTGTTGGAACGCGGATCTCGCGCCCTCAGGCATGAAAAGGGCCGCCCGATGGCGGCCCCTGCTTCAACCCGGTCTCCTCTAGAAGGTGAGTTTCAAGGTGTACCCGTTCACCGTGCTGGCGCCGGAGTAGTACTTCACGCGGACGTAGTAGGTGGCGGAGGCGCCGCTGTTGGTGACGCTGGCGCTGTCCACGAGGCCCGTGCCCTTGATGGAGCTGGCCACCTGGGTGCCGGCGCTGTTGTAGATGTAGAGGTCGAAGTCGCTGGCGCTGGGGGGCGTCAGCGTGGCGGCCAGGGTGCGGCCCGTGCCCAGGGTCACCTTGAAGTAGTCCGTGTCCGTGGAGGAGCTGATGAAGCCCGTGACGGTGGTGCCCGAGGTGGCCACGGCGTTGGCCGTGCCCGTGGTGTTGTTGCTCTCGACCTCGGCCTGGGTGCCGCCCGTGGTGTTGTTCACGGTGAAGGCCACGGAGGTGGAAGTGGCCACGTTGCCGGCGGCGTCATAGGCCTTGGCGGTGAGGCTGTGGCTGGCGTTGGAGAGCGTGGTGCTGTCCAGGGTCATGGAATAGGGGCTGGTGGTGTCGGTGCCCTTGAGGACGCCGTCCACGTAGAACTCCACTTTGGTCACGCCGACGTTGTCGGTGGCCGTGGCGGAGAAGGTGATGGTGCCGCTGGTGCCGCTCTCCGTCGCGGAGACGGTGGGAGCGGTGGTGTCGCCGCCGGTGCCCGTCCACTTGGCGCCCACGTTGATGGCCGCGAAGGCGTTCCACACGGCCTGTTCCTCGGCGGAACCGGCGCCGTAGAGATCCTTGGCGGAGGAGATGGCGGCGGTGCGGGCCGCGGCGTAGTTGGAGGAGGCGGTGAGGTAGGTGGTGAGGGCGCGGTACCAGATGCGGGCGGCGTGATCGTTGCCCACGCCCGTCATGCCACCGGGCAGGTAGGAGCTGTAGAAGTCGCTGGTGGAAGTGCTGCTGGAGCCCTTGGCCATGAAGTACCAGGCGCGGTTCATGGGGCCGCTGCTGTAGTGCACGTCGATGCTGCCGATGCCGCTGTACCAGGCGTCCTTGGAGGCGCCGTCCTTGCTGGGCTTGTACATGTAGCGCAGGGCGGTGCCAGGGTGGCCCCAGCTGTTCTCGAACATGGTGTAGTTGGCGGTGATGGTGCCGCTGCCCGGGTTGTCGGGCACCACGGACCCGGTGCCGTTGGCGCCGAGGACGTAGAACTCCACGCAGGTGCCGAAGATGTCGGAGTTGGATTCGTTGAGGCCACCGCTCTCGCCCGAGTAGGTGAGGTTGGCGCTGTTGGCGCAGACGCCGTGGGTCATTTCATGGCCCGCGGTGTCGAGGTCCGCCTCGCCGACACTTCCGCCGGTGGCGCCGTCGCCGTAGGTCATGCAGAAGCAGCTGTCGCTCCAGAAGGCGTTGTCGTACTGGCTGCTGTAGTGCATGCGGCTGTAGGTGGCCTTGCCGGTGTTGTCGATGCCGTTGCGGCCGAAGACGTTCTTGAAGAAGTCCCAGGTGGCCTGCATGCCCCGGTGGCCGTCCACGCCGGCGGTCTGGGCGTTGGCACCCGTGCCGGCGGTGCCGTTGTACTGGAGGCCATCGCCCCAGGCGTTGTCGGCGTCCGTCATGATCGAGCCGTTGCCGGAGGTGCCGTTCATCATGTTGGTGGTGATGTTGTTGCCGAAGGTGCCGCCGGTGCCGCGGGTCATGTCCCGCATCTCGTATCCGCTGGCGGTGCTGTTGGTGTTGAGGCTCACGGTGCCGTACCACTGGGACTTGCCGGTGCCCACGGCGGCGCTGGTGCGCAGGCCGTCCCAGGCCTTGAGGATGGCGCCGCTGTGGGCATCCACGAGGTATTCCATGTGGCGGGTTTCGCCGGTGCCATTCTCCAACTGGGTGCGCACGTGGTAGGCCAGGTGGGTGCGCACGACCTCGCTGCGCTCCAGGGTGGCGTCGACCTCATCGGTGACCTTCTGGCCCCGGGGACGGACGATGCGGGAAGTGGTGACGGGGTAGACCACCAGCTCGGCGGAGGGCTGGATGGCGTATTCACCCTTGGGCGCCAGCACCCGGTGGGCGGCGGCCAGGGCTTCCGCCTCGGTGAGGTTGGGCGTGACGTTGACCTGGAGGCCCGTCTTCAGGGCGTTGGTGTGGGGCGCGAAGCTGCCTTCGGCCTCCTGGTGGGTGATGATCTCACCGCCGAAGACGCGCAGGCCCTGGTAGGTCTGCTGGAAGCGGCCGTGGGCCTGGCCGAACTCATCGGTATGCACGCCGCTCAGGCGGAAGCCATGCAGGGCGTTCAAGCCGAGCACCTGGCGGGCGGCGAGGAGGTTCCCTTCCGCGGCGGCAGCCCGACGGCCTTCCTGGGCCCGGAGGGATTCGATGGCCGCGGCGGCGAAGGGGGCCTTCTGGGCGGCGAGGGGCGCGGCAGCCAGGCTGAGCGCAAGCAGGGAAAGGGCAGGACGGGCCATGGGCCACTCCGAAGCGGGGACCTGGCCGGGGCGCGGGGCCCTGGGCCGAGGTCGGGTGGATGAAAGAGCGGGAAGGTGCCTCTAGCTTCCATCAGGCTTCGGAGCCCGGGGTATGAAGTGATGTGAATTTTTGAGGTTCTTCGCGCCATGGCGTGGACCCATGGGCACCACCGAGACACTGAACACGCGGACCCTCAGGCTCGCCTGCCCTCCGCTGCACCGCGGTGTGCCTCCGTGATGCCTCCGTGTTCCCGATCTCTCCGTGGTGATCGATCCCCCGGTATTCCGCGAGGAACTCTTTTTGAAGAGTGCCTCAACCACGAAAAAGGGCCGCCCGAAGGCGGCCCCTTTGCGATCTCCCGGAGACTACTTGAGGGAGACGGCATCCACGACGAAGGAGGTCTGCAGGCTGCTGTCCTCGGTCATCTTGAAGTAGATCTGAACGGTCTGGCCCTTGTAGGCGCTCAGGTTGAAGCTGCGGAGCTGGTAGCCCGTGGCCTTGTTCAGGTTGGAGTAGGTGGCCAGCGTGGAGAGCACGGTGCCGGCGCTGTTGAGCACCTGCACGGTGAGCTTGTCGTAGGCGGTGGTGGTCGTCGTCTCAGCGGTGTCGATGTGCAGCTGGAAGGTCAGCGTGCCCGTGGCGGTGCTGGGGATGGCGATGGTCTGCTTGATGGTTTCGGTGGTGGTGGTGCCGTTGCCGCCGAGCCAGGCGTTCTTGGTGCCGGCGTAGGCAGGCTGACCGGTCCAGGTGCCGATGGCGCCGGTGGTGCCGGTCCAGCCGGTGGCGCCGCTCTCGAAGCCGCCGTTGACGACGAGCTCCGTGCCGGAGGTGGTGTTGCTCACGGAGAAGGCGACGGAGGTGGAGGTGCCGATGTTGCCGGCGGCATCATAGGCCTTGGCGACGAGGGTGTGGCTGCCGTTGGCCAGCGTGGTGCTGTCGAAGGTGGTGCTGTAGGGGGAGGTGGTGTCGGTGGCCTTGAGGACGCCGTCCACGTAGAACTCCACCTTGGTCACGCCCACGTTGTCGGAGGCGGTGGCGGAGAAGGTGATGGTGCCGCTGGTGCCGGATTCGGAGGCCGAGCAGGTGGGGGCGGTGGTGTCACCACCGGTGCTGGTCCAGGCCGCGCCCACGTTGATGCCGTGGAAGGCGTTCCACACGGCCTGCTCCTCGGCGGAGCCGGCGCCGTAGAGATCCTTGGCCGAGTTGATGTAGGCGGTGCGGGCGCCGGCGTAGTTGGTGCTGGAGGTCATGTAGGTGGCCAGCGCGCGGTAGGCGATGCGGGCGGCGTGATCGTTGCCGATGCCCGTCATGCCGGAGGGCAGCAGGGTGGTGCTGGTGTTGCCGCTGGTGGTGGCGCCCTGGCTCAGGAAGTAGAACATCCGGTTGCTGGGGCCGCTGCTGTAGTGCACGTCCAAGTTGCCGACGGTGGAGGACCAGGCGTCGGGGCTGGAGCCGTCCAGGCTGGGCTTGTACATGTAGCGCAGGGGGGTGGTGGAGAGTTGTTCACCGATGGTGAAGTTGCCGCCCGTGGCGGGCACGGTGGTGGCCCCGGCGGCGCCCCGGCTGTAGTACTCGATCATGGAGCCGTGGATGTCGGAGTTGGACTCGTTCAGGCCGCCCGACTCACCGGAGTAGGTGAGGTTCGCGGTGGTGGCGCAGACGCCGTGGCTCATCTCGTGGCCGGCCACGTCGATGGCGGTCAGGGTGGTGAAGGAGGAGCCATCGCCGTAGGTCATGCAGAAGCAGCTGTCGGACCAGAAGGCGTTGTCGTAGCTGTTGCTGACGTGCACGCGGCTGTAGGTGGCCTTGCCGGTGCCGTCGATGCCGTTCCGGCCGAGGACGTTCTTGAAGTAGTCCCAGGACTTGGCCATGCCGAACATGGCGTCGACCGCGGCGGTCTGGCCGTTGGCGGCGGTGGTGGAGGAACCTTCCACGTAGTTGGCGCCGTCACCCCAGGTGTTGTCGGTGTCGGTGTAGATGGAGCCCGTGGCGGTGGAGGTGGTGGTGGCGTGGTTGGAGTTCGTCACCACGTTGTTGCCGAAGGTGCCGCCGGTGCCGCGCGTCATGTCGCGCATCTCGTAGCCGGTGGAGGTGCTGTTGGTGTTCAGCGTGACCGTGCCGTTGTACTGGCTGTTGCCCGTGCCGGTGGCGGCGGTGGTGTGCAGGCTGTTCCAGGACTTCAGGATGGCGCCGGTGTGGGCATCGACGATGTAGTCGGTCTGCTTGATGCCATCGAGGTCGTTCTCGAGCTCGGTGTGGACGTGGTAGGCCAGCGCGTAGCGCACGACGTCCTGGCGGACCATGGTGGCGTCGAGCTGGTCGATGGACTTGCCGCGGGGGCGCACGATGCGGGTGGTGGTGACGGGGAAGACCACCAGTTCGGCGGAGGGCTCGACGGCGTAGCCGCCCTTGGGGGCGAGCGCGCGGTGGACGGCGGCGAGGGCTTCGCCATCCGTGAGGCTGGGGGCGGTGTTAAGGGTGATGCCGGTGCGGAGGTCGCTGGTGGGAGCGGCGAAGGAGCCTTCCACGTTCTGGTGGGTGATCACCTCGGCGCCGAACACCTTCACGCCGTTGAAGACCTGCTGGAAGCGGGCGTGGGCCTGGCCGAACTCATCGGTGTTGACCTTGCTGAAGCGGAAGCCGTGCTGGGCGTCCAGACCCAGCACCTGGCGGGCGGCCATCAGGTGGTCCGCGGCGGCGGCGGCACGGGGACCTTCCTGGGCGCGGAGCGCGGCGACGGCTTCCACGGGGAGGCGGTCCTTCTGGGCGAAGGCGGGCATCGCGGCCAGGGTGAGGGCGAGGACGGACAGGCGGGTAGAACCCTTCAGTGCTGCCATTGGCAACTCCATCGGAAAGGAGGGGGATGGGATGTGGCGCAGCCAGCTCCCGGAGGGCGCACACAGGGGAGGGGCGCCTTGCCGGGGTTAGATCTGCACGTAAAAAGAGCGGGAAGCTAAAGAGGATGTTCCAACGTCCTGGGGTGAACCGGGTGTTAAGTGATGTGAAGTGTTGTGAAGAAGCTGTGACAGTTATCAGAAATGCACCCCTGGGCCGCCCGGGGCCCAGGGTGCGAGGTCGATTCCAGGGGCTGGCGGGCGCTAGGGCTCTTTCAGCGTGACCACGGGGTGGGCACCGGAGGCGCGTCGGCGGGTGCGGCCGGTGGGATCCGGGGGGAAGCGCAGGCGGGCGGTGGTGCCGTCCCCCAGGTGGCTTTCCAATTCCAGGGCCCCGCCGTGCAGGTGCATGATCCCCTTCACGATGGCCAGGCCCAGGCCCGTTCCGCCATGGCTGCGGCTGCGGCTGTGTTCCACCCGGGTGAAGCGGGTGCCCAGGGCCCGGAGCATCTCGGTGGGGATGCCTTCGCCGGTGTCCCGGACCTCAAGGCTCACCTCGCCCTTGGCATTGATGGCCGAGGAGAGCGTGATGGCGCCCCCGGCGGGCGTGTGGCGCAGGGCGTTGGATACGAGGTTGCTCAGGGCCCGCTGGATGAGGGCGCGGTCGGCCATGACGGCCAGATCATCATTGGCTTCCACGGCCAGACCCACTTCCAAGGCTTCGGCGCTGACTTCGAAGTAGTCGGCGATGCCCCGGAGCAACTCGCCCACGGGCAGGGGGCCCAGCCGGAGCTCGGAGCTGGGTTCCTCGCAGCGGGCGAGGAAGAGCATCTGCTCGATCATCTGGCTGAGGCGATCCAGTTCCTCCAGGCAGGAGCCGAGGGTGTCCTGCTGGCCCCGGGCGTCGCGGGGGCGGAGCAGCAGGCCTTCGAGTTCGGAGCGCAGGTTCTGGATGGGGCTCCGCAGCTCGTGGGCGAGGTCCGTTCCCAAGTGCTCCAGGCGTTGGAAGGCCTCCTGGAGGCGCTCCATGCCGATGTTCATGGACGCGACGAGGTCGCGCAGCTCCAGGGGGAAGGATTCCACGGGAATCCTGCGGCCCAGGTCCTTCGGGCGGATGAGCGCGGCCTGGATGGCCAATCGTCCCAGGGGGCGGATGGAGAGGCGGACGATCAACTCGCCCACGCCGTAGGCCGCGAGGAGGGTGAAGGCCACCATGGCGAGCCGGAGCTTGGTGTTGCGCCCCGTGACGAACTGCTGGGCACGCACATCCAACGCGATTTGGAGGCTGCCGGCCTCCGCGGGCTCCAAGGGGAGGTGGGCGAGCAGCCATCGACCCGAGGCATCCAATTCGGGAGGGGCGCCGAGGGCCGGCGCATCCTGGAGGAATGGGGTTTGGAAGCCCTCGCTCTGAGCCAGGGATTCGCCCGTCGGCCCGAGCATCCGCCACTGGAGTTCACCCAACGCGGGCACAACGCTGCCGCGGGGGATCATGGGGCGGAGGCGGGAGGCCTCCTTGACCGTCGCCTGGAGCACCTCCTGACGGGCCTGGAGCTGCGAGGCCCGGAAGCCCAGCTCGACGGAGGTGAAGCCGACGGCCGACAAGACCAGGGCCCCCCCGAGGAGGGTGCCGAGGATCTTGCGGCGGAGGCTGGTGGTGGGGCCGTTCATGGGAGCGGGTGGCGGCCGCCGCTAGGGCGCGGGGCTCCTAGCCGCGGTCCTCGAGGACGATGCCCACGCCACGCAGGGTGTGCACGAGCTTTTTCTCGTAGGGATCGTCCAATTTCGCGCGAAGGCGACGCACCTGCACGTCCACGGCGTTGGGATCCACGTGGGCGCTGAGGCCCCACACGGTTTCCACCACGGTGCTGCGGGGCACCACCTGGCCCACGTTCTCCAACAGGAGCGCGGCGAGGAGGTATTCCTTGGGGGTGAGGTCCACGCGCTTGCCCAGGCGGGTGATGCGGCGCTTGTCGGGTTCCCAGGTGAGGTCGGCCACTTCCAACTTCGGGGGCAGGGGGGAACCGGGCCGGACGCGGCGGAGAATGGCCTGCAGGCGCGCGAGCACTTCGGGGAAGGCGTAGGGCTTCACGATGTAATCGTCACCGCCCGACTTCAGGCCCTTGAGGCGATCTTCGAGCGTGCCTTTGGCGGAGAGGAAGAGCACGGGCGTGTCGATGCCCTCGGCCCGGAGCTGCTCGACGATCTGCAGGCCGGAGAGGCCGGGCAGCATCACGTCCACCACAAGTGCGTCATAGGCGCCGGAAGCGGCGAGGCGGTGGCCTTGGGTGCCATCGGCGGCCAGCTCCACCTGTAAATGGGCCAGTTCGAGCCCGGCTTTGAGCTGCTTGGCGGCTTTGGCTTCGTCTTCAATCACCAGGATTCGCATGGGGCGAGTGTAGCGCTTTCGTCACCGCTTGTAAGGTAGAAAAAGGGGCCTGTTCAGCTTGGAGCTGGTGGTAAAAAACCGGGTCCAATCGCTTGGGCCCGGTTCGGGGTGTTCACCGCGTGGAAATCAGCGGTTGATCGCCTTGAAGGCGTTCGTGACCGCGGCGTACTGGGCGCTGGAGGACCCATAGAGGTCCGTGGCGGCCTTCTGGCAGGCGGTCTTGGCGCCCGCGTAGTTGGTGGAGCTGGTCATGTAGACCGTGAGGGCGCGGTACACGATCTTGGCGGCGGCGGTGTTGCCAATGCCCGTCATGCCGCCGGGCAGGTAGGAGCTGTAGGTGCTGCTGCTGGAGCTGGAGCTGGCGCCCTGGCTCAGGAAATAGAAGCAGCGGTTCATGGGGCCGCTGGAGTAATGCACGTCCAGGCTGCCGAGGCTGCTGGACCAGGCATCCTTGGAGGCCCCATCCAGGCTGGGCTTGTACATGTAGCGCAGCGGGGTGGAGCGGAGCTGTTCGCCGATGGTCCAGTTGCCGCCGGAGGTGGGGATGGAGGTGGAGCCGCCGCCCTTGGCGTAGAACTCCGCCATGGTGCCGAAGATGTCGGACATGGACTCGTTGAGGCCACCGCTCTCGCCGCTGTAGTTGAGGCCGGCGCTGTTGGCCGTGACGCCGTGGGTCATCTCGTGGCCGGCCACGTCGAGGGCCGTGAGGGTCTTGAAGACATTGCCATCGCCATAGGTCATGCAGAAGCAGCTGTCGGACCAGAAGGCGTTGTCGTAGCTGTTGCTGTAATGCACGCGGTTGTAGGTGGCCTTGCCGGCGCCGTTGATGCCGTTGCGGCCGAAGACGTTCTTGTACATGTCGAAGGTCTTCATGGAGCCATAGTGGGCGTCCACGCCGGCGGTCTGACCGTTGGCGGCGGTGGTGGAGGAACCCTCCACGTAGTTGGCGCTGTCACCCCAGGTGTTGTCGGCGTCGGTGTAAATGGAACCGGTGCCGCTGGTGGCGTGGTTCAGGTTGCGGGTGGTGAACTGCATGCTGCGCACGTTGTCGCGCAGCTCATAGCCACCGCTGATGGAGTTGGTCGAGATGCTCACCGTGCCGTTGTACTGGCTCTTGCCGCTGCCCGTGGCGGCGGTGGTTTGAAGGGTGGACCACTTGCGGAGGATGCCGCCGGTGTGGGCGTTGATGAGGTAGTCGGTGTGGGCCGTCTCCTCGGTGCCGTTCTCGAGCTCCGTGTGGACGTGGTAGGCCAAGGTGAAGCGCACCACGCGCTCCGCGACGGAGGTGGTCCGCTCCTGATCCAGGCCGCGGGGGCCCTTCACCACGGCCACCATCTCGGTCTCGGGGACGACCACCAGCTCCACGGTGGGGGCGAACGCATACTCGCCCTTGGGAGCGAGATCGCGGTGGGCCACGGCCAGGGCTTCGCTGGCGTCCATGGAGGGCACGGGATTGAGGCGGATGCCCTGGAGGTGGGCGGTGGTGTGGGGCTGGAGGCCGCCTTCGGCATTCATGTGGGTGATGATCTCGCCGCCGAACACCTTCACGCCCTGGTAGGTCTGCTGGAAGCGGGTGTGGGTGAAGCCCAGCTCATCCGTGTGGGCGCGCAGGGGGGTGAGATCGTTGAGGGCGTCCAGGCCCAGGGCGGCGCGATCCGCGCGGAGCTGGGCGTGGGAGGCCTCGATGCGGGAGGTCTCCTGGGCGCGGAGCTGCTCGACGAGCTCGGGAGCGCGCAGGGGGGCCTGGGCGGCGAGGGGACCGGCCGCGAGGGCCAGGGCGAGGGAGGGGAGGGACAGGCGGAGGTTGGCCATGGGCAACTCCTGAAGGCAAGGACGTCGAAGCCCGATGGCCCTCTTGCCGACAGGGCCAGCGGATCAAGTTGGGGGAGAGCGGGAAAGCTGGATCACGTTGGCTCACAAAGCAGGAATGACCCTGTGAAGGTTGGTAAATAATTGTGAAAAATTGTTAAGACACCCCCAACAAAACGCCCGGCCGAAGCCGGGCGTTTTGTTGGGGCGGAAGGCTTGATCAGTTGACGTTGATGGCCTTGAAGGCGTTGGCCACGGCGGTGTACTCGGCGCTGCCGGCCCCGTAGAGGTCGGTGGCGGCGCTGAGGCAGGCGGTGCGGGCGCCGGCATAGACGGTGGAGCTGGTCATGTAGGTGGTCAGCGCGCGGAACACGATGCGGGCGGCCTTGTCATTGCCGATGCCGGTCATGCCGCCGGGCAGGTAGGAGCTGTAGAAGTTGGAGGTGCTGGTGGAGCTGGCACCCTGGCTCATGAAGTAGAAGCAACGGTTCATGGGGCCGCTGGAGTAGTGCACGTCCAGGCGCTTCAGGCTGGTGCTCCAGGCGTCCTTGGAGGAGCCATCCAGGCTGGGCTTGTACATGTAGCGCAGGGGGTGGTTGTAGGCGGGGGTCTGCAGCTGCTCGCCGATGGTGAAGTTGCCGCCGGTGGCGGGGATGGTGGTGCCCGTGCTGCCTCGGTAGAACTCGGCCATGGTGCCGAAGATGTCGGACATGGATTCGTTCAGGCCACCGCTCTCGCCGCGGTAGGTGAGGTTCGCGGTGCGGCTGGTCACGCCGTGGGTCATCTCGTGGCCGGCCACGTCCAGGGCGGTGAGGGTGAGGAAGCTGTTGCCATCGCCGTAAGTCATGCAGAAGCAGCTGTCGGACCAGAAGGCGTTGTCGTAGCTGTTGCTGTAGTGCACGCGGCTGTAAGTGGTGGTGCCGACGCCATCGATGCCGTTGCGGCCGAAGACGTTCTTGTACATGTCCCAGGTGACGCCGAGGCCGTAGTGGGCGTCCACCGCGGCGGTCTGGCCGTTGGCGGCGGTGGTGGAGGAACCCTCCACGTAGTTGGCGCCGTCGCCCCAGGCGTTGTCGGTGTCGGTGTAGATGGTGCCGACGCCGGAGGTGGCGTGGTTCAGGTTCGTGGTGTAGTTGCCGGCGGTGCCGCGGGTCATGTCGCGCATCTCATAGCCGGAGGCGGTGCTGTTGGTCTGCAGGGCGACGTTGCCGGAGAACTGGCTGTTGCCCGTGCCGGTGGCGCCGGCGGTGTGGAGGGTGCTCCAGCGGTCGATCACGGCGCCGGTGTGGGCATTGATCAGGAAATCGGTGTGGGCCGTCTCTTCGGTGCCGTTCTCGAGCTCCGTGTGGACGTGGTAGGCCAGGGTGTAGCGGACCACCTGCTCGCGGGAGGTGGTGGTGTCAAAGGTCATGTCCAGCGCGCGGCGGGTGGGGCGCACCGCGATGGTTTCGGTTTCCGGCACGATCACCAGCTCCACCTTGGGGGCGTAGGCGTAACCACCCTTGGGGGCCAGGATCTGGTGGGCCAGGGCGAGGGCTTCGCTGGCCTGGAGGCCGGGCGTGGTGTTCAGGGCCACCACGGGCTGATGGGCCAGGGTCATGGCGCGGTGGGAGCCCGCGGCATCCATGTGGGTGATGATTTCACCGCCGAAGACCTTCACGCCCTGGAAGGTCTGCTGGAAGCGCGCATGGGTCATGCCCAGCTGATCCGTGTTGGCGTTGACCATCTGGAAGTCATGGAGGCCGTTCAACCCCAAGGCCTGGCGCTGGGACAGGACGTGGCTGGCGGCTGCCTGGGCGCGATCGGGGGCGCCGGCGAGGACGGCCGTGGCGGTGAGGGCCAGGGCGAGGGCGGTGAGGGGGAGGCGATGGGCCATGGTGGTGGACTCCGGGTAGGGTAAACCCCGACGTGGGGGGTACCCAGGCCGGGGTTATGAGGGGATGGGAAAGACGGAAAGCTCCCCCACTCTCTGCCCACCCTCGGGAAGTGAGGTGTTAAGTTTTGTTAAAATTGTCAGAAATTGGTTCTATTTGATGATTCAAATTTAAAAATAAAAATACTTATTTTCGTCACAGGTTTGTCTGTTTTGACGTGAAGATGGCCCTGCCGGGGGGCCTCCGGCCCCTGCGACGATTGCCGACAACGCCACGGGAGCGTCAGCTCCGCTTGGTGGATTTCTGGCGGGTGCGCTTGGGCGGGGCGTTGGGCCCCTTCCGGGGGGCCTGTTTGGCGGCGGGCTTGGGGCCTTCCTTCTTCTTGGGGCGGGGCCGGGCCTTGGCCTTCTCTTCGCGCTGGGCCATGAAGGCCTCGTTGCTGCGGGAGGGCTTGAGGCCCTCGCCGGGATCGAGGATGCGGCGCACGGGGGCCACATCGGGTTCCTCGCCCTCGCCCTTGCCCTTCTTCTGGATGCTGAGGCGGATGGGGGTGCCCGTGAAACCGAAGCGCTCGCGCAGCTTGTTCTCCAGATAGCGCATGTAGCTGAAGTGCAGCTCGGCGGTGTTGGCCTTGATGACGAAGGTGGGGGGTCGCACGCCCACCTGGGTCATGAAGTAGAGCTTGGGCACCTTGCCATCGCGGGAATGGGGGCTCATGGCCTGCACGGTGTCGCGGAGGTAGCGGTTGAGCTCACCCGTGGAGATGCGGCGGGAGTGGGCGTCGGCCACTTCATTGATGACGGCGAAGAGCTTGGAGACGCGCTGGCCCGTGAGGGCGCTGATGAACACCATGGGAGCGTGCTGGAGGAAGCCCAGGTCGTGGCGGATCTTGTCCTCGAAGGCCAGGGACGTGAAGGTGTCCTTCTCCACGAGGTCCCACTTGTTCACCACGAGGATCACGGCGGCGCCCGCGTCCTGGGCGTAGCCGGCGACCACGGCGTCCTGGTGGGTGACACCCTCCACGGCATCGATGAGCAGGAGGCTCACGTCCGCCCGGGCCATGGCCTGAAGCGCCTTGAGGATGGAGAGCTTCTCGGCCCCTTCGTGGGTCTTGCCCTTTTTGCGGATGCCGGCGGTATCGATGAGGCGGAAGACGCGATCCTCGCGGTGGAAGACGGTGTCCACGGTATCGCGGGTGGTGCCCGCCACCTCGCTCACGAGGCTGCGCTCGTAGCCCAGGAGGCGGTTCGTGAGCGAACTCTTGCCGACGTTGGGACGGCCGATCATGGCGAAGCGGAGCTCATCCCCGGGTTCGTGGGTTTCGGCTTCCTCGGGCGTCCGATGGAAGGGCAGGCGGGCGCGCACGGCGGCGAGCAGCTTGTTGATGTTGCGGCCATGGGAGGCGCTGATGCCGACGATCTCATCGAAGCCCAGCTGGAAGAAGGGCCCCTCGGGCTCGCCACCCTTCACGCCGTCCATCTTGTTCACGGCGAGGATCATGGGCTTGTTGAGCTTGCGGAGACGTTTGGCGATTTCTTCGTCGCCGCCCGTGAGGCCGCCCTGGCCATCCACGAGGAGGATGATGACGTGGGCCTCCTGCAGGGCCGATTCGGCCATGCGGGTGATGCCGGAAGTGATCACGTCCTGGCCCTCGAAATCGAGGCCGCCGGTGTCCACCAGGTCGAAGACTTCGCCGGGGCCGGTGATCGCCTCATCCTCGTCATGGTCCCGATCCTCCACGGTGACCTTGCCGTAGGACCGATCCCGGGTCATGCCGGGCAGGTCGTGGACGAGGGCCGCCCGGGAGCGGGTGAGCCGGTTGAAGAGGGTGGACTTCCCCACGTTGGGGCGTCCGCAGAGGGCGACGAGGGGCAGTTTCATATCTGTTCCAAGCCCTCCAGTCTATCGGTCTGGACGGGAAAAGACAGCGCAGGAATGAGGACGCGCCATCACTTCCGCCGTAAGCTGGAGTGGATAAATCCGACGAGGTGCGTTCATGAAGAGGATTCTGGCGGTCTTCCTGGTCGTGGCGGGGCTGTTCACCGGAGTCTACTACGTCATGACAGGCCGCCTGCCCTGGGTGGCCCTCTC
>DATEZP010000038.1:0-14265 GCA_035255465.1 Holophagaceae bacterium
CCGCGAGACGAACCTGGAGGCCGCCTACGAGCGCCAGCAGGCCAAGCTCGCCAAGGAGCAGCGCTTCATCGATCGCTTCAAGGCCCACGCCGCCAAGGCCGCCCAGGTGCAGAGCCGGGTGAAGGCCCTGGAGAAGCAGGATCGCATCGAGCTGCCCAAGAAGCGGCAGGTGGTGAAGTGGGATTTCCGCGTGCCGCCCCGCTCCGGCGACGACGTGCTGATGCTGAACCAGGTGTACAAGAGTTTTGGCGAGAAGAAGCTCTACCGCGGCTTCGACCTGCACATCCGCCGCGGCGAGCGATGGTGCGTCATGGGCAAGAACGGCGCCGGCAAATCCACGCTGCTGAAGATGGTCGTCGGCGCCTTCCCGCCCGACAGCGGCGACGTGAAGCTGGGCGCCAGCCTGCGGGTGGGCTACTTCGCGCAGCAGGCCCTCGACCTCCTGGATCCCGACCTCACGGTGCTGGAGCAGCTGCAGGCCGCCTACCCCCGCGAGGGCCTGGCCCCCCTGCGCACCATGCTGGGCGTCTTCCAGTTCAGCGGTGACGACGTGGACAAGCGCATCCGCTCCCTGAGCGGCGGCGAGAAGAGCCGCCTCGTCATGGCACAAATGCTCTTCGATCCGCCCAACTTCCTCGTGCTGGACGAGCCCACGAACCACCTGGACCTCGCCACCAAGGAAATGCTCGTCACGGCCCTCCAGAACTACGAAGGCACCATGCTCTTCGTGAGCCACGACCGTACCTTCCTGCGCGGCCTCGCGAACCGCGTGCTGGAATTGGCCGTGGAGGAACACGAAACGCCCTTGGCCTTCCCCGGCACCTACGTGGAGTACGTGGCGAGCACCGGCCATGAGGCGCCGGGCGTGCACAACTAGGCCCGGATCAAGGGTCACCACCAAGGCACGAAAAAGGATCAAGGCCACGAAGGAGAATCCTTCTTCGTGGCTTTCGTGTTGTTTGTGCCTTCGTGGTGGGATTTTTCCCGAATCGGAGGCGCGCTACCCTGAGCCCATGCGCGCCCACCCGACGATCCCCGCCGCCGATGCCGCCCGGCTCCTGCTGGGGGCCCAGGGTCTGCTGGAGGATCCCTCCCGCAAGGCGACGAAGGCCCTGGTGCGGAAGACCGTGGAAGCCCTGGGCTTCGTCCAGCTGGATAGCATCGCGACGGTGGCCCGAGCCCACGATCTGACGCTCCGTGCGCGGCTGGAAGGCTACCGGCCCGAGCAGCTCCAGGGCCTGCTGGAAAAGGACCGGGCCTGCTTCGAGCACTGGACGCACGATGCCTCGGCGATCCCCGTGGCGCACTATGCCCACTGGCGACCCCGCTTCAAAGCCGACGAGGCGCGGATGCGAGCCCACGCCTGGTGGAACCACCACTTCCGGGGGACCGAGGCGGACGAGGTGCTGGCGCTGGTGCGCCGCCGGATCACGGAGGAGGGCCCGCTCATGAGCGCCGACTTCGAGCACCCCGAGAAGCGGGGGCCCTGGTGGGGGTGGAAGCCCCAAAAAGCCGCCCTGGATTTCCTGTGGCGCAGCGGCGTGCTCGCCATCCGCGGACGCAGGAACTTCCACAAGATCTACGACCTGGCGGAGCGGGTGCATCCCGAGGCCCACGCCCTGCCGGAGCCGGAAGCGGCCGCGCACGTCGCCTGGGCCTGCGGCGAGGCCGCCCCCCGGCTCGGGTGCTTCACCCCCCGGGAGCTGGCCCAGTTCTGGGACGCCATCGGGGTGGCCGAGGCCAAGGCCTGGTGCGAGGCGCAGGTGAAGGTCGGGGCGCTGGTGCCCGTCCAAGTCGAATCCGCGGATGGACGGGCGGCCCAAAACGCCTTTGCCGTGGCGGATTGGGAAGCCCGCCTGCGCAAGCTGCCCGCCGCCCCCGAAGGCATTCGATTGCTGGCCCCCTTCGATCCCATCCTCCGGGATCGCGACCGCGCCCTGCGGCGCTTCGGGTTCGACTACCGCTTCGAGGCCTTCGTGCCGGAGCCGAAGCGGCAGTACGGCTACTACGTGCTGCCCCTCCTCGAGGGCGAGCGCCTCGTGGGGCGCCTGGATCCCAAGCTGCACCGGGATCGCGGCGTGTTGGAGATCAAGGGGCTGTGGTGGGAGGCCGGCGTGAAGGCCACGAAGGTTCGGAAGCGCATGCTCCAGGAGGCGGTGGAGGCCTTGGCCCTTTGGCTAGGGGCCGAGGACGTCGAAGGCCTCTAGGTTTCCGACGTCTAAAATCACCCCCAAGACACCCAGAAAAGAAAAACGCCCTTACGGCTTTGCCTTTTCTTGGCGTCTTGGTGCCTTGGTGGTGGTCTTCCCGTCAGGGCTTCGCGTTCAGCAGGTCCAGCGCGGCTTGCAGCAGGGTGCGGGTGCCCACGGGGAGGGCGGATTCATCCACATAGAAGAGCTGGGAGTGGTTGCTGGGGGCCTTTTCCGCATCCTGCCCCTTGGGCGTGACGCCCACGAAGTAGTAGAAGCCGGGTACCTGCAGGGCGTAAAAGGCAAAGTCCTCAGCCCCGGTCATGACGTCCATGTTCACCACGTTGGCGGCACCCGCCGCGCGTTGCAGGCTGGGGAGCACGCGGGCGGTGAGGGCCGGATCGTTGGCGGTGACGGGGTAGGAGTGGGTGTTGGGGGCCCTCACTTCGGCCGTGGCGCCGTGGGCTTCGGCCACTTTGGTGGCCACGAGCCGGAGCTGCTCGATGGCCTTCTGGCGCATGGCGGGATCGAAGGTGCGCAGGGTGCCCAGCATCTCCACCTGCTCGGGGATGATGTTGGAGCGGTTGCCGCCGCGGATGGCGCCGAAGGTGAGGACCACCGGCTGATGGGTGATGGCCAGGCGCCGGGAGACGATGGTCTGGGCGGAACTGATGATCTCGGCGGAGGCCACGATGGGATCCACGCCGCCCCAGGGGCGGGCGCCATGGGTCTGCCGGCCCGTCACCACGATGCGGAAATCATCCACGGCGGCCATGGCCGGGCCGCTGCGGTAACCCACCTGCCCGGCGTTGAGGCCCGAGGTGACGTGGAGGCCCAGCACGGCCGAGGGCTTGAAGGCCTTGAACAGATCCTCCTTCAGCATGAGCTCGGCTCCGCCCGTTTCCCCGGCGGGGGCGCCCTCTTCGGCGGGCTGGAAGATGAACATCACCTCGCCCCGCAGGGTGGCCTTCTGGGAGGCCAGGGCCTGGGCCACGCCCATGAGGATCGCCGTGTGGGTGTCATGGCCGCAGGCGTGCATCACGCCCACCTTCTCGCCGTTGTACTCCGTCGTGACCTTGGAGGCGAAGGGCACGTCGGCCTGCTCCCTCACGGGCAGGGCGTCCATGTCGGCGCGAAGGGCGATGCGCGGGCCGGGGAGGCCCCCTCGGAGGATGCCCACCACGCCGGTGTGGGCCACGCCCGTGCGCACTTCCAGGCCCAGGGCCTTCAGGTGCTCGAGGACGATCTTGGAGGTGCGGAACTCCCGGTTGCCCAGCTCCGGGTGCTCGTGGAAATCCCGGCGCCAGGCGAGGACCTTGGCATCCACGGGGGCGGCCAGCGCCTCCACGGGAGCCTGCCCGGCGAGGGGGCTCAGGGCCGGAAGGGTGAGCAGGCCAACTACCAACGCGGTTCGCATGAGGGCTCCGGGGTTGATCCAGCGGGAAGTGCCTGGAGGCTATCACGGAGGGGCACCCGCCCGGGGTGGGATGCGATAGTGGAGGCATGCCGAAGACGTTTCTCCGCCTGCTGCCGGCCCTGGCCCTGGCCAGCCTCATCACCTTCCTCAGCCACCAGGCGCGGCTGCCCTTGGGGGTGTCGCTGCCGCCCCCCCTCGACAAGGTGGTGCACGCCTCGGTTTACGCCCTGCTGGCCTTCCTGCTGGATTGGGGGCTGCAGGCACGCACGGAGTGGCCCGTGTACCGTCGGCATGGCCTGATCTTCCTGCTGCTCGCCCTCTTCGGGGCCAGCGACGAATGGCATCAGAGCTTCGTGCCGGGGCGCGATGCCTCCGCCCTGGATTGGCTGGCGGACGTGGTGGGATCGCTGGCCGGCCTCGGCCTCGCGAGCCTGCCCATGCTGGGGTCCCGAAAGCTCGCAGCCTTCGGTTGGCACCGTGGCGCCTTGAAGCGCCGGGAACCCGCCCGCCAGCTGATCCTCGTGGCGGATCCCCACTGGCGGGATGCCTCCTTCCCCGGCCTGCGGGAAGCCGCCGCCGCGCGGCCGGAGGCGGATTGGCTCTTCCTGGGCGACGTGTTCGACGTGTGGGTGGGCATCCCCGCCATGGAAACCCCGGCCCAGGAGGCCTTCCTCGCCTGGGTGGATGAGCGCCGCGCCGCGGGGGCCTGGGTGGGCCTGTGGCTGGGCAACCGGGAGTACTTCCTGGATCGCCATGCGGCCCGCTTCGACCTGCTGGGAGAGGGCATCGGCGGTCGCTTGGAGGGCGAGGCCCTGGCCTTCGAACATGGGGACCTCATCAACGCCTCGGATCGCGCCTATCGCACCTGGAACCTGTTGAGCCGCAGCGGCCCCCTTTGGGCCTTCTTCCGCTGCCTGCCCGGCCCCTGGGCCCACGGCCTGGCCACGGGCATCGAACACAAACTGCGCACCACCAACCGCGAATACAAGCTGGCCTTCCCGGAGGCCGCCTTCGGCGAAGCCGCCCGGGCCGTGGCTCCGGCCACGTTCATCACGGGGCATTTCCATACGGAGCAGCGGGTCGCCAATGGCCTCGCCTTGCCCTGGGCCTTTGAGGGCCGATTCTGGGTGTGGGAACGGGGTTCAGTGGTACCGCTCAACCTTTGATCCCATCAGGGCCTCTCATGTCCGGAGGAGTCATCATGCGCCTGTCCCCGTTTGCCCCCGCCCTGCTGTTGACCCTCGCCGCCTGCGCGCCCTACACCATCCACCGCGATTTCGATGCGGCAGCGCCGCTCGCCACTTACCGCACCTATGACTGGTACAAGCCCAAGGCCGGCAAGGCCGCGGGCGACGCCCCGCCGCGCCTGAGCGCCTTCAACGATGCCCGGGTGCGCACGGCGGTGGAACGCGAGCTGGCCGCCAAGAACCTGAAGCGGGAAACGGCCGCGGATCCGGATGTGCTGCTCGACTATTACCCCATCTACCAGAACCGCCACTACACCACCCACACCCGGGTGGGCGTGGGCACCGGCGGGTGGGGCTGGGGCATGCGCAGCTCCATCGGCACCAGCCGTCGTCACACCTACAAGGAAGGCACCATCGTGCTGCAGATGGTGGATTTCAAAACCAACAAACTCGTGTGGGAGGGCGTGGCCGAAGGCGCCCTGACGGGCCTCGCGGGCAACCCCCAGGAAGCGGAAGAAACCATCGGCAAGGCCGTGAAGGATCTGTTGGACGAGTTCCCGCCGAAGACGGTGGCGGGAGGTTCCTAAAAAAAGGCTCACCACGAAGGCACGAAAAAAGCGAAGGCCACGAAGCAAAGCTCATGCTTCGTGGCCTAGATCTTTTTTCGTGCCTTCGTGGCGGGCTTTTACTTGAAACCTCGAACCGTCATCCATGGGATGCTGGGGACCCTCTGAAGGAGCTTCCCATGGCCCAGATCACCCTCAAGGGCAACCCCATCCACACCTCCGGCGACTTGCCCAAGGTGGGATCGGCCTGCCCCGACTTCACGCTCACCAAGGCCGATCTCTCGGAGACATGCCTCAAGGATTACGCCGGCAAACGCGTGGTGCTGAACATCTTCCCCAGCATCGACACGCCCACGTGCGCCACCAGCGTGCGCACGTTCAACAAGCGCGCCTCTGAGAAGCCCAATACGGCGATCCTCTGCATCAGCGCCGACCTGCCCTTCGCCCAGAAGCGCTTCTGCGGGGCGGAAGGCTTGGAGGCCGTGGTGCCCGTGAGCACCTTCCGCAATCCCGGTTTCCTGGATGCCTTTGGTGTGGCCATCGTGGACAGCCCCCTCAAGGGCCTCTGCGCGCGCTCCGTGGTGGTGGTGAACGAGCAGGGTCAGGTGGTCCACACGGAACTCGTGCCCGAGACCGCCAACGAACCCAACTACGACGCGGCGCTCGCGAAGCTCTAGCCAGCGACTTCAACCTTCGGACGCCTTGGCGTCGATGGCCTTGAGAAGGGTCTCCACAAGGGGGCCCTTCAGTTCATAGGGCCTCACAAGCACCTGCGCCACGCCCAGATCCCGGGCCTCATGGATCACGCGGGGGCTGGCCTGGTGCACGGCCAGCACGATGGCGAAGCGGGCCTCATCGCCTCGGCTCTGAAGGAAGGCGGCCACCTCCAACCCCGTGAGGTTGGGCTCTTCCCAATCCACCAGCACCACGCCCAGGGTGGGGCTCTGAAGGGTGCGGATGAGTTCCCCCACGGTGCCTGCGGGCAACACCCGGGGAAACCCCGCTCCCAGGAGGAAGGCCTGCAGGGCCTCCCGCTCGGCCCCCGGCGGCATGGCGAGGGCGATGGGCTTGCGCTTCAGCAGGTTCTGCTGAGTGGCGGAAGGACCTGGCGCTTCCTGGGATCGCAGATCCAAAGCCACTTCCAGGGCCTGGCTCAGTACCCCATCCAAGGTGTAGGGCTTGGAGAGAAGGTAGTTCACCCCTGCCCTCTTGGTGAGGAGGCCGAGCGATGTGCCCAGGGTGGCCATGGCCAGCACAATGGCGAAGGACTGGTGTCCCCGGCTCTGATGGAGGAAGCTGGCCAATTCGAGGTCGTGCAGTTCTTTCACGCCACCATCGATGAAGACGAGATCCACGGTCTTCGCGGAGGAGAGCTCCAACCATTGGGCGAGGGTGTCGACGGTGAGCACTTTGCCGTAGCCATCCTTTTCCATGAACTCCACCACCACCTCGCGCAGAAGACCGGGCTTCATGGCCACCACCACCGTTCGCCCCCGTTTCTTCAGGCGCAGCAGGGCATTGCCCCGGGCAGGCGAGGTCGCGCCAGCACCCCCAGATGCCGCAGGAGGGCCGGCGGGAGCCGGTGGGAGATCCTCGGGCAGCGCTGGAGTGCGCGGGCCAAGGAATTCCCGAATCGCCTCGCGGGCGGCCTCCCGCATGCCGCGCAGACGAAGCGCCATGCAAAGTCCTCCGCCCACCATTTGGACCCAGGCAAGGCGCCCTTCCGCCTCGATTTCGGGCAGACCCTCCACTCCGTTAAGGAGCACTGCCTCAAAGGGCTGGCCCTCTTCCAGAAGCCCCTCCCGCCAGCGGACGGGGCCCTCCGGGCCCAGCAGCTCCTCCACTCGGAGGCTAAGCCCGCCCTCGGCCAGGGAAACCAATGGGCCCCTGAACATCAGTCCCTCCCCCAGGTGAACCCGAACCTCCACGCACCCCAGGGGTTCCGGCGCCGTCCACCGCGGATGGGACCTCCGGTCGGCGGCTTCGAAGGCCCGAGGCAGGCTGGCCACGTACGTACTGCGGTCCGGATAGTGGTGCAGATGGGCCGCCGCCATCCAGCGTTGGCCTTCAAAGGTGAAGGCCAGTCGCAATGCATCCCCAGGCGACACGGGGGGCGAAGGCTGGCTAAGCCTCAGGGTGAGGCGGTTCCGGCCTGCATCCAACGCATCCAGGCAGGCCTCCAGCTCCACACCACCCGGGGTTTCTACGGTAACGCTTCGCTGCTGCTGGAGAAGCAGGGCCAGGTGATCCACGGTCATGGGCACGCTTTCGGCATGCGGACCCGATTCCTGAACTAAAAATGAACCTCGGCTAACGAATGTGTTTCAAATTCCGGAGCTTTGGCGCCCGCCAAGCCGTGGCGCCCACGGTGAGGAGGGTCATGCAGCCGCCGAAGATGACGCTGGGGACGAGGCCCAAAGCCTTGGCTGCAAGCCCGCTTTCGAAGGCCCCCAGCTCGTTGGAACTGCCGATGAAGAAGCTGTTCACGGCGGACACGCGGCCCATGAGCGCCTGGGGGGTGTAGGTCTGCACGAGGGTGGCGCGGAGCACCACGCTCACATTATCCAGGGCGCCGCCGAGGGCCAGCAGCACCAAACTCAGGCCCAGGGATTTGGACATGGCGAAGCAGATCCACGTGAGTCCGAAGCCTGCCACGCAGGCGATGAGCGTGAAGCCCGCCCGTTTGAACATGCCGTGGCGCGCCAGCCAGAAGCCCATAAGCACCGCGCCCACCGCCGGGGCCGCCCGCAGCCAACCCACGCTCTGGGGCCCCGCGTGGAGCACGTCCAAGGCGAAGGCGGGGATCATGGCCACGGCGCCGCCGAAGAGCACCGCGAAGAGGTCGAGGCTAAGGGCCGCCAGCACGACCTGCTGGGAGAAGACGAAGGCCACGCCTTCCTGGAGGCTGGCGAGGATGGCCACGGTGGGCGCCGCGGGCCGGGGCCGGGGCGACAGGGAGAGGAGCGCCAGGAAGCCCCCCAGGTAGCAGACGGACATCACCCCGTAGGTCCACAGCGGGCCCTTCCAGGCGTACAACAGGGCGCCTACGGCAGGCCCCGCCACGGTGGCGATGTGGAAGAGGGTGCTGCGCCAGGTGGCGGCGTTGGCGTAGAGCTCCTTGGGGATCAGCTCCGTGCCCAGGGCGCCGGAAGCGGGCCGGAACAGGGCGCGGGCCACGCCCGCCAAGCCCTGCACCGCGTAGAAGGGCCACAGGACATGGGCGCCCACCACGTTGAGCTGCACCAACCAGGCGGCACCCAGCACGAGGCCCAGCAAGCCCCAAAGGCTCAGGGCGCGGCGATCGTAGTGATCCGAGGCCCAGCCCCCGAAGAGGGTGAGGGCCAGGAAGGGGACGGCCTCCGCGAGACCGATGAGCCCCACGGCCCAGGCCGCATCCCCCACGCCCCGGGTGGCCCGGGCCAGCTCATACACCTGCAGGCCCAGCACCGTGGTCTGGATCTGGGTGGCCAGGAAGACCCCGAACATGCCGCCCATGAACGTGCGGTACTCGGGGACCCGGAGGGCGGCGAGGGAATCGGAGGCGGGTTCGGTCATGGGCTCACAGGATGGCGCAAATGCGGCTCAAGGGCATGGTGACCCGACGAAGTGACAAGCCCGGAGTGAAGATGATCACCACCAACACACCCCGAAAAGCAAAGGATCGAAGGCTTCCCTTTTGATCCATTCTTGGTGTCTTGGTGCCTGGGTGGTGATTCCGTTTGTTACTCGTACCGCAGCGCATCGATGACATCGAGCTTGGCGGCCTTGATCGCCGGCAAGAAGCCAGCCGCCACGCCCACGACGCCGCTGAAGCCCAGGCCCAGGACGATGGCCCAGCTTTCGGTGACGGCGGGAACGCCTACGGCCTGCAGGATCAAGATGGCGCTCCACGCCAGCCCCACCCCGATGAGGCCGCCGAAGATGGAGAGCACCATGGCTTCCACGAGGAACTGGAGCATGATGCTGCGCTGGGTGGCGCCCAGGGCGCGGCGCACGCCGATCTCCCGGGTGCGCTCGGTGACGCTCACCAGCATGATGTTGGAGATGCCGATGCCACCCACGATGAGGCTGATGCTGGCGCTCACGGCGAGGAAGGTGGTGATGACGCTGGCCTGCTGATCCTGCATCTTCACCCAGTCGTCCTGCTTGCGGATGGTGAAGGGGTTGTCGTCCTTGGCGGCCACCTTGAGGCGCTGGCGCATCAGGGCGGTGATCTCGGCTTCGGCCTGGTCGCTCTTGCCTTCCCGGGCGCTGACCATGATCATCTGGATGCGATCGCGGCCCATGATCTTGCGCATCACGGTGGTGTAGGGCGCCACGATCACATCATCCTGATCGCCCATCATGCTGGCGCCCTTCTTCTCCAGGATGCCCAGGACCTGGAAGGGCATCTTGCCGATGCGGATGGTCTGCCCCACGGGATCCTCGCCGTTGGGGAAGAGGTTCTCCTTCACGGTGTTGCCCAGCACGCAGACCTTGGCCTGGCTGCGCACCTCGGAATCGTTGAAGAAGCGCCCAGACACGGTGTCCCAGCCCTTGATGGTGAGGAACTCCGGCCCCGCCCCCTGGATGCTGCACTGGTAGTTGTTGTTTTGGAAGATGACCGGGCGGCCCGTGCGGACGGTGGGCGTCGCCGCCGCCACGCTATCCCCCAGCTCCTGTTGGATGGCCGCCGCGTCCTCATCCTTCAGCACCTCCACGCTGCCCATGGCCATGGGGCCCATGGTGCTGCGGCTGCTGCCCCCGTTGAAGATCATGATCATGTTGCTGCCCAGGCTCTGGATCATGGAGATGGAGGCGCGCTTGGAACCCTCGCCGATCCCGATCATGGCGATGACGGAACCCACGCCGATGATGATCCCGAGCATGGTCAGGAAAGCGCGCATCTTGTTGCGGGTGATGGCAAAGAAGGCGAGCTTGAGGAATTCCAGGATGGCCATCTTCAACCTCCCTGAGCCACACAACCGGAGAGGCAGAAGTCTCGCGTATCGCCAACGGCGATACCGAGAAAGAAGGCGAGCTTGAGGAATTCCAGGATGGCCATGGGTGCTCCTAGTTGCGGCGACCGCCGCCCCCCATGCCGGGCCCGCCCGTGATGGGGGTTCCCGCGGCCTTCTTGGTGAGATCCTCGACGCCCACAAGGACGACGGTGCCCTCCGCGAGGCCCTCACCGGAGATCTCCGTGGACTGCCCATCGCTGATGCCCGCCTTCACGGGGAGGGCCTTGGGCTTCCCGTTCTCCAGAATCCAGACGCGATCCTCGCGCCGGGCCACCATGCCACGGGTCAGCGCCCCGCCGCCCATGCCACCGGCCCCACCCATGCCGCCCGGGCGGCCCTGGCCCGCGGCCGGCGCGGCCTTGCCGTCCTTGGCATCCGGTTTCTTCTCGTCCTTCACGAACTGGGCGGCGTTGAAGCGCAGGGCTGCGTTCGGAACCTTCAGCACGTCCTTACGCTGATTGGTGACGATGGTGATGTTGGCGGTCATGCCCGGGCGCAGGGCCAGATCGCCGGCGAACACCGGGCCGCCCAACAGCGCGGCGCCCCCAGGGGTGCTGGCGATCTCCTTCCGGCTCATGCCGGAGGGCGCCGTGGAGGGCTTCTGGGTGGGAGCCGAGGCGGCCTTCAAGGCGGCGGCCCGCTCGGCCATGCGCTCCTTGAAGCGCTTCATGAAGGCTTCCTTGGTGGTGCCTTCAGGCAGGCGATCCTTCATGCGCTCCCAGGCCTTCTCGGGGTCCGTCTCGCCACCGGCCCCGCCCCGGCCCTCGCCCTTGGGCGCGGCTCCGGCCTCGGGGGCCTTGGGGCCGCCCTCCTCGCGATTCAGAGCCTCGTTGGGCACTTCGATCACCACCTTGTAGGTGACCACGTTCTGGTTGGTGATGGGCTCCAGGCGCACCTGGCTGACGGTGGCCACGAACTGGCGATCGGGGAGGCTGTCCACGGTGAAGAAGGCGCGCTGGCCCACCTTCACCTCATCGATATCCGCCTCGTCGATGGAGATTTCCACCTTCATCTTCGAGAGGTCCCGGGCGATCTGGAACAGGTTGGGGGTGCTGAAGGAGGCGGCCACGGTCTGGCCCACGTCGGCCATGCGGGAGATGACGACGCCATCCACCGGGGCGGTGATGTCGCAGTAGGCGCGGTTCGCCTTGGCGCGATCCAGGGCGGACTTCGCCGTGTCCAGGGTGGCCACGGCCGTCTTGTAGGCCACGACCTTCGCATCCAGATCCTGATCGGAGAGCAGCTGCGCCTTGGCGAGCTTCTGGGCGCGCTCCATCTGGACCTTGGCATCGGCGGCGTTGGTGCGAGCCCGATCCAGGGAGGCTTCGGCGTCCCGGAGCTGGGTATCGGGCAGGGTGGGATCGATCTGGGCGATGAGCTGGCCCTTCTTCACCAGGCTGTTGTAGTCGGCGTAAAGCGCGGAGATCACGCCGGAGACCTGCGTGCCCACGGGCACCTGCACGAGGGGAGAGAGGGTGCCCGTGGCGCTGATGCGCTGGGTGAGGTTGCCCTTTTCCACCTTGGCCGTGCGCCACTGGGGGCCCTTATCCGAGGGCTTCACCAGCCAGTAGATGCCGCCACCCACGATCAGCGCGGCGGCTCCACCCAAGATCCATTTGTGCTTCAGCATGAAAACCCCGTACCGGATATTTCAACGACTGTTGAGTGTCCCATAAGGTTGAAGGGGTTCCGGTGTTTAGGGGCCGGAAGAAGGACAGGCGGGGCAAACGCAACAGGGGCCCGCGGCGCGGGCCCCTGCTCACTTGGATCGAGGGGCCCCTACCGCAGGCCCAGCAGGCCCTGGACGGCCCGGAAGGCGAACCCATCCACCAGCACCGTCTGCATGAACCCACCCGCCACCACGAGGATGGCGGCCACGAGCACCGTACCCCGGGCCAGGGAGGCCTGGATCTCGGGAGCTTCGGCGGCTTCGCGCTCCTGCCCCGGCGTCGGCGCCTGGAGGAAGAGGGCCACGATGAAGCGGAGGTAGTAGCCCATGCTCACCAGGCTTGCCAGCACGCCCAGGATCGCCAGGTTCACGTGGCCCGTGGCCACCAGTTCCTTGAAGATCATGTACTTGCCGTAGAAGCCGCCCAAGGGGGGCACGCCTGCGAGGCTGAAGAGGATCAGCGCCGCGCAGAGGCCCATGAGGGGGTGGCGCCATCCGAGGCCGCGCAGGTCCTCATAGGTGTCCTTCTCGCCCACGAGCCCGAAGGCCGTGAAGAGACCGAAGGCCCCCATGTTCATGGCCAGGTAGATCGCCAAATAGAGCAGCATGCCGGAGAAAGCGCCGGGAGTGCCCGCCACCAGGCCCAGCACGAGGTAACCCGCGTGGGAGATGGAGCTGTAGGCGAGCATGCGCTTGGCGCTGGTCTGCACCAGCGCCGTGAGGTTGGCCACCACGAGGGTGAGCACCGCCACGAGCATGAACACGCCCTGCACCTTGGGGCCGAGCACGGGGCCCCAGGCGGTGAGGCCCGGGAACGCGCGGATGAGCGCCACCACCGCCACGCCCTTGGTGGCCACGGACATGAAGCCCGCGATGGGATGCGGGGCGGCCACGTAGACGTCGGGCGTCCACTGGTGGAAGGGGGCCGCGCTCACCTTGAAGAGGAAGCCCACCAGCAGGAGGCCGATGCCCACGATGAAGAGCGGATCGCCGAAGGGTCCGTTCACCTGCCCGCGCATGACGACGAGATCCAAGGTGCCCGTGAGGCCGTAGAGGATCACGATGCCCATGAGGAAGCAGGCGACGGCCACGGCGCCGGTGAGGAAGTACTTCAGGCCGCCTTCGGAGGAGCTGGCGCGGCTCCGCAGGGTGGCCGTGAGGGCGTAGAGGGGGATGCTGAACAGCTCCAGGCCCAGGAAGAGCACGAGCAGGTTCGTGGTGCTGGCGAACACCATCATGCCGCTCACGGAGAAGAGCAGCAGGCTCACGGTCTCACCCTTGACCCAGCCTTCCTGGTGGAAGTGATCCCAGGACTGGAGCAGGGCCAGGGCCGCGGCCACCACGATGAAGATGCCCGTGAACTGGCCCAGGTAATCCAGGCGCAGCTGCAGGTAGCTGGGCTGGGCGCCCTTGCCCCAGAGTTCCGTGAGGAACATGAAGCTGGCGCCGAGGGCGAAGAGGGCCACGGCGTAGACGCCCGCGCGGATCCATTTCTGAACGCCCGCGTCCTTGTCCAGGAGCGCGAGGGGGATCAGGGTGGCGGCCAGGGCCGGGAAGAGGATCGGCATCAGGGCCGCCCACTGGGCGGAGGTGGGGAGGGCGGACGGGATCATCGGTGCTCCTCCACGGAACCCTCACCTTGGGTGGGGGCCGCCTCGCCCGAATGGGCCGGGGCCACGGCGGCGGGCGCCAGGGTGATCAGGCTCGGGGCCGGGGCCTGGGCCTCCTTCAACAGGGCCGTCACCGAAGCCTCGGAGGCGGCCACGAAGGTGCCTGGGCGCAGACCCATCCAGAAGATGAGGCCGATCATGGGCAGCATCACCGCGATTTCCCGGAGGTTCAGGTCGTCGTGCAGGTGGTGCGTGCCGCTCTCGTGATCAGGATTTTCGGGGCCCCAGAAGACGCGCTTGAACATCCACAGCATGTAGGCCGCACCAAGCACCACGCCGAAGGTGGCGAGGCAGGCGTAGAGGCGGCCCCAGCCGAAGCCGGAGGTGAAGGCGCCGTTGAGGATCCAGAACTCACCCACGAAGCCGTTGGTGAGGGGCAGGCCGATGGAGCTGAGGGTGACGATGAGGAAGAAGGCGGTGAACACGGGCATCTTCACGGCCACGCCGCCGAAGTCGGCGATCATGCGGGTGTGGGCCCGGTCGTAGATCATGCCCACGAGGAGGAACAAGCTGCCCGTGCTCACGCCGTGATTGAGCATCTGGAGCATGGCGCCCTGGGTGCCCACC
>DATEZP010000039.1:0-4295 GCA_035255465.1 Holophagaceae bacterium
GATCGCCGTCTCACCAGGATTCAGCGTATCGACCGGCGTATTGAGGTCTTCCACCAGCTTGACACTGCCCAGGCGGGAGCGGTCCAGGGTGACCGTCACCCCATTCGCCAACGTCATCGATGTGTTGGTCAGACGCGCTTCCAGGATGTATTCCTCGCCTCGCCGCACTACCTCAGGGTGCACCAGTACCATGCTGAAGTTCGGGTTCCGGACGAGCAGCTTGCCCTGGGCATGGCCCAGAAGGGGTACGGGTTCGGACAGGCCACCACCCTCGAACTGCCCACGGATGTCGAAGTTGAGCTGGTGGGCGCCTTCCTTCATGGCTTCCACGAAGAACGTCGCCATTCCGGATTGGCCAGCCAGCAGAACTGATTCACCCGAACCCACGGTCCCATCGACCCCGGGGCCGCGCACAGGCTTGGTAACGGCATCCGTCTCGCCCTCGCGCTGCGCCAAGCGCAGGGGATCATCCAAGGTGCCCGTCGCTCCGTCCCCGCCCGGCGGCAGATTGAGTGTGGCGCTCAAGTGGGTGATCTGGAATGGCGATCCTTCCTTCAATGCGTTGAATACCACCAGATTCGCTTTGTAGAACTGATGCAGATAACCGATGCTGCCAGGGATGACGATGAGTGCCTTGAAATTGTGCTGAAGCACATGGCTGATGGCAGGCCGGCTGAGGCTAAACGGGTCCCTCTCCGGGGTGATGTCGGCCACAACCACCGAAAGGTCCGGCAGCCCGAGGCGACCCGTGAGTCCGGTGATCTCTAGGCGGCCCACCTCGCCCCCGCCGCCTCGCGGATCCTCCAGGCCGTTGTAGACGGGGACCGCCACGGGCACCGTGAGACTTACTTGCTGGCTTCCAATGGCCAAGGCCATGGTGAAGCGGCGTCCTTCGTAGTCGCCCGGTTGGAGTTGGAGGCCGGCGTCACGCAGTTCCTGCATCGTCATGGGTGTGGAGGTCACACTCGAGATGAGGATTTCGCCCAGGCAATGAATATTGACAGTCTTGGGATCGGTTTCCGATACCGTCGCTCCATCCTTAACCAGACGGATATCGGACAGTGTGAAATCGCCCTCGACGCCGAGGCCCGGAAGGGACAGTCCCGTGGCCAGATCTCCGGAAATCATCACGGGCGAGGGGATACCTGGCCCCGTCAAGGTAGCCGTCAACGTGGCACCCACGGGAATCAATGAGGCAGCTTCCGTCGGCGTTGCCTGGTGATCCCCGATCCACACACCCACAGGTACCGAAAACGGCGCATCTTTGGGAACATCGATGCGGCTGGTCGGGGCCGTCAGTCGGAGCCCCACCAAGTGGAGCGAACTCGAAGCCAATGCCCCAGCCCGGAGAGGAGAACTGGTGCTGGCGACAGACGCGAACCGCATCGATGGCTGGAGCTTACTGGAAGGGACTGCCGGGACAGCAAGGCGCGCATTCCCTTCAGCGCTCAACAAAAGCGCCAAGCAGGTTACCCAAAGCTTTGGGGTTGCCCATTTCCCGGAGGTGGCCATCAAATCCTGTGAAACTCCTTCATTTCTTAGGCTGTCGATCGGTTGCGATCTCGAACACTTGGCGCAACAGATTTGCGGGCAAATGGTGCCCAATTGAAAACGATAAGCGATCTTAAGATATGCGTTCCCAAAACATAGAAACCCATATCCTTACCCAACAACATGAATTACAAAGGAGACAACCCGATCCTTTCAGGTGCTCCCGGGTGACTGCAAGGCAAAAAAAATCGAATCTCTCGTTTTCTATCAATATAAGGCGCGAACGGTTTCCTTAACATCTCTTAACGCCGTTCGAGGGGTCCCATATGCGGCTTTCTCCGACTGAACAGGCTTGGAGAAACCATGGGAGCGCCTCTCCTGAAATCAAATGGCGGTCAATCTTGTCAACAAGATCTTCAGGTTTGTTCCCTGCCACGAATTCACCCTGGGAGGAGATACAACCCGTAAAACCCGGCGACACAACCGCCTACCTGGGCGACGTTGCCGAACGCCTTGCCGCCATCGCCGAGTGCAAACGCATCGCCATGCTCTCCGCCGTCACAGAGGCCAAGGGCGTGCTGGATCAGATCCGCGAGCAGTCCGCCAATCTGGAATAGGTCAGAACCCCAGTGGATCGTAGGGCAGCTCGGTGCTGCTCCGCCAGGCGCCGAAGAGGCGGGTGCGCGTCCAGTCCGTGGCATCCGGCCTCAGGCGCCGCATGCGGCGGGAGAGGAACCACACGCTGCCGTCCTTCATGCGGAATTCGTCGTAGGGGGCGAGGCGGGCCTTCGCCATGTCCTCCGGGGCGATCTGTCCGGGGAACGCGGCCCAGGCCCAGCGGCGGGCGGCCAGGCCTTCCGCCCAGGTACGGCTCTCCAGCAGGGCCGGATCGGTGTTGATCCGCACGCCCGCCAGCCCGGGGCGCCCGGGCGCGAACCGCTCGAAGCGGGTGAGGGTCATCCCCTGCCGCACGAAGGGGCCGCTGCCGGGGATCCGCCAGCGGGTGAGCAGGTCCGGCAGGCCCTTCTGGGGGGTCCTGAAGCGCAGGTCCAGCGTGGCGCCATCGATCAGGCGGGAGGTTCCCCCCAGCTTTCCCAGTTCGGGCTCGAGGGCCTTCGCCATCCGGGGCGCGTCGAACACGGTCCCGTCCTGCATCCGCCATCCGGGCCGCGCCACGAGGCGCCACCGGCGGCCGTGCCGCGACCCCTCAAGCGTCGACAGCAACTGTCCCGTCCAGCCGCCTTCCGGCGCCCTCACCAGCAAGGCGAGATCGGACTGGGCGGCCAGGAAGGCCTCCACGCCGGGGCCCGCGGGCAGCAGGGCCTCCACCACCGCCTCGTCCTCGCCGAACTCGGGCTGGCCGGGCACGAACAGGGCATCACCCGGAGCCAGGGGCACCGGCACCAGCGCGTCCTGGTACAGCCAGTATCCGCCCGCCGCCAGGGCGGCCAGGGCGAGGGTCAGGAGGACTAGGCGGAGCTTCATGTCAGGCGGTCCGCAGAAGGTAGGCCAGGGGCTCGATGCGGCGCAGGGCCTCCTCGATGTCCGCCATCTCCACATCCCGGTGGGGGATGAACCGGATGGCCGATCCCACCGGCAGGGCGCGGACGCCGACGGCTTCCAGGGCGGCCAGAGCCGCGGCCGCGTTGGACACGGGCACCAGCAGGATGTTCGTCTCGGGCACGGGGGCCGCGATGCCGAAGGCCCGCATCCCCTCCGCCAGCCTCCGGGTCTTGGCATGGTCCTCGACGATGCGGGGCAGGTAGTCCAGGGCCACCAGGCCTGCGGCCGCCACCACGCCGCCCTGGCGCACGCCGCCGCCCAGCATCTTGCGGAGCCGCCGGGCCTCGGCCACGGCGGGCTTCGACCCGCAGACGAGGGAGCCCATGGGCGCGCCCAGGCCCTTGCTGAGGCAGACCTGCACCGTGTCCGCGCCCTCGGTGAGGGCGGAGGGCGGAAGCCCAAGCGCCGCGGCGGCGTGCCAGATCCTCGCCCCATCCAGGTGCACCGCCAGCTTCGCGGCCTTCGCGGCGGCCACGAGGGCGCGGTGCTCCTCCCGCGGCGTCACGGTGCCGCCGGCGAAGTTGTGGGTGTTCTCCAGGCAGAGTAGGGTGGTGTGCAGGGTGTAGTAGGGGCCAGGCGTTCCCGCGGCCTTCGTCACCTGGGCCGGCGCGGGCCGGCCGGGGCCGCCTTCCCAGGCCAGGGCCTCGGGCATGCCGCCCGCCAGCCATGCGGCTGTGCCCAGCTCAGACCCCAGCACGTGCGCCTGGGCCGGCGCCAAGAAGCGGTCGCCCCGCTTGAGGTGCAGCATCAGGGCGATGAGGTTGCCCATGCAGCCCGAGGGCACCCACAGCGCCGCCTCCATGCCCAGCAGCTCGGCCACCCAGCCCTCCAGCCGGACCATGGTGGGATCGCGCTCCAGCACGTCGTCGCCCACCTCCGCCGCCGCCATGGCGCCGCGCATCTCCTTCGAAGGCTGGGTCACGGTGTCGGAGCGGAGGTCGATGGATCGCATAAGAAGATTCAACCATGCATGGCACACTCAATGAATCGTAGGAGCATGAATGAACCTGCTGCACGCCATCCTCCTGGGATTGATCCAGGGCCTGACGGAATTCCTGCCGGTGTCCTCCACGGCGCACCTGACGCTGGCGGAGCACCTAATGTTCGGCGGGAGGCCCATGCCGTTGGCCTTCGACGTCCTGCTGCACGGGGGCACGCTGATCGCCCTGATCATCTACTTCCGTCGGGAGCTGCTCCAGGTGGCCATGGGCTGCGTGGGCCGGGATTCCGAAGGCCGGAAG
>DATEZP010000040.1:0-31685 GCA_035255465.1 Holophagaceae bacterium
AATGAACATCGCGATCCTTCAGGCTGCGGCCGCCCCCAACCCCCTGATGCAGTTCCTGCCCCTCGTGGGCATGGGCGTGCTCTTCTACTTCCTCATGATCCGCCCCCAGAGCAAGGCTCGGAAGGCCATGGAAGAGCGCCTTTCCAAGCTGAAAAGCGGGGATGAGGTCGTGCTCCACGGCGGCCTCTTCGCCACCGTGGACCGCCTGGACGAGAAGGATGCCAAGGTCATCTGGCTGAAGCTCGGCAGCGCCACCGTGAAGGCCCGCCGCTCCGCCGTCGCCCAGCTCGCGGGCGAGCCCGAAGCGCAGAATTAAGGACCTTGGTCCTTCGTCCTTGGTCCTTGGCTGCGTACGGAAGTTCGAGCTGCGGGGCCAAGGACTAAAGACCAAGGACTAAGGACCAAAATCGATTCCGGAGTCCTCATGTCCAAGCGCAGCCTTTGGCGCCTCCTCCTCACCCTGGCCGTCTGCGCCGGGTGTGCCTTCTTCTTCACGCCGCTCAAGAAGGTCCGCTTGGGCCTGGATCTCCAGGGCGGCGTGCACTTCGAGCTGGAAGTCCAGGGCCACGAGGCCCTGGAAGCCCACGCCCGGGACACCCGGGATCGGCTGGAGGACAAGCTCAAGGAAGCCTCCGTCATGGGGCTCACCCTCAAGGCCGAGGGCGATAAGGTGGTCGTGGAAGGCCTCCAGGAAGCCCAGCGGGCGAGCTTCGAAAAGGTCGTCAAGGATCACATCGGGGGCTACGACCTCAAGATCGAAGGCGCCCAGGCGCGCCTCATCTTGAAGGATTCCCAGGCCGCCCAGCTGAAGGATGACGCCAATAAGCGCGCCCTGCAGATCATCGAGAACCGCATCAACCAGTTCGGCGTGTCCGAACCCGAGATCACCGCCAGCGGCGCCGAAGGCAACCGCATCGTGGTGGAGCTCCCCGGTGTGGAAGAGGGCGACCGCGAGCGCATCAAGGGCCTGCTCAGCAGCCCCGGCCGCCTCGAGCTGCGCCTCACCGCCCCCATGAAGCAGCCCGGTGGCCGCTTCATGACCCGGGAGGCGGGCCTCGAGTTCTACAAAGGCCAGCTGCCCGTGGGCTATGAGCTCCTGCCCGAGATGGAAAGCGATCGGGCCGCCCGGCAGTCCGGCCATGCCAAGCCCGCCAAGGGCGAAGAGCGCATCGCCCAGTGGTGGCTGGTGCAGACCCGCGTGGACGTGAACGGCGCCCAGATCACCGACGCCCGTCGCAGCAGCAATGACCTGGGCGCCCACACCGTGTCCTTCCAGCTGAACCGCGATGGCGCCGACGCCTTCGCCACCGCCACCGGCACCGCCGCGGCGGACGAGCGCTACCTCGCCATCGTGCTGGATCGCAAGGTCATCAGCGCCCCCACCGTGCACGAGAAGATCATCGGTGGCAGTGTGCAGATCACGGGTTCCTTCACCTCCGAGGAAGCGGATGACCTCTCCCTGAGCCTCCGCAGTGGCGCCATGCGCGCCTCCATGAAGTTCCTCGAGGAACACGCCGTGGGCGCCAGCCTGGGCGAGGATTCCATCAAGAGCGGCGTGTTCGCGGCGACCCTCGGCTTCGTCGTGATCCTCGTCTTCATGGTGTTCTTCTACCACTGGAGCGGCATGAACGCGATCATCGCGCTCAGCGTGAACGTGATCGTGATGATGGGCCTGCTGGGTTCCTTCCGCGCCGTCATCACCCTGCCCGGCATCGCCGGCTTCGCGCTCACCATCGGCATGGCCGTGGACGCCAACATCCTCATCTTCGAGCGCATCAAGGAGGAATTGGCGGCGGGCAGATCCGTCGCGGCCTCCATCGACGCGGGCTTCGACAAGGTGTTCTGGACCATCGTGGACAGCCACGTGACCCAGTTGGCCGCCGCACTGCTGCTGTTCCTCTTCGGCACGGGCCCCGTGAAGGGCTTCGCCGTGTCCCTGGCCGTGGGCGTCATCGCCTCGCTCTTCACCAGCATCTATATCAGCCGCTACATCTACGATTGGATCCTGGAACGCCACCCCGGCACCAAGACCCTGAGCGTGGGCACCCACAGCTTCTTCAAGGGCGCCAAGTTCGACTTCATGAAGTACAAGGGCCTGGCGCTGGGCCTCTCCTGGGGCCTCATCCTGATTTGCGTCGCCATGGTTCGCCCCTGGAAGGTGGCCGACAACCCCCGCATCAAGCTGGGCATGCAGTTCGTGGGCGGCAACGATATGACCGTCCGCTTCACCAAGGACGTGGATCAGGGCAAGCTCCGCGCGGCCCTGGGTGGCGCCGGCTTCACCGACGCCTCCGTGGTGGCCTACGAGAAGGACGCCGACGGCACCCAGGATTACGCGGTGAAGGTCAAGGCCCCCAAGGGCGGCGACCAGAAGGATTCCTCCGCCCAGGCCACGGCCCTGCTGGCCCTCTTCCGCCAGATGGACCCCGAGGCCGCCACCAACCCCCTCACGCCCTTGAACCTCGAAGGCAGTAAGGGGCTCTTCGACAAGCTCGTCCAGGCCAATCCCCTGAACGCGCCCGTCACCGAAGAAGCCCTCAAGGCCGCCTACCAGGCCGCCGCGGATCAGGTCATCTCCACCCGTGACCGCCTGCGGGCCGGCCTCTACCGCTCCTTCAACGAGCTGCCCGCGGGCCTGAATCCTACCCTCAAGGCCCAGATCCAGAAGGACTACCGCCTCGGCACCGTGGTCATCCGCAAGAACGAGAGCTTCAGCCCCAGCATCTCCGGCGAGTGGACGAGCAAAACCCTCACCGCCGTGGCCCTGGCCACCCTGGCCATCCTCATCTACGTGATGCTCCGCTTCACCGCGAGCTTCGCCGTGGGCGGCATCGTCGCCCTCATCCACGACGTGATCATGGCACTCGCCCTCTTCGCGGTGTTCGGCTACGAATTCAACGTGCCCGTGGTTGCCAGCTTCCTCACGCTGATGGGTTACTCCATGGCCGACACCATCGTGGTGTTCGACCGCATCCGCGAGAACAGCCACAAGCCCGAGTACCGCCGGGCCACCATCACCCAGCTGGTGAACGACTCCATCAACCAGACTCTGAGCCGGACGATCCTCACCAGCTGCTCCGTGCTGTTCGTGAGCGTCTGCCTCTGGCTGTGGGGCGGTCCCGCCCTCAAGGATCTGGCCTTCCCCCTCGTGGTGGGCGTGCTCACGGGCACCTACTCCTCCATCTACATCGCCAGCCCCGTGGTGGTGTACTGGGAGAAGTGGTTCCCCCCCAAGGAAAAGCTCAAGCAGAAGCATGCTTGATCCCCAAGGGCCGCCCATGCGGCCCTTTCCTTTATTCGGCTAGGCTGAGGCATGGCCGCCCAAGAGCCCATCACCACCGCCGTGGTCCTGGGGACCGTGGGCGTGCTGCTCCTGCTCACGGGGCTTTCCACGAAGGTCGCCCAACGCCTGGGCCTCCCCTTGGCCTTGGCCTTCCTGGGCCTGGGCATGCTCGCGGGCTCCGAGGGCCTGGGCGGCATCGCCTTCGAGGACTACGCCCTCACCTACCGCATGGGCACCGCGGCCCTGGTGCTGATCCTCTTCGAGGGCGGCCTCAATACGGGCTGGTCCGGCATCCGCCGGGTGGCGGCTCCCGCGGCGGTCCTCGCCACCGCCGGGGTGGCGGGCACCGCCGCGGCCGTGGCGGGGGCGGGGCATGCCCTGGGGATGCCCTGGGCTGAGAGTCTGCTCCTGGGCGCGGTGGTCAGCTCCACGGACGCCAGCGCCCTCTTCCCCGTCCTGAAAGGCGGCGGCCTCCGCCTCCGAGGCCGCGTGAGCCTCACCCTCGAAGCCGAGTCCGGCCTCAACGACCCCGTGGCGGTGCTGCTCACCGGCGCCCTCGTCACGGCCCTCCAGCATGGCGGCCATCCCAGCCTCAGCCTCCTCTGGGTCCTGCCCTGGGAATTCGGCCTCGGGGCCCTGAGCGGATGGGTGCTGGGACGCCTGGGGCGCACCCTCCTCTCGAACGTGTCCCTGCAATCCGAAGGCCTCTACTCCGTCCTCAGCATGGCCATCCCCCTGCTGGCCTTCGGCCTCACCACCCTGCTCAAGGGCAGCGGCTTCCTGGCGGTGTACGTGGCGGGGCTCGTGGTGGCGGAGGGCCCCCTGCCCGTGCGCCGCCACCTCCGCACCGTCCACGGCTCCCTCTCATGGTTCGCCCAGATCGGCATGTTCCTCATGCTGGGGCTCCTCGTCTTCCCCAGCCGCCTCCTGCCCGTGGCGGGGTTGGGGCTGGTCCTGGCCCTCTTCCTGGCCGTGGTGGCCCGTCCGTTGGTCACCCTCCTGTGCCTGCTGCCCTTCGGCTTCTCCCGTCGGGAAGTCGCCTTCATGGGCTGGACGGGCCTCCGAGGTGCCGTGCCGATCATCCTCGCCACCGCCCCGGTGCTGGCCCATGTCCAGGGCGGCGAGCGCCTCTTCAACCTGGTCTTCTTCATGGTCGTGGTGAACGCACTGGTGCCGGGTGCCACCATCGCCTGGGCCGCCCGGGCCCTGGGCATGGAGGATGGACAGGCACCCCGCTCCAATGGCCAGATGGAAGGATGAACCGCCGCCTCCTCCCCGCCCTCGCCCTGACCCTCTTCGCCGCCTGTGGCCCCCAGGAAGGCAAGGTGATCCAGCTGGACGCCAAGCACAGCATCACCGTGCTGCGCGGAGGCCAGGTGAAGTTCGAGAAGACCGGCGAGAGCGCCGCCCTCGTCCTCTACCTCACCGAGCGTCAACCAGGTGACGCCAAGGGCATGGAAGCCGAGGCCCAGGCCCTCTTCGACCACCTGAAGGCCGACATCGAAAAGACCGGCCAGACCAAGGCCATCCTCCAAGCTGAAGCCAAGCCCCGCGGCCCCATCCCTGGCGACAAAGCCGTGTTCGGGTTCCTGTTCGAGAAGCAGGCGGATGGGACTTGGGCCAAGCAGGCAAGTCAAAAGAACTGATCACCACCAAGTCACCAAGACACCAAGAAAAGACAGAAAGAGGCAGGAATCCTACCTCGGCTTTTCTTGGTGTCTTGGTGGTGCTTATTTCTTTACGCCCAGTCGAACTGCGCCGTGAAGTGCCGCAGGTATTTGCTCTGCTTGGTGATGCGCACGCCCTTCACCTGGTCGGCCTTGGCCTTCAGTTCGCAGATGACTTCGGCGGCGTAGTCGAAGTGGCTCTGGGTGTAGACGCGGCGGGGGAAGGCCAGGCGCACCAGCTCCATGGGGTGGTAGTGCTCGGTGCCGTCGTCGTCCCGGCGGCCGAACATCACGCTGCCGATTTCCACGCCCCGGATGCCGCCTTCAAGGTAGAGGGCGTTGGCCAGCGACCAGGCGGGATAGTCCTCGGACTTCAGGTGGGGCAGGAAGGTCTTCGCATCCAGGTAGACGGCGTGGCCGCCCGTGGGCTCCACGATCTGCACGCCACCGGCCTTGAGCTTCTCGCCCATGTACTCCGCCGTGCGCAGGCGGTAGCGGAGGTAATCCTCGTGCAGCACCTCCTCCAGCCCCACGGCCAGGGCCTCCAGGTCGCGGCCAGCCAAACCACCGTAGGTGGGGAAGCCCTCCGTTAGGATGAGCAGGTTGCGGGCGGCCTCCAGCCAGCGCTCGTCCTTCAGGGCGATGAATCCGCCGATGTTCACCATGCCGTCCTTCTTGGCGCTCATGGTGCAGCCATCGCCGTAGCTGAACATCTCCTGCACGATGCTCTCGATGCTGCGGTCCGCGTAGCCCTCCTCGCGGAGCTTCACGAACATCGCGTTCTCGGCGAAGCGGCAGACGTCGAGCACGAGGGGCTTCCCGTACCGCTTCAGCAGCGCGGAATAAGCCTTGAGGTTCGCCATGGAGACGGGCTGGCCGCCGCCGCTGTTGTTGGTGACGGTGAGCATGCCGAAGGGCACCTTGTCGCCGTCCCGCTTGAGCAGGTCCTCCACGCGGCCCAGGTCGATGTTGCCCTTGAAGGGGTGGATGGTCTGGGGCTGCAGGCCCTCGGGGATCACGAGGTCCAGGGCCACGACGCCGCTGGCTTCCAGATTGGCGCGGGTCGTGTCGAAGTGGGTGTTGCTGGGCACGATGTCGCCGGGCTTGCCCGCCACGGTGAAGAGGATGCGCTCTGCGGCGCGGCCCTGGTGGGTGGGGATGAGGTGTTGGTAGCCCGTGAGGCGCTGGATGACGGCCTCGAGGCGGAAGAAGCTGCGGGCGCCGGCGTAGCTCTCGTCGCCCTCCATGATGGCGCCCCACTGCTTGGCGCTCATGGCCCCCGTGCCGGAATCCGTGAGGAAGTCGATGAGCACGTCGTCCGCGTGCAGGAGGAAGGGGTTCAGGTGGGCCTTGGCCAGCAGGTCCTCGCGCTCGGCGCGGGTGGTCATGCGGATGGGCTCCACGGATTTGATGCGGAAGGGTTCGATGAGGGTCGTGGGCATGGCAGGCCTCAGATGGGCGCACAGCGGCGCCCCAGGATGGGGAGGATGGAGGTGCGGCGCAAGCTGCGCCGCGGATCAGCCGCGGGCTTCAGGCCCGGCTGCCCTCCTCGCAGGCCAACCGCGCTTCATGCTCCGCCCGCCGGCTCTTGCGCCGACCTCTGGGGCTCTGGAGGGATTCCTGCGCCATGACATCAGCATGCCCCAGGACGCCGCTCGCTGCCCACCCCACCGGGCTCCGGGTGTGACCCGTATCAATGAAGGTCCGCCCAGGATGGAGGGAATGGAGAACCCGTCTCTGCCCGAGGTTCCTCCCCTTCCCCGTGCCCCGGACCCCCTTGGGGGCCCTTGGCTTGGAGCCATCCATGATCCGATTCCTGACCACCCACCTGCGGGCGAAGCTGATGGTGCTGGTGATCCTGCCCCTGCTGGCGGGCGCGATCCTCGCGGCCTACCTCGTCTACCGGCAGCATCAAGTGGTCCAGGGGCTCGCACCGGTGACGGCCACGTCCCAGTTGAGCCAGCGCCTGGACAGCCTCATCCACGCGGTGCAGGCGGAACGGGGCGCCGCCGCGCTCCATCAAGGGGCCCATGGAGCCCCCGCCATGGCAGAACTCAATGCCCGGCGGGAAGCCACGGATCGGGAAATCGCGGAGCTCCGGGGACCTTTGGCGACCACCCGGGACGCCCACGCCCTGCAGGCCCTGGACCGACTGCCGGCGCTCCGGGCCTCCGCCCAATCCGGTTCCGTGGCGAGCCTCCTGGAGGGTTACACGCGGATCCTCGACGCGCAGTTCGAGCTGCAGGAGCGCCTCATCCACCCCGCCACCTCCTCCCCCCTGGAAGCCCGATTCCACGCCCTCTCGACCCTGCGCCATTTCAAGGAGAAGGCGGAATTGGAGCGGGCCGTGCTCGCCAACGCCTTCTCGGCCCACGGCCTCAATGATGAACCCAGGGATCGGTTCCTGGGATTGCTCGCAGCCCAGCAGGCCTATGAAGGCCTCTTCCAGCACCAGGCGCCTGCGGCTTGGCGCGAGGTCCTCGCCCCCACCCTGCGGGAAGACGGCGACGGCACCTTCAGCCGCATCCGCGCGAAGGCCCTGGCCCTCGCCCCGGGCGCCAGCTTGGAGGAGGATCCCTACGTGTGGTTCCGCGCCGCCACCCTCCGCTTGGAAGCCCTGAAGAAAGTGGAAGACCGGTTCAGCCACGACCTCGTGGCCCAGGCCGAAGCGTTGGAAGCTTCCGCCCGCCGCACCCAGTTGTTCCTGGGCGCGGGCAGCCTGCTCTTCGGCATCCTCGTGCTCGCCTGGACCCACCTCACCGGTGAGGCCGTGCTCCGCCCCATCCAGACGCTGGAGGGTGGGTTGCTTCAGCTTCAACGCGGCGACCTCAGCGTCCGCCTTCCCATCGTCGGCGAAGATGAGACCGCGCGCATGACCCAGGCCTTCAACACCACCTGCGGCCAATTGGGCGAACTGGCCCTCCGCATGAAGGGGGCGGCCCAGCAGGTGGCGGGTGGCGCCCAGGATCTGTGCGCCAGCGCCGAAAAGGTGAGCGGGTCCACGGGGCAGCTGGCCCGCAGCGCCCTCGTGCAGCGCCAGGCCGCGGAGCAAGTGGCCGCCGCCATGTCCCAGCTCGACGCCTCCATCCAGCAAGTGCAGGACACCCTGGCCGTGGCCCGCCGCGAGGGCCAGCAGGCCCATCAGCTTGCGGGAGCCGCCCGGGCCCTCGGGCAGGAGGCCCACGAACTGGTGGAGGGCATCCGCCTCCGCTCCGACAAGGCGGTGCAGGCCTCCGGGGTCATCGCGGAGCTGGGCAAGCGCCTCACCCAAGCTCTGGGCACCGTCACCTCGGAACCCGTCCGGCAGGCTCTGGATCGCTGCATCCAGGCCGCGGATCTCGCCGCCACCCTCGCCCGCCAGAACGGCGCGGCCGTGGGCCAAGGGCAGGCCCGCCTCGATGAACTCATCGCCGCCTTGGACCGGGTGACCCTCGCCCTCACCACCTCGGAAGCCCTGGCCCAGGAGATCCACCAGGTCGCCCAGGATCAGGCCGCCGCCAGCCGGGAGGTCACCCGGCGCATGGAGGAGACCTCGAAGGGCACGGGCGAGGTTCAGCTCGCGGCGGCTCAGCTGGCCAACACCGCCCCGGAAGTCCAGGTCACCGCCAACGCCCTGGTGGGCGTGGCCCATGGTCTCTCCACCACCGCCAACACCTTCGTGCTGGGCTGATCAGCCCTCCCAGCTCACCCAGCCCGCGCGGCCCGGGATCTCCCGGCGCGCCATGGCCTTGGCGGGCGGGTTCGCCGCCTTCAACTCCGGCACCCACTCCGCGTGGGTGCGGGCGATGACGCCGCGCTCCACGAGCCCACCAAGGAAGGCGTCGAAGGTGTCGTGCAGCGCGCCCCCTTCCACTTCCGTGTGCAGGGCGTACACATTGAGCGCGTCCTCGCGCACGAGGCCCCACACTTCGCGGTTCACATCCTCGCCCGTGCGGCCGTCCAGGCCCCACAGCTCATCCAGCGTGGGCAGCGTGGTGGGCACCTGGAGCGTCTTGAGCGTCTTCCCGTTCACGATGGGGTAGAAGGGCTCGAAGCCGCGGCAGTCGCCGGCGTAGTCCAGGCCGTACTGATCCTGGATCTCCAGCGTGGCGTCGTTGCTGCGCCAGGCGGGGCTCACGGCCCCCTTGGCGGGGCGGCCGAAGATGTCCGCGAAGGCCTTGTGCGCGTCGCGGTACCAGGCCTCCAGCCACTTGCGGGATTTGCGGTCCAGCAGGTCGTGGTACTGGACGTGATCCCAGGCGTGGATGCCCACCTCGTGGCCCGCGGCTTCGGCCAGTTTCATCTCCGCGGCGGCGCGCTTCCAGATGATGGGCGCCGGCAGCAGGGTGCCGTACATCATGGTCTTGAAGCCGTAGAGCTTGCCGGGGTTGGTGCGGCGCATCTTATCCAGGAAGCCCTTGCGGAACACGCGGCGGATGGCCTTGCCACTGTTGTCGGGGCCGAAGCTGAAGTAGAAGCTCGCCTTCATCCGGTGCTTCTCCAGCAACCGGATCAACGTGGGGATGCCCGTGAGGGAGCCCTCCAGGGTGTCGACGTCCACGCGCAGGGAGATGGCTTTCATGCCCCCATTCTGCCAGATCAGGCCCGGTAGAGGCTCCGCGCGCCCACCAGCCCGTAGGCCAGCGAACCCACCACCAGGATGGGCGCCGCGAAGGGCGCGCCGAACAGCTCCAGGCCCAGCAGCAAACTCGTGAGCGGCGTGTGGGACGCGGCGCCGAAGAGGGTGACGAATCCCACGGCCCCGAGGAAGGGGGCGGGCAGGTGCAGCCAGCCCGCGGCCACCGCGCCCAGAAGGGCGCCGCTCACGAAGAGGGGCGTCACCTCGCCCCCTTTGAAGCCCCACCCCAGGCACCACGCCGTGATGGCCAGCTTCAGCGCGAAGGCCATGGTCGGCACCGAGCCCGCCGAAAACACCCGGGGGAGCCAGTCGGTGCCCAAGTTCAGATGGGCGGGGGAGAAGAGGGGCATCAGACACGCGAAGGCGGCACCGCCGAAGAGGGGGCGCATCCACCACGCGAAGGTGGTGCGGGTCCACTTCGCCAGGCCGTGACTCGCGTGGACATAGGCCCAAGCGGCGGCGGCCACCATGGGAACGAAGGCCAGCAGCTTCAGCCAGACGAGGCCCGTGAGCTCCGGGGGTAGGGCGAGGAAAGGCGTGTGGTGGACGCCCAGCGCCAGGGCGATGCGGTCTCCCACGAGGCTGGAGGCGAGGCAGATCACCAGCGCCTCGGTGCGCAGGCCGCCGCGGCTCACGACTTCCAGGCCGAACATGCCGCCGGCCAAAGGCGTGCCGAAGACCGCGCCGAACCCGCCGGCGAGGCCCGCCTGCAGCAGCATGCGCTGGCGGGTGCGCGTGAGCCGGAGCCAGGCGCCCAGGCGACCGCGCGCCTTGGCCAGCGTCCGCCCCAGGGCCGCGCCCATCTGCACCGCGGTGCCTTCACGCCCCACGGAAGCGCCCCCCAGGTGGGCGAGCAGCGTCCCCACGAGCACCAGCGGCGCCATGCGGCTCGGCACCTGGCCGCTCCACTCGGTGACTTCGTCGAGGACGAGGGCCGTGCCGCCTTCGGCCCCACCGCCCCAACGCCGGTAGATCCAGGCACTGAGCAGGCCCAGCAGGGGCAAGGCCAAGAGCAGCGCCGGGTGGGCCTTCCGCAGATCAATGGTCCGCGCGAGCAGGAAGAGGAATCCCGCCGCCGCACCGCCGCACAGCAGGCCCACCAGGGCCCCCATCACGAGGTCCCAGGTCAGGCGGTTGAGGCGGGCGGGGAGGTGCGACATGCCTACGGCTCCTTGAGAACGTAGGCGCCATCAGCTCGGGGAGCGGTTATGGGGCGGACACCATCGCCACCTCCAGCCTAGCGGCTCCGGCCTCCGGTCTCCAGCCTCCAGCCTAGTTCCCCAGGTACGTGAACCACATGTACACGCCCAGCCACTCCGCCTCGTAGCCCTCGGGCAATCGCGGCAGCTGCGCGCGGCGCACGGCCATGCGGGCGCTCTCGTCCAGGGAGGCGTTGCCACTCTCGCTCACGAGCTTGGGTTCGCCGGCCAAGCTGCCATCCCGGCGGATGCGGAAGTAGACCTGCACGCGGCCCTGCTGGCCGCCCATGCGGTTCCAGTTGGCGGTGATCTGGGCCTGCACCTGCTGGAGGTACCAGGCGAAGGGGAAGGTGCCGCCTTCCGTGCCGCCGATGAGGCCCACGCCGCCCTGGGCGCCAGCGGTGGCGCGGAGGCCGGGAACCGGGGTGCCCATGCCGATGCCGCCGCCATTGCCGCTGCCCGCGGCGCCGCCCTGGGGTACGGGGCTGGGGGTGGGGCTCTTGGCGGCCTTGGTGTTGGTGCCCTTGCTGGTGTCATCGGGGTTGGTGCCCTTGATGGCGCCTTTGGTGACGCGGCTGGCGAAGGGATCCGGCTGGGTGAGGGCGCCGGGGGTGGCGTCCTTGCGCTCGGGGGCCACCTCGTCGGCCTTGCGCAGGCGCTCGCCCTTCTCCGATCCCAGCTCCGTGCCGGCGGCGCCGCCACTGGGGCCCGCGGAGGCCGCCGGGAGGTTCACCCAAGTGACCTTCACGGGCTCTGGATCCGGGGTGCGGGCGTGGGGCCAAAGCACGAACGCGACAGGCAGGAGGTGCAGTGCCGCCGCCACGGCGAGCCCCAGGCCCAGGCTGGTTTCGCCCTGGTGGGAGCGCTCCCGCAGGAAGGCCTGCAGATCCTGGCTCAAGGGGCCTCGACCTTGGCGGCCGCCGGCGCGGTGACGAAGCCCACCTGGGTGAAACCCGCCTCGCGGATGGCATCCACCACCTGGATCACCCGGCCGTAGGGCACGGCGGCATCGGAGCGCACCATCACGGGACGCTTGGTGCCCTCGCTGGCCTTCTTCTTGAGCTGATTCTGCAGCGTGGGCAGGGCCACGAACTTCTCACCGAACTGGATGCGTCCATCGTTCACGAGAGTGACCGTCAGGGCCTCGCTTTCCAGGTTCCGGCCGGTGCGGCTCTCGGGCAGGTTCACGTCCACGCCCGTGGTGAGCATGGGCGCCGCCACCATGAAGATGATGAGCAGCACGAGCATCACATCGATGAGCGGCGTCATGTTGATGTCCGCCATGGCACCGCGCTTGGATCCGGGATTGAAGGCCACAGGTACTCCCTGCCACCAGGGTAGCGAGCCCGGGGCGGGAATGGCCAATCCGGCCTCCCCCGAAAACTTTGCCCCATAAATCAGGTCCCCCTTTTCAGGGCCGATGAACCCCCTGAACATGAGCACCTTCATGACCCCTTCCGCCGCCGCCACCGCCTTCGCGGGGTGGATGGCGATGGCCGCCCTGGCCGGCGCGCTGGGGGCCCTGGCCCTCTTCCTGCTCTGGATGTCCCGCCGGGAACGCAAGGGGCTGGAGCGGGAAGTGGCCGAGCGCACCTCCGAACTGGTGGCCGTGAACACCCAGCTCATGATCGCCATGGAGCAGGCCCAAACGGCCTCCAAGGCCAAGAGCGCCTTCCTCGCCAACATGAGCCATGAGCTCCGCACGCCCCTGAACGCCATCCTGCTGTACAGCGAACTCTCCGCCGAGGACGCCAAGGATCGGGGGGACGACGGCCTCGTCAACGACCTGGGCAAGATCCAGGGCGCCGGCCGCCACCTCCTCACCATGATCGACGACGTGCTGGATCTGGCCCGCATCGAGGCCGGCCGCATGACCCTGCATCCCGAGCCCACGGATCTCCACGCCCTGCTCGTGGACTTGGCCGAACAGCTGAAGGCCGTGGTGAACAAGAAGGGCAACCGCTTCGAGTTGAACATCGACCCCTTCCTGGGCACTCACAGCATCGATGGCGGCAAGGTCCGCCAGATCGTGGTGAACCTCGTCTCCAACGCCGCCAAGTTCACGGAGGGCGGGGAGGTGGCGCTCACCGCCGAGCGCCCCGGCCGCATGCTCCGGATCCGCGTGCGCGACACGGGCATGGGCCTCGACGCCGAGCAAGCCCAGCGCCTCTTCCAGGCCTTCGCCCAAGGCGATGAGGGCACCGCCAAGAAGCATGGCGGCGCCGGGTTGGGTCTGGCCCTGGCCCAGCGCCTGGTGGACTTCATGGGCGGCGAATTGGGCGTGGAGAGCGAACCCGGCCGGGGCGCGGTCTTCACCGTCGATCTGCCCCTCGGCGAACAGGACGTGGCGCCCGTCCCCCGCGCCTCCGCCAGCCTGCCCACCAAGGCCAAGGCCCTCGTCATCGACGATGACCCCCTCATGCGGGATATGCTCGTGCGCGCCCTCACCCGAGAAGGCCTCTGGGTGGGCAGCGCCGCCAACGGTGAAGAGGGACTCGCCCTCGCCCGGGCCCTCAGCCCCGACATCATCACCCTGGATCTGCTCATGGAGGGCATGGATGGCTACGAGGTGCTCGCCCACCTCAAGCACGACCCCCTCACCGCCAAGATCCCCGTGGTGCTCGTATCGATGATGGATGACCGGGCCCGGGGCTTCGCCATGGGCGCCGCGGAATTCCTCCAGAAGCCCGTGTCCCAGGATGACCTCACCAACCTGCTGGATCGCTTCCGCAAGGGCGCCCCGCCCCACCAGGTGCTGGTGGTGGAGGATGAGGCCATCATCCGCACGGGCATCGTGGAGATCATCCGCCGCTCCGGTTGGTCCCCCCTCGAAGCCCCCGATGGTGAAACGGCCCTGGAGCTGCTGAAGACCCACACCCCCGACCTCGTGCTCTTGGACCTCATGCTGCCAGGCCTGGATGGCTTCGGCCTCGTGGCGGAATTCCAGAAGGAACCCCGATGGCGGGACATCCCCGTGGTGGTGCTCTCCTCCAAGGACCCCACCCCCGAAGAGCGCAAACGGCTGGAAGTGCCCCAGGTCCATCGCATCCTGCGCAAGGGCGCCCAGGGCCGGGCCGAACTCATGACCCTCGTGCGGGAACTGGTGCAGGTCAAGCTCACCGTGGGCTGAGGCCGGACCGCCCTCCCGATGGTGCAGGAAGGCGATTCGGGCCCCCGGAAGGGGTAGCCTGGAGGGATGCGCCTCATCGTCGCCGAGAAACCCAGCATGGGCCGGGCCATCGCCCAGGCCCTGGGTCTCAGCGGTTCCGGCCGCAACGCCATCACGGGCCAGGGCCTCGCGGTGACCTGGTGCGTGGGCCACTTGGTGGAAGCCCTGCAGCCCGAAGGCTACGACCCCGCCCTCAAATCCTGGCGCATGGAAGCCTTGCCCATCGTCCCCGAGGTTTTCCAGTACGCCGCCATCGACCGCACCAAGGATCAGTACGAAACCGTGGCCGGCTGGCTGAACCGCGCCGATGTCACCGAGGTGGTGAACGCCACCGACGCCGGGCGCGAGGGCGAGCTCATCTTCGACCTCGTCTACCGCCTCAGCGGCTGCACCAAGCCCGTGAAGCGGCTGTGGACGAGCAGTCTCACGGAGGAGGCCATCCGCGAGGCCTTTGGCAAGCTCAAGCCCGGCGAGGCCTATGTGGGCCTGCGGGATGCGGCTCGCAGCCGCCAGGAGAGCGATTGGCTCGTGGGCATCAACGCCACCCGCGCCCAGACCCTGCTCATGCGCCGCGCCGGCGGCGAGGGCGTCTACAGCGTGGGCCGCGTGCAGACGCCGACGCTGGCCATCCTCGTGAACCGGGAGCTGGAGCTGCGGGACTTCAAGCCCCAGACCTTCTGGGTGCTCTGGGCCAAGTTCCAGGTACCGGATGGCACGTGGAAGGGCAAGTGGCAGAAGGTGGCCGATGGCGAGACCGTGGAGCGCTTCAAGTCCGAGGCCGAAGCCCGGGCCCTCGCCGAGAAGCTCACGGGGCACGGCGCCAAGGTGGCCAGCGTCCAATCCAAGACGGAGAAGAAGGCCCCGGAGCTGCTCTACGACCTCACGGCGCTGCAGAAGGCCGGCAATCAGCGCTTCGGCTGGAGCGCCGAGCGCACCCTGGAGATCGCCCAGAGCCTCTACGAGAAGAAGGTGCTGAGCTACCCCCGTACCGCCAGCCGCCACCTCACCAAGGCCGACGTGGCCAAGGCGCCCCGCTGGATCAAGGCCCTGGCGGAGGGCCAGTTCAATGAGCTGGAGCCCTTCATCCAGGACCTGCGCAAGCGCTGGCCTGTGGAACTGGGCAAGCGCTTCGTGGACGACGCCCAGGTGGAGGACCACAGCGCCCTCGTGCCCACGGAGGTACCCGCGCAGGGCCTCCACGGTGACGAGGCCGCCCTCTACCTCCTGGTGGCCCGCCGCTTTCTCGCCGCCCACTGGCCCGATCGCATCGTGGCCCGCACCACGGTGGTGACGGAGATCGAAGGCGAGGCCTTCAAGGCCACGGGCGCCGTCATGAAGCAGCTGGGCTGGGCCGAGGTGGATCCGCCCCAGCGCAAGGCCCCCAAGGAAGCCAAGGCCAAGGATCCCGAGGCCGAAGGCGACACCGGCGACGACGAGGAGGACGAGGACCAGGGCCTGCCTCCCCTCAAAAAGGGCCAACCCGCTGACGTGCTCGGCTTCGACCCCAAGGAGGGCAAGACGTCGGCGCCCAAACGCCTTTCCGAGGCGGACCTGCTCGGGGCCATGCAGGGGGCCGGCCGCTTCGTCGATGACGAGGCGCTGAAGGGCGCCCTCAAGGATCGCGGCCTCGGCACGCCCGCCACCCGCGCCTCCATCATCGAAACCCTCCTCCAGCGGGGCTACGCCGAGCGCAAGCGCACGGCCCTCGTGCCCACGGAGAAGGGCATCGCCCTCATCCAATCCATCCCCGATGAACGCATCAAGAGCCCCCAGCTCACGGGCGAGTGGGAGGCCAAGCTCGAAGCCATGCGCCGGGGGGAAGCCGCCCGGGAGGGCTTCATGGATGAGATCAAGGGCTTCGTCCGCGACCTCATCCGCAACCTCCAGGGCTCCGCGCCGCGCGCCGCCCGAAAGCCCGTCACGGGCCCGGAGATCGGCCCCTGCCCCCGCTGCGGCTCCACCCTGCGCCTGCGCACCTGGGAGGGCCGCACCTACGCCCGCTGCGATGGCTCCCGGGATTCCGATTGCCCCGTGGCCTTCGATTGCGATGAAGCTGGCGCGCCCACCCTCCACTGCGAAGCCTGCCAAGGCCCCGTGCGCGAAGAGAAATCCGGACGGAAGGTCTGCCTCGCCTGTCACCGGGAACAGGGCTCCCAGGCCCCGCTGCCCATCCCCTGCCCCAAGTGCGCCGCGCCCATGCGCGTGATCCCCAGCACGCGCAAGGGAGAGTTCTTCCATCGCTGCGGCCCCTGCGGCATCGTGGAGGCAGTCAAAGCCCCCTAGGAGCCCCATGCGCGCCTGCCTCCCCGCCCTCGTCTGCATGCTCGCGGTGGCCCAGGAGCCCTCGGGATTCGGGGGCCTCCGTTGGCGCATGGTGGGCCCCTTCCGGGGCGGCCGCACGGTGGCCGCCAGCGGCGTGCCCGGCCAGCCTCACACCTTCTACATCGGCGTGAACAACGGCGGCGTGTGGAAGACCACCGATGCCGGCCACACCTGGAAGCCCATCTTCGATGATCAGCCCACGGGCTCCATCGGGGCGCTGGCGGTGGCCCCTTCGAAGCCCGAGGTGGTCTATGTGGGCAGCGGCGAGGGCCTGCAGCGCCCGGACCTCAGCACCGGGGACGGCATGTACCGCAGCGATGACGCCGGCAGGACTTGGCGCCACCTGGGCCTGGCCGACGCGCAGCAGATCGGCGCCGTGCTCGTGGATCCGAAGAACGCCAGCCGCCTGTTCGTGGCGGCCCTGGGCCATCCCTACGGCCCCAACGAAACCCGTGGCGTGTTCCGCAGCCTGGATGGCGGCGTCACCTGGGAGAAGGTGCTCTACCGGGATGCCCACACCGGGGCCACGGCCCTGGCCTTCGATCCCGCCAATGCCGAGGTCGTCTATGCCTCACTCTGGCAGGCCCGGCAGGGGCCCTGGGAGAACGGGGCCTTCAAGGGACCGGGCACGGGTTTCTTCAAATCCACGGATGGCGGTACCACCTGGGCCCCCGCCATGGAGGGGCTGCCCACGGAGGGCCTGGGCCGCATCGGCTTCGCCGTGGCACCCACGGATGGCCGCCGCCTTTATGCCCAGGTGGAGGCCGGGCCCAAGAGTGGGACTTATCGCAGTGACGATGCGGGCGCCCACTGGGTTCTAGTGAACGCCGAACGGCGGGTCTCCGGGCGGGGCGATGATTTCGCCGAGATCAAGGTTCACCCCCAAAATCCCGACGTGGTGTTCGCCGCCAACACGTCCACCTACCGCAGCGACGACGGCGGGAAGACGTGGACGGCCATCAAAGGCGCGCCCGGCGGCGACGACTACCACACCCTCTGGATCAATCCGGAGACCCCCGACATCATGCTGCTCGCGGCGGATCAGGGCGCGGTGGTCACCCTCAACGGCGGCGCCTCCTGGAGCAGCTGGTACAACCAGCCCACGGCGCAGTTCTACCACGTGGCCACGGATGACCGATTCCCCTACCGCATCTACGGTGGTCAGCAGGAAAGCGGTTCCGTGGTGATCAAGAGCCGGGGCGACCACGGCCAGATCACCTTCCGCGATTGGATGCCCGCGGGCTTCGATGAATACGGCACCGCCGCGCCGGATCCCCTGCATCCCGGCGTCGTCTTCGGGGGCAAGCTCTCGCGCTTCGACGAGGCCACGGGCCAGAGCCAATCCGTGGCTCCCCGGGCCCTCAAGGGCGAAGCTTGGCGCTTCCTCCGGACGGCCCCCCTGGTGTTCAGCCCCGTGGACCCAATTACCCTCTACTACGCGGGCAACGTGGTGTTCAAATCCACGAACTACGGCCAGACCTGGCAGGTCATCAGCCCCGATCTGAGCCGCCCCGAATGGCCCCTCCCCGCCACCGTGGCACCCTACACACCCAAGGCCACCCGCCGCGGCGTCGTGTACGCGTTGGCCCCCTCTCCCAAGGTGGCGAACTTGATCTGGGCGGGCACCGACGACGGCCTCATCCACCGCACCACCGATGGCCAGCACTGGAAGGACGTCACGCCCAAGCAGCTGGGCCCCTGGATGAAGGTCTCTCAGCTCGAGGCGAGCCGCTTCGATCCCCAGGTGGCCTACGCGGCCATCAACACGCTGCGCCTCGACGATCTGCGCCCGCACATCCTCCGCACCCGGGATGGCGGCGCCAGCTGGAGCGAGCTGCGCGCGGGCATCCCCGACGGGGAGACCGTCAACGCCGTGCGGGAGGATCCCGTGCGGGCCGGCCTGCTCTACGCCGCCACCGAGCGCACCGTCTACGTTTCCTTGGATGACGGGGCCCATTGGCGCTCTCTGCGCCAGAACCTGCCCATCACCTCCGTGCGCGACCTCGTGGTGAAGGGGGATGACCTCGTCATCGCCACCCATGGGCGCGGCTTCTGGGTGCTGGACGACATCTCCCCCCTGCGGCAGCTGACGGCCATGGATACGACCCGCCTCTTCAAGCCCCAGCGCGCCACCCGCGTGCGGTGGAACCTCAACACCGACACGCCCCTGCCTCCGGATGAACCCGCGGGCCAGAATCCGCCCGATGGCGCCATCCTCCACTACCAACTCACCGCCCCCGCCCAGGAGGTGACCTTGGAGATCAAGGACGCCTCGGGCCGCTCCGTGCGCCGCTATCACAGCAGCGATGCGCCCGAGCCCCAGGAACAGGGCCTCAACATTCCCACCTACTGGATCCGCCCGCCCCAGCGCCTGGCCACTTCCGCGGGCCTGCACCGCTTCGTGTGGGACCTGCACCACACCAAGGCCCAGGGCCAGCCCGGCGACTATCCCATCGCCGCCGTGGCCGGAAATACCGCCCGCTCGGACCAGGGTCCCTGGGCCCTGCCCGGCGCCTACACCGTCACCCTGCGGGTGGATGGCAAGACCTTCACCCAACCCCTGGACGTCCGCATGGACCCCCGGGTGAAGACGCCATTGCCCGCGCTGCAGCAGCAGCTGGAGCTCTCCCTCCGCCTGCGGGATGCCCTGGAACGCCTGGCCGCCGCCGGGGCCACGCCCGAAGCCGAGGCCGACCGCAAGGCCCTGCGGGAGGAACTGAGCCAACGGCTCGCCTCCCTGCAGGAATCCGACATGGTGCCCACCCTGGCGACGGTGGCCGCGGCGGAGGCCTCCTTGGCGAAGGTCCGATAATGGTCAGGCCGCGGCTCCCCGCCCCTCCCGTCTGAAAGGGGATGTGACATGGAAGACACCGTTCATTCGATGACCAACCTGTTCCGGCAGCTGGGGCTGCCCTCCACCCCCCCGGAGATCCAGGGATTCATCGCATCCCACAAGCCGCTGGCGCCGCAGCTGGCCCTCCACGAGGCGCCCTTCTGGTCGGCTTCGCAGGCGGCCTTCCTGCGCGAGCAGGTTCAGGAGGACGCGGATTGGGCCGGCGTGGTGGATCGGCTCAACAGCGGCCTGCGCCTCTAGGGGGATGCCGCCTCCATCTCCTGGGAGGACGGCACCCCGCGAGTTCAGGAACGCTTGGCTTCCAATTCCTGCTTCAGCGCCTCGAGCTTGCTGAGGGTGCAGCCGCCCTTGGCGCAGCCCTCGCACCCGCCGCCGCACTCGCCCTGGACGAGGCCCTTGAGGAACCCGCGCCCGAACCAGGCGGCCGAGAGGGCCACCAGCGCCAGCACGATCCCAAGTTGAAGCGTCATTCTTCCTCCAGCCACCGGACGCTTGGCGTCCTCTCCTACGTTCCTCGCGGAGGCGGAGCCTCCCTTCAGTGCATTCCCATCATACGGCCAAACACGACCGTGCCCCAGCTCAGCAGCCAGCCCAGCACGGAGCCGTAGACGATGGTGAAAAACGCCCAGCCCCAGCTGCCCGTCTCCCGCTGGATCATGCTCACGGTGCCCAGGCAGGGCGTGTAGATGAGGATGAACACCATGAAGGCCAGGGCCGTGAGGGGCGTGAGCCCCGCGTGGTCCCGGAGGGCCACCTGCAACGGGCTGAGTTTCTCCCCTTCCTTGGGTTCCTCGCTGGCCCCATGGATCACGCCCATCGTGGAGACCACGATCTCCTTGGCCACGAACCCCGCGGTGAGGGCGATGACATCCTTCCAGGCTTCCGGGCGCTTGTGGTCGGGATCCAGGATGGGCCGGAGGGTGGGCTCCAGGATGCGGCCGAAACGGGCGGCCAGGCTCGTGTTCACGATGCGGCTCTCATGGGCCAGGTGCAGCGCGGCGAGCTGTTCTTCCTTCTCCGCCTGGGGGATCTGCAACGCCTGCACCGCCTGCTGATTGCGGAGCAATTCCGCGGACCACTCGCGGTTGGCGATGCCCGGGTAGCGGCTCATGAACCATACGAGGGTGGCGCCCGCGAAAATGGTGGTGCCCGCGCGCTTCAGGAAGATGCTGCCCTTCTCCCACATGTGGATGGCCGTGGTCTTCATCACCGGCAGCCGGTAGGGGGGCAGCTCCATGACGAACGGGGCCGTCTCCGCGCTGAACAGGGTGCTGCGGAGCAGGCGGCCCATGAGCATGGCGAGGCCCAGGCCCAGGAAGTGCATGGCCACGATGGCGAGGCCCGCCTTGAGGGGCGTGAAGAAGGTGCCGGCGATGACGATGTAGACCTGCAATCGCGCGGAGCAGCTCACCAGCGGAGTGACGAGGATGGTGATGAGGCGGTCCGTCTTGGATTCGATGGTGCGCGTGGCCTGGATGGCGGGCACGTTGCACCCGGAGCCCATGATGAGGGGGATGAAGCTCTTCCCATGGAGGCCCATCAGGTGCATCACGCGGTCCATGATGAAGGCCGCCCGGGCCATGTAGCCCGTGTCCTCCAGGAAGCTGATGCAGCCCATGAGGATCATGATCACGGGCAGGAAGACGATCACCGCGGACACGCCGGGGATGACGCCGTCCACCAGCAGGCTCGTGAGTTCGCCGGGAGGCAGTTTGGCGCCCACCCCATCCCCCAGCGTCTTGAAGGCCGCGCCGATCCAATCCTGGGGGTACTTGCCCAGCACGAAGCTCAGCACGTAGACCAAGGTGAGGATGGCCACGAAGATGGGGATGCCCAGGTAGCGGTGGGTGAGGAGGCCATCCAGCCGCTGGGTGAGCGTTTCACCGACCGGGGTGTCAGTCTTCACCATCTCCTTCACGAGGCCATGGGCGAAACCGTACCGCTGCTCAGCCACGAGGGTCTGGCCATCCGCGCCCAGGTGCTTCTCCAGGAACGCGAGGCTCTTCTGCAGCTGGGCCTCCACGGCCTGCCGCGCGGAACTGGCGGCCACGAGGGCGTGGGCTTCCTTGGAGTTCTCCAACAGCTGCAGGGCCAGCCAACGGGTGGGGACGGAAGCGGAGAGCTTTTCATCCCGGGCCAGTTCCGTTTGGAGCTTCAGCAGTTCGCCTTCGATGTCATGGCCGTAATCGCCGGGGCCATGGCCCGACACTTCACGGCTCCAATCCCGCACGCGGGAATCCTTGCCTTTGGCCACGGAGGCCAGGGCCGCCTTCAGCTCGGCGATGCCCTCCTCGCGGTTGCCCACGGTGGCGATCACGGGGCCGCCCAGCAGCGTCTCCAGACCCGCCCGGTCGAAGGTGATGCCCTTGCGTTCGGCGTCATCCACCATGTTGAGGACGAAGACCATGGGCTTGCCCAGCTCCAGCAGCTGGGTGGTGAGGAAGAGGTTGCGCTCGAGGTTGGAGGCGTCGAGCACGTTGAGGATGAGGTCGACCTTGCCCTGGCTCACGAAGTGGCCGGCGATGCGCTCGTCCTCGCTCTTGGCGGAGAGGCTGTAGGTGCCCGGGAGGTCCACCACTTCCAGGCGCAGGCCCTCCTCGACCTCGACCGCACCGCTGCGCTTCTCAACCGTGACCCCGGGCCAGTTGCCCACGTGGTGGCGCGCCCCGGTGAGGGCGTTGAACAGGGTGGTCTTCCCGCAATTGGGATTGCCAGCTAACGCGACGACGAGGTGCGACATGGGCGGAGTCCGGTGGGTTCAGAAGTAAAAAGCGCTGGTCACAGAGGACACAGAGCAAGCACAGAGGACACAGAAGAAAAGCCAAAGAAGCCCATTTCGCTTTTCTCCGTGCCCTCTGTGACCAGCTTTCATGGGATTCAAACCGTGAGCGCCACGAGGATGCAGGAGCTTTCCTCGCGTCGCAGGCTGAGGTGGTAACCCTTGATGACCAGTTCCATGGGATCGCCCAAGGGAGCGAGCTTCTCCACCTTGAGACGGGCCCCGCGGATGAAGCCCATTTCCAGCAGGCGCTGCCGGATGGGGCCCTGGGCCTGGAGGCCCACAACCTCCCCTTCCTGGCCAGGTTGGAGGCTGCTGAGGGGAACGCCCTGATCTTGAGTCATTGTCTCAACTCCAATCCCAAGTGTAACGGCCCCTGGGGGATGAACAAGGTGATCCGACGCACAGATGCCCAGGAAACGACCCGCCTCCGGGTCAATGCTGCCGACTGGGGCCCCCACCTGGGGTGGATAGGCGAAACGGGGACTCGGCCTTAGGCTGAAGGCACCCATGACCGTCCCCAACGCCCTCACGCTCCTCCGCATCCTGGCGGTGCCCTTTTTCGCCATCGCCGTGTGGTACGGGCACCACCTCGAAGCCGTGCTGCTCTTCGCGGGCGCCGGCATCACCGACCTCCTGGATGGCTGGATCGCCCGCACCTTCCACCAGAAGAGCGCCCTGGGGGCCATCCTGGATCCCGCCGCGGACAAGTTGCTCACCACCACGGCCTTCGTGCTCATGACCTGGCGCACCGACGGAATGGCCGCCCCCGTGCCCGTGTGGGTGGCCATCCTCGCCATCACCCGGGACGTGCTCATGAGCTTCACAGCCCTGGCCCACATGGGGAACTGGCGCACGGATATCTTCCGCCCCTCCTTCCTGGGCAAGGTCACCACCGCCGTGCAGTTGGCGGCGCTCAGCTTCGGCCTGCTCGCCAACGCCATGGGGCCCCGGCCTTGGACCCAGGCGGCCTTCCCCTACCTCTACTGGCTCTGCGCCGCCTTCGTGCTGGCCTCGGGGATCCACTATTTCTGGCGGGCCACCACCTCGCCGAAACCCGCATGAGCGCTGGGGCCGGGCGCATTCCCCTCCGCTTCGCGGCGGCGGGCCTGGGCCTGTTGTTGGCGATCTGGTTCCTCCGCTACGCCCTGCTGCCCTTCATCGTCGCGATGCTGCTGGCCTACCTCCTGGCGCCCCTGGTGACCCGGCTCGGTCGCCACATGCGCCCCGGCTTCGCGGCGGGCGTCGCCCTGGCGGGCACGGTGGGCTCCCTGGCCGCGCTCCTCTGGATCCTGATCCCCTGGCTGATCCTGCAGGGCGGCCGCTTCCTCGAAAGCCTGCCCCATTGGCAGGCCCAGGCCCAGGCCAAGCTCGGCCCTTGGTTCTCGGCCCACCCTTGGGCCACCGCCAAACTCACGGGGCTCGTGGAGGGCATCGAGCCCGCCACGTTGCTCCAAGGCCTGAAGATCACGGGGGGTGGCGTGCTCGGCCTGCTGCTCTCCACCTTGGAACTGCTCCTCGTCCCCGTGATCCTCTGGTTCATGCTGCTGGATGGGCGCGACATCCTCACCCGCCTGCTGGAGGTGGCCCCGCCCCGGCACCAGTCCCGGCTCCAAGGCATGGTGCTGGAAGTTCATAACCGCATCGGCGGTTACATCCGCGGGCAGCTGGCCGTGGCCCTGGTGATGACCCTCTTCCACGCCCTCGCCCTGACCCTGCTCGGCGTGCCCTGGGCCTGGCTCCTGGGGCTCATCGCCGGGTTCTCCAACTTCGTGCCCTACACGCCCTACCTCACGGCCCTGGTGCCCGCCCTCGTACTGGCCTACCTGGATGGGGGACGGTCCGGCTACCTGGGCGGCATCGCCCTCACGTTCACGCTGGTGCAGAAGGTGGAGGCCCTCTACCTCACGCCCGTGTGGGTCGGCAAAGCCTCCGGGCTCCATCCCCTGGAAGTGCTGCTGGCCCTGGTGGCCTTCGGACACTGGTTCGGGCTCGTGGGCTTGCTCTTCGCCGTGCCCCTGATGATCGTGGCCAAGGTGGCCTGGCACGCCCTGCTCACGGACTACCGCGCCAGCGGTTGGTTCACCCAGGGCTGAAATGCGCCGCAGCTCGAAGGTCGTCGCGGTGCTCCTGGCGGGCGGTTTCCTCGCCGCCCTGGCCTGGGCCCTCGCCACCCAGAGCGACCTGTGGCGCACCCATGCCCGCCCGCTCCCGCCCCGCCCGCAACCGCTGGCGGAGGGTGAAGCACCGCCGCCCGAGCCCTCCGCCACCGGGGTATACGGCACTCAGGATGAGGACTCGAACAAGGCTCTGGAAAAGCACCTCAAGGCCCAACGGGATGCCCGGAAGCGCCTGGATGCTCCCGTTGAAAATCGGAAATAGGCCCCAGGCCCATTCCGTGGGAAACTGATCAGTCCGCGTCGCGATGACGCCGAAGGAGCCCCCATGGCCGCCCGCCGTCCCACTGCAGCCTATTCCAAGCCCGCGACCACCAAGCGTCCGGCGAAGCCCGGCCACAAGGTCTCCACCAAGCCGTCGCGGCCCGAGGGCGCGTCGCGCCCGACGCGGCCCGGGGTGACCATTTCCCCCCGGTCCGAGACCCCGGAACCGGAGCGCACGGCGCGCCCCGCCTCTGGTCAGCGTCGCCCGGCGCACAAGGTCTCCACCAAGCCCGCCCGTGCAGCCTCCGAAGGGAGCCGGCCCACCAGCCGCCCTTCCCGCCCCGCGTCCACCCCACCCCAGGAAGCTGGTGCGGCCCCCACGCGGCCCCCGCGCTCCCAGAATCGCCCCCGCCCGGCCCTCATCACCAAGCCCGGCCGGGTGCAGACCTCCACGCCCAAGCCCGGCGCCGCCCGCAACAGCCACCTGGAGCGCCTGCAGAAGATCCTCGCGCACGCGGGCATCGCCAGCCGCCGCGCCTGCGAGGAGCTGATCACCGGGGGCCACGTGCACGTGAATGGCGAAGTGGTCACCGAGTTGGGCGCCAAGGCCGACCCCATGCGGGATGAGATCACCGTCAACCACAAGCCCATCCAGCGCGAGCAGCACGTTTACGTGCTCGTGAACAAGCCCGTGGGCTACATCACCACCGTGAAGGACGACCAGGGCCGCCCCACCGTCATGGCCCTCGTGCAGGGCATCGACGCCCGCCTCTACCCGGTGGGCCGCCTCGACTTCAACAGCGAGGGCCTCCTGCTCCTCACCAACGACGGCGCCGTGGCCGAGCGGCTCATGAGCCCCGATCACGAGCTGCCCAAGGTGTACCTCGTGAAGGTGCACCGCGCCCTCACCAAGGAGCAGATCGCCGAACTCAGCGGCGGCTTCCGCCTCGACGGCCGCCGCCTCAAGCCCTGCACCATCGAGGTGATGGACAAGCAGCAGAACCCCTGGCTGAAGGTCACCCTCACCGAGGGCAAGAATCGCCAGATCCGCCGCATGTTCGAAGCCATCGGCCACCCCGTGCACAAGCTCCGTCGCATCCAGTTCGGCCCCATCGCCGATCCCCTGCTCAAGCCTGGTGCCTGGCGATTCCTGCACCCCAACGAGATCGCGGCGGTGCGGGCCCTCTAAAGCCCATGCCCGCATTGAACGGCGAAGCGGCCCCATCCCCTCGGGAATGGGGCCGCTTCTCCTTGCCCGCTCAGCGGGGATTCTGCTCGAACGGCTGCCCGATCACCGGCTTCCACTCATTCCATTCCGAGACTTCCGCCATCGGGAACCGGATGGTGACGTCGATCAGGATCCCGACGCCATGGAAGGAGATGAAGACCCCCCGGCCCAGGTAGGGGATCTGGTCCAAACTCAGGCCCGAGTAAGTGCGGCTGCCCAGGTAGTTCGTGATGGTCGCGTTGCCCGCGGAGCTCTTGATCGTCACGGTGCTGGGATTGGTGCCCACCGACACCCAACCCGACGCGCCTTTGATGGTGAAGGTATTGGCGCTCCGCTCGAACTGGATCCTGTCCTTGGGGGCGTTGCATTCCAAGGTGCACCCCGCGCTGGAGGTGCGCCAGGTCCAGACCTTCTCCTTCCAGCGAATTTCGAGGTCGGAGTTGGAGGATCGGATCGTCAGGACATCCCCCCCGGCGCTGAGCCGGTAGCCGTTGATGTCCGAGCCGGTGATCTTCACCTCGCCGGCCCTGGATTTGATCCGGACCTCCTCCACCGCCACTTCGAGCTGGTGGGGACCCGTGGCGACGGGATCGTAGAAGATGCTGCCCCAGGGCGCCTTCCGGATGGTCGAACGGTTCGGGCCAGAAATGTCATCCGCCCAACACCCGGCAGTGCCGAGCAGGGCCAGTACCACGATCGCGGCTGCTCTCACGGGGCAATCTCCTTTCAAAAAGGGTCGTTGATGCAGTGTGCCCCCAAACCGACCGCCGGTGCACCTTCCCTACGCGTCGGCCCCTGACGGGGGGCCGGCCTTCAAGCCTGGAATCCGCCGGGGCGGGCTTGGTTCCAACTTCCCTGGAGCGCCCTCTGGTCGCGTTCCCACTGACCCATCAACCGCCCGGCGAGGGCGGCCCGGAAGGCGAAGAGCCGCATGGGCGGACGCCAGGGGGGCATGCGGGCGCGAAGGGCGTTCACCCAGGCGTCGGGCAGCACCCGTTTGACCAGGGAGCGCAGGCGCTGCGCGGGACCCGCGACGGAAGGAGCCCCATTCAGGGAGCCGATGAGGTCTTGCCGCAGGCCCTCCGGCAACAGCCATCCGCAGGCGTCTCCCGCCAGCTCCTGCCGCATCCACGATTCGAAGGCCGGAGCGTGGAGGAAGATCCAGTCGTTGTCATCGGCCGAGACGGAGGCGAAGGGGATCGCGGGCGAGACGGACTCCACGATCTCGCGGTGGAGCGACCGGTCGAAGCGCAGGTCATCGGGCAGAGCCCGGATGAGCGATTGCACCGAGCGGAAGAGCATGGGGTTGGCGATTTCCACGAAGGGCGCCTTCACATCGTTCAGCGCCGCGAGGCCGATGGGCATCCGGAAGGCATGGTAGAGGCGATCCATGTAGGTGCCCTCGCTCTCGCCAGGCTGCTGCTGGAGGAGATCCGGGATCTCCGGCAGGCCTTCACCCAGGGCCAGCACCTGCTCCCGGGGCAGGAACTCCTGGGCGACCAGGAGCCCCACCGCGTACTGGGCCAGCTTCGCCGGGCGCGGCGTGAAGCCAAAGCCCTGATCGCCACGGATGATCCCCTGCACCCCCTCCCGGGCGAACTCCCGCCACATGGCCATGCCATCCAGGTAGGAGGGGATGGAGTCCGTGGTGCCCCCGTGGGTGGCCAGGAAGGCGTCCACCATGGATTCCGCCGAACCCGAGCCTTTCTCCGTCAGCCGGTATTCATGGGGCAGCCCGAAGTGGAGGGCCAGCTTGGAAGCCACCCAGGCATCGTTGCCGGGCTGGGCCTGCGAGGCTGCCTGCCCCCAGGTGACGGTGCGGGGCCGGTGCCCCTGGGCGAGGAGGGAGACCAGCAGCATGCGGCTATCCAGGCCCCCGGAGAGCGGCAGGATCCATCCGTCCCTGAACACGTCCGAGGTCTGGATGGCGTGCTCGGTGGCCGCCTGCAGGCGAGCCCGCCAGACCTCGCGTGGCGCCGCCTCCGCGGCGAAGACCACCGGGTTGGAAGTCGTCTCGAGGGTCCACCGATCCCGATCAAGGCGGACCCGGCCATCGGCGGGCACTCGCCGGATGCGCTGATCCCACGCGGCCTCAAGCCCCAGGGAGCCCGTGCTCAGAAACCAGGCCAGCGCGCTGCGATCCAACTGTCGGCCTGGGAGCAGGGCCATCAAGGCGCGGAGGGAGGTGGAGGCGAACAGGTGCTGGGCATCGAAGGCATACCAGAGCGAGCGGGATCCGGTGAAATCCGTACGGAGCTCCACGTGATCGGCGGTGGATCGCACCAGCGCGAAGCTGCCTTCCGGCGCGGTTTCACCGAGCTGGCTCCAGGTCGTATCGCCCTGGGTGAGCACCCCCACGAGGCCCGCCACCCCGGGCTGGAGGGCACGGCTTTGACCGGCCTCGGCCGGTCGCACCAAACAGAGGCGCTCTCCGGGCGATCGCTCCATCCGATGGGCGCCGATCCCCTCCACTTCCGGAGCCACGCGATCGGCCACGCCCGAAACCAAGGTCTCCAGGAAATCCCCGGCAGGATTCCGCTCGCAGGCGTAGATCAATTGCGTCATGAGGAGGGCACCTAAGCGTCGGGTGTCGGCAGAACTGCGCCTGATCCACCTGAGTCTAGTCAGCTCCGCGGGATCCCCATCCTGTTATTTCCTTCACTCGGAGGCTCGCCGGCGGGCCACCGGGCGGTCAGAGTGCCTCTTCCTCGAAGTCCAGCAGGTGACCGCTCTTCTTGGCCTTGGTCTTGAGGTAGCGCAGGTTGTGGGGATTGGATTCCAACTGGTGCCGCTCGCGCTCCACCTCGATGCCCGCCTGCTCCAGGGCGCCGATCTTCTTGGGGTTGTTGGTAAGCAGTTTCACCTGGTGGATACCGAAGAACTTCAGCATCTCCACCGCGCACTCGTAGCTGCGGAGGTCATCGGGGAAGCCCAGCGCATGGTTGGCCTCCACCGTGTCCATGCCCTGCTCCTGCAGGGCGTAGGCCTTGAGCTTGTTCAGTAGGCCGATGCCACGCCCCTCCTGGCGCAGGTAGAGCACCATGCCACCGTGCTCGGCCACATGGGTGAGGGCGGCCTCCAACTGGGCCCGGCAGTCGCATTTGAGGCTGCCCAGCACGTCGCCGGTCCAGCACTCGCTGTGGATGCGCACGGGGATGCGCTTCCGGGCATCGATCTCCCCCGCCACGACGGCGAGATGCTCCTTGCCCGTCTTGTGCTCCAGGAAGCCATACACCGTGAACTTCCCGAACTGGGTGGGGATGTTCGCCTTGGCAATGAACGGAACCGTCTCTCCCTGCAGCTTGCAGAAGAGTTCGAGCTTGGGGGCTTCGGAAGGGTTCGACATGGAGGGTTGGATGCCCCAAAGGGGTCGACGGTGACCGGTCCATCAGTCTGGGGCCCGGGGGCCCCCCTGGCAACCGAAGGAGCTTAGGTTTTTATCTAGACAATGTCTGAAGCGATCTGAGCCGAGACCTCGGATTCCAAGCGGACAACGGCCTGGGCCAAGGGACCTTCCAGTTTGCAGCCCGAGGCCAGGCGATGTCCGCCGCCCGAGTGGCGCCGGCAGACGGCATTCACATTCACCCGCTCCCGGCTGCGCAGGGAGACCTTGATGAGCCCCTCGCGGTTCTCGTACATGAGGCCGGCCACTTCCACGCCCTTGAGCTTCAGGGGCAGGTCCACGAAGCCGTCCATATCGTCGTATTCGGCCCCGGCGGCGGCGATGTCCGCCTTGGAGATGGCCAGCAATCCGAAGCGCCCGTCGGCGCTCATGCGCAGCCCTTCCAGGGCCTTGCCCATGAGCTTGTACCGCTCGGGGCGATCCTGGTGGTAGAGGCTCTGGTAGATGCGGGCGGGCTCCACACCTTGTTCCACCAACTGCGCCGCCATGCGCAGCACCTTGGGCGTGGTGTTGGAGTGGCGGAAGTTGCCCGTGTCGCTCACGAGGCTCACATAGAGGGCGTCCGCCATGGCCTTTCCGAGGGGCAGGCCCATGCGGGGCACCGCGAGGTCGTAGACCAGTTCCCCGCTGGCCGTGGCCGTGGCGTCCGTGAACTCCACGTCGTAGCCCTGCGGCGCATCCTTGATGTGGTGATCCAGCGTCGCCCGCACGGCCTTCGTGGCCTCGAAGGCCCCGTGCAACTTGCCCAGGCGCTTCGGTTCACTGGCATCCACCATGATCCAGGCATCGGGCCAAGCCGCCAGCTCGGCGTGGACGCCTTCGGGCGCGTAAGCCTCGATCCACCCCTCCGTATCCATCCACGCGAGGTTGTCCGGCACGTGGGGGTACACCACGATGCGGACCTCCTTGCCCTGCCCTTTCAAGAAGGTCGCGAGCCCCAGCATGGCCCCCACCCCGTCCCCATCGGGGTTCTCGTGGGTGGTCAGCAGGATGCGGGCGTGCTGGTCGAGGAAGGTGGCGAAGCGATCGAGCATCCCTCTATTTCACCATCAAAAGGAGAACGCGAAGAGCGCGAAGGATGCGAAGAAGAATGACTGGTCCTATTTCGCGCTCTTCGCGTTCTACAGGCTCTCCCGCTTGGATTCCAGGCTCCCGGGTTTGAAAGCCTTCAGCTCGGCGACGACATCGGCCAGCATGGCGCGCTTGATGGCGTAGGGGAGGAAGGCGCTCTTGAAGCCCATGATGATGATTTCCTTCATCTCCTCGAGGTTGAAATTGAGGGTCTCGTGGAGCTTCAGGAACTCCTCGCTCACGGAGGTGCCGGTGACGAGGCGGTTGTCGGTGTTCACGGTGACGCGGAGGCCCAGGTCATAGAAGAGGCGGATCGGGTGGTCCTCCATGCGCTTCACGGCCTTCGTCTGCACGTTGGAGCTGGGGCAGCACTCCAGGGGAATGCGGTGGTCGTTCACGTAGTTCATGAGATCGCCGTCCTCCACGAGCCGCACGCCGTGGCCGATGCGGTGGGCGCCGCAGAGGTGCACGGCCTGGTGGATGCTCTCGGGGCCGAAGGCTTCCCCCGCATGGAGGGTGCAGTTGATGTTGTTGGCCAACACGCGGCCGAAGGCTTCCTTGAATTTCTTGGCGGGGAAGTTCTCCTCGGCGCCCGCCAGGTCGAAACCCACCACGCCCTTGTTCTTGAAGGCCACGGTGAGATCCGCCAGCTTGAGGCTCACTTCCGGGCTGATGTGGCGGATGCCGCAGATGATGACGCCTGTTTTGATGTCGTACTTCTTCTCGGCCATGCGCAGGCCTTCGAGCACCGCCTGCACGATGGTGGACAGCGAGAGCCCCTGCTGCTGGTGGAGGATGGGCGCGTAGCGCACCTCCATGTAGCGGACGTTCTCCTTGGCCGCGTCCTCCGCCAGCTCGAAGGCGGTGCGCACGAGGCTGTCGTAAGTCTGCATCACCGAGAGGGTGATGTCGAAAACCTTCAAGTACTCCACCAGGGAGGGGCAATCCTCGCCCTTGGTCACGAAGGGCATGAGCCCTTCCACCGTGTCCGCGGGCAACTTCACCTTCTGCTGTTCCGCCAGTTCAAGGATGGTCGTGGGACGAAGGGAACCGTCGAGGTGGACGTGCAGGTCCGTCTTGGGGAGGCGTTGAATGTCGGCGAGGGAGAGTTTTGGCATGGCGTAGGGTACACCCGGACACGGAAAGGCGGGGCCGTGCCCCGCCGATCCCGGGATCCGAAGCCCCCTAGGTGTTCAGCTGGCTCACGCGATGCGCCACGAGGCCCGCGTCCGCCTTGTCCTTGCAGTTCTCGCACAGGCCGAAGATCTGGTGGCTGTGGTGCAGGGGCTTGAAGTTGTGCTCAGCGCAGATCGTCTCCTGCAGCGCTTCCAGATCGGGGCGGAAGAACTCGATGATGGTCTGGCAGTTGAGGCAGATGAGGTGATCGTGGTGTTCGCCTTCGCGCACGGCCTCGTAGTGGGCGTGCATGTCGCCGAAGCTGCTCTTGCGAACGAGACCGCACTGCACGAGCAGATCCAGGGTGCGGTACACCGTGGCGCGGCTCACGTCGTGACCCTCGCGTTTCAATTCCATGTGGAGTTCATCGGCATCGAAATGATGATCGGCACCGAAGACGGCCCTGAGCATGGTCCGCCGCTCATCGGTCAGCTTCAGCTGCCGGGAGCGGAGGAAGCTCTCGAACCGGACTTGTTCCTCGGGGAGGGTGGGAGTCTGACTCATGTTCTTCCTCGCTGGCATCAGTCTACTCCTT
>DATEZP010000041.1:0-42542 GCA_035255465.1 Holophagaceae bacterium
ATCTCCACCACCCGGGCCTCGGTGACGGCCACGATGGTGGCGCTGCGGGGAGCGCCCGTGAGGAGGCTGTGCTCCCCGAACCAATTGCCCGCGTGCAGTTCCGCCATCACCCGCCAGTAGAGGCCGTGATAGGGTTCCTCCCGCTCCTCGGCCTTCACCACGTGGAGCATGCCGGAGACCACCGCGAAGAGGCTCTCGCCGGGGTCCCCTTCGCGGATGACCCCTTCGCCCGGAGCCAGGGTGCGGATGCGGATGTGGGGGAGCAGGTCCTCGCTCCAATGGGCGGGCAGCTTGAGCAGCCGCACCAGCTCACCCATGAGATGGGGATCCAAGGTCTCCACGGGGGGATGGGCTGTGGTGGCCCCGTGGGGACCCAGCAGGCAGAAGCCCTCCCGGGGCAACACCGTGGCCAGCAGGCGGCTCACCTGGTAGGTGGCGGCGCGGCCGTGGCGGAAGCCCAGCGTCCAGAAGCGGGCCTCCAGCACGGCGCCGCCCAGGTCGAGGCTGTGCACCACCACCTCGGGCCGGTTGGCCATGAAGTGGGGCGTGCCCGCCAGGGCGATGTTCAGCTTCGCCAGCGCCTGATGCAGGTGGGGATGCGGCTCCACGATCACCTTGAGGGTGCGGCGATGGAGCCCCGAGGGCACGTAGAGGTTCGTCACCACCGCCTGGGCGATGACCTGGTTGGGGAAGATGTCCATGTCCCCGTTTTCGGTGCGGAGCTGCACCGTGCGCCAGGTCATGGCCATCACTTCGGCGATGTAGGTGTCGCGGCCGCCGCCGGGCCGCAGGTTGCCCGTGATCTCGATCCAATCCCCCTCCTGGAAGGCGGGATCCAGGTGAAGGCTGATCCCCGCGAAGAGGTTGCCCAGGGTCTGCTGCAGGCTGAGACCCACGATGGCCGCCGCCAGGGCGCCCGTGCCCAGGAGCTGGCTGAGGGAGATGCCCACCACCTCGCGCAGGATGCCGCCGATGGCGAACATCCAGAGGAGCACCACGATGAGGTCCCGGGCGAAGCCCGGGGTCGCGTTCTGCCGCTGGCGCAGCAGGGGATCCAGGAGCCAGAAGGTGATGAGGCGGACGCCCGCGTAGGCCACCGCAGCCCAGAACAGCAGGTCCGCCCCCCGCACCACCGAGGGGTGCTGGTAGAAGCGCGGCAGCATCAAGGCGCCGAGGGCCACCAGCAACGCCAGCAGTACCCAGGCCAGGAGGCGGCGGGAGGGGGTGACGCGTTCGCGAAGGTCCCGGAACATGGCCCGAGTCTACCGCGGCGCGTCTTCCCAGGCGCCGCGGAAGGCGGTGACCGCCGCCGCGGGATCGCCCTCCCAGAAGGGGCGAATGGCCGCGATCCCCGCCAGTCGCGGGTGGCGCAAGGCTCCCGCGTTCGCGGGCGTGACCCCGCCCAGGGCCAACAGCCGCGGCCCTTCCGGCGAAATCCCCTCTAAGAGCGCCTTCAATCGATCCGGCCCCCAAGCGGGGCCCTTGCCCGGCGTCTCGAAGATCGGCGAGACGAGGAGCTGCCGGGCGCCGCGCCGAGCTTCCCATTGGCCCTCTGCGTGCAGGGGGCGGCTCAGGGGAACCCAAGCCGGATCCACTTCGGGGTAGTGCTCCGGGCCGTGGAAGCCCACCCCCGCCGCCAGGGCCACGTCCAGGCGCCCGTTCACCCAGAGCGCCACCTCCGGGGCCTCGGCGCGGCACCACCGGGCCGCGTCGAGCAGGGCCCGCGCCTCCAGACCCCGCTCCCGGAGCATGAAAGCGTCGATGCCGCTGTGCAGCACGGAGGCCCAGGCCTTCGGATCGAAGCCGGTGCCGGGGGTGAGGGCGAGGAGGTGCATGCTTAGATTCTGGGGCTTCGCCGCTCGAGCAGCAGCGTATCCCGCCAGACGCCGTCCAGCTGGCCGATGCGCTCCCGGCGCCCCACCACCCGGAACCCGAGGCGGGCATGCAGGGCCAGGCTCGCCGTGTTCTCGGGAAAAATGCTGGCTTGCAGCGTCCAGAGCCCCTCGGATTCAGAGGCCTCCACCAGGGCCCCCAAGAGCCGCGAACCCACCTGCCGCCCTTGGGCGGTCCCCGCGACGTAGACGCTGACCTCCGCCACCCCGGCATACACCGGCCGCGCGGAGACGGCGCTGAGCGCGGCCCAGCCCAACACGTCACGCTCCGCTTCGCATACGAGGCGGCACGTGGGGCGATGTCCGGCATCCCATGCTTCCCAGGCGGGGGCTTCGGTCTGGAAGGTGGCCTGCCGGGTGGCGAGGCCTTCGAGGTAGATCCGGCGCACGTCTGGCCAATCCTGAGGCCGCAGCTCCCGGATCCTCACGGGCAGCAGCCCACATCCTCGATGGCGGCCTTGGATGGGGGATACCAGCGCCCCCGCAACCACAGGGACACGCCCACGAGGCCGATGAGCACTGGCACTTCCACCAGGGGTCCGATGACGGCGGCGAAGGCGGCGCCGTGGCCCAGACCAAAGGTGGCCACGGCCACGGCGATGGCCAGCTCGAAGTTGTTGGAGGCCGCCGTGAAGCTCAGCGTCGCGGATTGCGGATAGGTGGCCCCCGCCTGCTTCGACAGCCAGAAGCTGGCCAGGAACATCAGCACGAAATAGATGAGCAGGGGCACGGCCACCCGCAGCACGTCGCCGGGATGCGCCACGATGCGAGCCCCTTGCAAACTGAACATGGCGACGATGGTGAAGAGCAGGGCGACCAGGGTCATCGGGCTGATGCGGGGCACGAATTCCCGGTGGTACCAATCCAGCCCCTTGGCCCGGCCCAGCAGGAAGCGCGTGAGGAAGCCGGCGATGAAGGGCACCCCCAGATAGAGGAAGACGCTTTGGGCGATTTCACCAATCGATACGTTCACCACGGCACCCTGCAGCCCCAGCACTTTGGGCAGCACCGTAGCGAAGACCCAGGCATACACGCTGAAGAAGAGCACCTGGAAGATGGAATTGAAGGCCACGAGGCCGGCGCAATATTCCGTGTCGCCCTCGGCCAGGTCGTTCCACACGATGACCATGGCGATGCAGCGGGCGAGCCCGATGAGGATGAGCCCGAGCATGAGCTCCGGCCGGTCCCGCAGGAAAAGCACGGCCAAGCCGAACATGAGCAGGGGCCCCAGCACCCAGTTCTGGAAGAGGCTCAGCAGGAGCACCTTCCGGTTCTCCAGCACCCGGTGCAGTTCCTCGTAGCGCACCTTCGCCAGGGGGGGGTACATCATCAGGATCAGACCGATGGCCAGCGGCACGCTGATCGTGCCCGTGTTCCAGGCGTTCAGGGTGTGGTTGAAGCCGGGCACGAAGCGCCCCAGGGCGATGCCCAGGCCCATGGCCACGAAGATCCAGAAGGTGAGGTAGCGGTCGAGAAAGGCCAGGCGCTTGGGTCCGGTCATGAACGGAAACTCCGGGAAGTCAGTGGGAGGCCGCGAAGGCCGCGAGGCGTCGGTGGAGGTCGTCGCGCACGGCGCGGAACTGATTCAGGATCGCATCTTCCGTGCCCGTGGCCTTGGCCGGATCCGGCAGGCCCCAGTGCTCGTGGGTGATGGCCTTCGGCAGCACGGGGCAGCGGTCCAGGGCGTCCCCGCAAAGGGTCAGCACCACGTCAAAGGAGGCGAGCGGATGACCTTCCGCGGCCAGATCCTCCAGGGTCTTGGACCTCAGGTCCGCTGGCAACTCGCCCGTCTCGGCCATGACGCGCTGCATGCGGGGATTCAGGCCATGGGCCTCCACCCCCGCGCTCAGAACGCACCAGTCCGGCCGCAGCCGGCGCAGGAGGATCTCGCCCATCTGGGAGCGGCAGCTGTTTCCGGTGCAGAGGAAGAGGAGTTTCATTCAGTGCGATCCCTTGAGCAGGTCCTGAAGGGCGGAGACGGTGGGGACGTGGCCCTGCACAGCGATCTTCCCATCCACCCGCAGCGCCGGGGTGCTGGACACCCCCGTAGCCAGAATGTCCTGGATTTCCGTGACCTTCACCAACTCGAAGGGAAGGCCGGCGGCCTTCGCCGCCTCCTCCGTGCGCTCCGTGAGGAGCTTGCACTTGGCACAGCCGGTGCCGAGGATCTCGAGACGCATGGGACCTCCTAGAAGAGGGCGAGGAAGAGGAAGCCCACGGCGAGGATGCCGAGGGTGACGACGCCGATGAAGGTGGCGATGAGGCGGGGCTTGAGCACCTTGCGGAGGAGGATCGTCTCCGGCAGGGAGAGGCCCGTCACCGCCATCATGAAGGCCAGCACGGGGCCCAGGGCCGCGCCCTTGGCGAGCAGGGCCTGCACCACGGGCAGGATCGTGGCGGCATTGGCGTAGAGGGGAACGCCGATGAGCACGGCCAGGGGCACGCTCCACCAGGCCCCATGGCCCAGGATCTTCACGAGGAAGGCCTCGGGCACGTAGCCGTGGATGAGGGCGCCCACGCCGATGCCCGCGAGGAGGTAGGGCCAGACCTTGCCCAGGATGTCCTGCACCGCCACACGGGCTTCGTCCAGACGATCCGCGAGGGTGGGTTGGTAGTCCAGACCCCCTTCCGTGTGGGGCGGCAGGGCCCGAACCCAGTCCTCCAGGTGGGGCTCAAGGTTCAAACGGCCCAGGATCCAGCCCGCGAGAAGGGCCACGGTGACGCCCGTGGCCGCGTAGAGGAGCGCTATCTTCCACCCGAATGTGGCGAGGAGGAGCAGCAGCGCCACCTCGTTCACCATGGGCGCGGCGATGAGGTAGGAGAAGGTGACGCCCAAGGGAACCCCGGCCCGCACGAAGCCGATGAAGAGGGGCACGGCGGAGCAGGAGCAAAAGGGGGTGACGATGCCCAGGCCGGCGGCGAGGACGTTGCCCACGCCTTCGCGGCGGCCCCGGAGGGCCTCCCGGGCCGCCTCAGGTTTGATCCAGGTCTGGAGGAACGTCACTCCGAAGACCACCAGGGAGAGCAGCATCGCCACCTTGGGCGTGTCGTAAAGAAAGAAGGCCACGGCCCCGCCCAGGTGACTCTTCAGATCCAGCCCGAACAAACGGGAGGTCAACGCCTCCGCTGCCGGCAGGAGCAGGGCGTAGGCCCCGGCCCAGAGCAACAGGGCCGGAAACACCCAGCCCCCGCGGCGGAGGAAGGCGATCATCGCGGTTTTTCCGCGTGGAGGAGGGCGCTGGTGGCGTAGTCGCCAGGCTTCACGCCCGCGGGCAGGGCCTCGAGGATGGATTGGTAAAGGGGATCGCCGCTGTCCATCATCCCGGCGAAAGCCTCATCCTTGGCCTCCACGCGCCACTCCGAAAGGCCGGCGGCCTTCACCCAACCCTCGATGTCGACGAGCAGCTGGGCCCCGGCGATGCAGCCCACATAGGCCTCCACGAGGCCCTTCACCGACTCCGGCAGGGGCTTGCGGAGCACGATGTCGGAGATGCTCACGCGGCCACCGGGCTTGAGCACGCGGGCGATCTCCCGCCATACGGCGGGCTGATCGGGGCTGAGGTTCAGCACGCAGTTGGAGATGACGACGTCCACGGAGGCATTCGGCAAGGGAATGGATTCGATCTGCGCGTGATGGAAGGTGACGTTCTCCAGCCCCGTGCGCCGACGGAAGGCGGCCGAGTTCTGCCGAGCCTTCATCACCATCTCCTTGGTCATGTCCACGCCGTGGACGTGGCCCGTGGCGCCCACCTTGGTGGCGGCGATGAACACGTCGAGCCCCGCGCCACTGCCCAGATCCAGCACCACTTCCCCGGGCTGGAGGCCCGCCAGGGCCGTGGGGTTGCCACAGGAAAGGCCCAGGTTGGCGCCCTCGGGGAGGGCCGCCAGCTGTTCAGTGGAATAGCCCACGGCCTGGGCCAGGGCTTCGGCTTCACCGCCCCCGCCGCAGCAGGTGGAAACAGGTCCGCAGCAGGAACCGGCCCCCTTGGCGATGCGCCCGTAGGCGGCCTTCACGGTGTCATGGATGGTGTTCATGTCCGCTCCTTGAGGAAGACGGGAGTACCCGAACAGAGGGCACCCTCGAACTGGGTGGTGGTGCGCACGCCGGGAGGAACTTCGCCCAGGGTCACCGGCCGGTAGCCCCGCCGCAGCACCCATTCGGTGATGGTGTCGGTCTTCAGCACGATGGGGCCCCTGTCCACAGCGGCCTCCGCGGCGTCCAAAAGCTCGCGCCCTTGGCCGCCTCCCCGAAGGATGGGCGCCACCACGAGGGAACGGATCACACCTGCATCCGGGGCGGGTTCGAGGGCCACGTGCCCCACCACCCCGCCTTCCGTTTCGGTGACCCACCCCGAGGTTCGATCCAGACCGTCCGCCGGGAGGCCCGCCGCCGCCAAGAGGGCCTCGACGGCGGGCAGGTCCCGGGGTTCTCGGGGGCGGATCATGCGCCGCACCCACAAGCGCCCTGGGCTTCGGGGGTGCTAGCACAGGCGACGGGCGTGCTGCAGGAGGAAGGAACCTCCGCGGGCGTGGTGCAGCAGGCGCCGCCCACCTCCTTCATCACCTCCGCATCGGCGAGCACCGTGAAGATCTCCCAACGGTTGCCGTCGGGATCCACGGCCCACACCTTGTCCTGCTTGGCGAAGCAGCAGGTGGTGCCCGTTTCCACGAGGTCCAGCAGGCCGACCTTCTCCAGGCGCTGACGGGCCGCCTCGACGTCCTTGGAGGAGGCCACCTGCACGCCGAAGTGGTTGACGTTGACGCCGGTGGGTGCCGTCTCGACCAAGGCCAGGTTCAACGCGGGCTCGTGGAGGTCGAATTTGGCGTACCCGGGCCGCCGCTTCAGGGGCAGGGTGTGGAAGAACTTCGCGTAGAAGGCCACCGAAGCTTCGAGGTTGGAGACGTTGAGGGAGATGTGGGGCTTGAGGATGCCGTTCATGAATGCTCCTTTGATGGTTTTGGTAATTTCGAAATATAGGGACAAAAAAACTCAGCAGCAGGTGTTTCCGCCCCCGCAGCAATCCTTCCAGATGAACTCCGTCAGAGCCCGGAGGGTGCCGAAATCGGCACGGTAGCGGAGGAAGGTGCCCTGGCGTTCGGCCTGCACGAGGCCGGCACTGCTGAGGGTGGCAAGGTGGTGGCTCAGGGTCGAGGCGGGGATCTTCACGGATGCTTGGATCTCGCCGGCCGGCGTGCCCTCCTCTGGGCCCCGCACCACGCAGCGGAGGATGGCCAGGCGCACGGGATGCCCCAGAGCCGCGAGGGCCTCGGCGTGGGCTTCCAGGGGCGTGGTCATGGTGTCCTCCGGAATTGATTCTACATTTATCGAAATAGTACGCAAGGCATTGTTTCGATTATTTTCGAATCAACCAAAGAGCCCCGCCAGGGAGGCCGGATCCAGGGGTGGCAGACCCAGCACCTTGGCGTTCTCCTCCACGTGGGCCACCTGCCCCATGCCGCAGAGGGCCACGGTCACCCCGGGGCAGGAGCGCGTGAACTGCAGCGCCATCTGGGCCGGGGACTCGCAGCCCGGGAAGAAGGGCCGCAGCGCGTCCAGCTGTTCCGCGATCTGCGGCAGCACCCGGGCCTGGAGCATGGAAGCGCTGGTTTGCACGTGCAGGCCCGCGGCCTGGGCCGCCGCCAGCGGCGTCATCATGCGGCCCCCGAAGGATTGGGTGGCCACGAGGTGGGCCTCGGCCATGCCCAGGTTCAGGGGCAGCTGGATCCAACGGAAGTGGTGGTCCCGACCACCAGCCTGCTCCGCCAATTCCAGCAAGCGCTCCAGACTCAGGTGATCCGGACGGTCGGGCATCACGCGGAAGCCACTCCAGGTGGCCACGCCGTAAGCCTCCGTCTTGCCATCAGCCACCAGGGCCTCGCAGGCCCGGAAGGCTTCAAGCAGCACCTCGTCGAAGATCCGGGGCCCCAGCCGGGGCCGGGCGTGCTCGGGGTTGTGGAGGTGGAAGAGGTTCACGGACCCCAGGCCCATGGCCTCCAGGCTCACGCCCAGCTGATGGGCCAGGTAGCGGGGTGCCAGGGAGTGGCAGCCATCGATGACTTCCTCGGGCCGCAGGATGCCCGGCCCGAGGAGCACGCGCTGGAACCAGGCCTTGGGGGATTCCTCGGTGATGCCATCCCCCATGGGGAGGTAGCCCGCCTTGGTGGAGACGAAGGTGGATTCCCGCGCGAGCCTTTCGAAGGCCCGCCCCAGGGCCCGCTCCGAGCGGCCGCCCCGGTAGTTCGCGGCGGTATCGAAGGCATTCCCGCCCAGGGCGTGGAAACGGATGGCCGCGGCGGCATAGCGCGCGTCGGCCTCGGGCCCCTCGTCACCGAGGTAGGTTCCGAGGCCGAGCGGGCTCAGGGCCAGCATCAGGCGTCCAGGCCTTCCTTCACCACGGTGCCCATTTCCAGGAGGCGGTCGTGGGCCCGGCTGGCCCATTCGGTGCCGGGGTAGGACTCCACGAGCTTCTGGTAGTAGGACTTGCCCTCGTCCCGGTAGCGCTTGATCTCAGCCGTGCTGAATTCCAAAAGTTCCTTTTGATACGCCTTCAGCTCTTCCGGGGTCAGCGTGGGTGTTTCGCCACGGCCCAGTTTGGCCACGAAAGCCTTGTAGAACTTCTCGATGGTGGCCGCGGAGAGGAATTTCCGCCGGAGGGCCTCGCCGAGGTAGTAATAGGTGCGCTCCCGATCCAGGTAATCCGGGTAGGTCTCCAGCACGGCCTTCAGGCGGCGCTCAGCCCCTTCGTAGTGATAGGAGTTCACGTAGAAGATGCCCACGAGCACTTCATGCTCGGCGATGCGCCGCCAGCACTGCACCAGCTTGTTGCGGACCTCGGGCACGTAGGGGCTGCCGGGGGCCTCATCCAGGATCAGCTTGAAGGATTCGATGGCCTTGTTCGTGTTGGCCTGGTCGCGTTCGGCGCTCTCGATGCTGGCGTAGTGGCACAGCGCCAGGTGGTAGAGCGCGTAAGGCCTCCGCTCGTGCTTGGGGAAGTAGTTGAGGAAGCTCTGGTACTCCACCGCCGCCTCGGGGTAGCTCGAAGTCCCCTGGAAGAAGAAACTGTCGGCGAGCAGCAGCTTCGCCGCCGGGTATTCGGCCGTGCCCGGAAGGTTCTCCTCCAGCACCCGGAGCTTCTGGCGCCCTTCGGCCCACTTCCCGCGCTTGAGGAGCACCTCGCCCTCGGTGAGGAGCTGGGCGGCCGTGACCCCCTGGTTGGCGGGCACCTTCTTGGCCTTCTTGCAGCCGAGCCCCTGGGCCAGCAGGGCCAGGGTCAGCAGGGCTACGGCTTGCTTGAGAACAACCTTCATCGAGTACTCCATCATGCTTGCGTGCGGGCGGGGGCCCCGGGGTTCCATGCGGAAGCGAGTCGGGCCATCCAGGCCTCGGCCAGATCCTGGGCCTCGGCCCTGCGCTTGTCGTGGAAGACTTCATGTTTGAAGCCCTCCATCCGGTGCCTTTCCAGGATGCCCGAACGGACGGCGTTCCAGAGGGGATTCGCCGCCTCGGCATCCACCACTGAATCATCGGTGGCATCCAACAGGAGCATGGGTTTTTCCAACTCCTGCCCCAGGGAGATGATCTCGCGACGCCCCTCGGCAAGGGCCTCCCCGAAGGCCGGGGTCGCCCATTTGTGGCAGAGGGCGTCGGCGAAGTAGCGCTGGACGAGCACGGGATCGGAGCAGACTTCGTGTTTGTTGCCCCCGATGTTCAGGGGCCGATGGGGGATGAGCCAGACGAGGAGTTTCCCGAAGATCTGCCAGGCCCGGGAACCCTTCCGCAGCACGATGGCCGGGCTGCTCAGGATGAGGCCGTCCAAGGTGTCCCCATGCCAGAGGAGGGTCAGGAGGGCCACCAGGCCCCCGAAGCTGTGGGCCAGGACGATCTGGGGGCAGACCGCCAGGGGCGGCAGGGGTACGCCATCTTTCACCCGGGGGGGCGCCCCCGTGCGGGTGGCGTCGTAGCGGCGCTCCTGGCGCAGGAAGAGGGCGAAGTCATCCACGAAGCCCCGGATGCCGGCGTCGGCATCGCCCCGGATGCCGCTGGAGCGGCCAAATCCCTTGTGGTCCATGGCCGACACCGACCAGCCCAGGTGGTGCAGCCAGTGCGCGATGTGCCGGTAGCGCTCGCCGTGCTCGCCATAACCGTGGGAGAGGACCACCCGGCCCTTGGGCTGGGGATGCTCCCACCGGCAATAGGACAGATCCGCCCCGGCATGCCCCTTCAGGAACCCCCGCATCGTGGGCTCCAGGTCCGCGGGCAGGAGCGGATGATATTCGGGCATCGGATCAGTCTAACGGGTCCTGGGTTCTGAGTCCTTGGTCCTTGGCTGGGCACGACCCCTCGGATGGGCAGGCCGCATGGGTCGGCGGCTGCCTAAGGACCATGGACCAAGGACAAGGGACCAGGGACCCCCTACAATGAAAGGTTGCCTGTCCCCCAGGCCGAGGAAACTGCATGGATTTTGATAGCCTGGTTCGCGCCAAGAATGAGCTTCAGCCCCGGGTGGCCCAGCTCGTGAACCACCTGGACCCCGAGCGCAAGAAGCTGGAACTGGAGCAAATCGAGGAGCGCACCCTGGCCCCGGGCTTCTGGGATGATCCCGAGGCCGCCCGTCCCATCCTCAAGCAGCGGGGCGTCCTCATGGATGGCATCGCCCTCTCCAAGAAGCTGAATGGCGGATTGGAGGACCTGGAGACGGCCCTGGAGCTGGCCCGGGAGGATGAAGGCATGCACGCCGAAGCCGAGGGCCTGGAGGCCTCCCTCCGCCAGGACATCGAAGATGCCGAGCTGCGCATGATGCTCAGCGGCGAGCTGGATCCCAACAACGCCATCGTATCCATCAGCGCCGGCGCCGGCGGCACCGAGAGCCAGGACTGGGCCGCCATGCTCCTGCGCATGTACCTGCGCTTTTGCGAATCCAAGGGCTGGAAGACGGAGATCCTCGACCAGCAGGAGGGGGAAGAGGCCGGCATCAAGGGCGCCACCTTCTCCGTGGAAGCCCCCTACGCCTACGGCTACCTGCGGGCCGAGGCCGGTGTGCACCGCCTCGTGCGCATCAGCCCCTTCGACTCCGCCAAGCGCCGCCACACGAGCTTTGCCGCCGTGTACGTCTCCCCCGAGCTCGACGACACCATCGATCTGGAGATCCCCGACAAGGACCTCAAGATCGACGTGTTCCGCGCCAGCGGCGCCGGCGGCCAGCACGTGAACCGGACGGAATCCGCCGTGCGCTTCACCCACCTGCCCACGGGCATCGTCGTGAGCTGCCAGAACGAGCGCAGCCAGATCAAGAACCGCGCGACCGCCATGAAGGTGCTCCAGGGCCGCCTCTACGAGCTGGAGCGCCAGAAGTTCGAAGACAAGGTGGCCGCCGCCTCCGGCGACAAGGCCGACGTGGCCTGGGGCAGCCAGATCCGCAGCTACGTGCTCCAGCCCTACCAGATGGTGAAGGACCACCGCACCAGCCACGAAACGAGCCAGACCCAGAAGGTGCTGGATGGCGACTTGGACGGCTTCATCCGCACCCAGCTGCTGGCGAAGACGCTGAAGACCGAGGGCTAGGAGCTTGGTCTCGGCCATCGCTGAATCCCTGGGCCGGCGCCTCATCCGGCTCGTGGGCCGACGGCCGGATTCGCCTTCCGCCTTCCACCCGTGGCTTCGGCTCGCCGCAGTCCTGCCCGCACCAGAGCCCCGCCCCGAGGCCCGTTGGTTCCGGGACTTGGAAGCCTGGGTGGGCAGCTATGGCTACCGCGTGGGCCCCTTCCTCCCCGTGCCCCATCGCTGGTTGCACCTGGGCGTGGCCGAGAAGGGCCTCCTGCTGGAGGAGGGCTGGGGCCCCCTCACGGCCCACTGGCCCCGTCTCTGGGTTCCCTACGACCGCATCTCCCGCGCCGTCCTCGCCGCCCGTCCCGTCTGGCCCGAGGAAGCCGGCCTCAACCTCTGGATCCGCGCCCGGGGCGTGGAGCCCGAGGCCCGGGAACACTTCCGCGACCTGCACGTGAGCATCCGCTTCAGCAGCCCCCAATTCCACCGGCTCGCCGCCGCCCTGGAAGCTCACCTCGAGCTGATCTACACCGAGGGTGGGGAATTGAAGGGGCACGGATGAGCCGACTGCGCAGACTCCTCCTCGGATTGGCGGCGCTTCTTTTGATGTTGGGCGCGGTGGGGCATCGCCTGCTGTATCCCGGCCTGCCCTTCATGAAGGCCCTCCAGGGCCCCGAAGCCACTCAGTCCACCTTCACCGTCGAAAACCACCGGGCCATGACCGGAGATCGCGCCGTCCCCCTGCGTGTCTATCGGCCCACGGTGAAACCCGACCGGGCGATCCTGGTGCTGCATGGTGTCCACACCTTGGGATTCGACGAACCCCGGCTCGTACGATTCGCCCATGAATTGGTTCGGGCCGGCTACCTCGTGGCCACACCCGACCTGGAGGACTTAAAGACCTACGATCTCGCCCCCCGGACCGTGGATGATATCGAGGCAGCAGCCCTGGCATTCCTCGACGCGCCGGGACTCCGCGCCTCGGACCTTCCCCACCGGCCCACGCTGATGGGCATCAGCTTCTCTGGTGGCCTTGGCCTGTGCGCCGCAGGCCGGCCCGCACTCGCGGGACGCCTCGGCGGCGTGTTCGCCTTCGGGGGTCACGGCAACCTGGATCGCGTCCTCGCCTATCTCGCCACAGGGCAGCTCCCGGATGGCGAAATCCTCGCACCCCACCTCTACGGCCAAGCGGTGTTGGCGCGGCGGCTCGCGGACCGACTCGTTCCGCCCACCCAAGTGGAGGCCCTCCGCGGAGCCCTCGCCCTCTTCCTGCAAGAGCGAGGGGCCGAGTTCCAGACCGCGGCCCAGCATCTCGCTCCGGAGGCGAAGGCCGTGGCCGATCTATGCCTGCGATGGGATGCCCCGGGTCTCTCCGCGCGTCTCGCCCCCCTGGCGAAGGGCCTCCATGCCGACCCACGGCTATCCCCCGAGTTGAATCCTCGCCCGGACTGCCCCATATACCTGCTCCACGGAAGTGGCGACAACGTGATCCCTCCGAGCGAAACCCGTGCTCTCGCCCGATGGGCGGCCCAGCAGGGCCCTACCACCGCCCTGGTCACCGATTTGATCCGTCATGTCGAGTTGGAGCACCAGCCCAAGGCCCGTCCCTCGCTGCTTGAGACATGGAAGCTGCTGCGACTCCTTTCTGAATTCTTGAGGCGCTGAGCCATGAGTGCCGCCCCCAAAGCCCACTGCGACCTCTGCCTCTCGCCCATCCACGAGGGGCGCACGGAGCGGCTCGTGCACGGCCAGGGCTTCGCCTTCTGCTGCCCAGGCTGCGCGCAGGTCTTCGAGATTCTGGGGCCTGAGGAAGCGGCGAAGCAGGGGCCGCGTTTCAAGGGCGGCGAAGGCGCCGCGGAGCTGCCGCCAGGGCCCTACAACGAGGTGTGGCTGAAAGTGGAGGGCATCGCCTGTGGCTCTTGCGCGCCGCTGGTGGAGGGCCTTCTGCAAAGCCGGCCCGGCGTGGTGAAGGCCGTGGTGGAGCCCGTGTCCGAGGTAGCCCAGGTGCTCTTCGCGCCCAGCGTGGTGCGCAAGGATGAGCTGGGCCCCCACCTGGCGAAGTACGGCTTCGGCGCCAAGGAACTGCAACACGCGGATGACGACGGCCCCGACATCCACTCGGCCATCCGCCTCGTCCTCGCCATCGTGCTCGGCGCCAACGCCATGATGAATGCCATGGTGATGTACGCGGCCTTCGCCCACGACGTGGGCCGCAATTGGTTCAGCGAACTCTTCTTCATGGAGCGCGTCTATGAACCCAACCCCATCCCCGACGACGTGCGGGGCGTCTTCACCCTCGTCACCGGCCTCTCCGCCCTGCCCGTGCTCCTCTACTGCGGTTGGCCCATCCTCGTGAGCGGCTGGCGCCGCGTGCGCCTGGGCAGCCCCAACACCGACAGCCTCGTGGGCTTCGGCGCCGTCATGGCCTTCTTCGTGAGCCTCTACACGATGCTCGTGTTGAAGAGCCACCATGTGTACTTCGACACCGCCTCCATGCTCGTGAGCCTCCTCGTCATCGGCCGGGCGTTGGAGAAGGGGAGCAAGCGCAAGGCCCAGCGGGCCGTGCAGGGCCTCCTCCACCTCAGCACCAAGGGTGCGGAGAAATGGGTGGAAGGCGCCTGGCAGGAAGTCCCGCAAACCCAAGTTCAGCCGGGCGATCGCCTGCGCGTGAAGACCGGCGAGCGCATCCCCGTGGATGGCCGCGTGCGCTCGGGCGAGGGTTGGCTCGACACCAGCAGTCTCACAGGCGAACCCCGCCCCATTGCCATCGCCGAGGGGCAGGACGTGCTCGCGGGCACCCTGCTCCAGGATGGCACCCTGGAGCTGGAAGCGCGCCAGGTGGGCGAATCCACGTTGCTGGCCCAGGTGGTGCAGCGGGTGCGGCAGACGCTGTCGGCCAAGCCGCCGCTCCAACTCCTCGCCGACAAGATCGCCGCCATCTTCATGCCCACGGTGCTGGCCCTCGCCCTGATGGCGGGGCTGCTGGCCTTCGCCAAGCAGGCGACGCCCACCCAGGCCCTCATGGCGGGCGTCGCCGTGCTCGTGGTGGCCTGCCCCTGCGCCCTGGGCCTCGCCACGCCCATGGTCCTCATCCAGGCCGTGGGCGAGTGCGCGCGGCGCGGCATCCTGCTCAAGGGCGGCGAAGTGCTGGAGGCGGCGCCGAAGGTGAGGGCCGTGGTCTTCGACAAGACGGGCACCCTCACCACCGGCAAGCTCGAGCTGCTGGGCCTGCGCCTCCAGGGCCTCGACGAGCATCGGGCCTTCGCCCTGGCCGCCGCCCTCGAAGAGATCAGCACCCACCCCTTGGCGGAACGCCTGTTCCGGGAAGGCATGGCGCGCCTACAGCACCGGGGTGAAACCCTGCCCGCGGTGGAAGACCGGCGCGTGCTAGCGGGGCTCGGGGTGGAGGGCCGCTTCGAAGGTCAGTCCCTGCGCATCGGCCGGCCCGGTTGGTTGAGGGATGAAGGCGTGGACGCGCCTGCCGCGTGGTTCGAGGGCGACGGCCTAGCGGGCTCCCTCGTCATCCTCGCCCACGGCTCCCAGGCCCTCGCGCTATTCGCCTTGGGGGATCAGGTCCGCCCCGAAGCGGCCCAAGCCGTGCGCGCCTTGAAGGCCCTCAAAGTGGAGCCCTGGCTCCTGAGCGGTGATCGACTCGAAACCTGCCTCAAGGTGGCGGCCCAGGTGGGCATCGAATCCCGCTGCGTGGTCGGCGGGGCGCTCCCCCAGGAGAAGGCCGATCACCTCGCCCGCATCCAAGGCGCCGTGGGCCCCTGCGCCATGGTGGGCGATGGCATCAACGACGCCGTGGCCCTCTCCCAGGCCGACCTCGGCATCGCCCTGGGCAGCGGCGCCTCCGTGGCCCTGGAAAGTGCCGGCGTGGTACTCGTGCACCGCGACTTGCGCCGCATCCCCACCTTCCTGCGCCTGGGCCGCATGGCCGTGGGCCGGATCCGCCAGAACCTCTTCTGGGCCTTCGGTTACAACCTCGCCCTCATCCCCCTCGCGCTCGCCGGCCACGTGCACCCCATCCTCGCGGCCACGGCCATGATGGCCAGCAGCCTCAGCGTGGTGCTCAACAGCGGGCGGCGGCTCAGCCTTGAAGGCCGCCGCCGCGATCTGGAATCGGAATCCTAGAACCGGATCCCCACATAGATCCCCGCTTGGAAGCTGGGTGCGACGCTCTTCAGCACGGCCTCGGAAGAGGCGATGTCATCGTTGGTCGTGGCCAGGGGAGTCGCCAGTTCCAAGCCGAAGACGGGCCGCCAGCCCGGCTTGGAGGGAGCCCAGCCCACATGTCCCCGAAGCCAGGGCCGACCGTAGTTGGTGCTATCCGTCCCATCCGTGAGCTTGTCCCCGCGGTAGTCCACGGCCACGCCTAGCTCGAAGGAACCCTGGTAGCGGTAGCCCACGGAGAGGCCCCAGGAATCGTGTTCCAGATCCCCGGATCCCAGGTAGCTTCCCAGGGCGGAGATATCCACCTTGGTCTTCGTCTTCGGCTGCCAGCCCAAGCCGACGGTCACCTGATGGGCCCCGGGAAAGAAGGCGGCTTCAAAGCGGAGGGCGGCCACCGTCTTGGCATCGGGCTTGGCCTCCACCCCGCTGCGGTTGAAGGTGTTGTAGGTCTGGCGCGCCAGGAAGATCTGGGCGTCGAAAGTCTGGGCGGCCAATGGCAGGACCGCGCCGACAAGGATGAAAAGGCTCCGGTTCATGACCCCTCCTGCTTGCGCTGCGCGGGATCGAACATCTCCTGGTCGCGAGCATGCGCCAGTGCCCAGAACCGACCTGCATCACGGAATCCCTCCCCTCGCAAAGGGACGCGGCCTACCCTGAACTAGGTCTAGGTCGCCGCCCCGTTGCGCCTGGGACTGGGTTCCGGTCCACGGCCTCCCCGATCCTGGGCCCAGGATCCTTGGCATCGTCGGCGCCAGCCCGGTTGGCTCAGCCTTGAAGGCCGCCGCCGCGATCTCGAAGCCTAGGAGTGTGTCCAAGCGACCCGTGGGAGCAGCGTTGAATCCAAAGGGACCTCAGCCGAGGGGGCGTGTGCAGCGTGATGTGGTCGCATCATGCAAGCGCGCCGAGGTCGGATCGGGCCCTTTGGGTTCAACCCTTCGCGCTGGAGCCTCGGCCCCATGGGTTGCTTGGACATACGCCTAGATCGGCGCGGAAGGACTTCGGAAGCGCATCAAGCTACGGCGATGCCCCCGTCCACCACCAGTTCCTCTCCGGTGATGAAGGATGCGTCATCGGACCCGAGGAACAGGGCGGCTTTCGCCACTTCCTCATCCACGCCGAAGCGCTGCAACGGCGTGCGCTGCACGAGACTGGCTTCGAACCCGGCGAGCGCCTCAGTGGGCAGGCCAAGCTTCCCGTAAATCGGCGTGGCGATGGGCCCTGGGGCCACGCTGTTCACGCGGATCCCCTTGGGCGCGAGTTCCGCGGCGAGGACACGGGCAAGGCCCGCCAGCCCGGCCTTGGAGGTGGAATAGGCGGCCGTGGTGGGGAAGCCCTTCTGCCCCACGATGCTGGTGGTGAACACCACGGAGGCCCCCTTCCCCAACAAAGTCAGGGCCTTCTGCACCAGGAAGAAGGGGCCCTTCAAATTCACGTCGAGCACGCTGTCCCAATGAGCCTCGTCCGCTTGCTCGATGGGCTGGAAGGCCGCGATGCCCGCGTTGACGAACAACACGTCGATGCGCCCCGCTTGAGCCTTCAGGTCCGCCACAAGGCGATCCAGGTCCCCGAGGTTCGCGCTATCCGCTTGGATCACCGTGACGCCTTGAGGCAGGGCTTTCCGCGCGGCCTCCAGCGTGTTGGGGTTGCGCCCGGTGACGAACACCCGGGCGCCTTCCGCGTGGAAGCGATGGGCGGCGGCCAGGCCAATGCCCGAGGTGCCACCCGTGATGAGGGCGATCTTGCCCGTGAGCTTGTTCATGAACATCTCCAAAATGGAACAATCGTTCCAAAATTGTCCAAAAAAAGATCAACCGAGGACGGACAGGGTCCCTCGGGCGATGGCGTCCAGGTCCGCCCGGCGCGCGCCGGATCGGGCCGTGACTTGAAGACCGTGCAAAGCGTTTTGGAAGACGAGGGCCAAAGCCGCCGGATCGTGGTGCGAGCCCAGTTCCCCTTCCGCCTGGGCCCGGCGGAAGCGTGCCTCCCAGCGCCGCAGGGAGTCTTTGAATCCCAGCTGCACGCTGCTGGCGGTTTGGGCATCTTCACCCGCCCGCGCGAGGGCCGCATGGGCCAGGAAGCAAGGTTGCCCCTCCGGGGAGAGCAGGTAGGTGATGACGCCCTCGAACAACGCAGCCACCGCCCGTCGCAGGGGCAGGGGCCCCTCAAGGGCCGAGAACACGGGCTGGGGCGCTTCAGCCCGGTAACGATCCAGGGCCTCGTGATAGAGGGCCTCTTTGTCCCCGAAGGTGTCGTAGAGGCTCTGGCGGTTGATGCCCGTCCCATCCACGAGATCTTGGATGGAAGTGGCTTCGAATCCCTTGGCCCGGAAGATCCCCAGGGCCCCCAGGAGGGCCTGGTCCCGGTCGAATGCCTTCGGTCGCGCCATGGATCCAAGCATAGCGTTTTGGAATGATCAGTCAACAATAAAATGTCCCCCCGTTCGAACTCCGCCTCCGGGGGCCCCTATGCTGAATCCATGCACCAGACTCACACTTGGCTCCGGCTGGCCCCATGACCCTCTATGACGTCGCCATCGTCGGCGCAGGCCCTGCGGGCTCCGTGTGCGCCTGGTCCCTCGCCAGGCAGGGCAAGTCCGTCCTGCTCCTCGACAAGGCCCCCTTCCCTCGGGTGAAGCCCTGCGGTGGCGGGGTGAGCCCCCAGGTGGGCCGCTGGCTTCCCTTCGACTTCTCCCCCGCCATCTCCTTGCGCCCCTCCAAAATTCGATTCACCTGGAAGGCCCACGAAGATGCCGTGGAATTGGACCTCGGCCAGGATCTGCTCTGGATGGTGCGGCGGGAAATCTTCGATCAACTGCTGGTGGATCATGCGGTGAATGAGGGCGCGGTCTTTGAAGCCGATTGCGCCCTGAGGGGGTTGGTGCGGGAAGCCGAAGCCTGGCGGTTGGACACGTCCAAGGGCGCGCATCGAGCGCGGGTGGTGGTGGCCGCCGATGGCGCCCTGGGCACCACCACGAAGCTCCTAGGGTTGAAGCCCGCCTCCCGGGCTCTGGCTGGGGCCATCGAAGCCGAGAGCCCCGTCCCCCCCTCGGATCCCAGCGTCGTGCATTTGGACTTCGGCACCGTGAAGGCCGGCTACCTCTGGAACTTCCCCAAGGCCGACGGTCAGAGCTGTGGCATCGGCGTGTTCCGCGGCAAGCCCGAAGGTTCGCTGGATGAACGCTTGGAGGGCTACCTCCAGGGCTTCGATCTGAACCTCTCCGGCTGCCACCGGATGGCCCACCCGATCTTGCTCTGGGATGGTGATCGCGCCTTGCACACCGAGCACGCGCTCGTCATCGGCGAGGCCGCCGGCGTGGTGGACCCGCTCACGGCCGAAGGCATCCGCCCCGCCATCTGGAGTGGGCTCAAGGCGGCCGAAACCTTGGTGGCTGCGGGCCCGCATGGGAGCCTGGCCGGCTACACCCACGTGATGGCGGAAACCCTGGGTGCGGACATGGCCTGGGCGCGGCGCCTGGCCCGGGCCTTCTATGCCACGCCGGAACTGGCTTGGCGAGTGGTGGTGAAACATCCCCGGGGCCCTCGGGTGATGGCCCAGGTCCTCATGGGCGAAGCCTCCTACCGGGATGCCGCCGCCCGGGCCCTGAGCAAGCTCACCTTCGGATTGGCCTGACTCCTTACCGTGAAGTCGTGACTCCGTCCTAATTCCAAGCCAGCCGCCTGGAAGCCTCGGGTACATTGGAGCCACTCAGTCCCCTTCCACAGGTATCCCAGCCGCATCGAGCCTTGCCCATGCCGATCCGTCGCGGGTTCATCCCGCTCGTATTGTTCGCCAGCCTGAGCGCCCAGGAGGCCCCCAATCGCCTGGAGGCATTCAAGGCCCTGCTGGCGACGCGGGTGGAAAGCTCCTCCCGGCAGCCGGAATCCGTGCGCGAGGCGCCCGTCCCCGTCACCGTGATCACGGCGGAAATGATCCAGCGGTCGGGCGCCCGCACGTTGAAGGATCTGCTCGTGACCTTCGTGCCCGGCGTGACCGCCATCGAGGATCAGAACGAGCCCAACATCGCCATGCACGGGGCCTACGCCAGCTCCCAGCAGAAGATCCTCGTGATGCTCAATGGGCACCGGCTGAATTCCCGGGCCTACGCCATGGCCAACCCCGATTGGAGCATCTCCCTGGAGCGGCTGGCCCGGGTGGAGGTGCTGCGGGGCCCTGGCTCCAGCCTCTACGGCAACGTGGCCCTCACCGCCGTGATCAACCTCGTCACCAAGCGCCCCTGGGAAGTGGAAGGCACGCAGGTCACCCTCGGTTCGGGCAACTTCGGCCAGCGCTTCCTCAGCGTGGTGGCGGGTCATGATCAGCCCGGAGATCAGGAGTTGCTCTTCTGGGGGCAGTGGTACGGCAACGATGGCGAGGCCCGCCCCATCCCCACCGCGGAGGATCGCAGCCGCCTGCCCAAGGAAGGCGCCGCCCTCCTCTACGGCTTCCGGGATCGGCCCAGCTACGACCTCGGCTTCACCTACCGCCTGGGATCGGTGACCCTGCTCGCCAACCAGCGCTACAGCCACTATGTGGAACCCTTTTCCGGCGGCGGTGTCACCGGGGAAACCTATGACTATGGCCAGTACCGTCCGCTCCAGGGGGAAGGGCCCGGCCTCGGCAGCCTGAGCCAGCACCTGGGTGCCGCCCTCCAGCGGGAGGTGGGGGCCTGGGCCCTGAACCTGCGCCTGGGGCTCGACACGAACGAACTCCGCGCGATCATCGTCACCGATCCCGCCACCCGCAGCTTCGCCATGCCCGCCTGGAATGAGCGCAGTCAGACGGCCCGGATGGAAATGATCCGCCCCTACGAGGATTCCGTGGGGGATGGTTCCCTCCTTCTGGGCGCGGAGGTGGATTACCTCGACCTCCGCTCCAGCGCCTTCCCCCGGGGCACCAACGGCCAGTGGACCTCCTTCGGGGATACCGCCGCCACGCCCCTGCTGGAGCCCGGTTCGGAGCAGACGCTCAGCGCCTTCGCCCAGGTGAAGCATCACGTCTCCGCCAGCCACATCTTCAACGTGGGCCTCCGCCTCGACCGCAAGCACCGCCACAAGGGCGATCCCGTCTCGGATCTGAGCCCCCGCCTCGCATGGATCTGGCTGCCCACCGCCGATGCGGAACTGAAGGTGAGCTACGCGCGCAGCTTCGTGGACGCCCCCTACTGGTATCGGTACAACAGCCTCCCCAGCTACCGCGGCGCCGTGGATTTGAAGCCCGAACACCTGGAGGCTTTGCAGATCACGCCCAGCTGGACGGCCCCGGACGGCCAGAAGCGGATCGCCCTCAACCTCTTCCACAACACCTTCCGCGACGTCATCTACCGCAACAACCAGGCGCCGCCTTCGGAGCCCATCTACACCAACGGCGGCCGGATGCGCACCTGGGGTGCGGAGCTGGAGGCGGGGCATCTGACCAGCCGCTTCCAGGCCCGGGCGACGCTCACCTGGCAGCGCATGCTCGAGGCCCACTCCGTAGGGGCCGGCGATGGTCGCATCAACCACGTGCCCCCCCTCGCCGGCCACCTGGTGCTGGACGGCAAGCTGCTCGAGCGGGGCGATCACGCCCTCTGGTCCAACCTCCAGCTGCATCACACCTCCCGGCAGCGGGCCCCCATCGACGTCTCCTTCCCCGCCAATACGGGCCCGGTACCCAGCCCCGCCACCACCTACCAGGACCTGGGCCATGAAGAACCCGCCGTGGTCACCGTGGACGCGGGCCTACGCTGGGAGGGCCTCGCAGGCAAGGGTTCCCACTTGGAACTCCGGGCCTGGAACCTCTTCGACCGAACCTATCGCCAGGGCGGCAGCACCACCTTCCCCTATCCCCAGCCGGGCCGGTGGATCCTCCTGCGCCTCGGGATGAACCTGGATACCTGGTTCAAATAGGGCCCGCCCGAATCATCCCCTGGCTTTCCAGGCCGATGTGACCACCCTGTAACCATCGCGGAACGGGGAGGTCACGGGATGCCCTTTTGGGTGCCGGCGTTGTGGATCGGGGGCACCCTCGCCCTGTTGCCGCACCTGCCCTGGGTGACCCTGCTCGGCTACCACGCCCTGTGCCTCCAGGCCGCCCTCCGCCACCCACGCCCCCGCCTGGGCCGGATGCCGGGTTGGATCCTCCTGCCCGTGACGGCGACCGCGCTCGCGGTGCCCTGGATCCTCCACCGGCCCGGGCCCGCGCTGCCCATGGCCGGAGCCCAGACCTTCCTCGCCCACTGGCCTGGCGGCTTCCTCAGCTACGTGGGCTATACGCTGACCGTGAACTCCCTCTGCGAGGAGGCCTATTGGCGCCATGCCCTGCCCTTGGACCGCCCCCACTGGACCGACCTCCAGCACGGGGCGGCCTTCGGCCTCCACCATGTCGTGGCCAACGGGCTCGTCTTCGGGTGGGTGGCGGCGCCCCTGGCCTTCGTATACACGGCCCTGGGCGGCCTGGCCGCCCGAGCCACCACCCGCTGGAGCGGGGGGTTGGGGGTCGTGATGCTGGGGCACAGCCTGCTCAACGCGCTCAGCTTCGCGTGGCTCTGGGGGCGCCTTCACTGAGAAGATGTCCCCATGGACACCCTCGGTCGCTTTCAACTCCTCCGCCCCCTGGGCCGGGGCGCCATGGGCGAGGTGTACCTGGCGAAGGACCCCGCCCTGGGCCGGGAAGTGGCCCTCAAGACCATCCGGCCGGAGCTGGTGGGCGTGAGCATGGGCGGCGACGTGGTGGCCCGCTTCGAGCGGGAGGCCCAGGCCGCGGCCCGCCTCAAGCACCCCGGCGTGGTCACCGTGTACGAGTTCGGCAAGGAGGGCGATCTCCTCTACCTCGTGCAGGAGTTCGTGGAGGGCGAGAGCCTTTCGGATCTGCTGAGCCACCGGGCCCTCAGCCGCGCCGACCTCGTGGAGGTGGTGGCGCAGGTTTGCGAAGGTCTGCACCACGCCCACAAGCAGGGCATTATCCACCGGGATATCAAACCCGCCAACATCATGGTGAGCCGCGATGAGGGGCGCCCCGTGGCCAAAATCCTCGACTTCGGCGTGGCCAAGATCAGCGGCGCCGAGTTCACCCAAACGGGCCAAGTGGTGGGCACCCTCGCCTACATGGCGCCGGAGTACCTGCGCACCGCGCACGCCACCGCCGCCAGCGATCAGTTCAGCGTGGGCGTGCTGCTCTTCGAAGGCCTGAGCGGTGAGCGTCCCTTCCAGGGCGAAACCACCGGCGCCGTGGTCTACAACATCATCCACGACGCGCCCAAGACCCTCGATTCCGAGCACCTGGAGGGCCTCAGCCCCGCGCTGCGCGGCATCCTGGCCCGCGCCCTGGCCAAGGATCCCCTCGCCCGCTTCCCCAGCCTGCTGGACCTGGCCCGAAGCCTGCGCTCCGCGTTGGATCCCCGCTGGGCCCCCTCCGAAGACGCCACCACGGCCCTGCAGCGGGCGGATTCCCACGCCACCACCGCGCCGCGAATGGCCACGGAGCCCACCCTGGCCCTCCCTTCCGGCCCGAAGGCCTCCCGCCAGGGGCTCTGGATCGGTGCCGCCCTCCTCGTGGTGGCCCTTGGCGGAGCGGGCCTCTGGCTCAGCCAGGGCGGCCGTCTGCCCGGCCTCAAGGCGGCGAAGGCGCCCCGCAGCTACGACAACCTCCTCCGGGAAGCGGAGCGCTCCCTGGATTCCCGCCCCCGAGAGGCCATCCACATCCTGGAGACGGTGCTGGAGGCCAGCCCCAAGGACGCCACGGATCCCGACATCCTGGCCCTGCTGCTCGTGGCCCACTACAAGGACAACGACCTCGTGCGCTTCGGCGAGGTGCTGGGCGAAGCCGGCGACCGCGGCATCACCCCCATGAAGCTGCTCGGCAACGACACCTACACCGCCATGCTCGAATCCGATCAGCGCCGCAAACGCCTGCCCCAACCCTTGCGGGAGCGACTGCTCAAAGGGCTCGAGAAGTAGGGTCCTCCAGACAAGGCAAACCGCAGCCAAGCCTCCCAATAGGCTTCTGCATCGTCCGCGTTCCGCGGTTCGAACCGACCCCTTCAGCCCTTCCGGAAGAGCCCATCCAGGAAGTAGGCCGGGCCGATCAGCAGCTGCACGAGGTTCGTGGCGAAGCTGGGCTGGTTCTTCTCCCACACCCAGTGGCCCGCCAACTGGAGGACCCAGGCGGGAATGGCGATGGCCAGGTGCATGGGCCAGGCGAGGAACTTGGCCCCCACGCACATCAGGGCACCCACGGGGCCGGCGACGAGGGCCAGTTTCAAATCGTGCTGCGCGTAGAAGAACACCACCAGGGAGAGCAGCAGCTCCGCCCAGCCCATGGGCACGCCGAACACGGGATAGCGACCTGGAATCTGGTGCAGGAACCCCATGGCCGTGAACACGATGAGCGGAATGCAGAGGGCGTGGGTCCGGTGCGTGAGGATGTGCGTGTGGTCCTTGGCGTACTGATCGAACCACGCCGTCAACGTCGCGCTGCGCTCGAACACCTTCATGGCTGCCCTCCCCGTTCCACCATCATCTTCGGGGGCAGCTCCGCCGCCATCAAGGCCCATTCCTCGTTCAGCGCCTTGAAGCGCACCGGCAGCACCAGGCCAGGCGTGTAGCGCCAGTAGGTGGCCTCGCGGCCCTTGAGCAGCACCCGGGTGTCCTTGTGGGTCACCTTCCACACCGGCGGCGCCTGCTCCTTCTGGGGCAGGGCCCCCGCATCGATCATCTTCTCCGGGCCACTGTGCACCAGCACGAACTGGCGAAGGATCTCCGCGTCCCCCTGCTCCCGCTGGAGGGAGATGAAGGCGGGGTGGCCCCCATCCACCACCTGGAAAGTGACGGCCCGGCCAGCGCGGGTGCGGTAGATGAGGCGGCCTTGGACGGACTGGGCCCAACTCGGGAGGGTGCAGAACAGGATGGACAGGATGAAAAGCCAGGATGAGCAGGATGGGAGGGCCAATCGCCCGTCGTTTTTCATCCTGTCCATCCTGTCCATCCTGGTCCTAACCCCTACATGTTCAGCGCACGCCCGTAGACGGCGCGGGCCGCCTCGGGGAACACCTCGTTGAGGGTGGGGTGGGGGTACATGGTGTTGATGAGCTCGTTCACCGTGTACTCGCCGCCGATGAGGGCCACGCTGGAGCTCACGAGTTCCGTGGCCTTGGGGCCGATGATGTGGATGCCCAGGATTTCCCCGTACTGCTTGTCGGCCACGATCTTGATGAAGCCGTGGGGCTCGCCCACGATGTTCGCCTTGGCCATGGGCATGAAGGGGAAGACGCCGACCTGCACGTCCTTGCCCTTCTCCTTGGCCTTGTTCTCCGTGAGGCCGATGGAGCCCACCTCCGGATCGCAGTAGGTGCAGCCAGGGACGCGGTCGTAGTTGATGGGATGGGGGTGCACGTCCGGGTTGCCCAGGGACTGGGCGATGTGCTCGGCGGCGACGACGCCTTCATCGGAGGCGACGTGGGCCAGCCAGGGCGTGCGCACGATGTCGCCGATGGCGTAGAGGCCGGGCTCGACGGTCTGCATGAAGCCGTCGATCTCCACGTAACCGCGATCCACCTTGGCCTTGGTGGCCTCCAGGCCCAGGCTGGCGGTGACGGGGCCGCGGCCCACGGCCACGAGCAGGTGGCTGCACTCCACCACGCCGGCCTTTTCACCCTCCAGGTGGCAGGTCACCTTGTCGGCGCTGCGCTCGATTCGGGCGATCTTCGTCTTCACGCGGATGTCCATCTTGTAGGACTTGGCGAGGATCTTCTCCAGCTCCTTGCCCACTTCATGATCCTCGATGGGGAGGATCTGATCGGCCAGCTCCACGAGGGTGACCTTGGAGCCGAGGCGCGCGAAGGTGGAGGCGAACTCCACGCCGATGGCGCCGGCGCCGAGGATCACCAGGTGCTCGGGCAGGGTCTTCATGTCGAGGATGTGGTCGCTGTTGAGCACGCGGACACCATCCGTCTCCAAGCCCGGCAGTTCCCGGGGCACCGAACCCGTGGCGAGGATGATCTTCTTGGCCTCGTGCACTTCGGCGCCGGCCTCGCCTGTGACCTGCACCCGACCCCCGCCCAGCAGCTTGCCGAAGCCCTTGATGACCTGCACTTTGTTCTTCTTCATCAAGTACTCGATGCCCTTGCCGTTCTTCAGCACGATGCGGTTCTTGCGCTTGACGATGTTCTCGAGGTTGGCCGTGAGGGCCTTGGGGTCCACACCATCGATGCCGAAGTCGGCGGAATCCTGCATCTGCTCCAACCGGTGGGCCGTCTCCAGCCAGGTCTTGGCGGGGATGCAGCCGCGGCGCAGGCAGGTGCCGCCCAGACCCGCGGGATCCTTCTCCACGATGGCGGCCGTGAGCCCCAGTTGGCCCGCGCGCACGGCGGCGATGTACCCGCCAGGGCCGGAACCGATCACGATCACGTCGAACTGGGCCATGGAACCTCCAAAGAGCGAACGGATCAGTATCCCATGGGCCCCGGCCGCCCCGAAGGGGTGGTCTCCCGAAAGCGACGCGGCCCCCGGAAAGCGGGGGCCGCGAAGGGGGCGAGGCAGATCAGGCGACGGCCAACACGGCCCGGCGGGCGGCCTTCCATTCGGCCCAGGCTTCAGCCAGCTCGGCCTTGTGCCGGATCATGCCCTCCTGCCACTCGGCCTTGGCCATGCGAAAGGCCTCGGCCTTGGCGCGGCCCAGCACCTTGAGTTCGCGGCGCTTGCGGCCCCAGGATTCCCGGCGCTCGTGCAAGTTGGCGATGGCGGCGTCCATGCGGGCACGGGCGGAGGCCAGACGATCATGCAGGGATTCCACGCCCTCGGCCTTCCGGGCGACGAGCTTGGCCTGCAAGCGCTGGGCCTCCACAGCCAGTTCGGCCCGACGCATGACGGCGGCAGGGACACGGCGGAAGTCGTACACCATGCCGGTGGGGCGCAGGGCATTGAGGATCCACTTGGTGCTGTCGTACTGCCACCACTTGGCGCCGTTGCGGTAGTCCCACTGCCACATGTGGTGGAAGTTGTGATAGCCCTCGCCGTAAGTGAGGGGGGCCAGCAGCCAGTTGTCCCGGGCGCTGTTCTCTTCGGTGTAGGGGCGGCTGCCGAACACGTGGGCGGCGGAGTTGATCAGGAAGGTGGTGTGGTGCGTGAGCACGATGCGGACGAGGAGGCCCACCACGAGGTGGCCCCAGAAATTGCCCGTGGCGAGGCCGATGACGAGAGGGATGGAGGCCGCGACAGCGCCCACGGCAAACACGTGGTCGTGCTGGAACTGCACCATGGGGTCCTTCTTCAGGTCCTCGACGCCCTGGAGGGGGATGTCGGGCCCCTTCATGACCCAATCCCAGTGGGCCCAGGCGAACCCATTGCCGATGGCATAGGGATCCTTCTCCAGATCATCCACGTGGCGGTGGTGGATGCGATGGTCGCTGGACCATTTCAGGGCGGAGTTCTCGAAGGAGGCCGCGCCGAAGAAGAGCATCAGGGCCCGCCAAGGGGCCGTAGCCCGATAGGCGCGGTGGGAGAAGAGGCGGTGGTAGCCGGCGCTGATGGCCGTACCGATGATGAACACCATGGCGAGGGAGACGATCCACTCGGTCCAGTTCCAGCCGTTCAGGGCCAGATGTAAGGGCAGAGCCACCGCCGCCGCGAGGAGCGTTCCCCACAGAAAGAGGGTGTTCAGCCAATTCCGGCGTCCCTGGGCCATGAAACCTCCACGAGGATTGACCCTCGGTATACCTTCTCTATCGTAACGAGAGGAGGGGGCCGTGAGCCCCCTCCTCTTTTTCCTAGTGCCGTTGGTACCAGCTTGCGCTTTGGTAACTCAAGGATGGTGAGGCGGAACCTAATCGGAAGGTGACCGCCCCCACCAGCTTTGCTCATGGAAGAACGCGAAGGTGAGGGTCGCACTGGCGATCATCAGGGCCCAGATGGCGCCATCCGCGGACTTTTCCCCCACGAGGGGAATGCAGCTGCGCACTAGCAGGGCAAAGCCGGAGAAGCCGGCCAACCAGCCCCCGGCCTGCTTGTGAAAGGCCAGCAGCGGCGCGGCGAGAAGTAGGCCGCCCAATCCGAAGACCCATAGGAAGGGGGATTCCCAGGCCCCAATGGCCCGGCTGGGATCATCCAGGGGGAAAGCCCACCAGGCCACCAGGCGCTCCAGGGCCAACAGGAGGATCAGGATCCAGCGCCATGCGCCGGGCTCGCCCCCTTCGACCGTGAGGGGCTCCCGGGGCTCCGCCACCGGAACCGCTTCAAGCCCGCACGCGGGGCAGAACCGCGCGTTCTCGGGGAGGTCCACATCACAGGCGGGGCATCGCATCCAGGCTCCGATTCCAGATACGCCAGTATCAGGCCGCGCCGCGATCCATGGGACACTGGAACATTCTCGACGAGGCTGATGATGTCGGTTAACAAGGGGCCCTGGTACCGCTCCAGCACTTTCTGGATCTTCGTGGGTCTGGGCTTGGGCGTGCTCCTGGGTGGCTTGTTCCCCCAGAACACCGACCCCTCTTTCCAGGGTTTCCAGCCCTATGACCTCTTCAAATTCTTCTCCAAGGCCTTCATCAGCCTCATCAAGGGCCTGATCGTCCCCCTGCTCTTCTCCACCATCGTGGTGGGCATCGCGCAGACGGGAGATATCCGGGCCGTGGGCCGCATGGGGGGCAAGGCCCTCCTCTACTTCGAGATCGTGACCACCCTGGCCCTCTTCATCGGGCTGGGCATCGCCAATTGGATCCAACCTGGCGCCCACCTCCCCATCGACCTGGGGGCCCACACCGCCGTGGCGGCCGTGAAACCCCTCAGTGGATGGGAAATCGCCCTGCACATGTTCCCCAGCAACCTGGTGGATCATGCGGCCAAGGGCGACATCCTGCCCGTGGTGATCTTCGCCACGCTCTTCGGCATCGCCCTCACCAAAGTGGGGGAGCGGGGCAAACCGGTGCTCGCCTTCTTCGACGGCGTGGCGCAGACGATGTTCAAGTACACGGACATGGTCATGAAGCTGACCCCCTTGGGGGTGTTCGGCGCCATGGCCTACAACGTGAGCCACATGGCCGCGGGTCATTCCGTGAACGGCCAGTGGATCCAAGGCTGGCCCGCGGTGGGGCACCTGCTCAAGCAGTACAGCCTGCTCGTGGGCAGCCTCTACTTCGCCCTGGCGGCCCTCTTCGTACTCGTGTTCGTGCCCGTGATGCTGGTCTTCGGCATCCGCATCTTCGCCTTCCTGAAGGCCATCAAGGATCCGGCCATCACCGCCTTTTCCACCGCCAGCTCCGAGGCGGCCCTGCCCAAGCTGCTGGAGGAGACAGTGCGTTTCGGGGTGCCCCGCCGGGTGGCGGGTTTCGTGATCCCCACGGGCTACAGCTTCAACCTCGACGGCTCCACCCTCTACCTGGTGCTGGCGAGCCTCACCATCGCCCAGGCGGCCCATGCGGCCAACCCCGTGGCCTACCCTGCCATGGGCTTTGGCACCCAGTTGGCCATGGTGTTCACCTTCATGCTCACGTCCAAGGGCGTGGCGGGCGTACCCCGGGCGACCCTCGTGATCATCAGCGCCACCATCGCCAGCTTCCACCTGCCCGGCGAGGCGGGCATCGCCATGCTGCTGGCCGTGGACGAGATCATGGACATGGCCCGCACCATGATCAACGTCATCGGCAACGGCTTGGCCTCCGTGGTCATCGCGAAGTGGGAAGGGGTCTTCGGCACCGACGAGGAACCCCTGCCCGACCAGGCGGGCGGGGAACAGGCATGACGCGCCTCATCGTCTTCGACTTCGACGGCACCCTCGTGGACAGCCGCCCCCTCATCGAAGCGGGCATGCGCCACGCCCTGGATGCCCTGGGCCTGCCCCACCTGCACATGGAAGCCTGGCTGGATTGCGTGGGCCTCCCCGTGGAGACGGGCATCGAGCGCACCTTCGGGCCCTTGGGCCTGACCGTGGAGCAGGTGCTCCCCGCCTACCGCAGCTTTGGACATGTGGAGCACGAAGCGGAGCTCATCCGGCCCTTTCCCGGCATGGACGAGCTGCTCCGGGAGCTCCAGGACCGGGGCCAGGCCATGGCCATCGCCACCTCCAAACGCCGGGTGCCCCTGCACCGCCAGCTGCTCCAGTTCCGCTGGGAGGCCCTTTTCGACCCCATCGTCACGCCGGACGAGGTCACCCACGGCAAGCCCGATCCCGAAAGCCTGGAATTGATCCAGCGCCTCTCGGGGCATGGACCCCAAGACCTGCTGATGGTCGGGGACACCAGTTTCGATCTGGAGATGGCCCAGCGGGCCGGCGTGCCCTCGGTGGCCGTGGGCCACGGTCACCACGCCGCCGAGGTGCTGGCCGGATTCGGCCCCCGGGCCTATGCTCCGGACACGGCGGCCCTGCGGGACATCCTCCTGGCCCTGGCCGGGTGACCCCCATCATCCCCAGCCCCATCGAATACTTGGACACGCTCTTATCCGGAGGGCCCATGGCCGAACTGACCCACCTGGATCCCGAAGGCCGCCCCCGCATGGTGGACGTGGGCGATAAGTCGCCCACGTCCCGCCGGGCGGTGGCCCTGGGCTACTTGGAGTTGGACGACGTGGCGGCCGACGCCCTGCAGCGGGGGGGTGGCCCCAAGGGGGATCCCTGGTCCGTGGCCCGCATCGGAGCCGTCAATGGCGCCAAGCGCACCGCGGATCTCATCCCGCTCTGCCATCCCCTGCTGTTGGAGGCCGTCACCGTCGAACACGCCTGGGATCCCACCACCCGCCGGGCCTGGCTCCGGGTGGAGGTTCGGGTCTCCGGGAAGACCGGGGTGGAAATGGAGGCCCTGGCCGGGGTCTCCGGTGGCCTGCTCACCCTCTACGACATGCTGAAGGCCGTCAGCCACCGCATGAGCTTGGGTCCGGTACGGCTCCTGCTCAAGGAGGGGGGGCGACGGGGAACCGTCACCTGGCCCTGGGATGCAGCCCCCTGGGCGAGCTGATTGGAAAATAGTTTCATTCGCGACTTCCTCCACCCCGAGGTAGAATGGACGTGAACCTTTTGTCAGGTTCATCGCGTTAGCAGGAACCTCCCCCGCTCTTTCTGCATTCGGGAATACCCCCCCAGGAGTCCTAGCGAAGCTGGATCTTCCTCCCTTGTATGGAGGCCTCGTGCGTCTCACCCTCATTGCTCTGGCCATTGCAGGCCTTTCCCTGCAAGCGGCCCCCGCCAAGAAGAAGCCCCGCCATGCGGCCTCCTCCACCGAGGTCCACGTGGTCCGCAAGGGGGAGACCGCCGCCGCCATCGCCCGGAAGGCTGGATTGAGCCTGGCTCAGCTCGAGGCCCTGAACCCCTCGATGGATCTGGGGAAGCTGGCCCTCGGCGCCAAACTCCGGGTAAAGGGCACCAAGATCGCCGCCAACAAGCCCCTGGTTCTCGGGGACAGCGTGGTGTTGGCCAAGGGCCAAACCCTGCACAGCCTCGCCAAGGAGCACGGCCTCTCCGTGGCGGACTTGATGGAGGTCAACCCCGGCCTGAAGCCCGCTCGCGTCAATGCGGGCACCCGCATCCAGCTGCCCACGGCCACGCCGGCCGTCGCGGCGCTGCCCGGGGCCCCTGTCATCACCCTCGCCCCCATGGCCGCCCTCCCCCTCACCCCGGCTTCCCGGAACCAGAGCCTGGCGCACCTGGAGCGGCTGCTGCCCTTCCAGCCCCGGCTCACGGAGCCCTCCGGGGCCTACGGCCCCTCCCGGCCCGTGCCCGAGTCCAATGCCCGGGCCCTGGAGATGAACCGGATCGTGGCTCCCATCCTCGAGCCCGAGGAGGCCATGCATGCCTTCGTGCCCGCGGATCCGGACCATCTGGACCTTCTCTGGCCCGTGGAAACCCGCACCGTGAGTTCCAACTGGGGCCCCCGCATGCGCTCCCGCACGGTCCGCGTGAAGAACAACCGGAAGAAGCGGGTCCGCTACAAGGGCCGCCACCGGGGCGTCGATCTCAACGCCCCCCAGGGCACCGACGTGTACGCCGCCCTGGACGGCGAGGTCGTCGTAGCCGGCCGGCACCGCCAGTACGGCAACTACGTCATGGTCGATCACGGCAATGGCGTGGTGACCCTCTACGCCCATCACCGCATGAATCTCGTGAGCGTCGGCGACGTGGTGCACCGAGGCCAGAAGATCGCCGAAGTGGGCCGCACCGGCAACGCCACCGGCCCCCACCTCCACTTTGAATTGCAGGTTCACGGGCTTCGCACCAATCCCCTCCCCTTCTTGAATGACGAAGAGGAGATCCCCGAGGAACTTCAGGCCGTGAACGCGCGCCTGGGATCCCGCTGAACTTCCACGCCCATCAACGCATCCCAACCCGGGGGGCCCTCGGCTTCAAACCGAAGTCCGGCGGAAGCCCCGTGTTAGCCTTTTAGGTTCGGGTTTTCGAGGTTCGCATGCCGCTTCTTTCTTCGTTTCGCCGGCTCGGGTTCGTCCTGGGGGGAGCCTTGTTGGCCACGTTGGCCGGCTGCGGGAAATCCCATCATTCCTCCAGTGACGCTGCGAGCAATGTCGTGATCAGCGGGAAAGTCACCTTCGACCGGATTCCCCTCCTTCATGATGCGAACGGCGTGCCCACGGGCCTGGAAACCGACCCCACGAAGTACGAGCTGAACCTGCCCGCCAGGTATATCACAGTCTCCCTTTACCGGAAAACGGCGGTACCCGACCCCCTCTTCCCCAATGACCGGACCAAGGACAAGATCTTCTTCAGCCGAGCAGGTTCGGCTGCGAACTCCGATGGCAGCTTTTCCTTCTCGGTCGCCCCGAACATTGATTGGATGCTGGAAGTCCAGAGCAGCATCCGCTTGGGTGGAGCCACGTCACCCGCGGACGTGAACCTCCTCGCGGATCCCGCCGGGATGACGAGCACCGTCCCCCAGCAGAACCGCCTTCGCTACTGCGTTCGCAAGGCCCCCGATGGCAGCCTTCCCCCCACGGCTTCCAACGTCAATCACGTGGTGACTTCCAACGTGCCGGCGGGCAGCCCGGAAACCGTGGTGAACTTCCACATCGGGGTCAATGATTCCTGGTTTCTCGCCGACAACAACTATGACCTCCAATCTGCCCAGGTCATCACCCGCATGGTCCCTGGATATAGCGAGGGCCTCGTCGAAGGAAGCAACCCCAATGGCTACCAACAGGCCGGCCAGTTGGAAGCTTCCCCCACAGGAAGCCGGGTGCTTTCCATCCTGGATGCCTTTGTAGACATGGCCGCCTACCTGGGTACCTCGGGCTCCCTCGTTGCCGTCACCCCCGGCGCCCCCCTGGACCTCCATTACCTCAAGGGGCGGACCGAACCCCGCGGCACCTACATCGATTGGGACCGGAGCGGCTACCCCCAGGGCCAGACCATCGACCCCAATACCTCGGTCCCCAACCCCACGGGCTTTTCGTCGTCCTTCGACCCTTTGACGGGGGCCTTCCACTACTTCGGCAGCATCCAGGGTGGTCCCCTCAATGATGACGCCTGGGATCGCGCCCAGCTCATCCAGCTGGCCGCCAAAGCCTACCTTTTCAATCAGGTGGGCACCGCCGTCTTCTACTCGCAGGGCGCGGCTTTGGGGAAATTCGCACCCCTTCCCCAAGGTGCTCAGCTCTCCAACCTCGAATCCCAGATGGCGATCCTGGAAGGCATGCCCCAAGGGATTGCCGCCGTCATCCTCAAGAATCCCTACCTCGCGGATGTCACCTCCACCGGCGTCAACAGGGTCGATATTAGGCAGATCAGCGCCATTCCCACCAGCGAGCGGAACCCCTTCTGCGCGGCCCTGTACCCCGCCCTGGCATGGGAATTGGCCCTGAAGGCCAACAGCCTACCCCGCAGTGAAGATCCCACGGATTGGAACAAGATCATCCCGGTCACCGTCTCGCCGTTCTTTTCTTTGATCCAACCGTTCAACTACCTCGACACCATCAACCTCTACCCTCAACTCAAAGCCATGGAAGGGTCCCTGCCCGGCCTCACGACCACGACTCCGCCCATCACGGACGCCGTGATCCAGGACGTGCTCGCCCACCTTGGGGTGCCGACGGGCAACCTCCCCTGGCCTCGCCCCTCCGCAGGCCCCCTCTCCACCTTCGTGACGTCCTGGGGTGCGGATCCCATCTACAACCCCGCCTCCCCGGGCAGTTCCTCCATCACGCCGGTGACCTTGAGCATGGCCAATGCAACTCCGGTCGCCGGCATCTACGGAAACACTTCCGTTGGGGAGTTGAAGTTCGCGCAATTCACCGTGAGCGGCACCAAGGCTTACGCCTTCGACGTCGAGCTGTCCAATGGCCCCCTGACCAATGGCAAAGTCGAAGTCACCTTCATTGGTCTTGGCACTCCCGATGGCGTGGTGGCCACCACCTACACCTTCCTGGATTCCAGCACCGCCAGCATCCCCGTGGTCTTCCAGGCGGTGACGGGAGGGCAGTCCACCTGGCTCGTGCGGGTTCGGATGCTCAGCCCCACCACCCTGCAGCCCGACACCACCGTGAAAATCAAGCTGGTTCCCGCCGCCTGAGGTGCCCATGTCCGCCTCCGCCTTCGATCTGCTGAAATCCAGGGCCCCCTTCGTGCCCGACCTGGCCATCGTGCTGGGCTCCGGGTTGGGGGCGCTGGCCCACAGCCCCGAGGCCCGAGCGGGGCAATCCATCCCCTTCGCCGATCTGGGGTTCCCCCCCCAGAGCGTGGAAGGCCACAGCGGTCAGCTCATCTTTTGCGAACTGGAAGGCCGGAAGGTCGTCCTGCAAGTGGGGCGCTTCCACTTCTATGAAGGGCACCCCCTCGCCACCGTCACCTTGCCCATGCGCCTCTACGGCCGGCTGGGGGTCAAGGCGGTGCTGCTCACGAACGCCGCGGGAGCTTTGAACGCGGAACACCAGGTGGGTGATCTGATGGTGATCTCTGACCACATCAATTTCACCGGCCAGAATCCCCTCATCGGCCCCAACCAGGGCCCGGGCCCCCGCTTCCCCGACCTCTCCTGCGCCTATGATCCCCACCTGCGCGCCACCCTGCACCAAGCCGCTGAGGCCCTGGGTCAGCGGCTCCAAGAGGGCGTGTACATAGGGGTGACCGGGCCCAGCTACGAATCACCGGCCGAGATCCGGGCCTTCCGGGCCTGGGGTGCCGATGCCGTGGGCATGAGCACCGTTCCCGAGACCATCGTGGCCCGCCACGAAGGCATGAGGGTCGCCGGGATCAGTTGCCTGTGCAACATGGCGGCCGGCATCCTGGATCAGCCCCTGACCCACCAGGAAGTCCTGGAGGCCGGACAGGCCGCCGCGGGGCGCTTCGAGGCCCTCGTCCGGCGTTTCATCCGGGACGCTCGCCTCTGAAATCATGACCCACCCCTGGAACCCGATAACGGGTCCATGGCGATCGGTCCCGGCCTCAGGCCCCAGCTGCTCCTCCTGGAAGCCCACGAAGGGCTGGGGGCCTCCATGGCCCCTCAGCTGGCCAGCATGGGCTATGTGTTGCGGTGGACGCCCCACCTCCCCGAATTCTTAAAGATGCAGGTAGATCTGCACCCCCAGGTCCTGCTCGTGGAATTGGAGCGGGGGGAGGTCGGCCCCAGCGCTCAGGATTTGACGGCCCTCCTGCAAACCCGCGACGAGGGCACGCCCCTGGTGCTCATCTCCGCCCGCAACGACCTCAGCGCCCGGCTCCAATCCGTGCGAACGGGCTGCGACATCTACCTGCCCTACCCCGTGAACCTGGAAGTGCTCGCCAACCGGTTGGACGCCTTCCTGGATCCGCCGCCGCGGGAACCCGAACGGGTGCTCGTGGTGGAGGACAGCCCCGTGCAGGCGAACTACCTGGGCGGCATTCTCCGCGAGGCCGGCATGGAGGCGAGCCTGCTCACGGATCCGGAGCAGGCCTTGAACCGGCTGGGCGAATTCAAGCCGGATCTCATCCTCATGGACCTCTACATGCCGCAGTGCACGGGCATTGAGCTCGCGGCGGCCATCCGCATGGATCCCACCTACATGGGCATCCCAATCGTGTTCCTCAGTTCCGAGCTGGAGCGCAGCACCCAGCTGGAGGCCCTGGGCCGCGGCGCCGATGATTTCCTCACCAAGCCCATCCGCCCCCAGCACCTCGTCTCCTCCATCCGCATCCGAGCCGAACGCACCCGATTGATCCGCGCGCAGATGTCCCGAGACAGCCTCACGGGCCTGCGCAATCACAGCGCCATGAAATTCCGGCTGGAGGAGGAATGGCTCCGCGCCCAGCGCGGCGAAACCCCCTTCGCCTTCGCCATCGTGGACATCGACCACTTCAAGCAGGTGAACGACACCTATGGCCACCCCTTTGGGGATCAGGTGCTGCAATCCCTCTCGCGGCTCTTCCAACGGCGCCTGCGGAGGTCGGATATTGTGGGGCGGCTCGGCGGCGAGGAGTTCGGCATCCTCTTCACGGGCACCACCTTGAAAGCCGCCTTCCCCATCATTGAAGGTCTGCGGGCGGACTTCGCCAACCTTCAGCACCTCAGCCCCAAAGGTCCCACCCTATCCACGTTCAGCGCGGGCATCGTGGCCGGGAACGCGGCCTTCTCCGCCCCCGGCGAGATTTGGGAATCCGCGGACCGGGCCCTCTACCAAGCGAAGGCCGGCGGACGGAATCGCGTTTACGTGGGCTGAACCGGGGCTTGGGATCAGCCCCGGTCCTGCACCTTCAACCGTTTAAACGGGGGCTCAGGCCACGCCGGCCTGATGCTCCTCGATCAACCTTGCCACCACATCGGGTTCGGCCAGGGTGGAGATGTCACCCATGCCGTCGTATTCCGAGGCCGCGATCTTGCGGAGGATACGCCGCATGATCTTGCCGGAGCGCGTCTTGGGCAGCCCCGAAGCGACGTGGATGACGTCGGGCCCCGCGAAGGCGCCGATGGCCTGGCGCACTTGCTCTTTGAGGGCGCCGATGAGCTGGCCCCGGTCTTCCGTGGCGTACCCATGGTTGAGCAGCACGTAGCAATAGATCCCCTGGCCCTTGATCGCGTGGGGATAGCCCACCACCGCCGCCTCGGCCACGGCCTCGTGGGCCACGAGGGCGCTCTCCACCTCCGCGGTGCCCAGCCTGTGGCCCGAGACGTTGATGACGTCGTCGATGCGGCCCGTGATCCAGTAGTAGCCATCTTCGTCGCGCCGCGCCCCGTCTCCCGTGAAGTAGTAGCCCGGGTATTGGGTGAAGTAGGTTTCCTTGAACCGTTTGTGGTCGCCGTAGACCGTGCGGGCCTGCCCTGGCCAGGGAGAGCCCAGGCACAGCGCGCCGGACACGTCATTGCCTTCGATGATGGCGCCCGTGGCGGGATCCACGAGCACGGGCTTCACGCCGAAGAAGGGCAGGGTCGCCGAGCCCGGCTTCGTGGGGGTGACGCCGGGCAGCGGGGTGATGAGGATGCCGCCCGTCTCCGTCTGCCACCAGGTGTCCACCACGGTGCAGCGGCCCTCGCCCACCACGTCGTGGTACCAACGCCAGACCTCGGGGTTGATGGGCTCGCCCACGGTGCCGAGGATGCGCAGCGAGGTGCGTTTGTACTGCTTCACGGGTCCATCGCCCGCCTGGGCGAGGGCCCGCAGTGCCGTGGGCGCCGTATAGAAGATGTTCACGCCGAGGTCGTCGATGATGCGCCAGTAACGGCCCGGATCGGGGTAGAGCGGCGTGCTCTCGAAGATCACCGTGGTTGCGCCGTTGGCCAGTGGCCCGTAAAGGATGTAGCTGTGGCCCGTGATCCAGCCGATGTCCGCGGCGCAGAAGTAGATGTCGCCGGGGTGATAGTCGAACACCATCTTGTGCGTGAAGGCCGCGTACGTCATGTAGCCCCCGGTGGTGTGGAGCAGCCCCTTGGGCTTCCCGGTGCTGCCGGAGGTGTAGAGGATGAAGAGCGGATCCTCGGCGCCCATCCAGGCGTTGGTGCAGGTGGAGCGCTGCTTCGTGGCCTCCTCGTCCAGCCAGAGATCCCGGCCCGGCTGCATTTCGACTTCGGAGTCCGTGCGGCGTGACACAAGCACCGTTTCCACCAGGGACATGCCCTCGATGGCGCGGTCCACCGTCTTCTTGAGCGGCACCTTCTTGCCTCCGCGCAGGCCTTCGTTGGCGGTGATCACCACCTTGCACTTGGCGTCCACGATGCGGTCCCGCAGCGCCTCGGCCGAGAACCCGCCGAAGACCACGGAATGCACGGCGCCGATGCGGGCGCAGGCCAGCATGGCGTACACGAGGTCCGGCATCATGGTGAGGTAGAGGCAGACGCGATCCCCCTTCTTCACGCCATGGGCCAGCAGCACGTTGGCCACGCGGCAGACGTTGTGCTTCAGCTCCCGGTAGGTGATGTGGGTGTAGACCCCGGGCTCATCCTGGGCCCAGATGAGGGCCGTCTGGTTGCCCCGCTCCGGCAGGTGGCGATCCACGCAGTTGAAGCAGGCGTTGAGGCGGCCACCGCCGTACCAGGCGAAGTCCACCTCCTTGTAATCCGCGTCGAAGACCTGGTTCCAGGGGTGGTACCAGGTGAGGTTCTTGGCCTGCTCACCCCAGAACCACTCGGGATTATCGAGGGAGAGACGGTAGAGCCGCTGGTATTCCTCCATGTTCCGGAGATGGGCCCGCTCCGCGATGTGGGGTTTCACCGGGTACAGATCCTGGGACATGGGGTTCTCCTTCAAAGGTCTTGGCGGTCGCTCGGCCAGGAATGGAACGGATGGAATTCCAGAAACCTAGCACCTCTTCCGCCATCTGGAATCCCTATTCCGAGGGGGGCCCCCGCCCACCGTGGCGCGGTGGGCCCTCCGATCCCCTAGCCCCGCCTCATCGGGCGCGCGGTGCATTTGTGATTTGGTCACAGGATCGGTTTTCAGCAAGGGGTTCCGCGGAGGGAGACTGCAATGCCGGGAACGCCCCGGAGGCTTGGCGACAGTGATTCCGGCTTTCTCACCCAACCCCGCATTCCCTCTTCATTCGAGGAGCCGGCAGGGGTAGGCTCTCGTCAGTTTCCCCGTTCTTTCTGTTCCGCCCCCGACCATCCCGGAGCCACCGGGCCCGGTCGGGATGCCTTTGGTCCAACCCAAGTTGAGGAGCAGCACCATGAGCGCGACCCCCACCGGCGACGATGCCAGCCTGATCTCGGATAGCTCCACCATCCGACGGGTGATCTTCGCATCCAGCCTCGGCACCTTGTTCGAGTGGTACGACTTCTACCTCTACGGCAGCCTCGCCGTGTTCTTCGGTAGCAAGTTCTTCCCGCCGGGCAATGAGACGGCCCAACTGCTGGCGAGCCTGGCCACCTTCGGCGCCGGCTTCGGCGTGCGCCCCCTGGGGGCCCTCGTCTTCGGCCACATCGGCGACCTCATCGGCCGGAAGTACACCTTCCTCGTGACCATGGCCACCATGGGCCTCTCCACGGCCCTCGTGGGCCTGCTCCCCACCTACGATCAGATCGGCATCTGGGCCACGATCATCCTCGTGCTCCTCAGGCTCCTCCAGGGCCTCGCGCTGGGCGGGGAATATGGGGGCGCCGCCACCTACGTGGCCGAACACGTGCCCGACGAACGCCGGGGCTATTACACCAGCTACATCCAGACGACGGCGACCCTCGGCTTCTTCGTGAGCATGGGCGTCATCGGCTGCACCCGCTACGTCATGGGCGAGGATGCCTTCAAGACCGGGGCCGGCCACCTCATGGCCGGCTGGCGCATCCCCTTCCTGATCTCCTTCGCCCTCCTGATCGTGAGCCTCTACATCCGCGTCAAGATGCAGGAGAGCCCGCTCTTCTCCAAACTGAAGACGGCCAAGAAGATCTCCGTGAATCCACTCAAGGAGAGCTTCACCAATCCCGTGAACCTCCGCTATGTGCTGCTGGCCCTCTTTGGCGCCACGGCCGGTCAGGGCGTGGTTTGGTACACGGGCCAGTTCTACGCGCTCACCTTCATCCAGGCCGTGCTCAAGATCCACTGGCTACCGGCCTACCTGATCATTTCCGTGGCCCTCGCCCTCGGCACGCCCTTCTTCCTGGTGTTCGGGCACCTCTCCGACAAGATCGGCCGCAAGCGCATCATGATGCTCGGCTGCGCCCTGGCGGCCGCGACCTACGTGCCCATCTACATGGCCATGCGCCACTTCACCCCGGCCCTCCTCCCCGGCCAGACGGCCGTGATGCTGGCGGATCTGCCCACCTTCAACCTGGTCATGATGATCCTGCTGGTGTTCATCCAGCTGATTTACGTGACGATGGTGTACGGGCCCATCGCGGCGTTCCTCGTGGAGCTCTTCCCCACGAACATCCGCTACACGTCCATGTCCCTGCCCTACCACATCGGAAATGGCTGGTTCGGTGGCTTCCTACCCCTGATCGCCACCGCCGTGGCGGCCTCCGCGGCCACCAAGGAGGCCTTTGGAGCCGGAGCCATCTTCGCGGGCCTCATCTACCCCATCGCCATCGCCCTGATCACCCTCACCATCGGGGGCATCTTCATCAAAGAGACGAAGGACCACAAGATCGACACGGCCATCAGCCTCGAGGCCGTGGGCGAGCCCTTCGATTGGAATGCCGTGCTCATCGCCCTCGTGCTGGGTTTCGCGGTGCTGCTGGGTGCCAACGCCGACTTCCGGGCTGACCTCGGTAAGATCGGCGTCTTCAAGGCCATCTGGAGCGGGATCTGGTATCCCCTCTTCGGCGCCATGGGCCTCTTCGCGCTGCCCACCATCTTCTTCCGGCTCGAGTACCAACGTTACCGATCCATCGTGACGGTGTTCGGCTGCACGGCCATCACCTGGCTGGTGTCAATCTTCATGGTGCCGGTGTTCGTCGGCATGGGGGGCATGTTCAAGTTCTTCGCCTACACCCTCATCCTGGGCATTTACACGGTGATCCTCACCCTTGCCTATCGCATGGGCCGGCCGAAAGTCGCCTAGCCCCGCTCCCCGAAATGAAACGAGGCGCCCTCGGGGCGCCTCGTTTCATTTCAAGGCCTTGGAGCCTCAGGGCTTGGTGTAGGTCGTGACCACCGCGGCGGAGGAGATGGTGCGGATCTCCCGGTTGTTGGTATCCGCCACGAGCAGGCTGCCGGAGGGGCCGAGCGCCAGGCCACTAGGGCGGTTGAATCGCGCGGCGGTACCGGTGCCATCCAGGTTGCCTAGGGCGGCCGCGCCTCCGGCGAAGGTGCTGACGGCGCCGGTGGTCTCCACCTTCCGGATGATGTGGCCCAAGGTATCAGCCACAAAGAGCCGCCCCGTGCCGTCCATCACGATCCCCGAAGGGCCATTGAAGGTGGCGGTAGTCGCCGCCCCGTCCACACTTCCAGGGGTGCCCACGATGCCCGCGAAGGTGGATACGGTACCCCCGGTGGAAATGGCGCGGATCACGCTGTTGCCGTAATCGGAGACATAGAGGGTGCCCGCCGCGTCCACGGCCACGCCGCTCGGCTGGTTGAAGGTCGCCACCGCGAGGGTGCCGTTGGTGGCGCCGAGCTGGCCCGGGAGGCCCGCCACGGTGGTCACCACGCCCGACGTCGTGATCATGCGGATGGTGTGGTTGTAGGTATCGGCCACGAGGAGGTTGCCAGAGCCATCCCAGGTCAGGCCCTGGAGCAGGCTGCCGAAGCGTGCCGCCCCACCGGTGCCGTTCGTGGTACCGCTGAGGCCCGCACTGCCCGCCAGGGTCGTCACGACGCCTGAAGGGGATACGACCCGGATGGTGTTGTTGCCATCGGCCACGTACAGCGTGCCGGAGCCATCGATGGCCAGGCCCGTGGGCCAGGTGAAGCGCGCGGTGGCACCCGTGGCATCCACATGCCCGGGTTGCCCCGGCGCGCCCGCCAGGACGGTGACATCGCCATTCGGCTGGATCTTGCAGATGGTGTGTTCACCGGAATTCGCGAGGTAGGTGTTGCCCGACCCGTCGATGGCCATCCCCCCAGGGGCATTGAAGAGCAGCGTGGCCTTCACTTCCAGGGTCACCGTGTTGCTGGTCACCACGCCGGCCTGATTGCTGACCACCACCCGGTAGTCACCGGCATCGAGGATGTTGGTGGCCGGAATCGTGTAGCTGACGGCGACCGCCCCGGGGATGGCCACACCGTTCTTCTGCCAGACGAAGGTGGGCGCCGGCTGACCCTTCACCGCCACGGCGAAGGTGGCCGGCTGGGTGGAGCGCGTGCTGACCGATCCAGGTTGGCTGGTGATCGAGGGACCTTCAATGGAGGGGGCCGAATTGCCACCACCGCACGCCACGAAGGCGAGGCAGGGCAGGAGCGCGCCGAACACGGCCATCCGGGCCCCGCTTCGGATACCGGCGAAGGACCTGGACTTGAGGATCATCTGATTGGACAAAGCAACTCCATATTCAAGGCTCATCCCCGCTTTCAGGATGATCGACCGCCCCGACAGGTTCCAGGATAGAACGAATCCGCACCTACAAAAAAGGCGCTCCCGGGGGAGCGCCTTTCCATGCCGGGAAACCCCGACTCGGGACCTATTCCCCGGCTTCGGCGGAGGCCTCAGGCAGGGTGTAGTCCACGAACTCGATGAGCGCGACATCGGCCGCGTCACCGAGGCGATGAGCCATCTTCAGGATGCGCGTGTAACCGCCAGGGCGGCCTTCGAAGCGCTTCCGGAATTCATCGTTGAACAGCTTCGCCGCGGCGGACTTGCTGCCGAGACGGGAAACGGCCAGACGGCGGTTCGCCAAGGTGTCGTTCTTGGCGAGGGTGATGAAGGGCTCCACGTACTTGCGGAGTTCCTTCGCCTTCGGCAGGGTGGTCTGAATGCGCTCGTGCTCGATGAGCGCGATCGCGAGGTTCTTCATGAGGGCTTTGCGCTGGTTGGTGCTGCGTCCCAGGCGCTTGCCGGCAACGTTGTGTCGCATGGTGGCTCCTAGACTTCCTGCTCGAGCCGCATACCCAGGGAGAGGCCGATGCGAGCGAGCTCGTCCTTGATCTCCTGGAGGGACTTCTTGCCGAAGTTCTTGGTCTTCATCAGCT
>DATEZP010000042.1:0-90798 GCA_035255465.1 Holophagaceae bacterium
TCCCGATGGGATCAATGTGCGCGAGGGGGTTGAGCGTCATCCGGCCCAGGATGGCGGCCGTATCATCCTCAAGCAGGTAGGCTGCAGAAGCATGGCTCGCCTCGTGCACGGACAGGCTGAAGAGCAGCACGACGAAGCTGATGGCTAGATTCCAGGGGTCGATTCCAGCAAACATCGGTCAGATCACGATCGTTTCTTTGACCAGCGCGCCCTCGCGGAAGCGGCTCCAGCGCAGGGGGGCGCAGTCGATGGTCTGGTACTTCCCGGTGAGGATCAGCTCCGCGAGGCAGATGCCCACGGCGGGGCTCTCCATGGCGCCATGGCCGCTGTAGCCCACCTGGAGCAGGAGGCCGGGGTGCTCGTCGTGCCAGCCCACGATGGCGTTGTGGTCCGCGGTGTTGGTGTCGTAGAGGCCGCCCCAGCCCGCCTTGAGCTTGCAGACGGAGGTGGGCGGGATGCGCTCCTGCATGGGCAGGTTCACCTCGTCCCGGTAGTAGTCGGGCTCGAAGGTGGTGTCGAAGGAATCGGGCTCATCCTTGCGGGCCTTGCCGATCATCAGGTTGCCGCTCTCGTTCTTGAAGTAGATGCCCTGGTCGATGATCGTGAGCGGAATGTCGTGCCAGCGCTTGTCTTCGCTGGGCGCGCCGGGGAAGTCGGTGATGAACATCATGCGCTTCTGGCTGATGATCGGGGTGAGGTCCGATTCGGGGCAGCCGCTGGCGCGCAGGAGGTTGTTGATCCAAGGGCCGCAGCAGAGGGCCACGATGCCGGCCTGGATGGTCTCCTCGACCCCATTGGCGTCCTTCACCACCAGGCCCGTGGCCCGGGCGCCGTCGAAGGTCACCTTCACCACTTCCGTATTGAGCTGGAGGGTGGGCTTAGCCTTGAAGTCCATGGCCCGCTCGAAATAACCCACGGCCGCCTGGGAGGGGTCGAAGGCGCCGCAATCCTTGCCGAAGACCCCGCCCACGATGGGCTGGAACTCCAGGAATTCGGCCACTTCGGGATCCATGTGGTCGATGCCGCACTTCATGCCCGGGATCTTCTCCTCGATCTGGGCGGGGGAGAGCAGCTCGAAGTTCACGCCGTTCTTGGCCCAGATTTCCGCGGCGGCGGGGATCTTCTCCCAGCTCTTGGCGTAGTAAGTAAAGAGGTAGCCGCTCTGATTGAAGCCGCAGCCCACACCCATATCGTCCTTGAAGGATTTGAGAAGGCTGATGGCCTTGGTGCAGAGCTGCTGGTTGATCTCCGTGGTCCAGAGGTTCCGGAACCCCCCGGCGCTGAAGGCCGTGGGACCGTAGGCGATCTTGTCCCCCCGCTCCAGCACGAGGATGGAGCCCGTGAATCCCTGCTTCAGCAGGTTGTACACCAGGGACCCTGACGAGATGCCAGCCCCCACCACCACCAGGTCGAATTTCCGCACGATTCCTCCACCTAAGCGGTCGAAACCTAGAGGTTACCTCTGGTCAGGGCTTTTTCCCAGGGCCGGGAGCACAACCTCCCCACCCCAAAAATTGGCTTATGGGCCCATCCGGGCAGGCCCTACCCGCACAGGAATCAGGAAAGGGCAGATAAGTACCGTTGAGGAGAAAGTTTGAAGCCCTGGAGGATGCATGTTTCTGAAGCCCAATCACCCCGATGTCCAGGCCGTGGGCAAAACCCTGATCGGGTTCAATTGGATCGGCGGCCGGGAGCTCGAGGGGGATAAGGCCCTCTTTGACGCCCGCTCCGCCGTGGACAGCCGGGATGTCGTGGGCCTTTTCCCCGAAAGCGGTCCCAAGGACGTGGAGCGGGCCGTGAAAGCCGCGCGCGAGGCCTACGAGCCCTGGAAGAACACCCCCGCCCCCATCCGGGGCGCCATCATCGGCCGCATCGGGCGCATCCTCGAAGACCAGAAGGAGAAGCTGGCCGCCGTCATCACCCGCGAGATCGGCAAGACCCCCCGCGAGGCCCTGGGCGAGATCCAGGAGGCCATCGACACCTGCCAGTTCTTCCAGAGCGAAGGCCGCCGCCTCTATGGCCAAACCGTGCCCAGCGAGATGAAGCGCAAGGAGCTGTTCACCTACCGCCGCCCCTTGGGCGTGGTGGGCATGATCACCGCCGGCAACTTCCCCATGGCCGTCCCCAGCTGGAAGATCATCCCCGCCATCCTCTGTGGCAACACCGTGGTGTGGAAGCCCAGCGAGGACGCCCCCACCATCGCCTACCTCTTCATGCGGGCCATGATCGATGCCGGCGTGCCCCCGGGCGTGGTGAACACCGTGAACGGCAAAGGCGCCAACGGCGCTGGCCAGTACATGATCGAGGGCATCGACAAGGGCCACTTCCAGAAGTTCAGCTTCACGGGCTCCACCGCCGTGGGCCGCCTCATCGGCGAGGCTTGTGGCCGCCAGCTGCAGATCCCCAGCTTGGAGCTGGGCGGCAAGAACCCCATGATCGTCATGGAGGACGCCGATCTGGACAACGCCGTCACCGGGGCCCTGTGGGCCGCCTATGGCACCGCCGGCCAGCGCTGCACCTCCCTGGGCAACCTGATCCTGCACCAGCCCATCGCCGAGAAGTTCAAGGCCATGTTCCAGGAGGCCATGCAGAACAAACTCCTCATGGGCAACCCCGTGGAGCACGGCGATGACGTGGTGTACGGCCCCATGATGAACGCCCGCTTCAGCGAGCGTTTCCTGGAGCACTTCGAGCATGGCAAGAAGGACGGGGCCAAGCTCCTGTCCGGCGGTGCCAAGTGGGACGAGACCAACCGCGACGCCCGCGTGCTGGGCCACATCGGCAACGGCACCTACATGCAGCCCGCCCTCTGGGATAACGTCACCAAGGACAGCTGGCTCTTCCAGAACGAGACCTTCGGGCCCACCGTGAACCTGGTGACCGTCCATGATTTCGATGAGGCCATGGCCTGCGCCAACGGCACCCCCTACGGGCTCTCCTCCAGCCTCTACACCGAGAACCGGCAGTGGGTGGAGACCTTCAAGAACAACATCAGCGCCGGGATGAGCTCCATCAACAACAGCACTACCGGCGCCGAGGCCCACCTGCCCTTCGGCGGCAATGGCTGGAGCGGCAACGGCACTCGCGAAAGCGGCATTTGGGTGGTGGACGCCTACACCAAGTGGCACGCCATCAACGAGGACGCCAGCGGCAAACTGCAGCTGGCCCAGATCGAGACGGATTACGGAAAAGCCCCTGCGAAGCCCACGGACTGGGGCCAGCTCTAAGGTGTAAAACGAATAACCACCACGACACCAAGACACCAAGGAAAGCAAAAGAACGGGACCTACTGTTCTCTGCTTTTCTTGGTGCCTTGGTGTCTTGGTGGTGAATTCCTTATTTAGAACTGGTTCCAGAGGTACTGGTTGGTGACCTCGTGGTGGAACATGATCTCGCCAGCCTTCACGCGGGTGCCCAGGGCCTTGGGGCAACGCTCGGCCTGGGCGAGCTTGATGTCCGCGAACTTCTCGTGGACGCCTTCGCTCAGCACCTCGGACATGAACTTGCTGCCCTTGAAGAGGCGGATGGCGTCGAAGATGTTGTCGGGCAGGAAGCGGGTGCGGGCGCGCTTGGCCTCATCCACTTCCAGCTGGGGGCCCTCGAGGCCGGTGCGGAGCAGCGTGTAGTAAATCATGTAGGGATTGGCGTCGGGCCCGATGGAGCGCACTTCCACGCGGGTGGATTTCTCATTGCCGGTGGGGATGCGGATCATGGAGCCGCGATCCGTGGGGCTCACCTTGATCTGGTTGGGGGCCTCGAAGTGGGGATCCAGGCGGCGGTAGGCGTTCACGCTGGGGTTCAGCACGAGGCAGAGGTCCGTGGCGTTGGCCAGGATGCGGTTCGTGAAGTCCCAGGCCAGGTCGGAGAGGCCGTCCTTGCCATCCTTCTTGAAGAACAGGTTCTTGCCGTCCTTCGCGATGCTGATGTTGGTGTGCATGCCGTTGCCGTTCACGCCGACGACGGGCTTGGGCAGGAAGGAGGCGGTCATGCCCATGCGGGCGGCCACCTGGCGGGACAGGAGCTTGTAGAGCTGCACCTGGTCGGCGGCGATGTTCACCTCGGCGTAGGTGTAGTTCATCTCGAACTGGGAGGGGGCCACCTCGGGGTGATCCTTCTCATTGCCGAAACCCATGGCGCGCTGCACCTCGGCAGCGGTGTCGATGAACTGGCGGAGGGGATCGCCAGGGAGGCTGTGGTAGTAGCCACCGGTGGAGACGTACTCGAACTCGCCCGTCTCGTGGAAGCGGCGCTCAGCATCGAGGCCCTTGAAGAGGAAGCCCTCCACCTCGTTGGCGGCGTTCAGGATGGTGCCGTTCTCCGCGAACATCTTGTCGGTGTAGGCGTGGAGGCGGGCGCGCATGTCGGCGATGAAGGGGGTGCCATCCTGGTTCAGGACGTTGCCGAACACGAGCACCTTGCCGGGGCCAAAGACGTCGCTGGGCAGCCAGTAGAAGGCGGGCCAATCGATGACGAGGCGCAGATCACTCTCGGCCTGGGCGGCGAAGCCCCGGATGGAGGAGCCGTCGAAGGTCAGGTTGTCCTGGGACTTCAGGAGGAATTTCTTATCGTAGTCCAGCATGTGGAGCCGGCCTTCGATGTCGGTGAAGCAGACCGTCACGGCCTTGATGCGCTTCTCGCCCTCGAGGTAGGCCATGCGCTCCTCGCGGATCTTCTCCACGGGCACACGGTCCAGGCGCTGCTGCTTGGCCTTGAGGTTCAGCTGCTCGAGCTCGTCGTAGGGAATTTCCAGAAAGTCCCGAAGTCCAGCGTTCGCCATGGAAGCCTCCAAAGGCGGGAGCAACATCTTGTTGCCGCACCGTTGAACTAAAATTTGATGTTTTTGATCTAATTTTTCAAGTTTTTATTTTTCAAACACAAATCACAAGCCTTCAACCTAGGGTTTCCTGACAAAGCGAAAGGCGGAAGGGGGCCGCGGCCACCCTTCCGCCTTTCCGTCCTGGCCGAGGCTAGAGCTTTCGGAGCACCACGCAGGCGTTGGTGCCGCCGAAGCCGAAGTTGTTGTTCAGCACGTATTCGCCGTCGAAGCGGCCCTGCGTGTTGGGGGTCACGTCCAGGTCGCAGGCGGGATCCTGGTCCACCACGTTGATGGTGGGGGGGATGTGCCCCGTCTGGATGACCTTGGCGCAGACGATGCTCTCCAGGGCGCCGGCGGCGCCGAGCAGGTGGCCGTGCATGGACTTGGTGGAACTCACCTTGAGCTTCTTCGCGTGGTCGCCGAAGACGCCCTTGATGGCCAGGCACTCCAGCTTGTCGCCGGCGGGGGTGCTGGTGCCGTGGGCGTTCACGTAGGCGATCTGCTCCAGGGCGATGCCGGCGTCCTCGATGGCGGCGCGCATGACGCGCTTGGGGCCGTCGCCATCCTCGCTGGGGGAGGTGATGTGGTGGGCGTCGCCGCTCATGCCGTAACCCACGACCTCGGCGTAGATCTTCGCGCCGCGGGCCTTGGCCAGCTCGTACTCCTCGAGGATCACGATGCCGGCGCCCTCACCCATGACGAAGCCATCGCGGCCCGTGTCAAAGGGGCGGCTCGCCTGTTCGGGGGCGTCATTGCGGGTGGAGAGGGCGCGCATGGCGGCGAAGCCGCCGAGGCCCAGGGGATTGATCACGGAGTCCGCGCCGCCGGTGAGCATGCGGTCTGCGTAGCCGTGCATGATCAGGCGGGCCGCATCGCCGATGGCGTGGGTGCCCGTGGCGCAGGCGGTGGCCACGGCGCTGTTGGGGCCCTGGAGGCCGTACTTGATGCTGGCGAAGCCCGAAGCCAGGTTCACGATGAGGCTGGGGATGAAGAAGGGGCTGATGCGACGGGGGCCGCGGAAGCCGTTGGCCTCCTCCCAGATGGTGTTGAGGCCGCCGATGCCGGACCCGATGTAGGTGCCGAAGCGCTCGCGCTCGGCCTTGGTCAACTCCACGCCTTCATAGCCCGCATCCACCCAGGCCTCGGCGGCGGCCCCCAAGGCGTAGTGGATGAACAGATCCATCTTCTTCTGTTCCTTCTTGTCGATGAACAGATCGGGGTTGTAGCCCTTCACCTGGCCCGCGATGCGGCAGGCGTATTCGCTGGCATCGAAGCGATCCACGGTGGAGATGCCGCTTTTGCCGGCCAGCAGGTTGTCCCAGGTCTCGCCCACGGTGAGTCCGCAGGGGTTCACGGAGCCCATGCCCGTGATGACGACGCGACGACGATTGAGAGAGGACATCACTTCACCTCGAGATCTGAATGTTACCAGGGGTTAAGCGCCTTTCATCCTGCCCGGCGCGGCGGTGCCGCGAAGGTACCGCACCGTGTTCCAAACGTTGGATGCTTCCAGAACCCCTGCCATCCCTTGGAATCCCAGCTCCGCTGGCGCCATGGCGCGCGGGCCCCCGTAAACGCGATGCGCCGCGACCCAGGCCGCGGCGCATCCGTTTACGAAAGAGTTACTTGGAGTGCTTCTCGATGTAGGAGATCGCATCGCCGACGGTGCGGATCTTCTCCTGCTCGCTCTCGGGGATTTCGAGACCGAAGGCCTCCTCGATCGCCATGATGATCTCGACGGTGTCGAGGCTGTCGGCACCGAGATCATCCACGAAGTGGCTGCTCTCCTGGATGGAATCCTCGGGCTTGGCCAGCTGTTCGGCAATGATCGCAATGACCTTCTTGCGGACGTCAGACATCGGTGGCTCCTTGAAAGCGAACCTGAAGAACCTACCACGGGGCAGCCCCTGTGCAAAATAGGAATCCCACATGAGGCCATTGACCCATGCCGCGCCCCAAGGAAACTCTTGAGCCCGAACAGGGTTGGCCCCTGGGATGGGGCTCCACCCTGCGGGAGCTCCGAACCCACCTGGTGGTGGAACGGAGCCTGAGCCCGCGCACGGCCGAGGGGTACCTCTCCGATCTGCATCAGCTCGCAGCCTGGGCTTGTGATCGAAGTCTCCCGCCATCGGATCTCACCCGTGAGCACGTCAACGCGTTCCTCGTCCATCAGCAGTCCCTGGGCAAGGCCAGCCGCAGCCTGGCCCGCATGGGCAGCAGCCTGCGCTCCCTCCTCACCTTCCTCCGGATGGAAGGCGAGGGCGCCGTGGGTCCCGAAGCCGTCGTCAAAGCCCCGAGGCCGCCCCGACGCCTGCCCAAGACACTCAGTGAAGGCACCGTGGAGGCCCTGCTTGCGGCACCGGATACCAACACCCCCCTCGGCATCCGGGATCGGGCCTGGCTGGAGCTCCTGTATGCATCGGGGCTTCGCGTGAGCGAGCTGGCGGATCTGCCCGCCCTCTCCGTCTTTCTGGATCAGGGCTTTCTCAAAGTGATGGGTAAGGGCCGCAAAGAGCGCCTCATCCCCTTCGGCGATGCCGCCGCCGTCTGGTTGCGGGCTTGGCTGGCGGTGCGCCCCGGATTCAAGCCGCGGGCGGATGCACTCTTCGTGGGACGCCACGGCGAAGGCCTCAGCCGTCAGCAGTTGTGGCGGCTCGTGAAGGCCTATGCGCTCAAGGCCGGGATCCCCGTGGCCCGCGTCAGCCCCCACGTCATGCGCCACGCCTTCGCGACCCACCTGCTCGACCACGGGGCGGACCTGCGCGCCGTGCAGGCCATGCTGGGGCACGCGGACATCAGCACCACGCAGATTTACACCCACGTCCATCGGGCCCGATTGAAGGAGCTCTACGACCGGATGCACCCCCGGGCCACATCCTGAAATTGGACGGCCAAGGCCAGCTGGGTGAAGATGAATCTGGAGTTTCCCCATGGCCATCAAGCGCACCCCCAAGACCGCTCCCGCGGAAGCCAAGCCCAAGAAGGCCGTGAAGGCCAAGGCCGAGGTGGAGCCCGTGAAGGCGCCGGCGAAGAAGGCCGCCGCCAAAACGCCCAAGGCCAAGGAAGCCGCCGTTGAGCCCGTCAAGAAGACGGCCAAGAAGGCCACCGCTCCCGTGGAGGCCGCGCCTGAAGTCGTGGAAGCAGTGAAGCCCAAGGCCTCCAAGGCCAAGAAGGCCGAAGCTCCCGCCCCGCCCACCGATCCCCTCGCCTTCCCTTTCCCCGCCGTGCTCGCCGCCATGCGCGAGAACCGCCCGGTGGAATTGATCTTCAAGGATCAGGACGCCAACGCGCCCCGCACCTTCGAACCCCGCCAGCTTACCTACGATGCCCTCTCCCAGGCCTGGTTCGTGTTCGGATGGGATCGCCGCTACAACGCCGAACGCCACCACCGCCTGGACCTCCTGGCCGAGGTGAACGAGGTGGAAGGCGTGGGCCGCGCCGCCCAGGGCCCCTACGCCGACGGCACCCCCGGCAACCAGATCGGCGGCTGGCTGGGTGGCGAACCCATCGCCGTGAAGGCCCTCCTCCACAAGCAGTGGGTCTTCGCCGTGAAGCAGGCGCCCCCCGCCTTCCCCCAGTTCCAGCTCAAGGAGCAGGAGGATGGCAAGGCCCTCGCCACCTTCACCGCCACGGATCTCCGCGCCATCGCCCGCTGGGCCATGCAGTTCGGCGACGGCATCACCGTGCAGGAGCCCCAGCGCCTCGTGGATCGCCTGCGGCAGGTGGCGTCGGCGTGGGCCGGCAAGGACTTCGCGAAGTCCGCGCCCGCCGCCGCCCCGGCCGCGGCTCCCCGCCACGAGGCCCGCCCCGACCGCGAGGATCGCCCCCGCCGCGACGAGCGGCCTGAGCGCGAGGATCGCCCCCGTCGCGAGGATCGCCCCCGCCGGGAGGAGCATGAGGAGCGTCCTCGCCGCGAGGAATCCCGCGGCGGCTCCAAGGTCGAGATCCGCGTCGAGCGCCTCTAGGGCCTGTTCACCCGGGCTCTCAACCTGGAATCGGACCCCTTGCCCCATCCCCTGCCGCATGCGTGGCTCGGGGTGGGGCAAAGTCCTGATCAGGGGGTGGACGCGGTCTCCATCCGCCATCCCCGGATCCCGGGGATGAACCCGTAGTGCACCCCCCGGGAACTGAACGCCACCCCCTTCAGCTCCTTGACCGCGATGGCGTAGGCCGGACTGTACTCCAGCAGGATGAGGGGCCGGTCCCTGAACAGGATCTGATTGATGCGGTGGTAGATGACTTTGCGGGCCTCCAGATCCACTTCATGGCGCCCCAGCTCGAACAGGCGGTCCACTTCGGGGTTCCGGTAGCTGGTGAAGTTCGTGTGGCTCGGGATGCCCTCGGTGGTGTACACGAGCCGGTCGCCGCTGGGATCGGGCCCATTGTTCACCCACCCCCCCAGCCAGATGTCCCCCTTGCCGGCCGCCTGCGCTTTGAGGGACTCCGAACTGGTCACTTCCCGAGTGTCCACCCGGATGCCCGCCGAATTCAGGGATGCCACCCACTTGGAGACGAGGGGATTCTGGTTCAGAAGCCCCGACATCACCAGGGTCAAGATCAGTTCCTGGCCCTGGGCATTCTGCCGCCAACCGTTGGGGCCCATCTTCCAACCCGCCTGATCCAACAACTGCAAAGCCAAAGCCCGCTTGGGCAAGGGCTTCGGGGTGGGATCGAAGGCCCAGGAGAGGGGATGCCAGACGCTGCTGGCCACCTGGATGGGCCGCACCGTGCGCTGCCGCGCGTACTCCTCGAAGGGCGCCAGGTTGGCCAGGGCCTGCCGGAGGCGGACGTCGGCCATCACGCTCCGCTTGGGATCGCAGTTCATCCACAGAGCGCTGAAGCCATCCTGAACGGTGTTGTAGGCCACCAACCGGCCCTGCCCCACCACCCCCTTGCGAAGCAGGTAGTTGCTCAGCCAATCGCCGGTGTAGGTAAAGAAGTCGGCCTCTCCCGCGTAGATCGACTTGACGTACCCTCGGCCCACGGATTTGAACTTGAAGCCTGGAGCCGCACCCGGGTGGGCACCCCGGTAACCCTCCCATCGCACCAAGGTCGTTTCCTTGGGCCCGGCCCCGGGGAGCACCCGGTAGGGGCCCGAGCCCACCGGTGCCCAGTTGAAGGGATGCTTGGCGGGATTTCCCACCACCCCGTAGAGGTGTTTGGGCACGGGAATGAAGTTGTAGAGTTCGGCCTGCAAGGTCGCCATGGGCTGATCGGAGGTCACCTTCAGCGTCATCCGGTCTACCAGCTTCATCGAGGGGATCCACCGGCCCAGGTTGTCGCTCAGCTCGATCATCCGCGGCGACCGGATGAGGTTCCAGGTGAAGAGGATGTCCTCCGCGTCGAGGGGATGCCCGTCCTGCCAGGTGAGTCCGGGGCGCACCACGAGGGTGGCTTCCCGTTGGTCCAGCGACAGTTCCCAGCGATCCAGGATCTCCGGGAGGAAATTACCCTTGGCATCCATGGTCACCAATCGGTCGAACAGGAGATCCACCGGAGGCTGTTGATCTTCATTGAAGATCAGGAGGGGGTTGAGCCCATCCAATTCGCCACCTAGGATCCGGATGGGCGCTGGTTGGGCGGCGAGACCCATTCCCAGGGTCCAGGCGAGGAGACAGGCGAGGATGCGCATCACCCTCCCTTATCGACCCGGGCCTCTCCGGCCTGACCTTTGGATGGGTCCGGGGGCGGGATGCCCCTCCATGGGGATCCGCATCCATCTCGTGACGGGGTGGGACCTGGGGGTCCAAGGGTCGACCTCCGGGAGCAATAATTGACTGTTCTGATCAACAATCCTAATCTGGTGTCTTGAAGGGAAGCAGAGGCATCCGGTGAAAATCAGCGCCCGTGGCCGCTACAGCATGCAGGCCCTCTTTGATCTGGCCCACCACAGCCACGGCCAGCCTGTGCCCCTTCACTTGATCGCCCAGCGGCAGAACCTGAGCCTCCCCTTCCTCGAGCAGATCTTCAACAAACTCAAGAAGGCGGGCGTCGTGGCCTCCGTGCGGGGCCCCAAGGGCGGCTACGTGCTCACCCGGGCCTGCGATCAGATCAGCGTGGGCGAGGTGCTTCGCCTCACGGATGGCGCCTTCCACGCCCAGGCGAAGCTGGATCCGCTGTCGGCCCGCGAGATTCTCATGGGCGACGAGCGCATGGCCGCCATGCTCTGGAACCAGCTCACGAATCACATCACCACCTTCCTGGAGAAGGTCACCATCGCCGACCTCTGCAGCGAGACCCACGCGAACACCTGCCCCGACTGCACCTGCCCCCAATATGTGAAGGCCGTTCAGGAAGGCATGGCCAACGGGAAGATCAAGGGCTGCGCCGCCCTGATGGGCTGAATCCGCTTGAGCAACCTCTGCGCGCTGCCGTCCCTGGCCCTCCCCCCGACGGAGGAGGATCTCAAACAGCTCCCCAAACTGGAGAAGAAGATCCTGCGCCGGGTGGGCGAGGCTATCCGGGACTACAACCTCATCGAGGAAGGCGATCGCATCCTCGTGGGCCTCAGCGGTGGCAAGGATTCCTGGGCCCTGCTCGAAGTGCTGGAGACCCTCCGGAAACGGGCGCCCATCGACTTCGAGGTGCATGGCATCACCGTGGATCCCGGCTTCCCCAAATTCGATCCCGATCGCATCGCCGAAGTCTGCGAGCAGAAGGGCATTCCCCACACCATCCTCGGCGCACCCATCGATCAGAAGATCCGGGAACGGCCCGAGGCCCTGCCCTGCATCATCTGCTCCCGCCTGCGCCGCGGCGTGTTGTACACCCACGCCAAGGCCCACGGTTACACCAAGATCGCCTTGGGCCATCACGTGGATGACCTGCTGGAGACCCTGCTGCTGAACCTGTTCTTCGAAGGCCGGCTGGGCTCCATGCCCCTGCGCCTCACCAGCGACGATGGCGCCAACACCGTGATCCGCCCCTTGGGCACCTGCGAGGAAGTGGATCTCCAGCGCTACACCTGGCTCAAGGGTTACCCCATCGTGCCCTGCGGGTGTCCGCTGTGCGCCTGCTCCATCCAGGAGAGCCGCCGCAAGCAGGCCAAGGCGCTCATCGAGCAGCTCCAACCGAACATCCCCGCCATTAAATCCTCCATGCTCGCGGCCATGAAGAACGTGCACCCCACCCACTTGCTGGATCTCAACCTCGGCGCGATGAACGCGACGGGCCAGGATGCGGACGTGGAGAAGCTGGGCTGATCAGGCGGGCTCGACGGCCCTTCCGCCAGCTCGAGCATTTCGGTGCGTTCCTTCCATGCCTGGATCTGGCGAGCGGCGGCCCCACGGAAAGCGCGCGTCGCTAAACCGCGACGGGCCTGAAGAGTAGATTCGAAACTTCGACCACGTGAGACCTGGAATCCGACCCAAAAGGACGCCCATGCCCTCGACCGTCCCTGCCCTAGCGCCCGTGGCCCCCGAGGCCAGGCTCCTCCAGCTGGATGTGCTGCGCGGCCTCGCCCTGTTGGGCGTCCTGCTGGTGAACCTCAGCATGTTCAGCGGTTCCGAATGGGCCCTCGACGCCCACCTGCCCTACCCCATGGGTTGGGGGGGATCTGTCCTCCAAATCCTGCGCGGCGCCCTGCTGGAATCCAAAGCCGCGGCCCTCCTGGCCATGCTCTTCGGGGCGGGCCTGACGATCCAGGCCGAAGCCCTGGTACGGCGCGGCGAGCGGCACCTCCCCTTTTCCCTGCGCCGCGTGGGGGTCCTCGCCGGCTTTGGTCTCGCCCACAGTTTCCTGCTGTGGGATGGGGACATCCTGCTCGACTACGCCCTCATCAGCCTCCTCATGCTGCCCGTCCTGAAGGTGGGGGCCCGCCGTATCCTCTGGACCATCCCTCTCCTCTGGGCGGCCGCGGGCCTCATCATCCTGCCGTTCGCCGGACGCATCAGCGCCGCCAGCCATTTGATCGAGCAAACCGCCCGCTTCAACGCCCTGGGCGTGGAGCACTACGGATCCGATTCCTGGCTCGCCCTGCTGAAATACCGTGCCTGGGAGATGGTGCACATTTTCGGGCCGGTGCGCCTCGCCAACCGACTGCCGATCCTCCTGCCCTTCTTCGTGCTCGGTGCCTATTTCTGGAAGAAGGGCTTCCTCTCGGAACCGGAGCGGCACAGGGCCGCGCTGCGGCGCATGGTCTGGATCTTCGGGCTCCTGGGGCTCGCCGCGAACCTGTTCCCCCAGGAACTCGTCTGGTCCTTCTCCGCCCGGTTCTCCCTCCGGCCCCTGCGCATCCTGGTCCGCGCCACGTACTTCTTCGCCAAACCGGGGCTCACCCTCGGCTACGCGGCCGGGATCCTGCTGCTCCTCCAGCACCCCTTCGCCCGCCGGGCCCTCGGGGCCTTCGCGCCCCTCGGACGGATGGCCCTGACCCAGTACCTCCTGCAGTCCTTCGTCTGCACGTGGATCTTCAATGGCCACGGCCTGGGTCTCTACGGGAAGGTGCCCATCAGCCACTATCTGGCGGGGGGCCTGGCCCTCTACGGCCTCCAGATGTGGAGCAGCCGGCTGTGGCTGGCCCACTTCCGCATGGGCCCGGCGGAATGGCTCTGGCGGCGCCTCACCTACGGGAGCCCCCAGGCTTTCCGCCGGGGCGCCCCCGATCCCCTTAGAGCACCCGCAACCACAGGCCTTTGAGGTAGAACCCCTCGGGGTGGTTCAACGCGTAGGGGTGATCCGCGGGCTGCCCTAGGTGGGCGAGGACCTGGGCTTCGCGACCGGCCTCCAACAGCGCCGTCCACACGGCTTCTTGGAAGCGGGTGCGGTCCAGGTGCTGGCTGCAGCTGTAGCACCAGAGCATGCCGCCCCGGGCGGTGGCGCGGGCGCCCAGCCGGAACACGTCCTTGTAGGCCTTGAAGGCGTTGTCCACGTCCTTCCGTTGCTTGGCGAAGGCCGGGGGATCCACGATGACGCGATCCCAGGATTCGGCATCCAGTTGGCGCATGAGGTCGAAGGCATCGCCCTCCAGGCGGGTGTGGAGGGCGGGGTCGAGGCCGTTCTCCTTCCAATCGGCTTCCGCTTGATCCAAGGCTCCGGCGCTCGTATCCAGCGTGGCCACTTCGCAGGCGCCGCCCAGGCCGGCGTGGATGCTGAATCCCCCGGTGTAGCCGAAGGTGTTGAGCACCCGCTTGCCATTGGAGAGGGCGCCCATCTGCAGGCGATGGGCCCGTTGATCCAGGAAGAAGCCCGTCTTCTGCCCCTTGAGCAGATCCACCTTCAACCGGGCGGGGCCTTCATGGATGGTGATGGGGCCGCCCAAGCTGCCCTTGAGGATGCGGTTCACGGGCGCGAGTCCCTCTTCCTTGCGACCGCTCTGGCTGCGCTCCACGAACACGGTGCAGCCTTCCCGGCGCCCGATGGCCTCCAGCACGGGGCCCCACACATGGCGCAGGGCCTCCAAGCCCGCGGTGCCCACCTGGATGACCAGGGCGTGGGCATAGCGATCCACCACCAGACCGGGCAGGAGGTCGCCCTCGCCGAAGACCCACCGTACGCCCTCGAGGGGATCCGAATGGCCAAGGTCCTTGCGCAGCTGCAGGGCCATCTCGAAGCGGTGCGCGAAGAAGGCCTCGTCCAGGGGCGCGTCTTCGAAGCGGAAGACCCGGGCCGCCAGGGGATTGGTGGCCGAGGCCGTCCCCACGCCCAGCACGTTGCCGGAATCATCGGCGATGCGCACCAGGGGCGATTCGGCCGGAGCCGCCACGGCCCCGCTGTAGATCCAGGGGTGGCGCTTGGAGACGAGGTTCTCCTTGCCGGGCTTCAGGCGGAGGAGGGGATAGGGCCAGCGGGTTTCAGTCATGATTTCAAGCTATCACCCACGCGGTTCCGAGTCCTCCGGTGACCCCTCATGCCAGCTCAAGTGGTAATGGTGATCCCAGGCGCCGGGATCGGGCGCGACGTAGTGGACGCGCACCAGGCCGGCTTTCCGCAGCTGAAGCAGCGAGGCAAAAAAACGGGGCAGGTACTCCGCGGGGTAATCGGTGTAGGGAAAGTCAGCCCAAAGAACCAATTCACCTTTTCCCGGTGCCAACGCGGCAACCTCAGCCCACCCACCTCGATGGAGGTATTCCCAAAGCCGGGGGTAATCCCGGATCACCTCCCCCGGATCCGAGCCCTGGAACCACCCCCGATCCTTGCCGAGCTCGTAGAGTGGGCGGGCCATCATCCCGCCTCGGGCGGACCAGGGGTTGTTCCCGGCCCTCCGAAGGTAGGCCTGCCGAGCTTCCACCAGCCACTCCGAGGGAATCCATTCATCCGGGTCGACGTCCCGGCAGAGGAATTCCGCCACCGGATCGGAGCAATCCCGCAGGATCCGGTTCCAGGTAGTTTCATCCACCAGGGCCCGAAGGTTCCCCCGGTACAGCTTCAAACTCGCACCCCGGGTGTGGGTCACCCGGGCGGCATCGCGATCGAGGGTGGCGGTAGCAGACACCTGCCCACGATGGGATTCCAGCGGCACCCCGTCAATCCTTACGGAGCGCCTTTCGCAGCGCGATCACCAGGCGGGCCACCTGCGCTTCGGTGGTGCCCGGCAGCATGGAGATGCGCACCACGCTGCGCGCCTCGGCCTCCGGATACCCCAGGCTGAGGATGGCGTGGCTCGGTTTCACGGAACCGCTGTGGCAGGCGCTGCCCGTGCTCACGGCGAAGCCCGCCATGTCCAGGGCCATCTGCACCGCCTCGCCGGAGTGGCCGCGCAGCAGCAGCGCCGTGGTGTTCGGCAGGCGTTCCAGCCCCCGGCCCACCACGGCGAAGGCCGGATCCCAGCTGAGCACTTCCGCTTCCAACGCATCCCGCAGAGGGGCCAGGGCCGCGGTGGAGGCCACCCGCTCGGGGATCCGGCGGGCGGCCGCCGCGAGGCCGAGGATGGCGGGCAGGTCTTCGGTGCCGCCGCGCCGGCGGCGCTCCTGAGGCCCTTCCATGGGGCTCTCCCAGGGCAGGCCGGGCTTCATCCAGAGGAGGCCCGCCCCCCGGGGGCCGCCCATTTTGTGGCCCGAGAACACGGCGGCGTCGCAGGTCCCCAGATCCAGGTCCACCTTGCCCCAGGCCTGGGCGCAGTCTCGAATCCGCAGGGCGCCAGGCACCTGGGGCATGGCGTAGCGGATCCCCGTCTCATTGCTGGCCGCCATCTGCACCATCGTGGCGCAGCCCTCCGGGGGCTGGGGGCGGAAGCTCACCGCGGTCCATTCCTTCAGCGGGTTGAGGCAGGCACTGTGCTCCCCGGGGAACACCGCCGCCGGGCGATCCCCGAGCGCGGGCCGGAGCCCGCGGATCAGCAGGTGCAGCGCCTCGGTGGCGCCGCTGCAGAAGATCAGTTCGGCCGGAGCGACGCCCAACCCTTCCGCGATGGCCCGGCGCGCTTCCTCCAGGTGATGCCGGGCCCGCTGCCCCTCGCGGTGGGTGCTGGTGGGGTTCGCCCAATCCTCGTCCATGGCTCGGCGCACGGCCTCCACGGCCTCGGGCATGGGCGGGACGGAAGCATTGGCGTCGAAGTAGGTGCGTTCCACCCGTTCACTATCGCACCAGCGCCCTGGGCTATGCTGGCCCAACCCATGCGTTCCATCGCCCCTCTCCTGCTGGCCCCCGTGCTGGCCGCCCAGAGCCCGACCCCCCGGCAACTCCCCGTGGAAGCACGGCTCAGCTGGCAGACCCTCGACATGCCGAAGGCGGGCGAGCGCATGGGGCTCATGGGCCTGGAGCTTCTCCGGGAACAACGGCACGGGTTCGCCTGGGGGCTGGGTGGATATGGCGCCCTCACGGGCATCCGCGGCGGCTTCATCACCATGGGCCTGGCCGCGGCCTGGAGGCCGGCGCTGACCGAGCGACTCCATTTGGATCTCGGCGCCTTCTGCGGCGGGGGCGGCGCCGGCCGCGCGGCCGTGGGTGGCGGATGGATGGTGGAGGGGCACGCGGGGCTCGATTGGCGGGCCGAAACCTGGCGCCTCGGCGCGGCGTACGAACGGATCCACTTCCCCAACGGTGATATCGATAGTGGCCAGTGGCGACTCTCCTTCGGTCTGCCCTTAGGCCTCCAGCGAAGCGGGTCGGCAGGGTTCCAATCCATCGCGAGCCTCCCCTGGCGGGAGCTGGAGGTGACCCTCACCACCGCGCGGTACCACCCCCAGCGAGGCTTCCGCACGGATGGACGGCCCGAGCGGGACGTGGACCTCGTGGGCCTTCAAACCACCTTGGGCCTGGGCGATCACCTCTTCACGAGCTTTGAGCTGGCCGGAGCCCACGGCGGCGGGGCCGATGGCTACATGGAGGGTCTGCTGGGCCTGGGCTGGCGGTGGAACCTCGGTGCGGGGGGCCGCTGGCGCGCGCTGGCCCGCCTGGCAGGGGGTCCCGCGGGCGGTGGGCGGTTGGACGTGGGGGGCGGCATGGCCTGGAAGGGGGCGCTGGGGCTTGAAGCCCAGGTCGGCTCCGCGACGGTGCTCTCGCTCGAAGCCGGACGCGTCGCCACGCCCGGGGGATCTTATCGGGCCACCACGGTTCAGGTGGGCCTGGGTCGCCGCTTCGGCCTGGCCATGGAGGGCGGGCGGGCCTCGGGCCCCGGGGACGATTTCGTGGATCAGCCTTGGTGCGTGGAAACGGGGCTTGCGGAACTCACCGCGCCCGCTCGGGGGCCCGGCGTCGCCCAGGATCCCGTGCGCCTGGCCAGCCTCCGCATCGCGCTGCCCCTGACCACCCACGCCTACCTGGCCGGGGAAGCGGCCTTCGGCACCAGCGGCCGGGCGGGCGGCTACGCGGAGGGTCTGCTCGGCGTGGGCCTGGAATCCCATCCCCTGCCGGGAACGGGCACCACCTTCTTCGCGGAGCTGGCCCTGGGCGCCGGCGGCGGTGGCGGGGTCGAGACGCGGGGAGGGGCCCTGATCCAATCCGCCGTGGGCCTCCATCAGCCCCTGGGGAACGAGTTGGATCTCTCGCTTCGCCTCGGCCGCACCCGGGCCCTGCACGGGGGCCTCGATTCCCCCATGGTGGCCTTGGGACTCCGGTGGCGCACCGCCCTGCTCACTCGCCGGCCCTCGCGCTGAGGCCTGCTTCCGTCTGGTAGCGTTGAGGCATGATCCAGTGGAAGGGTGCACGGGTGCTCATCACGGGGGCCAGCTCCGGCCTCGGCGAGCAGTTCGCCCATGCCGTGGCGGCGCGGGGCGCGGTGCCCATCCTCGTGGCACGCCGGCAGACCCGCCTGGCGGAAGTGGCCCAGGCCATCCACGCGGCCACGGGCATCCACCCCGAGGTGATCGCCTGCGACCTGCTGATCCCCCAGGCCCGGGCCGAGCTGGTGACCCGGGTGGGCGCCGTGGACGTGATCATCCCCAACGCCGGGTGGGGCCCCGTGGGCCGCGTCGCCACCCTGAGCCTCCGGGCCCACCAGGAGATGCTCACCTTGAACCTCGAAGCCGTGGTGGAGGTGGTCCACGGTCTGCTCCCGCTCCTGAAGCGGCGGCGCCAGGGCGGCATCCTCTTCGTGGCCTCCACCGCCGCCTTCCAACCCTGCCCCAACTTCGCCACCTACGGCGCCACCAAGGCCTTCATCCTCAGCTGGGCCCAGGCCCTGGGCCAAGAGCTGCGCAAGGAGGGCATCGCCGTCACCACCCTCTGCCCCGGCGCCACGGCCACGGAGTTCTTCCAAGCGGCCAACATCCCCCGCAAGCAGATCCCGGCCCTGGCTTCTGGGCTGCTGGATCCCGTCAAAGTCGTTGCGGCGGGTCTGCGCGGCCTCGAGCGGGGCCAGGCCCTCGTCGTCCCCGGAGCCCGCCACCGCTTCCTCGTGGCGATCCAACGCCTCCTGTCGCGTGGCGTCGTCACGTGGGTCACCGGCCGGAGCCTGGGACTGAAGTAGGCTGGTTCATTCGAGGATCCGACCCATGTCCACCGCCCATCCCCAGAACGTCATCGCCCTCATCTGGGACTTCGACAAGACCGTGATCCCCGGCTACATGCAGGATCCGATCTTCGAGGCCTACAAGGTGGATGGCGGTGCCTTCTGGCGCGAGGTGAACGCGCTGCCCGGGTTCTTCAAGCGCATCGGCGTGAACGTGCACCCCGACACGTGTTATCTGAACCACCTGCTCACATACGTCCAGGCCGGTCGCATGAGCGGCCTCACCAACGCGAAGCTCCGGGAGCTGGGGGCCCAGATCGCCTTCCACCAGGGGCTGCCGGATTTCTTCCGGCTGCTGAAGGAGGAACTGGACAAGGTGCCCGAAGCCGACCGCTTCGAGCTGAAGCTGGAGCACTACATCGTGTCCACGGGCCTGAGGGAGATGATCGAGGGCAGCGCCATCCGGCCCTACGTGGATGGCATCTGGGCCAGCGAGTTCATCGAGACGCCCCCCCAGCCGGGCTTCAATCCCGCGGGCAGCCACACCGCCGCGCCCGCGAGCCAGGACGGCGCCATGTTCCCTCCCCACGCCATCAGCCAAATCGCCGTGGCCTACGACAACACCTCCAAGACCCGGGCCATCTTCGAAATCAACAAAGGTTCCAACGTGGATCCCACCATCGAGGTGAACGCCACCCTGCCCAGGGATTTCCGGCGCGTGCCCTTCGAGCAGATGATCTACATCGCCGATGGTCCCAGCGATGTGCCGGCCTTCAGCGTGCTCAAGCAGAACGGCGGCCTCGCCTACGCCGTGTATGACGACGCGAGCTCCGCGAGCCTCCGCCAGGTGGAACAGCTCCGCCAGGATGGGAGGGTCCACCATTTCGGGCCCGCCAACTATGAGCCCGGGGGCTCCACGGCCAAGTGGCTGGGGCTGAAGGTCCAACAGATCGCCGAGGGGATCGTGGAGCGAAAGAAGGCCGCCCTCAAGGAGCAGGTGGGGGCCGCCCCGCGGCACCTCGGCTGAACTCCGGGCGGATTCACCCCTCCTCAGGCGCCGTTGACCACGCCCGGGGGCGATGACGCCTTCCAAGGCCACCGCATCTGATCCACCCTAAGGGGTTTCCCAGGATCCTTATGCGCCCTCGCCTGTCGCCCCTCCTCTTGGCCCTCGTCGCCGCCACGGGCTTTGCCCAGGGTTCCAAGGCGATCCACAAGGCCCCCGCCCCTGCCAAGGCTTCCGTCCTGCATGGCCTCGACCTCGCGGGCATGGATCGCACCGTGAAGCCCGGCGACGATTTCTATGCCTTCGCCAACGGCACCTGGATGAAGCAGACGGAGATCCCCGCCGATAAGGGGTCCGTGGGCATCTGGTCCACGTTGTTCGACCTCACGGATCGCCAGACGGTCGCCATCATTCAGGAAGCCGCCGCTTCCAAGGCTCCCGCGGGCTCCGACCAGCGGAAGATCGGCGACTTCTACACCACCTTCATGGATGAGGCCCGGATCGAGGCCGTGGGTCTGCGACCCCTCCAGCCCACTTTCGAGGCCATCACCGCCATCGCGGACCGCGCCGCCCTCTCCCGTCACCTCGGCACCACGCTGAGGGCGGATGTGGATGTGCTGAACGCCACCAACTACACCACCTCGAACCTCTTCGGCCTCTGGGTGGCCCAGGATCTGAACGATCCCACCCGCTACGTCCCCTTCCTCCTCCAGGGCGGCCTCACCTTGCCCGACCGCAGCTACTACCTGGATGGCGCCGAGCCGATGGTGAACCTCCGCGCGAAGTTCCAGGCCCACGTGGCCGCCATGCTGCGGCTGGGTGGCATCGCGGCATCGGACGCCGAGCCGCGGGCCGCCGCCATCATCGCCCTGGAAACGCGGATCGCCCAGGCCCACCTGAACCGGGAGGAATCCGGCGACGTGGAGAAGGGCAACAACCCCTGGCGCCGGGCTGATTTCGCGGTGAAGGCCCCGGGCCTGGATTGGGATGCTTATTTCGCGGCGGCGGGCCTGGGCCAGGCCCAGGATTTCGTGGTGTGGCAGCCCGCGGCCTTCAAGGGACTCTCGGCCCTGGTCGCCGAAGTCCCCCTGGAGACCTGGAAGGATTACCTCCGCTTCCACGCGGTGCAGGATCACGCCGCAGTGCTCCCCAAGGCCATCGCCGAGCAATCCTTCGCCTTCTTCGGCCCCGCCCTCAGTGGCGTGACCCAGCAGCGGGCCCGCTGGAAGCGCGCGGTCAGCGCCACCAACGATGCCCTCGGCGAGATCGTCGGCAAGACCTACGTGGCGCGGCACTTCCCCGCCTCCGCCAAAATCGAGGCCCAGCGCATGGTGGCCGACATCATCGCCGCCTTCGGCCGCCGCATCGACGGTCTGGCCTGGATGTCCCCCGAGACGAAGGCCAAGGCCAAGGCCAAGCTCGCGGTGCTGAAGGTGTCCGTGGGCTACCCCGATCGCTGGCAGGACTACACGGCGTTGAAGGTGGTGGCCGGGGACGCCTTTGGTAATCACGACCGGGCGGCCCGTTTCCAGTTGGAGCTGAGCCTCCAGAAACTCGGCCAGAAGGTGGACCGCGATGAATGGGTGATGACGCCCCAGACCATCAATGCCGTGAACCTCCCGGCCCTCAATGCCATGAACTTCCCCGCGGCCATCCTGCAGCCGCCCTTCTTCGATCCCAAGCGCCCCGCGGCCATGAACTACGGCTCCATCGGCAGCGTCATCGGCCATGAGATCAGCCACAGCTTCGACAACACTGGGGCCCTCTTCGATGCCACCGGCAAGCTCCAGAACTGGTGGACCCCCGACGACATGAAGCACTTCCAGGCCGCCGCGGATCAACTGGCCGCCCAGTTCAGCGCCTACAAGCCCTTCCCGGATCTCGCCATCAACGGCAAGCAGACCCTGGGCGAGAACATCGCCGACGTGGCCGGCCTCGCCGCCGCCTTCGACGCCTACCGCCTGTCCCTCAAGGGCAAGCCGGCCCCCAAGGTACAGGGCCTCACCGGGGACGAACAGTTCTTCCTCAGCTTCGGCCAGGCCTGGCGGGAGAAGACCCGGGAGGCCCTGGAGCGTCAGCAGATCCTCACCGATGGCCATGCCCCCGGCCGCTTCCGCCCCTTCACAGTCCGCAACAACGATGCCTGGTATGCCACCTTCGGCGTGAAGCCCGGAGAGGCCCTCTACCTGGCCCCGGACCAGCGCATCCGCATCTGGTAAGTCCTCTTCCATCCCGCGTCACGCCCCCCTGGAGTGCCCATGAAACCCCTCTGGACCCCTCTCGCCCTTGGCTGGGCCCTCACCAGCGGGCTCTACGCCCAAGCGCCCGCCCCGGCCCCGGCGGAAGACCCCTACGTCTGGCTGGAGGGCGTCACCGATCCCAAGGCCCTCGAGTGGGTCAAGGCCCGCAACGCCGATTCCCTCAAGGAACTCACCGCCGCCCCCACCTTCGAAGCCCTGAAGGGCGACATCCTCAAGGTGCTCGATTCCACGGCCCGCATCCCCTTCGTGCAAAAGGAGGGTGCCTTCTACTACAACCTCTGGAAGGACGCGAAGAATCCCAAGGGCCTCTGGCGCCGCACCACCCTCGCCGAATACCGGAAGGCCGAGCCCAAGTGGGACGTGGTCCTCGATCTGGATGCCCTCGCCGCCACGGAGCATGAGGGCTGGGTTTGGAAGGGGGCCTCGATCCTCAAGGCCGGCGGCCATCGCCATGCCCTCATCGCCCTCTCCCGGGGCGGGGCCGATGCCACCGTCACCCGCGAATTCGATCTCCAGACCCGCACCTTCGTGAAAGAGGGTTTCTACCTTCCCGAAGCCAAGGGCGGCGCTTCGTGGATCGACAAGGACACCCTGTACGTGGCCACGGACTTCGGCCCCGGGTCAATGACCACCTCCGGCTACGCCCGCATCGCCAAACGCTGGAAACGGGGTACTCCCCTGACCGCCGCGGAGACCATCTACGAAGGCAAGGAGACCGATCTCTCCGTGAGCGCCAGCTTCGATGACACCAAGGGCTTCGAGCGCCACTTCGTCCACCGGGGTCTCGCCTTCTACAACAGCGAAACCTTCCTCCGGAAGGCCGATGGCACCCTGCAGAAGATCGACGTTCCCAACGATGCCTCCACCCAGGTCCACCGAGAGTGGCTGTTGGTGAAGCCCCGCACGCCGTGGACGGTGGGCGGCAAGACCTTCGCCGCCGGTTCCCTCGTGGCCGCGAAATTCGACGCGTTCATGGCAGGCAAGCGGGAGCTGGCCGTGATCTTCGAGCCCTCCGACCACCGCACCCTCGCCAGCTTCACCGCCACCCGGCACCACCTCATCCTCAACCTGCTGGAGGATGTGAAGAGCAGCCTGGCCGTGGCCACCCATGGTAAGGACGGCTGGACCACCAAGCCCTTGTCCGGCGCTCCGAAATTCGCCACGGCGTCGGCCTCCGCCGTGGATTCCGAGGAATCCGACGACTACTTCCTCACGGTCAGCGGCTACCTCACCCCGGCCAGCCTGCACCTGGGCAACGTGGCCAAGGGCACCCCCGAACGGCTCAAGAGCATGCCCGCCTTCTTCGATGCCAGCGGCCTCGAGGTGAGCCAGCACTTCGCCACCTCCAAAGACGGCACCAAGGTCCCCTACTTCCAGGTCGCCCCCAAGGGCCTGAAGCTGGATGGCACGAACCCCACCCTGCTCTACGGCTACGGCGGTTTCGAGATCTCCCTCACGCCCGGCTACAACCCCACCGCCGGCCTGGCCTGGACCACCCAGGGGGGCGTCTACGTGGTCGCCAACATCCGCGGCGGCGGCGAGTACGGCCCCAAATGGCATCAGGCCGCCCTCAAGCAGAACCGCCACCGCGCCTATGAGGATTTCTCCGCCGTGGCCGAGGACCTCGTGGCCCGCAAGGTGACCTCCGTGAAGCACCTCGGCGCCCAAGGCGGCAGCAACGGCGGCCTGCTCATGGGCAACATGATCACCCTCTATCCCGATCACTTCGGCGCCATCGTCTGCCAGGTGCCGCTGCTCGACATGAAGCGTTACAGCCACCTCCTCGCCGGAGCTTCCTGGATGGCCGAGTACGGCAATCCGGACGTGCCCGAGCAGTGGGAGTACATCCGCACCTTCTCGCCCTACCAAAATCTCAAGCCGGGCGTGAAGTACCCCCCCACCCTCTTCACCACCTCCACCCGCGATGACCGGGTGCACCCCGGTCACGCCCGCAAGATGATGGCCCGGATGATGGACCTGGGTGCCGACGTCCGCTCCTACGAGAACATCGAAGGCGGTCACGGCGGCGCCGCCAACAACCAGCAATCCGCGCACATGCAGGCCCTTGCCTACACCTTCCTCTGGCAGCAGCTGAAGAAGTAGGCCGATCCCGCACCAAGAAAAAGCCCCGGGGTGACCCGGGGCTTTTTCTTGGGCCTTCCGAGTCACGGGTCAGCGCCACGACGCCACGACGGACTCACCGGCCATGGCGTCTCGCCCACGCCTTCCTCCCCTCCTCCAACGCCACCATCACCACCCCGAAGGGGATCAGCACCAGCCAGGCCGCCCCGGGCATGGCCGCGGTGCCCAGGGCCCGCTGGACGAAAGGCACGTGGTTCAGGGCCATGAGCACGAGGAACTCCAGCCCCACCCCCGTCAGCAGGAGTACATTCCAGTTGCCGCCAGATCGGAACGAGGATCGCGATTCATGCCGGCAGAGGAACACCGCCACCATCTGCATCACGATGATGCCGCTGAGGCAGGCGGTGGTGGCGCGGAGATAGAGGGGATCGCTACCGAGCAGCGGCTGCCCCCACTGCCAGCCGCCCACCTTCAACACCATGGCGTAGGCCGCGAGGCCCGCGGCGCCTTCCACGAGGCCCAGCACGCCATAGGCGCGCGCCAGCACTTGCCCGTTCAGCAAGGGCTCGGCTCGGGAACGTGGGGGCCGGGTCATGACTTCCGCGCTGGGAGGTTCGGCTCCCAGCGCCAGGGCCGGCACCATGTCCGTGCCGAGGTCGATGGCGAGGATTTGGAGGATGGTGAGGGGCAGCGGGATGCGGACGAGCACGAAGGCCAGGTAGGGCATCAGTTCGCCGCAGTTGGAGGTCATGTGGTAGGTGAGGAAGCGCCGGATGTTGGTGTAGATGGCCCGGCCTTCCTCCACCGCGGCCACGATGCTGGCGAAGTTATCGTCCGCCAGCACGAGGTCCGCCGCCTGCCGCGCCACCTCGGTGCCCGAACGCCCCATGGCCACGCCGATGTCCGCGGCTTTCAGGGCGGGCGCGTCGTTCACGCCATCGCCCGTGACGGCCACCACCTCGCCCTTGCGTTGCAGCACCTTCACGATTTGGTGTTTCTGATCCGCGTCAAGGCGGGCGAAGACCAATTCCCGTTCGTCGAGCAGGAGTTGGAGGTGGGCGTCCGAGTAGCGCCGGAGTTCTTCCCCGGTGATCACCCGAGCGCGCTCCGAGCGCACCAAACCGATCTGCCGCGCCACCGCCAGGGCCGTGAGGGGATGATCCCCCGTGACCATGAAGACGCGGATGCCCGCCGCCTGGCAGGTGGCGATGGCCGCGGGCACCTCCGGCCGGGGCGGATCCTCCAGGGCCACCAGGCCCGTGAGCACCAGGTCGCGCTCCAGCTCCTCCCGAGGCGTGCCTTCCGCCACGGGGCGCCAGGCGAAGGCGATCACCCGCAGGCCCTGGGCCGCCAGCTGATCCTGCATCTCCAGGTAGCGTCGGCGGTCCGCCTCGGAAAGGCCACGGAGGACTCCCGCTTCCTCCACCTGGGTGCAGAGGGGCAACAGGGCCGCCAGGGCTCCCTTCGTGTGCAGCACTGGGCCCTCCGGGGCCTTCAATAACAAGCTCAGCCTCCGGCGATCCGAGTCGAAGGGGACCTCATCCACCTGAGGCCACGGCGCCGTCGCTCCGAGGGTGGTCTCCCCCAGGTTCAGCAGGGCCACCTCCATGGGATCCCCATGCCAGGCTCCGGGCCCACCCTTCAGGGTCTGGCAGCGTCGGGCCCCTTCGAACAGGCGGGCGGGGCCCGCCGTGGGGAGGGCCGCACTCCCGACCTCCGTGAGGTGGCCATCCGCGTAGATCCGCCGCACCACCATGCGATTCTGGGTAAGGGTGCCCGTCTTGTCCGTGCAAATCACCGTGGCGGACCCCAGGGTCTCCACTGTGGGGAGGTTCCGCACCAGGGCATGGCGGCGGGCCATGCGCTGGCTGGCCATGGCCAGGGCCAGGGTCACCGTGGGCAGGAGGCCCTCGGGCACGTTGGCCACGATGATGCCCACGGCGAAGACGAGGTTTTGCCAGAACGTGAGGCCCAGGGTGCGGCCGAGCAGGAAGAAGGTGCCCCCGATGGCCAGGGCCAACAGGGCGATGGTGCGGCTCACCCGGGTGATCTCCCGCTGCAACGTGCTGACCCGCCCCTCCACCGATTGGGTGAGGCCCGCGATGCGGCCGAATTCCGTGCGCATGCCCGTGGCGTACACGAGGCCCTTGCCCTGCCCCGAGACGATGGAGGTGCCCGCCAACAGAACATTGCGGGCCCGCAACGGGCTGGCCTCGGTTTCCGGCCGCACATCCCGGGGGAGGGGCGCCGATTCGCCCGTGAGCACCGAAGCATTGACCATGAGGCCGAATCCCTCGAGCAGTCGCACATCCGCCGGAACGAGATCGCCATCCTCCAGCACCACCACGTCCCCGGGCACCAGCGCCTCCGCGGCCCGTTGCACCAACCGGCCGTTGCGGGCCACGAGCACCTCCATCGGCAGCAAGGCTTCCAGTCCCCGCACCGCTTGCTCCGCCTTCGCCTCCTGCCAGAAGGCGAAGAGCCCGTTCACCAGGATCACCACGAGGATGGCCACCCCGAGCTTCGCCATGCCCCCACCGGGATCCCTCCATTCCGCGAGAAAGCAGAGACCCGCCGCCACCCAGAGGATGAGGGCGAAGAAATGGACGAATTGGCGCACCAGTTCCCAAAGCAGCGAGCGATTCCGCACCGGCTCCACGCGGTTGGGCCCGAACTCCACCAGGCGCCGGGCGGCCTCCTCCGTCGTTAACCCCTCCGGGGAGCTGCGAAGGCCCGCGAGCGCCTCATCCAGGGGAAGCAGGTGGAATTGCATGGAGGAACCCCCAGCCCCGATCTAACGTGAAGTATGCGCATCGCCGCCCTTGACGTCGGTTCCAATTCCCTCCACCTCGTGGTGGTGGAGGTGGACTCCGTCGGCAACCAACGGGTGTTGGCCCGGGAGAAGGCCATGGTGCGGCTGGCCCGGGGCAACGCCCAGCAGGGCGAGATTGCGTCCGAGGCTTTCCAGGAGGGGCTTGAAGCCCTGGCCCTCATGGCCCAGGTCATCGAGGGGTTCCACTGCGACACCGTGATGGCCTGCGGCACGGCGGCCCTGCGGGACGCCCGCAACGCGCCGGATTTCCTGCGAGAGTCCGCCCGCCTGGGCATCACCATCCGGATCATCAGCGGGGAGGAGGAGGCCCGCCTCATCCACCTGGCCGTGAGCCACGCCATCCCCTTCCCCGAGGGGCCCGTGACCCTCATGGACATCGGGGGCGGCAGCACGGAGCTCACGTGGGTTGAGGCGGGCCACGTGCTGGCCTCCACGTCCATCCCCTTCGGTCTGCAGCGCCTGGCGGAGGCCTGCCCCACGGACAACCCTCCGACCTTGGCGGACCTTAAACGGCTTCGCCGCTTCACCCGCAAGGTGATCAAGAAGGCCCGGAAGCACCTCCCACCGGGCCTGCCAGCCCCGGGGCTCGTGCTCGGCACCAGTGGCACCCTGGAAGATCTGGCCCTGGGTTCCTCCGGCACCGTGCGCTTCGACCCCCTCTACCTGAGGCGGTTCAAGAAGAAGCTCTGGTCCACGGACACCGCGGGCCGGCTGAAACTGGGCGTGCCCCCCAAGCGGGCGGAAGTGCTGCACGTGGGCGCCGCCTGGGCCGCGGCCCTGCTCGACTGGCTGGGCAATCCCCCGGTGCAGCACCTGCCCGTGGGACTCCGGGAAGGCATGATCTGGGATGCCCTCGCCCATGGCGGCGCGGCCATTCCGCCCCTGGCCGAACGGCGTCGCGTCTCCGTGGAGGCCCTGGCCGCCCGACACGACCCCGACCCCGGCCACAGCCGCCACGTGCAGGACCTCGCGGATCAACTCTTTCGAGCCGTTCAGCCCTGGTTCGAGCTGGGCGAGCGGGAGCGCGAGTGGCTGCAGCATGCCAGCCGATTGCACGACATCGGCTTCTCCGTGGCCGAAAAGGGGCACCACAAGCACGGCGCCTACCTGCTGCGCGCGGCCACCCTGCCCGGATTCTGGCCCGAGGAAATCGACATCCTGGCCCAGGTGGTCCGCCACCATCGGGGCAAGGATCCCCAACCGGAAAAGCACGAAGCCTTCCGCAACCTGCCCCCCTGGCACCGGGACACCGTGCGCAAGTTGACCGGCATCCTGAGGGCCGCCGATGCCCTGGATCGCCGCCGACGGCAATCGGTGACGGGCCTTTCCCTCGAGGATGGCGATCCGGCCCTGGCCCTCCGGATTCGGGGGGAAGGCGATCTGGGCCCGGAACTGGAGGCCTTGGATTCCAAGGGATCCCTCCTCGTGGAGCTGCTGGGACGCCCGGTGCGGGTAGTCTTGGAGACGGCGCCCTGACCTTTTCGGCGCCCCTCTGAGCCCATGACCCTCGAAGATCTGATCCACGATTGGAACCGCCCCCTGCCGCCCCCGGGTGGCCGCCGGCCCCAGCTGAACGACGAAACCCTCCGGGATGGGCTTCAGAGCCCCTCCGTCACGGATCCGGACATCTCCGCCAAGCGGGATCTGCTGCACCGCATCTCCCGCTTGGGCGTCCACGGCTTGGATCTGGGCATGCCCGGCGCCGGCCCCAAGGCCCTGGCCGCCGTGAAGGCCTTGATGGTGGAAGTCCGGGACCATCGCCTGCCCGTGCATCCCAACGCTGCCGTACGCACCCTGGAGGCCGACCTCCGCCCCATCGCGGAAATCCAGCAACGCGTTGGCATCCCCCTCGAGGCCGGCGCCTTCCTGGGGTCCAGCCCCGTCCGCATGGACGTGGAGGGGTGGGACCTGGCCTTCCTCGTGGCCACGGTGCGCCAATCCATCAGCTTCTGCCGCCGGAACCACATCCCCGTGATGATGGTGACCGAGGACACCACCCGGGCCCGGCCCGAAGTGCTGAAGGCGATCTACTCCGCCGCCATCGATGAGGGGGCCTCCGCCATCTGCCTCTCGGACACCTGCGGCCACGCCACCCCGGAAGGGGTACGCAACCTCGTCCGGTTCATCAAGGAGGACGTGCTCAAGGGCTACGACCACATCCGTCTGGATTGGCATGGCCACAACGACCGCGGCGTGGGCGTGGCCAACGCCATCGCGGCCTTCGAAGCCGGCGCGGATCGCCTCCACGGCAGCATCCTGGGCATCGGCGAGCGCTGCGGCAACGTGGCCCTGGATCAGCTCATGATGAACCTCATCCTCATGGGTTATCTGGAAGCGGACCTCACGGACCTGCCGGGCCTCGCGGATCGCGTGGCCGAGCTCTGCGGTTTCGAGATCCCCGCCAACTACCCGCTGCTGGGCCGCGACGCGTTCCGCACGGGCACCGGCGTCCACGCGGCCGCCATCGTGAAGGCCCTGCGGCGAGGGGACACCGAACTCGCGGACGCCGTCTACAGCGGCGTCCCCGCCGCCCTTGTGAACCGCCGCCAGGAGATCGAGATCGGCCCCGTGGCCGGCCACTCCAACGTCATCTACTGGCTGGAGAGCAATGGGCACGACACGAGCCCCGAACGCATCGAGCGCATCCTCTCCAGGGCCAAGCAGAGCAGCCGCGTATTGTCGGACGACGAGATCCGGTCGATGCTTTGAGGCCGGAGACCGGAGGCTGTAGGCTGGAGGTTCATTCAGCCGCGGCCCCCTGGGCCGCGCCGTTTTTTCCTCCGGCCTCCAGCCCGAAGCCTCCAGCCTGAAATGAAAGATCGAGAACTCGTCAACCGCGTCAAGGACGCCACCGATCTCCTGGCCCTCGTGGGCCAGGCGGTGAAGCTCAAGAAGGCCGGGGCGTCCTGGACGGGCCTGTGCCCCTTCCACGCCGAACGCTCCCCCAGCTTCCAGGTGGTGCCCGAGAAGGGGTTCTTCCACTGCTTCGGCTGCGGCAAACATGGTGATGCCTTCTCCTGGCTCATGGAGCGGGAGGGCATGACCTTTCCCGAAGCCCTGGAGACCCTGGCCCGGCACGCGGGCATCGAGCTGCCCAAGCAGCGGGAGCGCTCCTCCGAGGAAGTGGATGCGGAAACCCGGCTGCGCAGCGCCCTGGATGCCGCCCAGGCCTTCTTCGAGCGGGAGCTGGACCGCCATGGCGCGGCCCGGGCCTACCTGCAGGACCGCGGCATCACCGAGGCCTTCGGCAAGGAGGCGGGCTTCGGCGTGGCGCCGGATGCCTGGGATCGCCTCGTCGAGCATTTGAAGGGGCTGGGATTCTCGGGTGACCTGCTGGAGCAGGCCGGGCTCGTGAGCCGCACGGAACGGGGCACCCTCATCGACTTCCTGCGGGACCGCCTCACGCTCCCCATCCACGACGCCCGGGGCCGCATCGTCGCCTTCGCGGGCCGGGCTTGGGGGGACGCCAAACCCAAGTACATGAACACCCGTGAAACCGCGCTGTTCAAGAAAGGCGAAACGCTCTTCGGCTTCCACCGCGCCAAGGGCCAAATGCGGGACGGCGCCCTCATCGTCGAAGGCTATTTCGACGTGCTCCAACTGCACCAGCAGGGCATCCACGCCGCCGTCGCGCCCATGGGCACGAGCCTCACGGAAGAGCATCTCAAGCAGATCGGTCGATTCTCCCGCCGCCTCATCCTCTGCTTCGATGGCGACGCCGCGGGCCGTCGCGCCATGGATCGCACCCTCCGCATGGCCCTGCCCCACGGGTTCGAAGTCCGCCTGCTGGAACTGCCCCAGGGCGAAGATCCCGACACCTGGTGCCTCCGCATGGGCGCCGAAGCCTTTCGCGATCTCCTCCGCCAAGCGGCCGATTGGACCTCCTTCGTCATCAACCGCTCCATGGATGGCAAGGACATGCGCAGCATCCGCGATCGCATGGAGGCCTTCAAGGACCTCTCGGAGTTCATCCCCTACCTGCCCCGCACCGCGGAGAACCGCGAGGTGATGGTGAGCCTCGCCCACCAGTTGCAACTGCCCATGCAGGAGGTGGAGCGGGTGTGGAAGCGCGGGGGGGCCGCGGCTCCGCCGGAACCCGAAGGGCCCGCGGCGCCTGCGAACCTCGCCCTGGATGAGCAGATCCGGGCCCTCGTCCTCCTGACCCGCGCCGGCCATGCCGCCGAGGTGGCCACCTGGCCCTCGGCCTGGTGGGAGGCCCTCGCCGGTGCCCCCGTGCTGCAGGCCCTTCTGGATTCCGAAGGCGATGATGCGCTGCTGCCCCCGGAGGTGCTGCAGATCGCGCGGGCCTTGGAAGCGGATCTCTCCCGCCGGGATGCACCCGATGCCATGGCCAATCCCGAGGCCACCCGCCTGAAACTGGAAAATGCCTACGTGATGCGCGAGCTCCAGGCCCTCCAGCGCCAGTTGGCCGACCCCCGCACCCAAGGGGAGGCCGGAATGGCCTCCCGGCTGGAGGGGCGGATGGCCGAATTGCTTGTGCGCAAAAGCCGTTTGGCCCAATCCATGAAGGGTCGCTAGGGGGCCGTAAATCCCGGCGGCCTTGCCGTTTTCGAGGGTTTCTCTATACTGATAGGTTCTGGACCGCTCCAGGCAATATGCCGGGAGTGTGCCCCGACCCCGATCACAGGGATCGGCCAGCAGGTCCACCTTTGAGGTTTGAATGGTTCCGATGCCCAACCTGGATACGTACTTCGAGCTGACGAAGGCGCTCATCTCCCTCGGACGGAATCGTGGCTACATCCTGGTGGATGAGCTGAATTCCTTCCTGCCGCCTTCGGCCAGCACGCCGGCGGACATCGAGGCGCTGATGGGGCTCTTCGCCCGCCTCGGCGTCGGTGTCGGCGCCACCGAGGAGGAGGCCCTCCTCGCCAAGGAGCAGATCGAGCCCGAATACACCGCGGTTGAGCCCTCCACCAAGGGCGAGAAGGAAGGCGACGTCGACCTCGATTCAGCCGATGGCGACAAGTTCAACGACCCCGTCCGCATGTACCTCAAGGAGATGGGCACCGTCCCCCTCCTCAAGCGCGAAGACGAAGTCGAGATCGCCAAACGCATTGAAGTGGGCGTGCGCAGCGTCATGCGCCTGCTCTCCCACAGCCGCCTCGCCGCCAACCTCCTCATCGACATCGGCAAGATGCTGAAGGAGAACCCCGGCAAGATCCGCGAAGTCGTGGGCCTCTCCGATGACGTGGATGAGGATGAGGACGCCGAGAGCACCTCCGCCACCCAGCACGTGCACCACCAGTTCGAGAAGCTCCTCGTCTACGATCAGGCCCTCCGTGAGCTGCTGGACCTGAAGAAGCTCGTGGACAAGGGCGAGAAGACCCTGCCCAAGAAGCGCAAGCTGGACCGGGAGATCCTCCTGGCCCGGGGCCGCGTGGGCCGCCAGGTCCGCAAGCTGGGCCTCAACAGCCTCGCCGTCACCCGCCTCATTGACAAGATCACCCAGCAGCACGCCCAGGTCATGGCCGGCGAGCGCAAGATCCGGGAGCTGAAGGACCGCCTGAAGAACCCCGCCTTCGCCAAGCTGAAGGAGCGCTACAAGCAGGAGCAGGAGCACATCGAGGCCACCCTCGCCGAGTTCTTTCTGAAGTACGAGACCACCAGCGACGGCTTCCACAAGGACTTCAACTCCCTGAAGGGCGCCGAGGCCATCAGCCGCTCCGCCAAGGCCGAGCTCATCGAGGCCAACCTTCGCCTCGTGGTGTCCATCGCCAAGCGCTACACCAACCGCGGCCTGCAGTTCCTGGACCTCATCCAGGAAGGCAACATCGGCCTCATGAAGGCCGTGGACAAGTTCGAGTACAGCCGCGGCTTCAAGTTCTCCACCTACGCCACGTGGTGGATCCGCCAGGCCATCACCCGCGCCATCGCGGATCAGGCCCGCACGATCCGCATCCCCGTGCACATGATCGAGACCATCAACAAGCTCATCCGCACCCAGCGCGAGCTGCTGCAGAAGCTGAACCGCGACGCCACCGTCGAGGAGATCGCCCACGCCATGGACATGCCCGTGTCCAAGGTGCGCAAGGTCATGAAGATCGCCCAGGAGCCCATCAGCCTCGAAACGCCCATCGGCGAGGAGGAGGATTCCCACCTTGGGGATTTCATCGAGGACAAGAGCGTCAGCTCCCCTGTGGACCAGGTGGTGCAGCAGCGCCTCAAGGAGACCGTGGGCAACGTGCTCAAGACCCTCACCGAGCGCGAAGAGAAGGTCCTCCGCATGCGCTTCGGCGTGGGCGACGAGTCCACGGAGCACACCCTGGAGGAGGTCGGCAGCGAGTTCGCCGTCACCCGCGAACGCATCCGGCAGATCGAGTCGAAGGCCCTGCGCAAGATCCGCCACCCCCGCTACTCCAAGACGCTCAAGGCGTTCTTGGGATAGGGGTTGTCAGAGTGTCAAAGGGGCTCCGCATGCGGGGCCCTTTTTTTTAGCCACAGATGCACACAGATAAAACCGGATAAACGCGGATGGATTATTCCCCCGTCCAGGCCCGGGTCCAAGAGAGAAGAGGGGCCCACGCTTCAAGGCGTGGGCCCCTCTTCTCTCTTGGACTGCCGTCGCGTCGCGACGGCACCGCGCTGGGCGCGGCGGCCCTCGTGCATATCTGCATTTATCTGTGTCCACCTGTGGCCAATTCAGGTTCCGGTGAGTAGCCTTGCCCAGTGAGCCAAGCGACGAGCAACCCCTGGGCCCCCCTCCGCCATCGGATCTTCCTGGCCCTGTGGATCGCGGCCATGGCGAGCAACGTGGGCACCTGGGTGCAGAGCGTGGGTGAGAAGTGGCTCATGTCCCAGCTCACGCCCTCGCCCCTGCTCATGAGCCTCATCGAGACGGGCACCACCCTGCCCATGCTGATCCTGTCCATGCCCGGCGGGGCCATCGCCGACATTGTGGATCGCCGGCGCCTGCTCCTCATGTCCCAGACGTGGATGCTCCTGGCCGCCGGGGCCATGGCCTTCTGCTCGGCCTTCCACCTGCTGAGCCCGGGTCTCCTCATCGGCATGTCCCTGCTGCTGGGCATCGGCGCCGCGGTCAATGCACCCGCCTGGGGCGCCATCATCCCGGAGCTGCTCGCCCGGGAGGAGATCCCCGCGGGCGTGGCGCTGAACAGCGCCGGCTTCAACGTCAGCCGGGCCGTGGGTCCCGCCTTGGGTGGCCTGGTGGTGGGGTGGCTGGGCCCCACCTGGGCCTTCGTCCTCAACGCGCTTTCCTTCCTGGGCGTGGTGGCGGTGCTTCAGAGTTGGAGCCGGCCGGTCGCCACCACGGACCTGCCTGCGGAGCGCTTCGTGGCCGCCATGAAGGTGGGCCTCCGGTACACCCGCCACCGGCGCCCGCTACAGGTGATCCTGCTGCGCAGCGGGGGATTCGTCTTCTGCGGGGGCATCGTCTTCGGCCTGCTGCCCAGCCTGGCCTTCCACCAGCTGCACCTGGGCTCCGCGGCCTTCGGCCTCCTCTTCGGCTGCATCGGCACCGGGGCCGTGGTGGCGACCTTGGTGCTGCCCCGGTTGAGGGCGCGGTTCAATCCCAACACCCTGCTCGCCTTGAACACCCTGCTCTTCGCCCTGTCCATGCTGGTGATGGCCCACCTCCACCATCCCCCCTCCATCGCGGTGGCTTTGCTCGTGTGCGGCTTCGGGTGGTTGTCCGTGCTCAGCACCTTCAACACCGGGGTGCAGCTCACGGTGCCTTCCTGGGTGAAGGCACGTGCCCTGGGCGTCTACATCACGGTGTGGGGCGGTGCCATGGCCGTGGGGGCCGCCTTCTGGGGCTGGGTGGGCGAGCATTGGGGGATCAGCACCGCCTTCTCCGCCGCGGCGGGGGGCCTGCTGCTGGTGCTCGCGGCCACGGGCCGGATGAAGGTGCAGGCCCTCCACGAAGATATGGATCTGAGCCCAGCGCGGGAGCACCCCCACCCGCCGGAGCCCATCGCCGCCGAGGAAGGCCCGATTCTCACGGTGCTCGAATACCGCATCCCACCGGAGCAGGGCTCCATCTTCAGGGAAGCCATGCGCGAAGTCCGGCGCATCCGCATCCGGGATGGCGCGGTGCGTTGGTCCCTCTTCCATGACCGGGGGCACGCCGAAGCGGGGGAATTGCGCTTCGTGGAGAGCTTCTTCAGCTCGTCCTGGGGCGAACATCTGCGCCAGCACCACCGGGCCACCGTCGAGGACCGGGCCCACTTGGCCAAGGCCTACAAGCTGGATCCCTCGGGGCGACCCCGCACCCGCCACTTGGTGGCCGCCTGGGAAGAGACCGGGACCTTCCTGGATCGCATCCTGGAATAGCGGACTCCGCTGGTTGCTTGGACTGGCGCCTGATTTCCGGTCATGCTGGAGACCTCACCTCGGAGTGCATAGCGGTGCTGGCCAAAGACCAGACTTTGGGAAAGTACAAGATCCTGGATCGCCTGGGCAGCGGCGGTTTTGGAACCGTGTACCTGGCCCTGGATACGTGGGTGAACCGCAAGGTCGCCTTGAAGGTGCCCCACCAGCAGCAGGAGGAGGTCGTGGACCTCCTGAAGGAGCCCCGCATCATGGCGCTCCTCAAGCACCCGAACATCGTCGAGCTCATCACCGTGGAGCGGAAAAACGGCATTTTCTTCATGGTGCTGGAGTATGTGGAAGGCGAAAGCCTGGACCGCATGATCCGCAAGGAGCGCTTCCTCGCCCCGCCCGTGGCCCTCGGCATGGCCATCGACGTCTGCACCGCCATCGCCTTCGCCCACGGCCACCAGATCCTGCACCGGGACCTGCGCCCCGCCAACATCCTCGTCACCAAAGAGGGCGTGGCCAAGGTCACCGACTTCGGCACGAGCCGCGAGCTGGACATGAAGCACGTGCCCTTCGCGCCCACCCGCATCGGCTCCCCTCCGTACATGGCCCCGGAGCACTTCCGTGGCCGGGCCGTATTCCAGTCGGATCTCTGGAGCATGGGCATCACCCTCTACGAGATGCTCACGGGCACCGTGCCGTTCTACGACGCGGACCCGCTGAAGATCGCCCAGGCCTTCACCAGCCAACAGATCGTGCCGCCGCACCTCAAGAACCCCGCCGTGCCCAAGGCCTTCGGCGAAGTGGTCATGAAAGCCCTCTCCGTGAACCTGGGGGATCGGTACCTCAGCGCCCACGCCATGCTCGAAGGCCTCCTGAAGCTGCGCGAGAGCGTGGCCCGGGAAACCCGCCCCCTGGGCACGGCCATCATGGCCAACACGGGAAGCTCGGGGCCTCACCCCACTTACCGCTCCATGGCCAATCCCACCCAGGCCAAGCTCTGCGCCTTCTGCTTCAAATCCCTGCCCCGTGGCGCCACGCGCTGTCCCTCGTGCGGAGAACGGGCGTGACGGGAACCAACCCCCGGGCCCGGAACATCCCAGGGAGTGGAGGGCGGCTGTGATCCATCCCACCCGTGAAGGCTGCCGGCGTCTCTGGGCTCGGCCCTGGGTGCGGCGGATCACCTACGCGCTGGTCGGCGGCGCCACCGTGCTGCAAGTGGGTGGGTGGATCCTGGAACGCCCGGGCACCACGCGGTGGGTCGTCTCGAAGATCGATGCGAAAGTGCGGGAAGAGACGGGACTCTCCTTCCAGCTTGAACGCGTGGAGGCCCGTCCCTTCTCCGGGTTGTTGATCCTCCATCATGTCGCCCTGGGCGGAGATCTGCTCACCATCAAGCGCTTGGAAGCGCGCTTCGACCCGCGCAGCCTGGCGAGCAACACGCCCCGCATCCACCTGATCCGCATCGAAGAGCCGGTAGCCCGCATCAGCGAGGCCCGCCTCCAGGCCCTCAAGCTCAAGCCCCACCCCAAGGATCCCAAGCCCAATCCCCAGGTGCGGCTGGATCTCCTGCAGGTGGTGGGAGGGCGCGTGCTGGTGGATGGCCCCGCCTGGGGCGTGCCCATCCTCGACCTCCCCTTCCAGATCACCGGCCAGGGACTTGGCGCCAACCGGCTCCGACTCGGGATCCAGGCGCCCGGCATAAAGGTGGAGGGTCCCTCCGGCCCCGAGCGCGGCGCGCTCGAACTGGACGCGGATCTGTCCGAGGAAGTCCTATCCCTCATCCGCGCGAGCATCAGCCTGGGCCGGAGCCAGGTGAAGGCCCAGGGCCGATACGAGGTGCTCAGCCAGCGTTCGGAACTCCACCTGAAGGCCCTCGCGGACCTGGCCCAAGCCTCCGCCTGGGGCAAGCTGGATACCCGGGCCTCCGGGGAGATCCGGCTGGCCACCCGCCTTTCGGGCAGCCTCCTGAAGCCCCGGTGGAGCGTCGACGCCGATGGCGCCAACCTCGACACGGGTATCAAGGGGATCCAACCGGGCCGGCTGGTGCTGCAGGCCAAGGGCAGCGACCGCGGCTTCACCTTGGAGGACCTGGCCTGGTCGAGCCCCCAAGGCACCCTCGCCGCCTCCGGGGCCTGGGCCAAAGGCGGCATCCCCACGCTCAAATTCAGCGTGAAGGAACTCCAGGGTGAGCTGCCCGCGCGGTTCCTCCGGGTGCAGGATCTCGCCCAGACCCGCTTCAGCCTCCAGGGGCAGGCCCAGGGCCCACGTGATTCCGCCGCGCTGGCTCGGCCGGATCGGTGGTCCGTCCAGGTGGCGGCCGAAGCCAGCGATGCCCAGGGCCCGGCGGGCACCCTGGACGCCCGGCTCGACGCGGGCCAGGCCCGGTTCAAAGCGGAGGACTTGCGACTGGGCAGCCTCCGGCTCAACGCCGAGGGCACCGCCGGGGTGGGAGCCAAGGGCCTCACCGGTCTCCAGGGGGAAGGCCGCCTGGAGGTCCGCGCCGAAAGCGTGGCCAAGGCGCTGCAGGCCTGGAAGATCACCGACCTCCCCATGGGCGGCGCGGTGAACGCGCAAGCGAAGGTGGCATTCTCGCCCCAGGAAGGCCTCTCCCTCGAGGGCAAGGTGGCGGTGGCCCGCCCCCGCTGGGAGTTGGAGGAGGCCGACGACGTGGCCGCCCTGGTGCGGATCCGCAAGGATCAGCTCTGGGTGGATCAGCTCACGGCCCACGCCGGCGGGGGTGAGGTCACGGGCAACCTCTGGCTCACCTGGTCGAAGGCCGTCAAAGGCGATCAGCTGGACATGTGCTTCGCCGCCTCCCGCGTGGCCGCCTCCCACGGTCTCCGCGCCGCCGGCCTCACGGATGAGGACATCGGCGTGAAGTTGGAGGGTACCGGCCATGGGTGGGCGCGGCTCCACGGCCCCTTCAACAACCTCCAGATGGAAGGCCAAGCCACCGCCGAAGCCGCCAGCCTGGAGGTGCTGGGCGATCCTCCTCCGGCCTCCACCCCCTCGCCCTTCCGCATGAAGGTTCCCGCGGCCTCCGCCCGCTTCGAGATGGATATCGAGACGCTGCGCATGCGCCTGCGCGACATCCGCGTGGCCAGCGACCTGGGCAGCTTGGAACCGGGCGCCGCGCAGCCCTCGGGGCCCCTGGCCCTGAAGGGCGAGCTGGAAATGGACATCGTGCGGCGCACCTGGTGGGGACGCCTGACCGGCCTCCTGGACACCGGCCCCTTCGAAACGGACCTGCCCCTGCCCCGGATCACCGGCCAAGCGGATCTCCTCTTCGAGGGCCCCTACGTGCAGGACTTCGGCCCCTGGCCCCTGCCGCGAGGGCACTTCAAACTCACCGGCGCCCGGGTGCTCCTGGGCGATCGCAGCCTCGAGGGTCTCAACCTCAACGCCGACCTCACCGGCAATCACTTGAGAGCCAGCCTCTCCAAGGGCACTCACGGGGCGCCCATGCTCAGCGTGGACGCCACCAAGTCCGGTACCGCGGTGGAGGGCCGCCTCGCCCTCAAGATCACCCCTGAAACCTGTGAGACCGAAGACCTGGCGAGCCGCCTCACCCAGGACTTCATGGAGGATCTCCGGGCCGAGTTCCAGGCCCAGGGGCGCTGGAGCCCGGAAGCGGATCTCACCTGGAAGGGGCAGTTGGATCGGCTCGAGGGCACCTTCCCCGCCTTCAGCCTCCGCCAATCCAAGCCGAGCCTGCTTCAAGGCACCGGCGCCGGGGCCAACCTGGATCTGTTCATCGAAGGGCTTCAGCGGAAGGGGCTCTCCCCCGAAGGCCAGCTGCGCCCCAGCGCTTCGGTACGGCTCAAGGGGTCCCTCCCCTTCTCTGCCGCTGTGCCCATGGGCGTGCGGGCCGAGGGCAGTATGGAATTGGGCGACCTCAAGACCATCGCTGACGTGCTCCTGGACATCGACGAAGGCAGCCTCCTCCACAGCCTCCGCCCCGAAGGGCAGGGCACCTTCAACCTCCTCGCTCGGGGCACCTACGCCGACCCCAAGCTCGAGGGCACCCTCGACGTGGAGAACGCCAACCTGCGCCTCGCGGAGTACGAGAACATCCGCGAGCTGGGCCTCCACGTGAAGTTCCAGGAACGCACCATCTCCATCCTCCCGGAGCGCCCCCTCACAGGCACCTTGAACCAGGGCCACCTCCGGGCCCACGGTGAAGTGAAGTGGCGACCCGGCGGCCTGGACGGCTACGAGTTCAACGCCCAGCTGAAATCCTTCCAGATCCAAGATCCGCCGGATCTCCAGGGCCTCATCATGCAGGGCGATCTGGAGGCCACCCTCCGGGGCGATGACTCCGGCGGCGTGCTGAAAGGCGCCATCACCACCTCGCGGCTCTCCTACCAGACGGATATCAAGCTCTACGACTGGCTCGTGAACAGCGCCCTCGCGGAGAGCTCCGTGCTCTCCACGCTGGATCCCAACGATCCCCTCGACAAGATCCGCCTGGATCTGGACGTGAAAATGGACCGGCCCTGGGAGCTGGATACCAACCTCGCCAAGCTGGAGGGCCGCCCCGAGGGCGCCTTCCGCATCCAAGGCACCTTGGCCCGCCCCGGCCTCAAGGGGCGCATGGTGCTAGAGCCCGGCGGCCGCATCACCAACCTGTTGCCCGCGGGCGACGTGGTGTTGAGCCGGGGCACCTTCGATTTCACGGATCCCGACCTGCCCATCAATCCCCACCTGGACCTCAGCGGCGACGTGCAGGTGCCGGGATACACCGTCACCGTGGGGATCACGGGCACCATGGCCAACCTCAATTGGCAACTGAGCAGCATCCCCCGGCTCAGCCAAAGCGACATGGTGGCCGTACTCATCAACCCCGAATACGCGCAAAGCGCCGGCACCACGCCCGGGGGCAGCCAGGGCGCCGTGAACAGCGGCCTCGCCAGCGCCAGCACCGGCCTCCTCACCACCCTCGCCCTCGCGGCCTTCCAAGAGCAGGTGCGGAAGACCTTCCGTCTGGATCGCGTGAGCGTCAGCGTCCGCACCGGCACCACGGGCACCACGGAGACGGACGTCATCCTGGGCAAGCGCGTGAACCTCTTCGGTTGGAAGGTACCCCTCATCGTCTCCCAGCGCCGCAGCCGAGATCTCACCACCACCTCAGGCCAGGTGGAGTGGCACTTCGGCGGCTTCACCCTCCAACTGGGCGCCACCCAGAGCCAGAACAGCGGGGTAAACCCCTCCGGGGAGATCCGGCACACCTGGAGCCCCAAGAACTGACCGCCTGTGACGCGCTCCAGGCCCCGTTCAGCCCACACTGGAAGCCACACGCATCCTTGTCCGGATCACCCCATGCTCACCATCCTCGCCTTCGCCCGTTATCGCGCCCTCCTAGGCTTTGACCGCCTGGAGCTGCCCCTGGTGGCCACCCTGGGTGAGCTTCTGGAGGATGCCCGCTTCGCCGCCCTGCCCAAGGATGCGCTCCTGGCCGTGAACCAATCGTTCGCCGATCGAAACGCCCCCCTGAAAGCCGGGGACGAAGTGGCCCTGCTCCCACCGGTCAGCGGCGGCTGAAGGCCTCAGCCCTTGCGCAGGTAGATGAACCAGTAGAGGGCCCCCACGAGTGCAGCCCCACCGATGATGTTGCCCAGCGTGACCGGCACGAGATTGCCCCAGAGGAAAGCCTGCAAGGAAAGGCCGTTGGCCGAATTCCCTTGGAGCAGGCGGCCCAGCGGAATGAAGTACATGTTGGCGATGGAGTGTTCGAACCCCGCCGCCACGAAGGCCGTGATGGGAAACACGATGCAGAGGACCTTGTCGGTCGTGGTGCGGGCGGAGAAGCCGAGCCACACCGCAAGGCACACCAGGGCGTTGCAGAAGATGCCCCGGATGAAGGCCTGCTCCCAGGGCAGCGCCCCCTTGCCGATCGCGATGGTCAGGGCCGTTTGGGCCACCTTGCCACCCCCCAGGGCCAGCACCCCTGATCGATGCACGCCGTAGGCCGTGGCCAATGCTCCCAACAGATTCCCCAGGTAAACGATCCCCCAATTCCGCAGCACCCGGGACGTGGGCACTTTGCGATCCGCCCAGGCCATCACGAGCAGGGCATTGCCCGTGAAGAGTTCCGCGCCCCCCACGACCACCAGGACCAAGCCCAAGCTGAACGCGGCCCCGGCCAACAGGCGGGTGGGCCCATAGCCGAGCCCCGTATCGGTGGCGGCGATGGTGGAGAGCAAGGCCCCCAGCCCGATGAAGGCTCCGGCCAGCACCCCCAGCGCGAAGGTCCTACCCGCCGAAAGGGCGGCCTTGGCCACGCCTCCGGCTTCAACCCGCCCGGCCATCTCCGCGGGGGTGTAGGGATCCACGCCCACCGGCCTGTTCGGATCGATCGTCATCACGGCTCCCATCTGCGTGGGGCGGGGTATTCCACCCTTCCGGCACCCCATTCATGGCCTTGGGCCGTCCGGTCCCTATCCAAGATAGGTGGAGGAGATGCGAGAGAAGACCTGAGGCGGGGATTCCCATCACAAATCCAGGCACCCCCCGGACCCGGCCCCTATGCTGGGGGCAGGCCTGAGAGTTGGACGGTGCCCATGGCAGCGAACCGATGGCAATGGGACGATCCGAAGCACCTCGCCCTTCTGGTGGGGATCGACATGGTGTTGTTCGCCTCCTGGAAGGTGCACCTGGGCACCCTGCCCGAGCTGCTCTGGTTCTGCAACGCGGCCTCCTTGATCCTCGTTCCGGCCCTCTGGTTTGAAGCCACCGTCCTCGTGGGAATGGTCCTGCTCCTCCGGCTGGCCCTGGGGGAACCGGGGCACCTCTACGCCTTCGCCGTGACCCGGGAAGTGGAGTGGATTTCCGTGCTCGCCAACCTGCCTCCCCTTCTCGCGGCCTGGTGGTACTTGCGGCATCGCGGCTTTCCCCGACACGCGGCGCTCTGGGCCCTGGCCTTCGTGGGGCTCGCACTGGGCCTGAGTCGCCTGCTCACCCCGGCCGCGCTCAACGTGAACCTGGTCTTCCACCGTCATGGACTCCTGGCGGGGCCCTTCCCCGGGCTCTGGTCCTATCGCATCGCCTTGACCATGCTCATCGTGGGCCTACTGACCCTGGGGGAATGGGTGCTCACCCGATGGCTGAAACCCCCGGGGGAGCCCGCACCGGCCACCGGCCTGAAGGAGCTGGGACCATGAGGTGGGCCTGGAAGCTCGGCACCCTCGCGGGCATTGAAATCCGCCTGCATGCCACCTTCTTCCTGCTGCTGCTCTGGATCGGCGGACTCACCTACTCCAAGGGGCACCATGCCGCCGCGGCGATGGTGGCCATGGCCTTCATCCTGGCCGTGTTCGCCACCGTGGTGCTGCACGAGATGGGGCATGCGCTCACGGCCCGGCGATTCGGCGTGCGGACCCTGGGCATCACCTTGCTCCCCATCGGAGGCGTCGCGCAGCTGGACCGCATCCCCGACAAGCCCCGGGAGGAACTGCTCGTGGCCCTCGCCGGGCCCGCGGTGAACCTGGTGTTGGCCCTGGCCCTCTTCGGACTGCTCGCCCTCCACCGGGCCCCGCTGGACTTCCGGGATCCCATCCCCTCGCTGCCCGCCTTCCTGGGGCGCCTGGCCCTGGTCAACGTGGGGCTCGCCATCTTCAACCTGCTGCCCGCCTTCCCCATGGATGGGGGCCGCGCCCTGAGGGCCATCCTCTCAACCTCCATGGATCGCGTTCGGGCCACTCGGATCGCCGCGCACCTGGGCCAGGCGATGGCCCTGCTCTTCGCGGTGGCCGGCCTTTACGGGAATCCGTTCCTCGTGTTCATCGGCCTCTTCGTGTGGATCAGCGCCGCGGAGGAAGCGAACGCGACTCGGCTCCAGGCCCTGCTCGTGGGCGTTCCCGTGCGGGAGGCCATGGTCACCACCTTCTACACCCTGGCCCCGGAGGAATCCCTGGGCCATGCGCGGGATCTGCTCTTCCACAGCTTCCAGCGCAACTTCCCCGTGGGGCGGGAAGGCCAGTGCCAGGGCCTCCTCACCCACCAAGGCCTCCTCAACGCGCTGGCCCACCACGAGGAAGGCTCCGCGGTGGCCTCGGCCATGGAGGCCTCTTTTGGCGCCACCACGCCCGTGGAGCCCCTTGCCACCGCCCTCGCCCGGTTGCCCGAGGCCCCGGGCCGCATGCTCGTGGTGCTGGAGGGGCCCCAGGTCGTAGGCCTCCTGACCGCTGAGAACATCGGTGAGATGTTCCTGGCCAGGGACTTGGCGGCTGGCCGATCCTGAGGGTCCCATGAGCCCCCTTGAGGAAGATCCCCTCCACCCCATCTCACCCGTGCTGAGGACCCGCCCCGCCCGGCCCGTGCAGGTGCCACCCCGGGTGCTTCGCGCGCTGAGGGTTCCCGCGGGGTGGAGCGGCCCCGATCGCCGCCGACGCGAGCGGCGGGGCGCCGAACCCGAGGTGGAGGAACCCCCGCCGGAGACCTACGACGAACACGGGCACATCCTCCATCCCCACCTGCCGGAGGGGGAGCCGATTCCCCACGTGGATTTCAAAGTCTAAGGTTCCCCATGCCGACCGTCACCTCTGCCCAGGTTGGGGATTGATGGACCTGCTACCGGAACCGAAGTTGGAGTACTTCGCCGGGTGACCGGAGGGGTCGGCGTCCCTGGAACCGGGACCCCGTTCCTCCCGTCCCTTCCCGAGGTTGAGATTCCATCGCCCCACCCTCGGCGATCCGCGTCGCTGTCGGTGATTCCAGGAGAACCGCCATGACCATCCGCGAACTGTCTCCCACTTACGTGGCCTCCTGCCGCCCCGAGGCCACCCTCGCTTCCGCCGCCGCCCTGCTCGATGAGCACGATTGCGGCATCCTCCCCGTGGTGGATGACGCCTACCGGGTGATCGGGGTGCTCACCGATCGGGACATTTGCATGGCCCTGGCCGCCCATCCCGCCAGCGCCGCCCGGCTCAGCGTGCGCGAGGTCATGAGCACCGAAGTTCACGTCATCGGCGCCAACGACACCCCCACCCAGGCCCTGCGTGCCATGCGCACCCATCACGTGCACCGCCTCCCCATCACCACCTCCGAAGGCGTCCTCGAAGGCATCCTCTCCCTCAACGATCTCGCCCTGGCCGCCCAGGATGGGAGCGTCGAAGACCGCTCCGGCCCCACGCTCACCGAGGTCGCCCTCACCCTCAAGGCCCTCTGCGCCCATCGCCGCCGGCAGGAGTTCCTTCCCAGGGAACAAGTCATCCGCATCTGAGCCCAGACCGGCCACGAGCGGAAGGAGTCGCCATGTTCAACACGATCCTCGTAGGGCTGGACTTCTCGCCCGCCAGTCTCCAGGCCCTGGCGGAGGCGCACGAGCTTGGCCTGAAATTGGGCCTGCCTGTGCGGGCCCTCCACGTGGTGGAGATGCCCTACCCGTCCTACTTCCCCACCTACGCCACCCTGGGGGATCCCGCCTGGTTCCGGGAGCACGAACCCAAGGTCCAAGCGAAGCTCGATGAATGCCTCGCCCCCTATCCGGAGATCACCAGCCGGGTGCGTCAGGGCAATCCCGGGGAATGCCTGCTGATGGAGGCGACCCCGACGACGCTGCTCGTGATCGGGCAGATCGGGCATTCCCGGATCGAGCACTTGTTCTTCGGCAGCACCGCAGCGGCCGTGGCCCGCCACGCCCCCTGCAGCGTGTGGATCGTACGGGCCGACCGGAAGCCCTGACCTGCAGTCCGCGGGAAACCGGATTCAACGGCGCAGCGCGTCCATCTCCTTGATCTTGGCATCCAGTTCCTTCATGGAGAACGGTTTGGAGATGCTGCGCACCCGGGCGTCCCCCTTGAGGATGGCTTCGGTGCGGGCATCCAGGAATCCCGTGGCCAGGAGCACCGGCAGATCGGGATGAACCTTTCGGATCTCCCGAAGGGTCTCCTCCCCGTTCATGCCCGGCATGTTCAGATCCAGGATCACCAGGTCCACCTTCAGCCCCTTCGCGAACAGATCCAGGGCTTCCGCTCCGCCCATGGCCGTGTCGATCCGGTGGCCAAGCGCCTCGATCATGGCGGGCACGGAGTCGAGGATCAGTTCGTCGTCGTCCACCTGCAGGATGCGGAGCCCCGCGGAGCTGGGCGCCTCCACCTCCACGACCTCCGCGGAGTCGTCGGAAGGGAGCACCGTCGGAAGGCGGAGGGTCACGCAAGTCCCCTTCCCGGGCTCACTCGTGATCTCCACCGATCCCCCGTGGGCCTTGGCGGTGGTGTAGACCATGGCGAGGCCCAGGCCCGTGCCCTTCCCCACGGGCTTGGTGGTGTAGAAGGGTTCCATGGCCCGGGCCAGCACCTCGGGAGTCATGCCCTGGCCGCTGTCCTCCACGGAGAACGCCACCTCCCCAGGAGGGAGGCACCGGGTTCGAAGGGTGAGGGTGCCCCCTTCGGGCATGGCATCCACGGCATTCACGCACAAGTTCATGATCGCGCTCGCCAGGGTGCTCCGCTCTCCATGCACCTGCGGCCGCGCGGCATCGAGGTCCAGGGTCAACCGCACCTTCTGAAGGGTGGTGCGCCGGAGGATGTCCATCTCATCCTCCACGAGCGCATTGAGATCCAACCGCTCCGGCTCCCGGAGGTCCTTCCGCGCGAAATTGGTGAGCCCCTTCACCAGATCCCGGCCTCGGGTGGAGGCCTTCTCGATGGTGTCCAGGGATCCCACCAGGGTTTCATCGGCGGCATGGGTGAATTTGAGGGTCTGGGTGATGGCCTGGATGGCCGCCAGCACATTGTTCATATCGTGGGCGATGCCACCCGCCAGACTGCCCAGGCTCTCCAGCTTTTGAGCCTGCTGCAGGTCGGCTTCCCATTTTCGATGAAGCTCCTCGGCTTTCCGGATCTCCGTGATGTCCCGGATCACCTTCGAGGCACCGAGGATGATCCCTGTGGCGTTCCGGATCGGGGAGAGGGTGATGGAGACATCCAGCGGGTGCCCATCCTTCCGGAGCCGGACCGTCTCGAATTGCCGGACGCTTTCTCCGGTCAGCACCCGTTCCTGGATCTGCGCGTCCTCCGCCCTCCGATCGGAGGGGATGAGCATCTGGACGGACTGCCCCACGGCTTCCGCCACCGTGTAGCCGAACATCCGCACCGCCGCTTGATTCCAGCTGGTGATCGTCCCCTCCAGGGAAATGCTCACGATGGCGTCATCCGAAGATTCGACGATGGCCGCCAGGTAGGACATGGCCTCCTCGGCCCGTTTCCGCGCTGTGATATCCGTGGAAATCCCACACAGGGCGTAGATGCTGCCATCCGCCCTCCGGAGCGGCATCTTGATGGACCAATAGGTCGTCGTCCGATCCGTGCCCTTGATCGTGTTGGTCTCTTCGGCGCGAACGGTCTTCCCCCCTTCCAGCACCTCGCGGTCGATCGCCTGGATCTTGGCCACGGTCTCCGGCTCGAAGAAGGCCGCATCCCCTTGGTGGAGCACATCCTCCAAGGGGATCCCCCCCCACAAATCCAGCACCCGCTGATTCGCGAACAGGTAGCGCCCGCCCGGATCCTTTAAATAAATATAGGCGTCGAGGTTGTTCAGGATGATCGAGGATCGGGCTTCGCTCTGCTGGATTTGCCGATTCTGGAGCACCAGCCCGACGGTCATGACCCCCAGCACCAGCACCAATCCGCCCAACACCGAGATCCAGGGCGCGTAGCGATTCCAGAGGTCGGTCAGGGTGATTTGGGGGGCCGCCTCGAAGGGGGGCAAGCGCAGGCGGCGGAGCATCTGCTCCACGCCGCTGTAATCCGAAGGGGTGGTGAAGCCGTACAGCCCCGCCGCCCGCGCCGCCTCACTCTCGGGCCGGATGGAGAGCAGGGCGATGGCCAGCTGATCCGCGAGGGCGGATTCCACCTGCGGGAACACGGCCACCGGCCATTCCGGATGAAGGCGGGTGGAGACCGCATAGGGGAAGGAGGACAGCTCCTGGCGGTTGATGATGCGGATGGCCTTGAGGTCGAGTTTCCCCTCCCGGGCCATGGCTTCCAGGACCCCCGACCGCACGAAGCCGGCATCCGCCTTCCCAGAAAGCACAGCCTCCACGCTGCGATCGTGGGGTAGGCCCATGGCCACGAGATGGTCTTGGTCCGGAAGCGGCACGCCCGCCTCCAGCATTTCGAAGGCCTCCATTTGGAATCCCCCCAGGGATTCCTTGCCCACCGCTGCGATGCGCTTACCTGCGAGGTCGGCGAGACCTTGGATCTCGGGGTGGTCGAACCGGGTGAAGATCACCCCGCCGAAGGCCGAGAGCCGGTGTTCCCCCTCCCGGTCAACCTTGGTCACCAAGGGCGCCGACATGACGTTCCGCTGCTTCAACAGGATGTAGTGCCCGGGGTTGGTGATGACCACGTCCACTTCGTTGCGGGTGATGGCGGCATTCAAATCTTGGAAATCGTAAGGGGTCACCGTGACCGGCCGCCCCAGGGCAGCCCCCAGGTGGCGCCCCATGGGTTCCCATTCCGCCGCCACCTTGGCCTTGGGGCGAAAGGCCAGCATGCCGATCCTCAGCGGCGCCTGCGGCAGGGCCGGAAGCGCGAGGAGCAGGAACAGGAGGGCGGCCTTGAGGTGCCCCACGGGATCAGCCTCCGTCCCGGGGCAGCCAGGTGGGATCCACGAGTCCCTCCAGCGAGGCTTCCCGCTTCAGATCCCCGCTCTTCACCAGGATGCCGGAAACGGTTCTCGCGGCGGCCAGGAGCCGTGAATCGGGGCTGGCCAGGTAGGCCCGGTTCCCCGGCAGGGAGGGCAGCAAAATGCCGGAAAGGGCCCGCTGCACCTCCTCCGGTGTGACCCCCTGCCGAGCCGCGATGCGATAAATCGAATCCTGACGGTTGGTCTGGAGGTGGGCGAGCCCCCTGAAGTGGCCCGCCACCAGGGCGCCCAGCGCCGAGCGCCGATCCGGGATCCGGTCCGCCCGCACCGCGAGCACGTCGAACACGGTCTCCGGAACCTGCCGGCTGTCGAAGATCACATGGGCGCCCTCTCGCAGGAGGAAGGTCGAAGTGGGTTCGAAGGTGATCACCGCGTCCAAATCATTCCGCCGCCAAGCCGCCACGTGCTGCTCGATGGGGATCTCCACGAGGATGAGATCGGAAGCCTCCAACCCGGAGGATTCCAGGACCTTGGCGAGCATCAGGGCGCCCAGCGCATTGCGTTCCACGCCGAGCCGCTTCCCCCGGAGGTCGGCGAGCTTCCGGATGCCGGGTCGGGCCAAGACCGCATCGGCCCCGGCCGAGGCATCGAAGACCAGGACCACCTTCAGGGGAAGGCCTTCCGCCCGCGCCCGCAGGGTTTCATCCAAGGTGAGGCAGGCGGCGTCGAGGGTGCCCGCCCGCAGGGGCGCCATCAGATCGCTCACCGAACCGCCCTCGTGGAAGCGGACCGTGGGAGGAAGCCACTTGAAGCCCCGCGCCAGGTAGAGGGTTTCGTACCCGATCCAAGGATGGATCCCCACCACGAGCTCCCGGCCCCGGCGACATCCCATCCCGCCGAAGGAGGCGGCCACGGCGCCCAGGCACGAGATGAAGCTGCGACGGTGCAAGGGAGTCCTTTGGAGGTCGTCGAGCTCCACGCCCAGCGTGAAACCCTTCCACTGGGGATCGTCCCCGGCGCCCGAAGGGCTAAATTCCAGCGGCCAGCTTCGGTGCCACCCCATGGGGCGGAGGTGCCGCAGGGAGGCCCCGCGCCGGAGGGTCCCCCCCAGCCCGGAGACAAACCGCGGGTTTCGTCTGATCATGTGAGGCGATGGATACGCCTCAACACGACCCCGCCCCGCCCCTTGATCCGGTCGCATCCCCTCGCGTGGAGGCCCCTGCCCCCGAGGCGCACGCTCCCGTTCCACCGCTGGAGGAAACGGCCGGCGAACCCGGAGCTTTGAACCGTTCCGGGCTTGGGAATGTGCGGGAATTGTTCGACATGATCAAGTTCGAGCACACGGTGTTCGCCCTGCCCTTCGCCTTCCTCGGCGCCCTGGCGGGAGCCCAAGGCATTCCCCAGACCCGAACCCTGCTGTGGATCCTGGCCGCCATGGTGGGCGCGCGCACGGCCGCCATGACCTTCAACCGGCTGGTGGATGCGGATGTCGACGCGGAGAATCCGCGCACCGCCCAGCGGGCCATTCCCGCGGGCCGGGTGAGCCGGCTGGGCGCCCTGATCCTCATGGGCGCGGGCATCGTGACGTTCGGCCTCGCCGCCGGGGCCCTGGGGCCCCTCACCTGGCAGCTCAGCCCCGTGGCCCTCGTCATCATCCTGGGCTACAGCCTCTGCAAGCGCTTTACGGCCTTCGCCCATGTGGTGCTGGGCCTCTCCCTGGCCGGAGCCCCCCTGGGCGCCTGGATCGCCGTGACGGGGCAGATCGAGCGTGGGGCCCTGCTGCTGGCCGTGGGCGTGCTCACCTGGACCGCCGGATTCGACATCCTGTACGCCCTCCAGGACGAGGCCTTCGACCGGATGGCCGGCCTCCATTCCATCCCCTCCAAAGTGGGCACCCGGGGGGCCCTGTACCTGAGCCGCCTGCTCCACCTCCTGGCCCTCACCGCCTGGGCCGCCTTCAACCTGGATCAGCAGAGCCACCTGTTCCCCTGGCTGGCCTGGGCCGGGGTGGCCCTGATCCTGCTCCGGGAGCAGTGGCTGGTGCGCGACGGGGACCTCTCCCGCATGGACGAGGCCTTCTTCACGCTCAACGCCCTCATCGGCCTCGTGTACTTCAGCGGCCACGCCCTGGAGATCTGGATGCGGCGGGCCCTGGCCTGAGGAAGCCCTCCCTGGCCCAGGCAATCCGCCCGTTGGGCCAGACCCGTCACAAGGTTGTAATTCCAAGGGTCCTGGGCTCCGATTTACCAGCTAAACTGGGCTGCTCATGTCCTCCCCACTCGAGACTCCCCGCCGCGCCGTGCGGCAAAGTCGGCCGGATTCCCTCCGCTGGCTGACCGTGATGGTGATCCTCAGCCATCGCTCCTTCAGCTGGTCCGTATCCCGCCAAAGGCTGCTCTGGATCATCGGGGGCACCCTCGGCATCGGGTTCTTCGGGGTGCTGGGCAGCAGCTACGGCCTGTGGTCCTTCCGCAAAGTTCTGACCTTCACCCAACTGCAACGGGAAACCCGGGAGCAGCAGGAAAAACTGCGGACCACCCTGGAGCAGGCCCAGGGCCTTGAATCCGAAATTCAAGCATTGCAAGAAAAACACGCCGAACTTCTAAAACTCTTGGATCCCAAGGCGCCCGGCCCGAATCTCCCCGCCGCGCCCCAGCAGGCTCCCTCCCCGGCCCTCAAGGAGCGAGTGGGGCAGCTCCAGCAGCAACTGGATCAGCGTCAAATGCAGGCGCGCCTCATCCGGGCCCGCATGGAACCCATCCTGAAGGCCTGGGCGGCCACCCCCTCCATTCCTCCCACCGTGGGCTACCTTTCCTCCGGCTATGGGGTGCGGGTCGCCCCCCTGGCCAACGTCAAGGAGGAGGGTGAAAGCCTGCTCGGCTTCCACACCGGCCTCGACATCAGCAATCAGGCCGGCACCCCCATCCAGGCCACGGCCGATGGCGAGGTGGTGCAAGCGGGCTGGATGGATCGCTACGGCAACGGCGTGGTGCTGAGGCACACGGCCGATTTCGAGACCCTCTACGCCCATATGGAACGGGTCGATGTGAAAGTGGGCCAGAAGGTGCAACGGGGGGATATCCTCGGGGGCATGGGGCGCTCCGGCAATGCCACGGGCGTCCACCTCCATTACGAGGTCCGCCGGGGCGGGAAGCCCGTCAATCCTTCGCCTTACCTGAAGCTCCAGCGCCAGTGGCTGGGTGCTCTGTCGCAGCATTCCTAGGAGGTAGCCATGGTCTTCGGTGGCAAGAAGCAGAAGCCCGAGCCCGCTCCCGCGGTCCACACCATCCTCGGCAAGGACATGATCTTCAGGGGTGAGATCCTCGCAGGCTCCCGGAGCCTGCGCATCGAAGGCACCGTGGATGGGAACATCCAAAGCGAGGGGGAGGTCATCGTCGCCCCCGGTGGGCTGGTCACCGGGCAAGTGCTGGCCAAGCACCTCGTGGTCACCGGCAAGGTGAAGGGCACCGTGAAGACCACCGAATGCCTGGAGATCCACGGCACCGGCTTCGTCGAAGGGGAGGTCGAAGTGGGCCGCCTGGTGGTGGACGAAGGGGGCATCCTGCAGGGCACCTGCATCCGCAGGGAGGAGACCAAGGCCGCCGAAGTCGCCAAGGGGGGCAGCCTGCCGGCCTCCGAGAAGCCCCGGGTGGAAGCCAAGAAGTAGGTTCCAGCACCGCGGAACGCGAAAGAAGGGCGCCCCCGGGCGCCCTTCTTTCGCATGGTCGGTCCTATTGGAACAGGGGCCCGGGGCTGGAACTGCCCTTCAGCCCCAGGTAGGCGTAGGCATGGTCCGTCGCCTTGCGCCCCTGGGGGGTACGATCCAGGAAGCCGACCTGCATCAGGTAGGGTTCCACCAAGTCCTCCAGGGCGCCTTCGTCCTCCCCCAGGGCCGCGGCCAGGGTGCGCAGGCCCACGGGCCCTCCCCGGTGTTTGCCGCACAGGGCCTCCAGATACATGCGGTCCAACCCGTCCAGCCCCAGGTCATCCACTTCGTGCAGCTTCAGGCAGGCATCGGCGGATTCGGCGGTGATGGTGCCATCGCCCTTAACCTCGGCATAGTCGCGGCATCGGCGGAGCAGGCGGTTGCAGATGCGGGGGGTCCCACGGCTGCGGCGGGCGATGGCGGCGGCGCCTTCGGGGGCCATGTGAACGTTCAGCAAGTCCGCGCTGCGGGCCGCGATGATGGCCAATTCCTCCCGGGTGTAGAACTCCAGTCGGTGCACCATGCCGAAGCGGTCATGCAGGGGCTTGGAGAGGAGGCCCGCCCGGGTGGTGGCCCCCACCAGGGTGAAGGGGCGCAGGTCCACCTTCAGCGTTTGGGCACTGGGGCCCTGGCCGATGAGGATGTCGAGCTTCCGATCCTCCATGGCCGAATAGAGCATTTCCTCGATGGGCGCCGATAGGCGGTGGATCTCATCGATGAACAGGAATTCCCCCTCCTCCAGGTTCGTGAGGATGGCCGCCAGATCTCCCTTTTTTTCCAAGGCCGGCGCTTGAATCACCTTGCATGGAGCCCCCATCTCGTTGGCCAAAACGTGGGCCAGCGTCGTTTTGCCCAGGCCCGGGGGCCCGAAGAGCAGCACGTGGTCGAGCACCTCGCCGCGCCGCTGGGCCGCTTGGAGCGCGATGTCGAGCCGGGCCTTTACCTTCGCCTGGCCGATGTACTCGGCGAGGCGTTGGGGGCGCAGGGAGAACTCCACGGCGTCCGTGGAGCTGGGATCAAGATCAGGATGCCGATGCAGATTCATGGGCCTTCAGTTTCACCCTGGGGGGTTCCCACGGATAGGGGGCAGCGTATGCTGGCTTTGGTAATTAAACTTCCAGCCCCTACCTTCGGTACAATCTCCTTCTACCCGGAGACCCATTGGCCCAGCGCTACCAACTGCTGATCCGAGACCGCCATGGTTTCGAGCGGACGGTCCCCTTGGCCCGGCCGATCACCCTGGGCCGCCAAAGCCTCTGCGATGTCGTGCTGTCCGACAGCATGATCAGCCGCAACCACCTGCGCCTGGAGGTGAAGGAGGACGTCTGGTGGGCCGAGGATCTGGGCAGCACCCACGGAACCTTCTACAAAGATCAACCGCTGGGACGCATCCAATGGGATCCCAACACCCCGCTGCGCTTGGCCGATGGGGCCTACAGCCTCACCCTCATCAGCCAGACCCAGAGCAGCAGCGAAGTGCACCTCCAGGCCATCCTGGAGACGGCCCAGCTGCTGGCCCAGGAAGTGGACCTGGAGGACCTGCTCGAGCAGACCCTGGACCGCCTGCTCAGCATTTCCGGCACCGATCGCGGCTTCATCATGCTGTTGGAGGACGCGGAACTGCGAATCAAGGCCCAGCGCAACCTGGGTCAAGAGCCCGAAGGGGCCATCCAGCTCTCCATGAGCACCGTGCACTCGGTGTTCGACAGCGGCGAACCCATCTGGATCCTCAACGTGGCCGACGATCAGAAGATGCTCAGCCAGCAGAGCATCCTGCGCCTGGAGCTGAAGACCATCCTCTGCCTGCCGCTCACCCTGCAGGGCAAGCGCATCGGCGTGGTCTACCTCGACAGCCGCCGTCCCATCACGGAGCCCCCCAGCCGCGAGACCTTCGAGGCCATCGTGGCGCTGGCCTCCATCGCCATCGAACGCACGCGATTGAGCGAGGCGAACCTTCGCAGCGAGGTGCTCGCCACCGTGGGCCAGGTGGCCTCCAGCATCGTGCACGACTTCAAGAACGGCCTCTTCGTGCTTCGCGGCCATGTGGAGTTGCTGGAGATGGCCACCCGGGATCCCAAGGTCCACCACCACGTGGATCGCATCCAGGAGGGCATCCGCCGCCTCACGGTGCTCAGCCAGGACGTGCTCGAGTACGCCAAGGTGCAGGAACCGAAGCGGCGCCTCATCTGCCTCAAGACCTACCTCGAGGGATTGGTGGAACCTCTCGCTCCCCGGGCCACAGAGGCCGGGGCCCAGATCGAGGTGGAGGGCGATGACGTTTCCATCCAGATCGATCCAGAGCGTTTCACCCGGGTGATCGAGAACCTGCTCGCCAACGCCTTGGATGCCCTGGAAGGCCCCTCGGGCCTCGTGAGCGTGCAGATCCAGCGCGTCACCGGTGGCGCCGTCCTCCGCGTGAAGGACAACGGCAAAGGCATCCCCCGCAAGATCCTCCGCCGCATCTTCGAGCCCTTCTTCAGCTTCGGCAAGAAGAAGGGGACGGGGCTCGGCATGGCCACCGTCCGCAAGATCGTGGAAGAGCACGGCGGCACCCTCGAGGTGATCAGTGAAGAGGGCCAGGGCACCGAAGTGGTGATGACCCTGCCCGATCACGAGATGCGCAACCGGGCCGCCACCGACATCCACACCGGCGAGCACCACCAGAGCACCCAGCCCAATCCCCACCCCAAGCTCGTGGAGGGCCAGGGCTGATGGCCATTCGCATCGGCCAGGGCTTCGACGTCCACCGGTTCGCGGATCCCGCTGAAGGCCGGCCCCTCATGCTCATGGGGATCCAGGTCCCCCACGATCGAGGCCTCGCCGGACACTCCGACGCCGACGTCATGCTCCACGCCCTCAGTGATGCCCTCCTGGGCGCCGCCGGCCTCGGGGACATCGGCCTCCACTTCCCCGACACGGACCCGACATTCAAAGGGGCCGATTCCCTGCTGCTCCTGGAGCGGGTCATGGCCGACGTCCGCGCCCGCGGCTGGCGGGTGGTGAATGCCGACGTCTGCCTCATCGGCGAGCGGCCCAAACTCTCGCCCCACCGCCAGGCCATGCGGGAGCGCGTGGCCCCGGTGCTCGGCCTCGCCGTGGAGGATCTGAACGTCAAGGCCACCACCACGGAGAAGCTGGGTTTCACCGGGCGGGGGGAAGGCCTCGCGGCCCAGGCCGTGGTGCTGCTCGAGCGGTAGAACTTAAGGCCTGTTCACCCTACGCAGTCCGGAAACCTGCGACGGAGGCGGAGAGATCCTCCGCGATCCGGGCCAGGTAATTGCTGGTGCGGCTCACCTCCTCCACGGTGTGGGCCAGTTCGGTGGCGGCGGAGGCGCTGCGGGCCGTGGCCAGGGCGGAAGCTTCCACCTGCCCGGCCACCTCCTGGGAGGTGCGTCCCTGCTGTTCCGTAGCCGCGCTGATCTCCGTGATGGCGCTGGCCAGCTGAGCCACGTTATCCCGGATCGCCGCGAGGCTCTCCACCGTGGCCTTCACGGTGCGAACGCCTTCTCCCATGGCGCCGTTGGTCGCTTCGATGAGGGCCCCGATCTCCTTGGCCGCCGCGCTGCTGCGCTCGGCGAGCTTGCGAACCTCCTCCGCCACCACCGCGAAGCCTTTGCCCATGGCGCCCGCCTTGGCCGCTTCAATGGCCGCGTTGAGGGCCAGCAAGTTGGTCTGCCGGGCGATCTCCTGGATCACCTGCACCGCGCGCACCATCTGGCCGGAGGCATCGCTGATGGAACCCATGGCCGATTCGGTGGCCGTTCCCTGGGTGGTGCCATCCGCGACCGCACCCACAGCCGCATCGGTGGCCCCTTGGCTGGACCGGGCATTGTTCGCGACCTCCTGGACGGAGGCGCTGAGCTCCGTCATCGCCGAAGCGGTCTGCTCCTGGGCCAAGCGTTGCCCTTCCGCGAATTCCGCGATCTCCTGGGTGGCCCGCTGCATTTCGTGCGCGGTCGCGTTCAGCTCCGTGCTGCCCTGGGCCACCTGCTGGGAAGCGGTTTTCAAATTGTTGAAGAGCTCCGTGAACTTCAGCAGCAGGGCGTTGTAGTTGTTGGCGATATCTCCGATCTCATCCCGGCACCGCACTTCCAGGCGGTCCCGGAGGTCCCCGGCCGCCATGGAATCCATGGCTTTGTGCAGGCAGGCCAAGGGGCGCGTGATGGCGTTGACGATGTAGGTGGTGAGGATCATGGCGAACATCAGCCCCGCCAGTAGCACCGAAGCGCCGATGAGCATGGAGGTCTTCCGACGCTCCTGCAATTCCTTCACGTGATCCGTCCGCTCCTGGGCGGCGAATTTGAGGATCTTCCCCGAGAGCTCCGTGAGGCTCGCTGCCATGGGGCGGTCGATCCCCCGCAGCTGCTTGTCCACATCCCGGTAGCTGAGGGGCTTCGCGGGGTCGAAGAGCAGCAGGGCCGCGCGATATTTCTCGCCCATCTCCCGGTGGGCGTTGAGGGTCTCTTCCGCGGATTTGGAATCCAGCCCCAGCTTGGGCAGGAGGACCATCACCTTTTCGAGGTTCGCGATGACCTCCTGCTCGGATTTCTCGAAGCCGGCCCGGTGCTTCGCCATCTCGGCGGCCTCATGGCCCCGGATCAGCATGTTCTTGAACTCCTGAACCTGGGTCTTGAAATTCGACTGCGCCTCCCGGACGCCATCCGAAGCCTGCACGGCGCGTTCCGTTTCCTCGTAGGACCTCTGCACTTGATCGATGGTGCGGGAGAGATCGAAGGTCCCCGTCCCCCAGATCGCCAGCGCGATTCCCAACAGGATCCCCACCAACAAGAACAGCTTTGGCTTCACGCGAAGGCGATCCAGCATGCCCATGGCAGGCCCCCTTTGGCTCGGACGGTCTGAACCCCTATCGGTCAACGCGACCAAGATTCGATTTCCGTCAGGGCGACTCGGCAAGCCAGGTTCGGGCAGCGATTTCCAATTCCGGAGCGGTGTTGGACTGGGGATTTTCCAGCACCAATTCCAACAAATACCGTTGAAGTTCGCCCAGCCAGGGCCCTCCGGGGCGGCCCCCCAAAGCCATCAAGGCCCGGCCATCCAGGGCCAGTTCCTTGGCCGACAGCGCAGGCCGTGCATCCAGGAGGCCCTGCAACCGTGCCTCCGTGGCCGCGCAGGCCCGCGCCACCTCCGAGCGGAAAGGCTCATCGGGCAGGCCCGTGTCCTGACCGACCGCATCCCCCCAGCCCTTGGCCCATTGATCCGCCAGCCGGAAGGCCGTCCAGTCGGCCAGGGAAAGGCCATCCTCCTGCAGCCTCCGCAGGAAGCGGCGGCAGGCCGCATCACTCCATTCCGCCGAGGGGTGCACACCATGGTGCCGGATGAGCACCCCCACCCGATCCATGAGCTGGTGGCTGCACTTCAGCCGGCGGAGGAGTTCGGACGCCATGGCCTCCGAGCGGTCCTCGTGGCCGTAGTGATGGATCACGCCATCCTCCCCCACGGACGTGCAGGGCGGTTTCCCCACGTCATGCAGGAGCAACCCCCAGCGCAGATCCGCTTGGCCGGTGCGCTCGCAGGCCAGGGCCCGCAGGGTGTGCTCCCACACGTCGTAACGGTGGTGGTGGTTCTGGGCGAAGCCCACCAGGGGCCTCAGCTCCGGCAGCCACTGATCCAGCAGCCCCGTGGCCTCCAGCAGCCGCAGCCCCTTCGTGACCGAGCCGCCCGTCAACATCTTGGTGAGTTCCACCTGCACCCGCTCCACGGCCACCTTGGCCACGATCTCCAGGCAGGGGCGGATGGCCGCTTCCGTGGTGGGCTCCAGATCGAAGCCGAGTTGGGCGGCGAATCGGCAGGCCCGCAGGGGCCGCAGGCCGTCTTCGCTGAAGCGCGCCCGGGGATCCCCCACGGCGCGGATCACCCGGGCGGCGAGATCCTCCCGCCCCCCGAAGGGGTCCACGATGCGATCCCGGGCCCCGGGCGCCCCCAGTTCACCCAGCGGCAGGGCCAGGGCGTTGATGGTGAAGTCCCGCCGGGAGAGGTCCTCCTCCAGCGTCACGCCCAGGCGCACCTGATCCGGATGGCGGCCGTCGGTGTAGCCCCCTTCGCTCCGGAAGGTCGTGATTTCAAAGGCCTCCCCCTCGGCCACCACGGTGACGGTGCCGTGCTGCAGCCCCGTGGGCAGCGCCTTGAGGCCACCCAGCCGGGCCCGGTCCATCACCGCCTCGGGAAGGAGGTCCGTCGCCAGATCCCAATCGCCGTGGGGGCGGCCCAGCAGCTCATCCCGCAGGGCGCCACCCACCACCCACAGATGGCCGGTGCCGAGGGCTTCGCCGAGGAGGTGCAGCCCCTTCATGGGGTGCCCGCCGCCAGGGCCTTGAGCGCTTCGCCTTCCACGCGGCAGGTGAGCCATTCCGTCATCACCGTGGCCCCTTGGGCTTCATAGAAATCGATGGCCGGGGTGTTCCAATCCAACACCTGCCACTGGTAGCGGGTGCAGCCCTTCTCCACCGCCAGCCGGGCGAGGTGGCGCAGCAGGGATTTGCCGATGCCGAAGCCCCGGAACTCCGGGCGCACCCAGAGGTCCTCCAGGTAAAGGCCGGGCTTGCCCTCCCAGGTGCTGAAGTTGAAGAACCAGAAGGCGAAGCCAGCGGGCCGCCCTTCCCATTCCGCCATCTCCGCGAAGGCCAGGGGCTGGCTTCCGAAGAGGTGCTTCGCCATGTCCTCCGCCGTGGCCACCGCGGTATCCGGAGCCTTCTCGTACGCCGCCAGCTCGCCGATGTAGGCGAGGATCAGTGGGATATCAGCGGGAACGGCCGGGCGGATCGTCAGCATAATGATCTATCCTATCTCCATGGATCGCACGCCTTGCGCACTCTCGCGCACTTCGTTTGCGGACATGGAGCCTCCATGGATCAGGCCACCGCGCTCCGACTGCATGAACTGATGCTGCTCACCCGGCTCACGGAGGAACGGCTCGTCACCCTGTTCCGCCAAGGGCACACCATGGGCGGCGTCTATCGCTCCCTGGGCCAGGAGGCCACCGCCGTGGGCACCGCCCTCGCGCTGGAGGAGGGCGATGCCATCGGCCCCCTGATCCGCAACCTCGGCGCCATGCTCGCCCGGGGCGCCCAGCCCATCGACGTCTTCCGCCAATACTTGGGCCGGGCCACCTCCCCCACCGGGGGGCGCGAGCACAACAACCACTTCGGCGACGTGTCCAAGGGGCTCATCGCGCCCACCTCCATGCTGGGGGCCTTGGTGCCCGTCATGGCCGGGGTGGCCCTGGCCTTCCGGCAGGAGGGCAAACCCAACGTGGCCATGACCTGGATCGGCGATGGGGGCAGTTCCACGGGGGCCTTCTACGAGGGCCTCAACTTCGCCGTGGTGCACAAACTCCCGCTCATCGTGGTGGGTGAATCCAACGGTTTCGCCTATTCCACCCCCCCCGAGAAGCAGATGAAGGGCCGGTTGGCCGACCGCAATCAGGGGGCCTACACCCTCACCGTGGATGGCAACGACGCCAAGGCCGTTTACCAGGCCGCCGCCTTCGCCCGCCAGCAGTGCCTCATGGGCCTGGGCCCCGTGTTCCTCGTGTGCGAGACCTTCCGCATGTCCGGCCACGCCGAGCACGACGACCAACGGTATGTGGACCCTGCCCTCCTGGCGGAATGGAAGGTCAAGGATCCCCTGCCCCGCTTCGAGGCCTGGCTGCGGGCCCAGGGCTGGACGCCGGATCTGGGCCTGTCCGACCAGTGGGTGGCCGCCCTCGGCGCCCAGGCCGACCAGGCCCTCTCCGAGCCGCTTCCCCAGGCGGATTCACTGATGGCAGGGGTTTTCCACACCTGACAGAACTCAAGACCGCCCCGGGTCGCGCCGCTGAGACGACATCGCCTCGGAGCACTTGGCCATGAATCTGTCTTCCTATTTGAAGAACCTCAGCATCAAGGGGAAGTTCCTCTTCCTCTGGGCCGGCCAGATGGCCGTGTTGGTGGTCCTCACCTTCCTGGTCTGGCGGGCCCTGGGCCTGGTTCACAAGACCGCCGAAGATACCCGGGACAACATCCACCACCAGGAATTGGCCGCCCATGCCCGCTACGCCTTCAATCTCCTGAGGGGTGAGCATAAGGCCGCCCTGGCCGGAGCTGACGATCCCATCTTTCTCCAGGCGATGATGCCCAAGATCCAGAAGGCGCAAGAGGATCTGGACAAGTACCTCAAGGAACTGGACGCCAATCCCAACTGGGACGCCGAGGAAAAGCCCGTCGTCACGATCTCCCTCACGGCCAGCCGGGCCTACATGGCGGATTTCCCCGGGGATCTGGAGAAGGCCAAAACGATGCCCCGGCTGGACCGGCAGAATCTGGGCCGCGAGAACCTGGAAAAGGCCCGGAAGGGCCTTGGGGACCTGCTGGAACTTCAAATCAAGCAGACCTCCGATGGCTTGAACCTCGTCGAAGGCCTGTCCGCCGACGCCAAGCGCTACATGCTCATTTCCGTCGTCGTGGCGGTGCTCGCGGGCTACTGGTTCGCCTCCTACGTGAGCCGCCAGATCTCCGGCGCCGCGGAGCACCTCCGCAGCCGCCTCAACAGCCTGGCCGAGGGGGACCTCACCAAGAAGAGCATCCTCACGGGCACGGATGAGCTGGGTTTGATGGGCCGCACCTACAACGAGGTCGTGGAGCAGCTCCGCGCCGACATTCGGGCCATCGTCCTGGCGGCCGACGGCACCGCCTCCAGCGCCACCGAGCTCAGCGCCACCACCGAAGAGATCAACAGCACCACGGATGAACTCCGCAAGGCCTCCGAGGTGCAGCGCCAGGCCGTGGAGGACAGCTCCGCCGCCCTGGTGGAGATGAGCGCCTCCATGCACGGTGTGCTGGACAACACCCGCAAGGTGGAGAGCCTGGCCGAGTCCGCCCAATACACCACCCAGCAGGGCGCCGACAGCGTGCGCGAGAGCGCCCGGGCCATGGATGCCATCGAGGAGAGCAGCGACAAGGTGGGCCGCATCACCACCGTGATCCAGGACATCGCCCGCCAGACCAACCTGCTGAGCCTCAACGCCGCCATCGAGGCCGCCAAGGCCGGGGCCATGGGCAAGGGCTTCGCCGTGGTCGCGGAGGAGGTCCGCAAGCTGGCCGAGCGCAGCGCCGCCGCCGCCAAGGAGATCACCCAGCTCATCCAGGAAAGCAAACAGCGCGTGGAAGTGGGCGCCAGTGCCGTGGATGCCGCCGGCCGCAGCCTCGAACTCATCGAAGGCAACATGAAGGAAAATACCGAGCACATCCGCACCATCGCCCTCGCCATGGAGGAGCAGGGGAAGGCCACGGAATCCGTGGTCCAGGGCATGGGCGAAACCTCCAGCATGGTGGAGCGCAATGCCAGCGCCACCATCCAGCTGGCCGCCACCATCCAGGAGACCGCCCGGACCGCCGATCAGCTGGCCCAATTGGCCCAGGACCTCCAGAACCGGGTCAAGCGGTTCAAGACGGCCTAAGGGTCTGTCCCAGCTGAAGGTTGGACCATTCCAGGCCGGAGGGCGCCCCCCTTCCGGCCTGTTTGCATCGGGTCTAAACCCGCCCCCGCCGAGCCCGTACCCCGGAAACAGCATCCGGCTTGCTCGGAGTCTTTCCCATGGGGTTCGCTATGAAAAAGCGTTGGGTCATCGCGTCCACGGCGGCGGTCGTGATCATCGGGGGCATCCTCGTCACCGCCAAGGGCGGCGATAAAGGCAAGGGGGAACAGAACCTCCCCTTCCGCGTCGGCAAGGTGCAGACCGAGGACCTCCAGGTGAGCGTCCGCGAGGTCGGCACCGTGGATCCCTTCACCAAGGTGGACGTGAAAAGCTCCGTATCGGGCCGCGTCGTGGGGCTGAAGGTGCGCGAAGGCGCCGTCGTCACCGCCGGGCAGACCCTGGCCGAGGTGGAGCCCGACGTGAACCAAGCCCAGACCCTCTCCGAGGTGAAGGGCGGCCTGGCCCAGGCCCAGCTCAACTTCCAGAACGCCGAGCGGAACTACACCCAGCAGGCGGCCCTCTTCAAGGCGGGCCTCATCTCCGAGCAGGTGCACCGGGACGCCAAGACCGCCCGGGACCTGGCGGAGGAATCCTTCAAGAACTCCCAGATGAAGTACCAGATCGTGGAGGACCGGGGCATCCCCATCAGCGGCAACGCCTCCTCCCAAATCGCCCGGGTGGCCAGCCCCATGAACGGCGTCGTCATCAAGAAGGGCGTGGAACTCGGCGACACCATCACCAGCGGCGTTTCCAGCTTCAACGCCGGTACCGTGGTGTTCACCGTGGCTGACCTCAAGTCCCTCATCATCCGGGTGAACCTCAACGAAGTCGACATCGCCAAGGTGAAGACCGGCCTCGGCGTGCGCATCACGCTGGATGCCTACCCCCAGAAGGCCTTCACCGGCAAGGTGCGCTTCGTGGCCCCCGCCGCCAAGCTCCAGGACAAGATCAAGGTCTTTGAAGTGGAAGTGGCGCTGGACGAGCTCACCGAAGCGTTCCGCACCGGCATGAGCGCCAACGTGGAGATCCTCGGCGACAAGCGGGAGAAGGCCATCTCCGTGCCCCTGGAGGCCCTGCAGCGCAAGGATGGGCAGCCCGTGGTGTACCGCCTGAAGGACGGCCTCAAGCCTGAGCAGATCGCCGCCGCCAAGGAAGGCCTCTCCGGCCGCACCAAGTTCATGTGGCTCTCGGACCACTGGAAGGACTACTTCGAAGTCGTGGCCGTCAAGGCCGGCATCGCCACCCTGGAACGCGTGGAGATCCTCTCCGGCCTCAAGTCGGGGGATCAGGTCTCCCTGGAGGATCCGACCAAGAAGAAGGTCGAGAAGGACGACGAGAACAACTAGCCCGGCCACCATCCTTCGAGCGGAGCCCACCATGCCCCCCGTCATCCAAACCCGCGGCCTCACGAAGGTCTTCGGTCAGAACGGCAATGCCGTCCACGCCCTCCGCGGCATCGATCTCACCGTGGAACGGGGCGAGTTCGTGGCCCTCATCGGGCCCTCCGGTTCCGGCAAGAGCACCCTCATGGCCATCCTCGGCTGCCTGGATGGCCCCACCGAGGGCACCTATGCCCTGGATGGCGTGGAGGTCCAGGCCCTCGCCGGCGCCCAGCTGGCGGCCATCCGCAATGCCAAGATCGGCTTCGTCTTCCAAAGCTACAACCTCCTGCCCAAGGCCAGCGTGCTCCGCAACGTGGAGCTGCCCATGCTCTACGCCGGCCTCAGCACCCGCGAACGCAAGGAGCGCGGCATGGCCCTGCTGGAGAAGGTGGGCCTCGGCGACAAGGCCGACAAGCTCCCCGGCGCCCTCAGTGGTGGCCAGCGCCAGCGCGTGGCCGTGGCCCGCGCCCTCGCCAACGGCCCCGCCCTGCTCCTGGCCGATGAACCCACCGGCGCCCTGGATTCCAAGACCGGCGCCGAGGTCATGGGCCTCTTCAAGGAACTGCACGCCGCGGGCAACACCCTCGTGCTCGTCACCCACGATCCCGCCATCGCCGCCCAGGCCCAACGCCGTGTGGAGATCCGGGATGGCCTGGTGGTGGCGCACGCGGAGGAGGTCGCCTAATGGCCAGCGGTGCCTTCCGCGTCCGACTCGAATCCGCCTGGGTCGAGATCCGGGAGAACCTCGGGCGCAGCTCTCTGCAGGCCCTCGGGGTCATGCTGGGCGTCGCGGCGGTGCTCGGAGGCTTCTCCATCAGCGATTCCATGCGCAAGCGCAGTGAAGCCCTCTACGTGAAGATGGGCGGCCTCGACAAGCTGAACGTCACCCCCAACCAGGTGGCCAACGACGGGACCCCCTCCGCCCTTCAGACCGCCAACCGCGGCCTGCGCCGGGCCGATCAGGAGGGTGGCGAAGCCCTCAATCCCACGGAAGTGGAAGGGGTCGGCATCCAGCGCAACACCCGGGCCCGGGTGCGCTCGGCCTTCGCGGACCAGGAGCGGCCCGTGTCCGGCATCGGGGGCGAGTACCTGGACATCGAGGGGTACGATCTCAGCGAAGGCCGCGCCATTTCCCGCGAGGAGCAGGTCAACGCCGCCGCCGTGGCCATCATCGGCAGCGAAGTGGCCCGGACCTTCTACCCCGACGGGCAGGCCGTGGGCGCCACCCTGCGCATCGGCGACGTGCCCGTCACCGTCGTGGGCGTGCTCAAGGAGCGCGTCTTCCGGTTCCGCAACGTGCCGGGCCAGGGCAACATCTTCTGGCGCCGCAATCGCATCATCGCCGTGCCCGCCAGCCTCGTGCAGCGCCGCATCCAGGGCGACGTGCACGCCCGGGTGGACCGCGTGACTTTCCGCATGCCCAAGGTGGATGCCATGGCGGCCTTCTCCACCCAGCTCCAGTCCCTGCTGAAGGTCAACCACCGACTCCAGGACGATGTGCGCCTCGATGACGTGGCCGCCCGCATGCGGAAACGCCAGAGCACCGGCGATGCCTACGACATCATCTTCATGCTGAGCGGCGTCCTCTCCCTCATCGGGGGCGGCATCGTGAACGTCAACATCCAGCTGGCCTCGCTGAAAGAGCGGGTTCGCGAAGTGGGCGTCCGGATGGCCATCGGCGCCTCGGGCCGGGAAGTCTTCAAGGAGTTCATGACGGAGGCGATCCTGCTCACCTGCCTCGGAAGCCTGGTGGGCCTCGTCATGGGCGTGGCCTTTTCCTGGGCCATCACCCACGCCATCGGCGTGCCCCTGGGCATGGAGCTCGGCAGCTTCCTCTGGGCCTACGGACTGGCCCTGGTCTTCGGCATCGTGTTCGCCCTCTTCCCCGCCTGGAAGGCTTCCAAGCTCTCCCCGATGGAGGCCCTGCGCTATGAGTGATCAGGCCCTGCCCTTCAGCCCCGGCCCCACCATCCTGGATGAGCTGGCGCCGGTCCCCGCCGCGCGATCCAGCGTAAGCTCCACCCTCGCCATGGGCTGGGAGATCATCCGCGGCGGCCTCGTGGAGCTGTGGAGCCACAAGATGCGCAGCCTCTTGACCCTGACCCTGCTCATGCTCGGCGTGTTCGCCCTGGTGGTCATGACCAGCGTCATGGATGGCATCGTGGACAAGATCAGCACCGGATTCTCGGGCCTCAGCTTCGATGGCACCATCGCCATGGCTCCCAAGACCCCCGAGACCACGGAGCAGCAATCCCGCTTCGCCATGAGCCCCGGGCTCCGCTACGAGGATCTGACCCGCCTCACGGCTCCCCACCCCGACGTGCAGGCCTACCTGCCCCGCGCCTTCAAGCAGCTGCCCGTGCGCGTGCAGGCCGGCACCGAGCGCAGCTTCGCCATCGGCGTGACCCCCGACTACTTCCCCTGGCAAAACCGCGCGGTGAACTCGGGCCGCCGCCTCACCGAAGATGACGCGAAGCGCCGCAGCGCCGTGGCCGTGGTGGGCAGCTCCATGGCCGGCAAGCTCTTCGGCGGCGCCGACCCCGTGGGTCGCACCGTGGTGCTGGATGGCCAGAGCTTCCAGATCGTCGGAGTGCTCGCCCCGCTGCAGATCATGAGCGACGACACCTGGATCGATGCCAACGGAGTGCTGATTCCCCTCGAGGCCTACATGGATCGCCTGGAGCCCACCCACAAGCTGAGCCAGCTCATGGTGAAGCTGCGGTCCAAGCAGCAGGTGGATGAAGTGGGCGCCATGATGCTCGGCCGGGCCAAGCAGGCCCACCACGGCATCGAGGATGTTGAAATCGCGGATCTCGGCGCGGAACTCGTGAAAAGCTACGCCCAGTTCAAGGAACAGATCTGGGGCTGGCAGGTGGTGCTCCAGAGCCTGGCGGCCACCGTGCTCTTCGTGGGGGGCGTGGGCGTGCTCTCCGTCATGCTCATCTCGTTCTCCGATCGCCGCTACGAGATCGGTCTGAGAAAGGCCCTGGGTGCCACCGACAAGCAGATCCTCGTGCAATTCCTCCTCGAGGCCCTGGTCCTCGCCGCCCTGGGCGCCCTGCTGGGCACCGTGCTGGGCAAGGCCATCTGCCAGGCCCTCAGCGCCAGCTTCCCCTATGGCCTCGTGGTGAACCCCTTCGGGCTGATCATGGCCTGGATCGTGGCGCTCACCTTGTCCGTGGTGTTCGGCCTCTACCCCGCCCTCAAAGCCAGCCGGTTGAGCCCCATGGAAGCCATGCGCTGACCCTCCCCGAGGGGATGCCGTTCACCGGGAATTTCCAGCCGTTGGGCGGCCTGTGCAAGAGCCTCCCAGCTCCATCCCTCCTGACCCTGCCATGCTTTTTGAATTCCCCCCACCGGCCCCTCGGCCGCTCCTGACGGAGTCACCATGCGTCCCATCGCCCTCCTCCTCCTGGCTCCCGCCCTCGTCGCACAGGCCCCCGCGCTGTCCGTGGATCAGCTGCTGGCCAAGAACTTCGAAGCCAAGGGCGGCCTCGCGAAGATCAAGGCCCTGAAATCCGTCAAGATGACCGGCCGCCTCATGCAGGGCCCCATGGAGATCGCCATCTCAGGCATCCAGGCCCGCGGCGCCTTCCGCATGGAAGTGAGCGTCCAGGGCATGACCCAGATCACCGCCTTCGATGGCAAGGCCGGTTGGAAGATCGATCCGTTCCAGGGCTACGGCGGTGGCAAGAACGCCGAAGCCTTCACCGCCGATGAGATGAAGGCCGCCGAAGTGCAGGCCGACCTCGATGGTCCCGTGGTGGATTACGCCGCCAAGGGCCACAAGGTGGAGTACATGGGCAAGGACACCGTGGAGGGCGCCCCCGCCCACAAGCTCAAAGTGACCCTCAAGAACGGCGACGTGCAGACCTACTACCTGGATGCCGACAGCTACCTCGAAGTGAAGCAGACCTCCAAGCGCAAGATCCGCGAGCAGGAAGTGGAGATGGAGACCTACTACGGCGACTTCCGTGAGGTCGCGGGCGTGCTCATGCCCTTCTCCATCGAGCAGGGCATGCCCGGCATGCCCCAGCGCGCCAAGATCATCGTGGACAAGATCGAGCCCAACGTGACCCTGGATCCCGCCAGCCTGAAGATGCCCGCCCCTGTGGCGGCTCCCGCGGCCCCTGCCGTCAAGTAAGCCACGCCACCCCAGGCGGCTCAGTTTCCATGCCCATGCCACGGCTCGCAAAGGACCGGTTCCGCTTTCCGCGGACCGGTTCTTTGCGCGTTTGGAACCGGCCCCACGGGGTCACCCCAGATTTCAACTCGATCCCCACCCTGTTTTCGGAGTCCCCATGCGACCCCTCGCACTAGCCCTACCTTTCGCCGTTGTGGCCCTGGTGGCCCAGGCCCCCCCCGTGGTGTTGGACGCCGACGCCCTCGCCGGCCTGCAGGCCCGGAACATCGGGCCCGCCATCATGTCCGGCCGCATCTCCGCCATCGATGGCGTGATGGAGAAGGGGCGCCTCACGCTGTACGTGGGGGCGGCCAGCGGGGGCATCTGGAAATCCATGAACAGCGGCACCACCTGGAAGCCCGTGTTCGACAAGTACGCCCAGAGCATCGGGGCCATCAAGGTGGACCCCAAGGATCCCCGAACGGTCTGGGTCGGCACCGGCGAGCCCTGGGTGCGCAACAGCGTGGGCATCGGCGAGGGGCTCTACAAGACCACGGATGGCGGCGAGACCTGGAACCTCATGGGCCTGCCCCACAGCGAGCGCATCGGCGCCATCGCCATCGATCCCACGGATTCGAACACCGTATATGTCGCGGCCCTGGGCCACCTGTGGAGCTCCGGCGGCGAACGCGGACTCTTCAAGACCACCGACGGCGGCAAGACCTGGGAACGCATCCTCTACACCGATGAGGACAGCGGCTGCTCCGGCCTCAGCCTCGACCCCAGCAACCCGAAGATCCTCTTCGCCTCCATGTGGCAGCACCGCCGTCAGCCCTGGTCCTTCGAGAGCGGCGGCGCGGGCAGCGGCCTCTTCAAATCAACCGACGCGGGCAAGACCTGGACCCGCCTCACGGACGATCCCAAGCGCGGGCTGCCCGCCGGCAAGCTGGGCCGCATCGCGGTGACCATCGCCCCCTCGGACAGCAAGAAGGTCTACGCCACGGTGGAGGCCAAGGATGGCGCCATCTTCCGCAGCGATGACGGCGGCGAGACGTGGAATCGCGGCAACAACGGCGCCAACATCACCATTCGCCCCTTCTACTTCAGCGCCCTCTTCGTGGATCCCAAGGACCCCATGAAGGTCTACAAGCCCGGCCTGAACCTGGCAGCCAGCGAGGATGGCGGCGTCAGTTTCAGCACCCTCGGGGGCAGCGTCCACAGCGACCACCACGCCATGCTCTTCCACCCCCAGAACCCCGAGATCATGTACCTGGGCACCGATGGTGGCCTGTTCGTGAGTGAGGACCGGGGCAACACCTGGCGCATGGTGCGCAACCTCCCCGTGGGGCAGTTCTACCACGTGTCCGTGGATGAGGGCCGGCCCTACAAGGTGTTCGGCGGCCTGCAGGACAACAGCACGTGGATGGGCTACAGCAGCGTGTGGCTCGCCAACAAGCACTGGACGAACCTCTACGGCGGCGATGGGTTCTGGGCCCTGCCCGATACCTCGGATCCGGATTACGTCTACGTCGAATACCAGGGCGGCACCCTCGTCCGGGTCAACACCAAGACCCTCACCAGCGCTGCCGTGCAGCCCAAGGAAACCGCCGAGGAATCCAAGCGCGATGGCGGCAAGTTCAAGTTCCGATGGAACTGGAACACCCCCATGGCCATGAGCCCCACGAACAAGGGCGTCATCTACTTCGGCAGCCAGATCCTCTTCCGCAGCAAGGACAAGGGCAACACGTGGGAGCGCCTGAGCGGCGACCTCTCCAACAACGATCCCTCCAAGCAGAAGCAAGAGGACAGCGGCGGCCTCACCCTCGACAACAGTGCCGCCGAGACCTACGGCACCATCTATTCCATTTCCGAAAGCCCGAAGAATCCCAAGGTCCTGTGGGTGGGCACTGACGATGGCAACGTGCAGCTCTCCAAGGACGGCGGCAATCCCAAGACCTGGACCAACCTCCGCTCCAAGATCCCCGGCTTGCCCAAGGTGGCGGGCGTGTCCTGGATCGAAGCCAGCAGCCACGCCGAAGGCACGGCCTTCGTGGCCTTTGATGCCCATGGCGTCGGCGACATGACCCCCTACGTGTACCGCACCGACGACTTCGGCCAGACGTGGAAATCCATCGCCACGCCGGAGCTCTCGGGGTACGCCCACGTGGTGAAGCAGGATCCCGTGCGCGCCAACCTGCTCTACTTGGGCACGGAGTTCGGCCTCTTCATCAGCGTGGATGGCGGCGCCAACTGGGCCCCCTTCAAGGGCAGCGACTTCCCGAAGGTGGCCGTGCGCGACATGGCCTTCCAAACCCGCGAACACGATCTGGTGCTCGCCACCCACGGGCGCGGCCTCTGGATCATCGACGACCTCACCTCTCTGCGGGCGCTCACCCCCGAGACCCTCGCCAAGGACGTTGCCCTGCTTCCCACGCGGCCCGCGGCCTCCCTGGATCGCGGCGGCGACGGCTGGTCCGATGGCGATCAGGAGTACAGCGGCCAGGATCGCTCCGGGGGCGCCACCATCGCCTTCTGGCAGAAGAAGCGGCACCTCATCGGTGAGATGAAGGTGGAGATCCTGGATGAGAAAGGCAACGTGCTGCGCACCCTGCCCGGCTCCAAGCGCCGCGGGTTCAACCGCATCACCTGGGACCGCCAGCTGCGCCTGCCCCGGGCCGCTTCCGGCGCCAACTTCATGGATGGCGTCATCTTCCAGGCGCCGGAGGTGCTGGATGGCACCTACGGCGTCCGCCTCACCAAGGGCAAGGAGGTGCTGACTGGCACCCTCAAGCTGGAGGCGGATCCCAGCAGCCCCGTGACCCGGGCGGATCGGGAGGTGAAGTGGAATGCGTCCATGGAACTCTTCCGCCTCGTGGAGGATCTGGCCTTCCGCGCGGATCAGGTGCTGGTGCTGAGGAACGCGGCCCGGGCCCAGGCGGCTTCGGCCGACCCCAGCCGGAAAGCTAAGCTGGAAGCCTTCGCCGACGCGGTGGAAGTGGAGCGGGCCAAGCTCGTGAGCACCAAGGAGAGCAACGGCGCCATCACCGGCGAGGAGCGCCTCCGCGAGAAGGTGAGCGGGCTCTACCGCGGCGTGTTCGGCCAGCCGGGCCGGCCCAGCCCCGAGCAGCTCGCGCGGGTGAAGGCGCTGCAGGGTGAGCTGGCGGAATCCATCAAGGCCATCGAGGCCCTGGCCGCCAAGGAACTGCCCGCCCTCAACGCCGGCCAACCCGCGGAGCAGGCCTTGGCCCTGGAAACCCGGGCCGCCTGGGATCAGAAGACCGCGGCGAAGTAACCTTCACCCGGCGGTGCGCACGAAGGGGGGCCTCCAGTGGGGGGCCCTCGCTTCTTCCTGGGAGGCGCCCACCATCCAGGTGGCCCAGCCGGGTATGGGATGGCGATCGGTTTGGGAGGTCCACCGGAGGTTCCGCATCCCCCCGTCCCGCGCGGTGACGCACCACTCCCAGGCTTCGAAGGAATCCCCCTTCCGGCCCCACTCTTCGATCACCAGCGCCCGCTCCAGGGCGTTCGGGAAGAGGCGGGACAGGCCCCCGGCCTGGAGATCATGGAAGGACCACCCGGTGATCCGTTGGGCTTCCCGATTCCAGCAGAGCACGCGACCGAAGGGATCGAAGGCGGCCACCGGCACCGGCATGGCATCCATCGCATCCCGAAGGTGGCCTTCGGTGAGGAGGCTCATGGCGCTCAGGCTGATTTCAGGCATGGATTCCCCGTGGTGGTGGGTCAAGAAAGCCTGGATGGGGTTTAGGTGGTAGAACTTACGTCCCCGAGAACTTCCCGCAACCTCCGTCCAGGAATTCTTTGCAGGATCTTGCCCGGGCTATGCTGGCTGACCACCCCCAACCGAGGAATCCATGGCCGAACAGACTTATGCCAACCACCGTCGCTTTGACCTGCTGTACCACGTGGTCCTGGCACCCCTGTATGTCTTCTTCTTCGGGGCGGCCATCCGGGGCCTCTGGAAGGGGGTAGGCATCCCACCGCTCGCGACCTTCCTCCTGGCCCTGGGCCTTCTGATCCATTGGCTCAAGACCCGAGGCTATGCCCTAAGGGTTCAGGATCGCGTCATCCGCCTGGAGGAGCGACTTCGCATGGCCACCCTCCTGCCCGAGGACCTCCGCCCCCGCATCCAGGAACTCAGCCCCTCGCAGTGTGTGGGTCTGCGTTTCGCCTCCGATGGTGAGCTTGCCGATCTGGTCCGGCAGGCCCTCGCCGAGAAGCTCGATGGCGAGGCCATCAAGAAGCGCATCCAGACTTGGCGTCCGGATCACGACCGGGTCTGATCGCCAGGGCATGTCCGGCAACGGAGGCGCCTCCCCCAGGGGAAGCGCCTCCGTTGTCGCGTTCAGGCCTCAATAGGTGAGCTGACTCAACTCCGAGCCTTGGATGGATTCCACCGTGGCCCGGATCTCCTGGAGGAAGTCCTCGGCGCAAAGGGCCATGGAATCCTTGAGCCCCAGTTGGATGAGCTGCACCAGCATGGGCCGGTCGGCCCCGGGATCCTGGAGCACCCCCAGGCCCACCCCGAGATCCACGAGGAACTCGGCGACCTGAGGCACCGCCTTCTTCATAGGCAACTTCAAGATGGATCCGTATCGGATCATGAGCGGATCCCAAAAGGCCTCGGCCTGCTGGAACGCCTGCTCGACCTGGGGATCACCCTGGCCATAGGCCCTCGCCAGCAGCGGCCCCATGGCGGCGCTGCGGTGCCCCGCGGCTTCCACCAGTTTTTCGCCGAGCTCGGGCTCCATCCCCTTGGCCACGAGATCGATGCCGTACTCCACGATGAAATGGGTGTTGGCCTCGGTGATCAATCCCGCGTACGAGCCCATCCCCATCTGCTCCAGCTGCTGAAGCATCAGCGCCCTCAGCTGGGCCGCCTTCAGGATCACGTAGCCCTGGCCCGTTCCCGGAAACACGTTGCTGGTGATGTGGGCGGTGTGATCGGCGCCCCAGCCTTCGTTGTGGGTCAGGTAGCCCCAAGCGAGCGCCCGCTCCTCCGGGGTTTGCGCCGCGGCCCACGGGGCGTAGATGCCCATGGGGTAATGGGTGGCGCGGAAGGCCGGATCCCAGGGATCCATGGGATTCGGGGTCAGCAACAGGTAGAGGTCGGGCGCCACGGCGCCGTACATCACCTCGGCTTTGTATTGCCCGGTGCTCTTCAGCTGGTTCGCCACCATCACATGGGTGGCGGGGCCCCATCCATGGGCGGCGGTCGCGGCGAGCATCCCGACAAGTGCGAATCGAATGGCCTTCATGGTGGGTCCTTTCAAGAAGCGCGGGCAGCCGAGCCGCCCGCTCGGTGGATACGCGAAAACCAGGCCTCGACGGAAACCACCGGGACGCCTAGCAATGGCAATCGAAGGGGCAGCCTACCGCCGCTCCAATTCGCACCGGAGAAAGTAGGGCCCGAGCTTCACGCCAGCAAGACACAGGCTCGCTCGAGCCGCGCCCTAATGATCTTGATCACCGGAAAGGAGCGGGTATTTGATCCATACAGACTCAATCCGAATCGCGGTCTCCACCCTTGGGGGCTATTCCTTGCGCACTTCCACCACTTCACCCCCACTGAGTCGCAGCAGCTCCTGGAAGGCCGGGTCCTTGCGGATCCTGGCCTCAGGTGGTTCGGCCTGGAGGGGCTCGTCGAAGCGCACATCCACATAGGCGAGGCCCGGCAGCAGGGGCGCAAGGGCACCGAGCAGGTGCGGGCTCTCGCGCTCCCTCACCAGCGGCTCTGCCGTGGGTTTGGCGTTGGCGGGAAAGCGGAAGGTGAGGGTGCGGGCTTCCCAACTCACGAGGCTCGCCAGGTGGGGGATGGTGGCCAGGGTCTTCGGCAAGCTCGTGGCGGCCTTCAACGCCGCGGCGACGGCGGAACGCAGGGCTTCGCCGGTGGTGCCGGGGGCCAGGGCCTGGATCTCGTCCCCGGCCGGTGGTGCGGCCACCCCAGGCGCGGGGCTCGCCTGGGGGGCCGGATTAGGGTTTGGCGGTGGCGATGGGCGCGTGGGAACCGCGGTCGGCCGAGGCGCGCCCGAGGCTGGAGCAGCCGTCATCAGCGCCTCCAGGGGCGCCAGCTGGGGCAGCTGGGAGGCCGTCACGAGGGCCAGCTCCACCACGGCCCGCTTGAGCGCGCTGTCGCGGAGATCGCGTTCCCGCTGCAGCAGGAGCTGGGTGACGCGGGCCCAACGGAGCAGGGCCTGGGGGCCGCCGCCGGCCCGGGCCTCCTGCTCCAGGCGGCCACGCAGCGACGTGACGAGCTCGCGCCAGAAGGTATCCCAATCGGCGCCCTGCTCGGCGAGGGCCTGGGTGTGATCCAGGATGCCCGCGGCGTCGCCCGCCGCCAGCGCATCCAGCACGCCCTGCACCCGGAAGGCGGGCACGATGCCCAGCAACTCACGCACGAGTTCCTCGCCCACCACGCCGTCGCCGGCGGCGATGACGCGGTCCAGGGTCGTCAGCGCGTCGCGCATGGAGCCCTGCCCCGCTTCGGCCACGAGGCGCAGCGCGTCCCCCTGGGCCGTGACGCCCTCCTGCTCGCAGACCCAGGCCAGGCGGGCCTCGATGACGGGCACGGGGATGAGGCGGAAGGGGAAGATCTGCACCCGGCTCTTGATGGTGTCGGGGACGTCCTGCAGTTCCGTGGTGGCCAGCACGAAGATGGCGTGGGCGGGAGGCTCCTCGATGACCTTCAGCAGGGCGTCGAAGGCCTGCCGCGAGAGCATGTGCACTTCGTCCACGATGTAGACGCGGTAGCGGCAGAAGGCGGGGCGGGTCTGGGCCTGCTCGCGCAGGGCCCGGGCGTCCTCCACGGAGGCGCGGGAGGCGGCGTCGATCTCGACGATGTCCAGGTTCTGATCCGGCGATTCCGCGGCCTTGCACGGATCGCAGACGCCGCAGGGCGTGGCGGTGGGGCCCTGGGTGCAGTTGAGGGCGCGGGCCAGGATGCGGGCGGTGCTCGTCTTGCCCGTGCCGCGCACGCCGGCGAAGAGGTAGGCCTGGTGCAGCTTGCCCGTCTCCCGGGCGCGCTTGAGGGCGTTGGTGAGCGCCTTGACGCTCGCTTCCTGCCCCACGAGGTCGGACAACAGGCGGGGTCGATATTTCAGGGCCAGGGTGGACATGAACGTTCATCTTACGATGGACCGAGGGAGGCGTGCGCATGCAGGTCGTCATCGCCGGAGCCACGGGCTTCGTGGGAGGGGAAGTGGTGAGGCAGGCCCTGGCCGCCGGGCACGAGGTGTTCGCGCTGGTCCGGGTTGAACAGGAGGCCCCCTTCAGCCCCGAGGATCGGGCCACCGGCCGCCTCACCGTGCTGCCCTTTGGGGCCGATCCCGAGGTGTTCATGGCGGGGTTCGGCCTAGAGCCCGGCCCCCGGATCATCAACGCCGCGGGCCTGAGCCGGGAGCGCCCCGGAGCCGATCTGGACCTGGCCCATGCTGGGGTGGCCCGGGAGCTCACCGCCCTCGCAGAGGCCACGCGGGCTTCCCGCCTCATCCACCTGACCCCCTTGAAGGTGGATGGGCCCGATGCCTGGAGCCGGAGCAAGGCCGAGGCCGAAGCCATCCTCCACGCCAGCACCACCCCCTCGACCCTCCTCCGCAGCGCCCCCATCTTCGGCCCGGGGGATGCCCTGCTGGATGAGATCGGCGCCTGGATGATGCGCAGCCCCGTGATCCCCCGGTTCCTTGAGGACGTTCGGTTGGATCCCATCGCCGTGGAGGACGTCGCCGAAGCCCTGCTCACCCTGGAGCTCCCAGAAGCCCGCCTTGGAGGCGCGCCCTGGACCTGGGGCCAACTGCTTGAAGCCTGCGCCGCGGCCGCCGGCAAGACCCTCATGGGCCCCCATCTCACCGATGAATCGGCCCGGAAGTGGGGCGCCCGGTTGGGTCACAGGGGCTTCTGGAGCGACCTCGTGCCCTTCACCGCCGCGGGCTTCGATCGGCATGCCCAGGGCTACGCCGTGGAGCCCAACGCGACGGAGACCCTGCTGGGCAGGCCGGCGGCCTCCCTGCAGGCCTACCTCGAGAGGGCCTGGCCCTATCGCGCTTAGCGACCCGCGTACTGGCGGATCACCCCTTCGATGGCCTTCCGGCAGGCGGCGCAAAAACCCACCTCGTCCCGGCTGAACATGATGCAGTCCTCTTGGGATCGGAAGGTGCCCGTGGCCTCGTAGTTCGCGCCTTCAAAGGCCCCCACCTTCCCGCTGTGGACATCGGTGCCGAGCAGGGTCGTCTCATGGGCTTCTTCGCGACGGAAGAGGGCCTCCATGACGGATTCGGGCTGGTTGGCGGCGCGGATGGCCCGGCGTTCCCTCTGGATGCCGTGGCTATAGGCTTCGAACTCCGCTTTCTTCCAGGGCGTGGGGAGGGGGAGACCCGGCGTGAGGAGCTCCTTCCACTTGGGGTTGCGGGGATCGGCTGTGACGTTGGGTTCCCAGGGTTCCAGTCGGGGCTTGCCCAGCTCCAGGGCCACGTCGGAGGTGTAGTACTCGTCGGCGACGCCGGCGAAGTGGTGGGCGAACTCGTGGATGAACAGGTAGGGCGCGAAGGCGTTGTCGCTGGCCACGGTGGAGTACAGCTGGTGGATGCCCCCGCCGCCGTAGGTTTGGCCGTTGAAGAGGATCTCCACGAAGTCATAGGGGGCCTGCGAGGCGAGCTCCCGCAGGGCCTTATTCTCGAAGGTCAGCACGTAGCGCTCGCTGCCGAAAGCATCATAGGTGGCGCCCACGGGGCTGTGCCGGTGGATGCCCGTGCTGGGGCGGGAGATGCCGGATTCCTGAGCGGCCGGGCACAGGCCCCACACATTGAAATCCGCCTTGTGGGATTTGAAGGGTTCCTGCGCGAAGAGCAGCGCCGAGAGGCGCCGAGCGTCCTTCTCGAATTTGGGCCGCTCGGCAGCGGTGTAGCCATCTCCGAGGATCAGCAGGTCCAACTTGGAGGCGCTGTCCCCGTGATGGACGATCTTCAGCAGATCCCCGGCGGGCCGGGGCTTGGCGCGATCCACGAAGGTCCCCTTGGGGTCCACCTCCACCTTCCAGACCTCTTCGAAGGCCATGGTTGCGGTGCGCTTCTGATAGACGACGGTGACGGGCGCCTCCGGACAGGGGAAGCGCAGCGATTCCTCGAAGACCCGGCTCTGCTTCTGGGCCTCGGCCGTATCCTGCCATTCCCCCATGATGCTGGCGAATCCCCGCGAGTAGAGCACTTTGCCAGACTTCGCATCCCGCACCTCGAAGCGGTACTTGCCCAAGTTGGAGTCGTCGAGGGGTTGGGCGGGGTTCCCAGGCCACGGCAGCGGCTCCAGCACCACGCGATCCAGACTGAAGGACTCGGTGGTGGCGGTGCCCTGGTGGTGCAGATCCACGCGCAGGGTGCGGGGCGTGGAGGCCAGGGCAAAAACGCTGGAGAGGAGAAGCGCGAGGGTGCGGAACATGGCGGACTCCGGAACGGGACTCCAGCGTACTAGACTGTTCCTTGGCGAAAGGGCACTGCCATGGCCAATCCCCTCGTCGGCATCATCATCTCGGTATCCGCGTAGCGGATACGCGAGACCTCCGGGTTAACCTGTTCGTTGAACGAATTTTCTATTGAGGTTGTGATGCCGTCGAACCCGCTGGTGGGCCTCATCATGGGCTCTAAGTCCGACTGGGAAACCCTGGAGCATGCCGCCGCCACCCTGCGTGAATTGGGCGTCCCCTTCGAGGCCGAGGTGGTGAGCGCCCACCGCACGCCGGACAAGCTCTTCCGCTACTGCGAACAGGCCTCGGAACGCGGCCTCCAGGTGATCATCGCCGGGGCCGGCGGGGCCGCCCACCTGCCCGGCATGGCCGCGGCGAAGACCCACCTGCCCGTGCTCGGCGTGCCCGTGCAGAGCAAGGCCCTGAACGGCATGGATAGCTTGCTCAGCATCGTGCAGATGCCCGCTGGCATCCCCGTGGGGACCCTCGCCATCGGCAAGGCCGGCGCCATCAACGCCGCCCTCATGGCCGCGGCCATCCTCGCGCTGAATGATGCCGCCCTCCGAACCCGGCTCCAGGCCTTCCGCGCCACCCAGACGGAGATGGTGCTGGCGGACGATCAGCTCAGCTAGGGCCGATTCACCCTCAGTCCTTCTTGAAGAGGTCCTTGAAGAGCTTGCGGATCTTGCTGGGCTCTTCGGGCTTGTCGGCTTTCTTCTCGGATTTCTTGTCGCCCTTTTTCTTGCCGGGCGCCTTGTGGGCAGCGGTCTTGTCGGCCTTCTTGGGCTCGGGCACGTCGATCTTCTGCAGGCGGATGGGATCTTCCAGGGCCTCGCCCCGCTTCAGGGCTTCCGTCCACGTCTCGTAGCCCTCGAGGCGAAGCTCCATGAGCTGGCGCCCCTCGCCGGAGACCTCCAGCTTCGCCACGGGGGTCGTGCCTTCGGGATGCCCGTTGACGAAGATCTGGGCTCCGGGCGGGACGCTTTTCACGGAGACGAAGTAGGAGGCCGGATGCAGCTGGACCTCGATGGTGTTTTCGGTGGGACCGATCTCGTGGGTTTCGGAGACGTAGTCCGCCTTCTCCACCAGGAGCGACCGCGGCGTCCCCTTGACCAGGAATTCCCGCAGCGGGGTCTTCCCCAGTTTCTGGCCATCCAGCGTCACCTCTGCCCCCGCGGGCTGACTGGTGATGGTGAGCTTGCGGATGGGTTCGCGGCGGTTCCACACCTGCTGGATGATCAGCAGGGTGAGCAGGCCCGTGGCCGCCAGGGCCAGCATCTTCCACCGCCGGGATTCGGGCTGTTCCACCTTGGAGGGGGCCGACCAGGCACCCGAGGCCGAGAGGCCCGACAGGGTGCCCTCGAGCCGGCGCTCCAGCAGGTTGCGGTGGTCCGCGGAGAGATCCACGGCCCCCACCAGCTCCTGGAGGAAGGATTTCAGATCCGGGTGCCGGTCCTCGGGGCGCTTGGCGAGGGCCCGGTCGAAGAGGGTTAGGAATTCCGCGCTCACGCCATCCGGGTAGACCGGTGGCTGGTGCACGATGGCGTAGACGATGGAACCCACGCTTTCGCCGGGAAAGGGCAGCTTGCCCGTGAGCATCTCGAAGGCCGACACAGCAAAGGACCACCGATCGCTGGCGGGGCTCGCCTGCCCACCGCTGAGGACCTCTGGCGCCGCGTAGGCCGGGGTGCCCAGGAAATCCGAGGTCTTGGTGACCCGGGCCCCATCTCCCCGGGCGATGCCGAAATCCATGAGCTTGAGGTGGCGATCCTTGGAGACCATGAAGTTTTCAGGCTTCAGATCCCGGTGCACGATGCCCGCGCGATGGGCCGCTTCCAGCGCCTCCCGGGCCTGCAGCAGCAGTTCCATCGCATCCTGGGGCGGCATGGCCCCGGCCTTCAGGATGGCGGAGAGGCTTTCGCCATCCACGAATTCCATGGCGAGGAAGGGCCCCACGCCGGGCTCCTCGCCCACGTCGTAGATGGTGATCACGTTGGGGTGGTGCAGCTTGGCGCTGATCTCCGCCTCGCGCTGGAACCGGGCCAGCACTTCCGGATCCCCCAGACCGGCCCTCACCACTTTGATGGCGACGCCCCGGTTCAGCCTCGGATCTTCGGCGAGGTAGACCGTTCCCATGGACCCTTGCCCCAGGGTGCCCAGGATGCGGTACCGGCCGATATGTGAGGGGTCCAGGGACATGAGGCCCCAGTGTGCCAGAGGACCTCCCCCCAAGCAGCGACAAGTCGCACCCATTGGTGGTTTGGGCGGCTCTCCGTCAATCTAACGGGATGAGTGGCATCGGATTCCAGCGTTCCAAGGCGGCCCAGATCCGGCGATTCGGGCGGGTGTTCTACCCGGCGGGGCTCCGGATGCAGAAGGCGCTGTCCACCTACGTTCAGGAAGAGGGCCGACCCGACCAGCTCGTGATCCTGGAGCACAATCCCGTGTTCACCCTGGGCCGTAACGCCACCCGCGCCGACATCCTGGTCACCCCCGAATTCCTGGAGCAGCAGGGCGTGGAAGTGGCGGAGACGGACCGGGGCGGCGAGGTCACGTACCACGGCCCCGGGCAGATCGTCGTCTACCCCATCTGCAATCTTCGGGAAGGCCGGCAGGACGTGGGCCGGCTCGTGCGTGGCCTGGAGGAGGCCATGATCCGCACCGCGGCCGATTACGGCGTGGTGGCCGACCGGCTCAAGGGCTTTCCGGGCATCTGGGTGGATACGCCCCGGGGCCTCGAGAAGCTGGGCGCCATCGGCCTCCACCTCAGCCGCTGGATAAGCACGCACGGCCTCGCCTTCAACGTGGATCCCTTCCTGCCGCACTTCAAATGGATCCTGCCCTGCGGCATCACCGACAAGGGGGTCTGCAGCCTGCGCAGCCTGCTCGGCGACGCTTGCCCCACCTGGGAGGAGGCCGCTGACCGCCTCCAAGCCCACCTGTGCGACGTGCTGGCCCTGGAGGTGCGGCCCACCCGGGAGCCCAGCCGCAGCGTGAACGCCCTCACCTGGCGCCGGGGAGCCTCGCATCCCGAGGTGCTCATGATGCTTCGAACGCCCCAGACCGGCCTCTGGTGGCAGAGCGTCACCGGCATGTTGGAAGCGGGTGAAAGCCTGGAGTCCGCCGCCCACCGGGAGCTTGGAGAGGAGACGGGCCTCTCCGCCGTCGGTTTCCGCTCCCTGGATCTCCGGCACAGCTTCTGGGTGGATCCCTCCGTGGTCCGCTTCCCCGACGCGGAGCCCCGCTTCAACACGGAGACCTGCTTCGCCCTGGAAGTGGACCCCCACCAGCCGGTGCGCCTCCACCCGGAAGAGCACACCGAGTTCCGCTGGTGCGGATTCGAAGAGGCCCACGGCCTCATGAAGTGGGAAGGCAGCAAAGCCGCGCTTCGCAAACTTCAAACCGCATTGGAAAATTCCGCTCATTAATTCAAGACAATCCCCCTTCGCTCCGTAGAGCCACTTGAAGATGAAGAATTCCCTATCGGGTATCCGCGCGCGCATGCCGGCCAGTTCCTGGGCGGTGGCACTCGGCTACCTCCTGGCGGGTTGTCTGAGCCTCATCTTCCTCCCCCCGGGTCTCAGGTTGGCGAATGCCCTGAACCTGCTGAACTTCCTCGTGTTCCTCCAGGGGGCCCTCGCGGCCTGGAGGAGGTCCTCCCTCCAACCCACCTCCCGCACCGAGTGGCGGCTCATTGCAACCTGCTTCATGGCCCAGACCCTCTGCCAGGCCTACCCGCTCCTGGTGGCCTTCAGGGTGAACCGGTTGCCCGAGTTCCCCTCCCCCGGGGATGGCCTTGCCCTTCTCGCGTTGCTGCTCATGGGCCTGGCGCTCGCCGCCTGGCCCCGGGAATCCCAGGAGGGCTCCGAACACCTCCAGAAGGGCCTGGACGCCCTGGGCCTGGGATTGGCCGTCCTCTTCCTCGGTTGGGCCGTGGCCCTCGAACCCCTGTGCCAGCCGCCCGGGATCCCCTTCCTCGTGAAGGCCACCAGCTTGCTGTTCCTCGTGGGGAACGCCTCCCTCCTCGGGCTCATCTTCTACCTCGCCTACGGCCAATGGGGACGCCTCAAGGGCACCCTCGGTTGGATCGGCGCCGGCTTCCTCATCTCCTTCCTCCAGACCCTCGCCCAGGTTCCGCTCGGCCTCGCGGGGAGGTACTACCTGGGCCATCCCGTGGACCTGATGGTGCTCGCCGCCGGCGTGGCCCTCCTGCTCGCCACCTTGGACCCCGCGGATCCCGCCGACCATGCGGATTCCGGGGTATCCCGGCTCCTCAACGAACGGATCCTGGACATGCTGGGGCCCATCCTCCCCACCCTCATCTGCCTCCCCGTGGGGCTGGGCTTCCTCTTCTTCGCCCCCTCCCGGTGGGATCGCACGCTCATCGGGCTCGGCATCGCGATGACCATGCTGGTGGTGCTCCGCATGGTCTTGGCCCTGCGGGACCTTCGGGCCTTCACCTTGGATCTGGATCAGCGGGTCCAGGCCCGCACCCGGGACCTGGAGGAAGCCCAGGGGCTCCTGCTGCGCACGGAGCGCATCAACGCCCTGGCCAGCCTCGGCGCCGGGCTCGCCCACGACCTCAAGAACCTGCTGGGTGTGATGAAGAACTATGCCCTGCTCGTGGGGCAGGATCTGGCCGAAGGGCGCCCCATTCAACCCGGGGATCTGGAGGCCATCCAGCAGGCCTCGGATCAGGCCGGGGCGCTCGCCAATCAGCTGATGGCCTTCGGACGCGAAGAGGTGGAATCCAATGCCAGTTTCAACCTCCCCGCGAAGCTGCAGCAGCTCATCACCATGCTGCAGGCCGCCCTTCCCGCCTACGTCTCCCTGGTGGTGCGGGTGCCCAGCAAGCCCATGATCCTCCCCGGGGATCCCACCCGCCTCGATCAGATCATCATCAACCTGGTGCTGAACGCCAAGGACGCCATCGAAGGCTCCGGCAAGATCCTCGTGGAGGTGCAAACCTGCAGCCTGAAGGATGGTCGGGCGGGTGCGCTCCTCATCATCTCCGACAGCGGCGTCGGCATGTCCGAGGAGGTCCAGGCCAGGATCTTCGAGCCCTTCTTCACCACGAAATCTCCCGGATCCGGCACCGGCCTGGGCCTGGCCTCCGTGAAATCCCTCGTGGACCTCATGGATGCCGAAATCGAGGTCCACAGCGTGGTGGGCCGGGGAACCACCTTCCTCCTCCGCTTCCCGCTGGCTGAAATCCAGCCCGAGGGCGCCTCCGGTCTGTGACCTGGAAGACAAGGGCTTCGGGGCCTCCGCAACCCGGGGTATCCTGGGCTGTTTTGGAGCGCCCCATGTTTCCTGCCCTTTCCGAAGATCAGCTCGCCATCCAGGAAGCCGCTCGCGAATTCGCCACGGCCGAGATCGAACCCGGCGCCATGGCCCGGGATCACTCCGCCGAATTCCCCAAAGCCATCATCGGCCAGCTGGGCGAGATGGGCTTCATGGGCATGATGGTGCCCGAGGCCTATGGCGGCGCGGGCGTGGACGCCCTCAGCTACATCCTCGCCCTGGAGCAGATCGCCTACGCCGACGCCTCCGTGGCCGTGACCATGAGCGTGAACAACTCCGTGGCCTGCGCCCCCATCGCGGCCTTCGGCACCGAGGCCCAGAAGCAGAAGTACCTCAAGCCCCTGGCCTCGGGCCAGGTGCTGGGCGGCTTCATGCTCACGGAGCCCGATGCCGGCAGCGACGCCGCCGCCCTCAAGTGCAAGGCCACCAAGGTGGACGGCGGTTGGAAGCTCAACGGGGCGAAGGCGTGGATCACCAACGGGGGCGTGGGCCGCTACTTCGTCACCATGGCCATCACCCACCCCGAGCTCGGCAAGAAGGGCATCAGCGCCTTCGTGCTCGATGCCGATCAGCCCGGCGTGATCATGTCCAAGCCCGAGGAAAAGATGGGCCTCCGCTCCTCCAAGACCGTCATGGTCACTTTGGAAGACGCCTTCGTGGCCGACGACGACATGCTTGGCGGACCCGGCGATGGCCTCAAGGTGGCCTTCGGCGGCCTTGATGGCGGCCGCATCGGCATCGCCGCCCAGGCCCTAGGCATCATGCAGCGCGCCCTCGACGAGAGCATCCAGTACGCCAAGACCCGCCACTCCTTCGGCAAACCCCTCGGCGAGCACCAGGCCATCCAGACCTACCTAGCCGAGATGCACGCCAAGGTGGAGGCCAGCCGCTTGCTCATCTACAAGGCCGCCATGCTCAAGGACGCCGGGAAACCCTGCACCTTGGAAGCCGCCACCTCCAAGCTCTTCGCGACTGAAAGCGCCGTATGGGTGTGCGACCGCGCCGTCCAGATATTCGGCGGGTATGGCTATTCCCGGGAGTACGTGGTCGAGCGCCTCTACCGTGACGTCCGCGTGACGACCGTCTACGAAGGCACCTCCGAGATCCAACGGATGGTCATCGCCCGCGGCCTCACGAAGTAGCCTGGATCGGCCGGGATCACCCCGGCCTCCTCCCGGCTCGCCCCCCGCCCGCTTCCACTCGGCGGGAATTTCAACAGATGATGAATCCCGGCCTCCCGGCCCCGCCGGATCCGGGCATCCTGCTACCAGGCCCTAAACGCCTCCCCCCCTGACTTCGTAGGTTGCCTGTTCACCACTGGTTCTTTCACTCCGGAGTACCGATGAAGCGAGTCCTCACCCTCCCTGCCCTGCTCGTGGCCTTCCCGCTCGTCGCTCAGGAAGGCCCCAAGGCCCTGAGCCTCCAGGAAGCCATCGAGACCTCCCTGAAGAACAACCTTCAAGTGGGCATCGCCGAAAGCACCCGCGATTACTCCAAGGCCAATGTGCTCATCGAGGGTGGCGCCTTCGACTGGAATCTCGGCGCCTCCGCGAACATCTCGAAGAAGAAGGATTACAGCCTCGCCACGGCGGGCGAGATGACCACCTTCAGCCGCACCGCCACGGCGAGCGTGCTCAAGCCCTTCGAGTGGGGCGGCACCTTCAGCGCCACCTACGCGCCGAGCTATTTCGTCTCCGAATCGAACGGTGGCCCCCTGGGCGGCCCCTACGCCTATGACGGCACCTTCAGCGCCTCCTACACCCAGAGCCTCCTGCGCGGCTTCGGCCGTGAAGCCACCGCCACCCGCCTGATCGTGGCCCGGAACGGTTCCAAGGTCGCGGACCTCTCCTACCAGAAGGCCATCATCGACCTCGTCGCCACCACCGAATCCCTCTACTGGGACGTGGTCTTCGCCAAGGTGAACCTGGACAACAAGCAGCAGTCCCTGGCCCTGGCCCAGAAGCAACTCAAGGAAAACGAGATCCGCGTGCAGGTCGGCACCCTCGCTCCCATCGAGGTGACCAGCGCCCAGGCCACCGTGGCCCAGCGCGAGCAGGACATCATCAGCGCCGAGGCCCAGCTCCTCAATGCCAAGGATGCCCTCATCCGGGCCCTCTACCCCGAGCGCAAGCCCACCGCCATCGATACCGCGGACCTGCCCACCGTGGCTCCCATCGCCGTGGAGGAACCCACCTCCGAGCGCATGGCCATCGAGAAGCGCGTGGAGTTGAAGGCCGCCAAGCTGAACCTGGATTCCACCCTCGTCCAGGAGCGTGCCGCCAACAACCGCCTCCTCCCCCAGCTGGACGCCAGCATCGGCTACACCGGCAACGCCGCCAACGCCGACAAGCTCTCCCCCGTGAACAGCGATCTCACCGGCGGGAAGTATCCCGGCTACAACGTGGGCCTCACCTTCTCCATCCCCATCTTCAACAAGGCGGCCCGCGGCGTTCAAGCCCAAGCCCGGGCCAACCGTCGCCAGACGGAACTGACCTACAAGGATCAGGAGCTGAGCATCGTGCTCGAAGTCCGAACCGCCTACCGGAACCTGGAGGCAGCCAGCAAGGGCGTGGCCGCGGCTGAGAAGACCCGCGTCTTCCGGGAGAAGGATCTCGAAGCCGAGCAGAAGAAGTTCGAGAACGGCATGAGCACCAACTTCCTCGTGCTCTCCAAGCAGAACGATCTCGATTCCGCCAAGAGCAACGAACTGCAATCCCGCATCGGGTACGCCAAGGCCGTCACGGCCCTGGAAAAGGCCCAGGGCAGCCTCCTCGAGGCGCGCAAGCTCACCCTCTGAGATTGATCACCGTCCAGGAAGGCCCCGCGTCGCGGGGCCTTTTTCATGGCTAGAATCCAGGGACACCCCGAGGTTCCATGCCGCCCCTGGCCCTGCTCTCCGCGGACCCCTTCGCCCACACCCTGATGGTCCTCGCCTTCGCCTGGATCGTGGCCAAGCTCTCGGGGGAACTGTTCCAGCGCCTCAAGCTGCCCGTGGTGGCCGGCGAACTGGCGGCCGGCGTGGCGCTGGCCGCCCTGCATCGCAAGCTGCCCTGGGTTCCGGACCTGGCCGCCTCCGAAGGCGCCGGCGTCCTCGCCAACTTGGGCGTGGTGGTGCTGATGTTCGCCGTGGGCCTCGAAAGCTCCGTGCCCCAGATGGTTCGGGTGGGCCTGCCCAGCCTCCGGGTGGCCTTCATTGGGGTGGTGGCGCCCATGGCCATGGGGCTCGCGGGCGCCTGGCTGCTCCTGCCCCAAGGTACCCCTTTCACCGTGGACCTCTTCATCGGCGCGTGCATGTGCGCCACCTCCATCGGCATCAGCGCCCAGGTGCTCCGGGAACAGGGCGCCAGCGACAGCCTGGAAGGCCGGGTGATCGTGGGCGCCGCCGTCATCGATGATGTGCTGGGCCTCCTGGTGCTCACCCTCGTCAGCGGCCTGGTGGCCGCCAGCGCCACGGGCGGCCCCCTGCCCCTGGGCCCCCTGGCGCGCACGCTGGGCCTCGCCTTGGGCTTCCTCGCCCTCGCGCTCAGCGCCGGGAGGTTCCTCACGCCGCGGCTCTTCGCCCTGGCCAACCGGTTGCGCTCGGAGAGCCTGCTGCTCCCCCTGGGCCTCGCCTTCGCCTTCCTCCTCGCCTACCTCGGCAATCTCGCGGGGCTCGCCACCATCGTGGGCGCCTACGCCGCCGGCCTGATCCTGGAACCCGCCCATCTGGTGGACCTCGAGCATCGCGAGCGGCACAGCCTGGAGGAGTTGATCCATCCCCTGGTCGCCGTGATGAGCCCCCTCTTCTTCCTGCTGATGGGCGCCAAAGTGGATCCGGCCGCCCTCTTCACCCCCGCGACCTTGGGATTCGCGGCCGTGCTGGCCGGCCTTGGCCTCGTGGGCAAATGGGTCGCGGGTTACGGCGCCGGCCAGGGCCTCCGCAGTTCCGTGGTGGGCTGGGGCATGGTGCCGCGCGGCGAGGTGGGACTCATCTTCGTGGCCGCGGGAGCCCAACTGCAGCTGGGCGGCCAGCCCCTCCTGAGCGCGAGCATCCAAGCCGGGGTGGTGGGGGCGCTGCTCCTGACGACGATCGTGGGGCCGGTGGGGTTGGGGTGGGTGCTCCGGAAGGGCCGATAAGTCCCCCCTCAACACACAGGGCAGAGCCATCAATAGGGACCGGCCACCAGCGGCGGCCGATCATCCTAGGCCGGGATTCGTCCTTGACTACCCACTTGCGCCGGCGAGTGATAGGGTGGGTCTCCTTTCCCTCCTCGCTCTCCTTAAACGACAAGGACCGGCATGATCAGCCGCCGAACGTTTCTCGCTGCAACAGGTGTTGCGGCCGGGTGGTCCCAGGAAACGGGCAAGCCCAGGCCGAAGCCCGAAGGCGTCCTGGTCAACGACCTGCATTCGCAGCTCAATACCACACGGGTATTCCGCATCCTGACACCCGATTCGGTGGATGCGGTGCGCAACGCCCTCAAACTGGCGCGAACGGAGGGTCGCCCCATCTGCGTGGCCGGGGGTCGCCATGCCATGGGAGGGCAGCAGTTCGCCACTGACGGCGTGCTCATCGATTCGCGCAAGCTCGATAAGGTGCTCCGCTTCGACGCCGAGCACGGCCGGATCGAGATCGAGTCAGGCCTCCAATGGACGCAACTGTACGACCACCTCCGATCCAGCCAGCGCGGGCACAAGAAGCAGTGGACGTTCGCTCAGAAGCCGGTCGGGGCCGACCTGCTGACCATGGGCGGCTGCCTGTCGGCCAACATCCATGGCCGAGGCCTTGCCCTTCCGCCGTTCATCGGCGATGTCGAGTCGTTCAAGCTCATTGACGCGAGCGGCGACATGCACCTATGCACCCGTCACGACAATCCAGAGCTGTTCCGGCTGGCGATCGGCGGCTACGGGTTGTTCGGCTTCATCTACTCGGTCACCCTTCGCCTGGTTCCGCGCCGCAAGGTCCAGCGCGTGGTTGAATCGCGCTCCCTCGACGGGTTGATCGGCGCTTTCGGAGAGCGAATCCGCGAAGGACACCTCTACGGCGACTTCCAATGCGCCGTCGATTCCAAGGCGGATGACTTCCTGCGCCGCGGGATCCTCGCCTGCGATCGGCCCTTGCCGGACAATTCCCCGGTGCCCCCGGCCCCCAAGGCGCTCACCGAAGCTGAGCAGGTCGAGCGGATGGTACTCGCACATTCCGACCAAGGCGCCGCCTTCCGGCGCATGCTGAGCGACCAGCAGGCCCTCAGCGGTCAAGGAATCTGGTCGGACGAACTGCAGATGACCCCATACCCCGAGGGCTACCACCGCGAGGTCGAACGGCGATTACAGGCGCCGAAGGGCAGCGAAATGATCGGCGAGTTCACCTGCGAACGCGAAGCCCTGGACCCCTTCATGAACGACCTGCGCCAGTACGCGCTGCGTGAGAAGGTGGAGATCATCGGCGGCAGCGTTCGCCTCATCGAACGAGATGATGAGAGCTTCCTCCCCTGGGCGCGCAACCCCTACGCCTGCATCAGCCTGAACTTGCACATCGAGCACTCGACTCGCGGGTTGATCCGGGCAGGCGATTGGTTCCGGAAGTTGATCGACATCAGCCTTCGGCACGGGGGCAGCTGGTACCTGACCTACCACAGGCATGCGCTTCGCCGACAGGTGGAAGCCGCCTACCCGCAGTTCGCCGATTTCCTCAAACTCAAGCGTAAGTACGATCCTGGAGAGGTTTTCCAGAGCGATTGGTACCGTCACTACAAGAGCATGTTCTCCCGGTAGAAAAGGTGGCGCAGGAGCGGACCTGCTCCGTCCCCTGAGGGGTCCCAAAGATCCCAGCGCTCCCGCAAAGGAAAGGCAGACGGGTATACCGTCCACCTACTGTCTTAGTGGCTGTTTTGATCGCGTCCCACCCGACCTGGACTCGAACCGCGCGCGTGGCTGGCCACGCCCACGGCCGCTGCAGAGGCTCCACCTCCAAGTCTGCTTGCAGACTTGGGAGGACCGTCCGAGGGACGGTCCGAAAGGTGGAGGCCCCACTGGGGCCTTGCTCGCTGTGGGCTACCTGGCCGCCCCTGCTTCTCGGCGGTTCGAGTCCGCCTCCTTCCGTTCTCCAGCAAGAAAAAAGGAGGGCGGGTCGACCGTCCTCCTTCTGTCTTGGTGGCTGGAGGCGGACTCGAACCGCCGACCTAGGGATTATGAGACCCTCGCTCTAACCACCTGAGCTACCCAGCCATGGGGGAACAGTTTATCGCGGAAGGGGCCCAGCGTCCACGGGGATTCCCGGGGGTCAGAGCTGGAATTTGATGGCCTTGTCGCCGCCGATGTTCTCGGTGACGGACTTGGAGCCCTTGGGGCCCTTCACGGTGATGGTGTGGGTGCCATGGACGACGTTCACGGAAGACTGGTCGCTTTCGATGCCGGCATCGGCGCCATCGATGAAGACCCGGCCGGTCCCGGGGAAGGTTTCCACGGTGATGTTGGCGAGGCCGGGAAGGTTGATGGCGCTGGCCTGCCCTGGGGTCACGGTGATGGTGCGGCTTTCCTTGAAGAAGACCTTGCCGCTGGCGAGTTCCACCTTGTGGGAGCCGGGGGTCAGCTCGACCTTGCCGCCGGGTGCCAGCTGGCCGTGATCCGCGCCATCGACTTTGAGGGAAACGGAGAAACCGCCCTTCGTCGTGAGGAAGCCCTTGGCGTTGGGGTCCAGGGGGGGCTCCACGGTGGCGGCGCTGACGCGCCTTTCCAGCTTCAGCGTGGTTTCTCCGGGAGCCTCGCCCACGGAGAAACGCCGGGTGTACATGAGGTCGCCCTTGGTCAGCGTGAGGTCGTGCGCGACGCCCTGATTCCAGGCTTCGATGACCAGGGGCGTGACACCCGCCTCCTTGCCTTCGAGCACCACGGCCGCGCCTTCGGGGTCGGACTTGAGCTCCACCCGGGTGATGATGGGCGCGAGCGGGATCTCAGGCGGAAAGGGCTCCGCCTTCGTGTAGCGGATGTCCTTGGAGGGCTGGTAACCCCTGGCTTCCAACCGGATGAGATCGCCTTCCTTCAAATTGAAATTGAAGGAGGTCTGTTGATCCTGCTTCACGGAGTTGATGTAGACGGTGGCGCCATCGGGATTGCTCTTGATGAGCACCGGCTTGGACCCGCCGCTGAAAAACACCCAGGCCGCGATGGCCGCCGCGGCGGCCAGGCCGCCCCCGATGTAGAGGCCCTTGCCTTTGGCGGCTTCACTCTGGGGCACCAGCAAGGTCTCATCGTGGGCGCGACTCACGATCTGGGGCAGCGGCCCCTCGCCGCCCTGCTTCAGGATGCCGAGCAGCTCGTGGCGATCGATCTTCTCGCCCTCGGCCACGGCATCCACCAGATCGCGGACGAAGGTGGTGCAGGAAGGATGGCGGTCCTGGGGCTTCTTGGAGAGCACCCGATCGAAGACCCGCTTCCAGCCGTCGGGCAGGATGCCCGTCACCGGGGGCTGCACCTCGATGGGGGGCTCATTCACGATCTTGTAGAGGATCGTGTTGATGCTGCTCCCCGGGAAGGGCGATTGGCCGCTCATCAGCTCGAAGACGAGCACGCCGAAGGAGAAGATGTCGGAGCGGTTGTCCACCGTCCCGTCCTTGATCTGCTCGGGACTGGCGTAGCTGGGGGTGCCCAGGAAGGTGCCGGTCTGGGTGAGGCTAGCGTCTTCGCGCTTGGCGATGCCGAAGTCCATGAGCTTGGGCTTCAGGTCCTCGGAAACCATGATATTGCCGGGCTTGACATCGCGATGCACGATGCCGCGGGCGTGCGCGTGATCCAGGGCCTCGGCTACGGCGGCGGCGATCTTCAGGCGCTGCCCCAGGGTGAGGGGCGTCTGGGCCTTGATGAGGGCGTCCAAGGGCTTGCCCGCCACGTATTCCATGGCCAGGAAGGGCCCTTGGTCGCTCTCGCCCACGTCGTAGATGGCGACGATGCCGGGATGGTTCAGGAGGCCGCTGACCTCCGCCTCACGCTGGAAGCGGGCCATGAACTCGTGGCGGTCCTGCTCGGTGCGGATGGCGTCCATCTTCACGGTCTTGATGGCCACCTTGCGCTTGATCCGGGGATCCTCCGCTAGGACGACGCTGCCCATCGCCCCCGCCCCGAGAACCCGGAGGACCTCATAGCGGCCGATGGTCTGTGGAAGCTTGTCTTGCTCGCCCATTGGGTTCCCGAATCGTAAGTGCCAATCCTATCGGAAGGTGCATGCCTCCGACATGAAAAAATCCAATTAAACCGTTGGTATTCCAAAGATTCTTTGGCAAAATAAAGGCGACGGCCTAGCCGCCTTGGGGAGCCCTGCTTGGACATCCTGAAGAACCTGGTTCTCGGAACCTACTTCGCTATTCTGACCGTCCTCAGCGTCTACGGTGCGCATCGCCTGTGGATGCTCGTCCTCTATTTCCGTCACAAGAAGGACGTGCCCCAGCCCAAGGGCGACGCCCATTACCTGCCGCACGTCACCGTGCAGCTGGCGATCTTCAACGAGATCAACGTGGTCGAGCGCCTCGTGGATTCCGTGATCCGCATGGATTGGCCCAAGGAAAAGCTCGAGATCCAGCTCCTGGACGACAGCACCGACGAGACCATGGGTTTCGCCAAGGCCGTGTGCGATCGCTACCGCGCCCTGGGCTTCGACATCGTGCACCTGCACCGCACCGACCGCACGGGCTTCAAGGCCGGCGCCCTCCACGAGGGCCTGAAGGTCGCCAAGGGCGAGCTGGTGGCGATGTTCGACGCCGACTTCATCCCCACCGAGGATTTCCTCCGCAACGCCGTGCCCCACTTCGCCGATACCAAGGTCGCCTTCGTGCAGGGCTGCTGGGCGCACATCAACCGCGACTTCAGCCTGCTCACGCAGGTGCAGGCCATCCTGCTCGACGGCCATTTCGTCTTCGAGCACACGGCCCGCAACCGCTCCAACGCCTTCTTCAACTTCTCCGGCACCGCGGGCATGTGGCGCGTGGCGGCCATCGCCGATGCGGGCGGCTGGCAGCACGACACCATCACCGAGGACGCGGATCTCTCCTACCGCGCCCAGCTCAAGGGCTGGACGGGCGTCTACCTCAAGGACCTCGTCGTCCCCGCCGAGCTCCCCGTGGAAGTGAACGCCTTCAAGAGCCAGCAGCACCGCTGGGCCAAGGGCAACGCCCAGGTCATCTGCAAGCTCATGAAGACCATCTGGACAAGCAAGGAGAGCCTGCACACCAAGCTCGAATGCTGGTTCCACCTCACGGCCAACTGCAACTACATGCTCATGGTCGTCCTGGCCGTGCTCATGGTGCCCTGCATGATCCTGCGTGCCGGCACCCCCTGGTACGTGCTGCTCGCCACCGATGGCCCCTTCTTCCTGCTCAATGCCGTGAGCGTGGGCCTCTACTTCGGCCTGTCCCAGCGCGAGCTCACGGACAACCGCGGCTGGACCAAGCGCATCAAGTACATCCCCGCCCTCATGGGCCTCGGCATCGGCCTCGCCCTGAACCAGGCCAAGGCCGTGCTGGAAGGCTTCTTCACCGACGACAAGGAATTCAAGCGCACGCCCAAGCTCGGCGTGGAAGCCGGTGGCAAGAGTGTCCAGAAGCGCGCCTACAAGGTGCCCAAGAGCCTGGTCACCTACCTGGAGGCGCTCTTCGCCGT
>DATEZP010000043.1:0-4366 GCA_035255465.1 Holophagaceae bacterium
GCTGCGCCTGCTGGACAAGCACCAGATGCGGGCCAGCTTCTACTTCAGCTTCGGCCCCGACAACAGCGGCAAGGCCATCCGGCGCATCTTCCGCAAGGGCTTCCTGGCCAAGATGCGGCGCACGAACGCCACCAAGCTCTACGGCTTCAAGACCATGATGTACGGCGTGCTGCTGCCGGCGCCCATCATCTGGAAGCGCGCGGCCGCAGAGATGCGCGCCGCCAAGATGGCCGGCCACGAGGTGGGCATCCACGCCTGGGACCACGTGCAGTACCACGACCTGCTGGATCGCAAGTCGCGCCAGTGGCTGTCGGACTGGTACTCGAATGCCCACGAGGCCTTCGGCACGGTCTTCGGTGAGAAGCCCCTGGGCGCCGTGAGCCCCGCCTGGCGCTGCAACGACACCACGCTGGAGCTGCAGGAGGCCTACGGCCTGGCCTACGCCGGCGACTGCCGGGGCCTCGCGCCCTTCTACCCCGTCGTGAAGGGGCGCGCGCTCAGCACCCTCCAGATCCCCACCACCCTGCCCACCCTGGACGAGCTGCTGGGCCTGGAGGGCCGCACGCCCGACCAGGTGAACCGCGAGGTCTGGGACCTGGTGCGCGAGGACGCCCTGAACGTCTACGCCCTGCACACGGAGGTCGAGGGCGGGGCCCTGTTCGGGACCTTCGACGCCTTCCTGGGCGGCCTGCGGGAGCGCGGCGTCGTGGCCCGCACCCACGCGGACTGGCTGCCGGAACTTAAGGCGGCGAACCCGCCGGCCAAGGAGGTTTCACGGAGAGAGATCCCCGGCCGGGCCGGCTGGGTGAGCTGGGAAGGCTGATTCCCCCAAGGCCTCGCATGACGATGGCCAGTGCAGTACTCTCGGGTCAAACCTTCTCCGAGGTCCCCATGCGCCTTCCGGTCCCGCTCCTTCTCTGCGCCCTGGCCCTGCCCCCCCTCGTGGCCCAGGCTCCCGAAGAGGCGCGCCTGAAGCGGGTGGAATCCCGCGTGAACGGCCTCAACTGGGAACTGGACGCGGTGCGGAAGGCCGCGGACGATCAACTCTGGTTCCTGCGGTTGTCGGACGTGGCCGTGGTGGACAAGGTGACCTACACGGGGCCGCCGAACCCCCGGGGCGAGGAGACCTATGGCATCAAGAACCAGCGGCACCCCCTGAAGATCCAGCAGTACGTCTTCATCCCCCGCAAGGCCGAGAAGGGCCGAAAGCTGCCCCTCATCGTGCTGCCCCACGGGGGCGTCCACGGCGACTTCGGCACCTATCACGCCCACATCGTGCGAGAGATGATCGAGCGGGGCTACATCGTGGTGGCGCCCGACTACCGGGGCTCCACGGGCTACGGCAAGGGCCTGTATGACGCCATCGACTACGGCGGCCTGGAGATCGACGACGTGGTGGCCGGTCGCGACTGGGCCGTGGAACACCTTCCGGTGGACCCGAAGCGCTGCGCCATGGTGGGCTGGAGCCATGGCGGCCTCATCGCCCTCATGGCCGTCTTCGACCATCCCGAGAAGTTCGCCGCCTGCTACGCCGGCGTGCCCGTCTCCGACCTCCTGATGCGGGTGGGCTATGCCGGCGAGGAGTACCGGGACGACGCCGTGGTCCGGACCATGTTCGCCGGCAAGACCCCCAGCGAGGACGTGGAGCTGGTGCGGCGGCGCAGCCCCGTGTGGAACGCCCAGAAGCTCCGCACCCCCCTGCTCATCCACAGCACCACCAACGACCGGGACGTGAACGTGGTGGAGGTCGAGACCCTCATCAACGCCCTCAGGGCCGCCGGCAAGACCTTCGAGCACAAGATCTACCAGGACGCCCCCGGCGGCCACAGCTTCAACCGCATCGATACCACCGTGGCGCAGGAGTCCCGCAAGGAGATCTACGCGTTCCTGGAGAAGCATTTGAAGTAGTTCCATACGAAAATCGTGGCCCGAATGGGCCACGATTTTCGCAAGGTGGAACCACTACGCGTGCTGTTTCAACTTATCTTTGCCGCCGAACCATTGGTCCCAGTACACCACCACGGGGCTGGCGATGTAGATGGACGAGTAGGTGCCGGTGATGACGCCGATGACCAGGGGGAAGGCCAGGTCGTGAAGCGCGGGCCCGCCGAAGAGCCATAGGCAGACGCTCACGAACAGTACGGACAGCGAGGTGAGGATCGTCCGGCCCAGCGTCTGGTTGATGGAGTCGTTCACCAGCTTGGTGATGGTGGCGCGGCGGTACTCCGGTCGGTGGCTGTTCTCGCGGATGCGGTCGAACACCACGATGGTGTCGGCCATGGAGTAGCCCATCAGCGTGAGGAAGCTGGCCACGACGGGCACGTTGAACTCATAGCCGAAGGCCGCGAAGAGGGCCAGGGCCATGAGCATGTCGTGGACCAGGGCCACGATGCCGCCCACGGAGAAGCTCGCCGTGAACCGGAACATCACATAGACCAGGATGGCGCCCAGGGCCCAGGCCACGGCCGTGAGGGTCTTGCGGGTCCACTCGCCTGAGATGCTGGGGGAGAAGCTCTCGTCCTTGAGGATGCCCACCGCGCCCAGCCGGTAACTCTTCTGGACCGTGTCCCGCACGACCTGGGGCAGGTCCTGCGGCAGCTCGGCGAAGCTCTGGTAGAGGCCCGAGGGCAGGCGGTCGCGGCCGGCGATGATCTTCTCCGCGAAGGGGGTGTAGGTGGCCTGCAGCGCCATTTCGTCCCCGCCGATGCCGGCGGGATTGGCCTTCACCAGCGTGTCCGTCAGCGTCTTGGAGCCTTCGAGGTTCAGGGCCGGGAGCTGGCTGCCGGCGGCCTCGGGATCCATCTGCTTGAAGACGGCCCGGAGGGCGTTGGCCTGGATGGTGCTGTCCTTCTGGTCCGCGTCCTTGCGGGCCTTCACCTTCACCGAGAAGTCGCGGATCGACTTGTCGGGGTTTTCGTAGGCCACCACGGAGGCGTCGGAATAGCCCTGCCTGGCGAGGGCGGCCCGGATGGTCTCGGGCTCCATGGCGCCGCGGAACCGCACGGTCATGTCGTTGCCGCCCACGAACTGCATGCCGAGGTGGATGCGGTTGTTGTGGGTGAGGTTCCAGGGCCGCACGTAGAGAAGCGAGATCAGGATGATGCCCCAGCTGATGGCGATGGCCGTACCCTTGTACTTCATGAAGTCATAGGACGAGCCCTTGAAGAAGGTGTGGGTGCCCACGGAAAGGGTCTTGGTGCCGGGGTGATGCTCGAGCACCCAGTCGTAGATGAAGCGGCTGATGTAGATGCTGGTGAAAAGCGAGGCCACGACGCCCACGGTGAGGGTCACGGCGAAGCCCTTCACCGGGCCCGTGCCGAAGATGAAGAGCAGGAGGGCCGCGAAGAGCTGGGTCACGTGGCTGTCCACGATGGTCCAGAACACCCGGTCGAAGCCCGCGTCGATGGCTCCGGGCACGCTCTTGCCGAGGCCGAGCTCCTCCTTGATGCGCTCGAAAATGAGGATGTTGGCGTCAACGGCCATGCCCAGGGTCAACACGAAACCCGCGATGCCGGGCAGAGTCAGCGTGGCCCGGAAGGAACCCAGCAACCCCATCATCACGATGATGTTCACGCTGAGGGCGATGATGGCGTTCATGCCGGACCAGCGGTAGAAGAACACCATGAAGCCGATGATGGTGATGAAGCCCACCAGGGCGGAGCGGACGCCCGCATGGATGGAGTCGCGGCCGAGCCCGGGGCCCACGACGCGCTCCTCGAGGAACTTCATGGGTGCCCGCAGGGCGCCGCTGCGAAGCTGGCTGGCCAGATCGTCCGCTTCCTGAGCCGAGAAGCTGCCGCTGATGCGCACGGCCCCGCCGATGATCTTCTCCTTGGCGCTCAGCTCGGTGACGATCTTGCGATCCAGGACGATGGCGATGAGGCGGTTCTCTTCGGATGCGGTTCCGGTCAGGCGGGCGAAATCGTCATCGCCCTTCTTGTTGAGGGTGAAGTTGACCTCGTTGGCTTCGGTCTGGGAGTTGGAGGCGCGATGGGAATCGATGATGTCCGCGCCATCCACCGCCACGGTGCTTTCCAGCAGCACCCAGCGGCTGATCTTCTCTTCGCCGGGCTTGGTCTTGACCACGGCCTGGCCCGCGCGGCGAGCCTGCCGTTCCGTTTCGATCTCGGGGAGGAGTTCGAATTCCTGGGGAATCGTGCCCTTGAAGTGCGCCAGTGCCTCTTCCTTGCTGGCGAAGTAGAGCTGCGGGTACTTGGCCAGGAGCCGCTGTTCCAGGCGTCCGGGCGTGGACAGCAGCTTCTTGATGCGTTCCCGGTCGCCCTCCTCGATGCCGGGGATCTCCACCACGATGCGGTTGCCCTCGGCGCCGCTGATGGTGATCTCAGGTTCCAGCACGTTGGCGGGA
>DATEZP010000044.1:0-38913 GCA_035255465.1 Holophagaceae bacterium
CGCCTCCAAGTACGAGGAGATCAGCCAGGCCCTCAAGGCCAAGATGGCCCCCGAGTTCCAGACCATGGGCCTCGACTGCGCCAAGCTCAGCGTGAAGAACATCGCCCTGCCCGAAGAGGTGGAGGCCATGCTCGACAAGCGCTCCAGCGTGGGCATCATGTCCCCCGTCATGGGTGCCTACACCCAGATGCAGGTGGCCGATTCCGTGCCCCTCGCCGCCCAGAACCCCGGTGGCCTCGCCGGCATGGGCATGGGTCTCGGCGTCGGCATGGGCATGGGCAACATGATGGGTCAGCAGATGGGCGGCGCCATGGGCCAGATGGCCCAGACCCCCTACCCCGCCGGCAACGCCCCCGCGGCGCCCGCCGCCTCGGCCGCCCCTGCCAAGGGCCTCAAGGAGGAGCTCACGGAGCTGAAGGACCTCTTCGACTCCCAGCTCATCAGCCAGACCGAGTACGACGCCCAGCGCAGCACCATCATGAAGAAGCACGGCATGGGCAGCTGAGTCACCCGGCGTGATCAAGCTCAAAAAAGCGGCCCCTTCCGGGGCCGCTTTTTTGATGGTTAAGTCTGAAATGAAAGCCTTTGCGCCAGATCAAAGGGAACCTAACATTCTCAGACGGATCCCCTTTGAACCAGACTCCCGCCTCTCTCGCCCCCCAGCTTCCCCTGCATCTCCTGCTGGGAGATTTGCCGGGGCTTGCCACCTGCCTTCTCGATCCGAGCGGCCGAGTGCTCGAGTGGACCGAGGGCGCCCGGAGCCTCCTGGGGCATGCGGCGCTGGATGCTGGGGGCAAGCTCATCTCGGATATTCTCCGAATGCCTTCGGGCACCCTTCCAGCCCTCGGTGGGCACCGTACCGAAGGCTGGAGCCTCCTGTCCCGAAACGATGGATCCACCTTCCGAGCCCGGCTCATCGCCTTGCCCGTGCCCGAAGGCCATCTCCTCCTGATCCATCCCGCCCTGGGCACTCCCCAACCCCGGGAGGAGACGATGCGGGAGTTGATGGAATTGCGCCAGGCCCTGGACGAGAGTGCCATCGTCGCGGTCACGGACGCGAAGGGGGATATCACTTACGTGAATGACCGGTTCTGCCGCATCTCCCAGTACTCCCGGTCGGAGCTGCTTGGGCAGAACCATCGCATCATCAACAGCGGCTACCACCCCAAGGCCTTCTTCACGAACCTCTGGTCCACCATCGCCCGTGGGCATGTGTGGCGGGGTGAGCTCAAGAACCGGGCGAAGGATGGCTCCTACTACTGGGTGGACACCACCATCGTGCCCTTCCTTGATCCCTCGGGGCGGCCCTGGCAGTACATGGCCATTCGCTTCGAGATCACCGAACGGAAGCGGGCCGAGGAGGCCCTGCTGGAAAAGCAGGCGGAACTGGAGGAGCGCGCGGAGGCCCTGGCCCGCTCCAATGCGGATCTGGAACAGTTCGCCTATGTGGCGAGCCACGACCTCCAGGAGCCGCTGCGGATGGTGTCCAGCTTCACGGAGTTGCTGGCCAGGCGGTACAAGGGGCGCCTGGACGAGGACGCCGATGATTTCATCGAGTTCGCGCGGCAGGGGGCCTTGCGGATGCAGGTCATGATCCACGACCTCCTCGCCTACGCGAAGCTGAGCCACACCATGGCGGGGACCCAACGCATCCACCTCGATGACGCCGTGGACGCGGCCCTCGCCAACCTGCAGATGACCCTCAAGGAGGTGCAGCCCAGCCTCCGCCGCTTCCCACTTCCCACCGTCATGGGGGACTTGAGCCACCTCACCCTGCTCTATCAAAACCTCATCGGCAACGCCCTTAAATTCCGTCGCTCGGATCGCGCCCTCGAGCTGTCCCTGGGTGCTGAACTGGAAGGCGGCCTGTGGCGATGCTGGGTGAAGGACAACGGCATCGGGCTCGATCCGAAGTATGGCGAGCGAATCTTCACCATCTTCCAACGCCTCCATGCCCGGGAGGAATTCCCCGGCAACGGCATCGGCTTGGCCTTCTGCAAAAAAATCGTCGACCGCCATGGCGGCCGCATCTGGGTGGAATCCATCCCCGGTGAAGGATCCACCTTCCACTTCACCCTCCCCATGGATAGGAGCCACTCATGAGCGGCATGCAGCCCTGCGAGATCCTCGTCGTCGACGACAACCCCGGCGATCTGCGCCTCATCAAAGAATCGCTGCGGGAAGGCAACGTACCCAGCCGGATCCACTCCGCCCGGGATGGCGAGGAAGCCCTGGCCTTCCTCCGCCGCCAGACCCCCTTCCAGAGCGCGCCGAGGCCCGACCTGATCCTCCTGGATCTCAACATGCCCAAGGTGGGCGGCCTCGAGGTCCTGAAGGCCATCAAGGGATCCTCCGAGTGGAAATCCATCCCCACCGTCATCCTCACCACGAGCATGGGCGATGGTGATATCAAGGGCTGCTACGAAGCCCAGGCCAACGCCTACCTCGTGAAGCCGACGGACCTCGGGAGCTTCGCCAACATGCTCTCTTCCATCCAGTCCTTCTGGCTCACGCTGGCCACCCTCCCCGTGGGCTGAACATCACTGCGTCACGAATTAGGGCCGCTCACGCGGCCCTAATCAATGATCGTGATCGTGCTCGTGCCGGTGATCGCCGAGATGGATCGGATCCTCGCAGCCCGCCGCCTCGTGCTGGTGGATGAAGCGGTGGTGGTGCCTTTCCGCCATGGCGTCGGTCTCAAAGTGGACCGTGAGGTGCCGCACGTCGTAGCGATCCCAGAGGAGGTGTTCGATGTCCTCCAGAAAGTGCTCTGTCTCGTCCAACCGCTCCGCATCAACGATGACGTGGGCAGTGGCGATGGTGAGGTGGCTGCAGATCTTCCAGCTGCGGAGATCCTCTACGCCAACGACACCGGGCAGGGCGCGCAGGTCGCACTTGGCCGCCTCATGATCGAAGGCCGCCTGGTGCATCAGGATGCCCAGGGCATCCTTGAGCAGCAGGACGACGCCGCGGAGGATCACGCAGAGGATCACCAGCGCGATGGCGGGGTCCACCCACTTCCATCCGGTGAGCCGGATCACCACCATGCTGATCACGAGGGCGATGGAGGTGAGGCTGTCCGCGAAGGCGTGCAAGTAGGCCGCCCGGAGGTTCGCGTCCTTCTCCAACTGGCCTTTGTCCTTGGGCACCAGGACCACGGTGGCCAGGATGTTGAGGGCGAGGCCCAAGGTGGAGAAGGCCAGCACCCAGCCCGTCTGGATGGGGTGGGGATGGTGGAAGCGCTGGAGCGCTTCCCAGCCCACGGCGCCCCCCAGCATCACCAGGAATCCGGCGCCCACGAGGCTGTTGAAGACTTCCAGCCGATGCCAACCGAAGGCCCAGCGATCATTGGGCTCCTGGCGGTTCGCCAGCGTGAGGCTGAGGATGCCCATGGCGTTGACCATCACGTCATTGAGGTTCTCGAGGCTATCGCTCACGAGGCCGATGGAACCCGTCCACAGCCCGCCGAGCCCCTGCACCACGAAGCTCACAAAGAAGATCCCGGCGCTCCAAGCCAGGCGGCCCACGGTGGTGGGGCCGTGGGAGTGCCCGCCATGGGCGTGGCCGTGATCGTGGCCCATCACTCGCCCCGGTAGACGGGTTTGCGCTTTTCGCGGAAAGCCTGGAGGCCCTCCAGCCGGTCCTTCGTGGGGATCACCTGGGCGTAGCAGGCCTGCTCCAAGGCCATGCCCGAATCGCGGTCCACTTCCACGCCCCGGTTGACGGCCTGCTTGGCCATCCTCAGGGCGATGGGGCCATTGGGCAGGATCTCGCGGGCCAGGGCCCGGGCCTTCTCCAGGGCGAGGCCGGCGCCGACGCTGTGCTCCACCAGTCCCAGCCGCTCCGCTTCCTGGGCGCCGATGCGGCGACCCGTGAAGATGAGTTCCTTGGCGCGGGCCTTCCCGATGAGGCGGGGCAGGCGCTGGGTGCCCCCGGCGCCGGGGATGATGGCGAGGCCCGTTTCAGGCAGGCCCAACCGGGCCTCAGCACCGGCCACCCGGAAATCGCAGGCCAGGGCCAGCTCCAGGCCGCCCCCGAGGGCCGCGCCCTCCAGGGCCGCGATGACCGGCATCGGCAGATCCTCCACTTCCGTGAAGGCGCTGCGCAGGCCGTAGACGAAGGCCGCCACCTCGGGCGGAGCCATCTCCGCGCGCTCCTTGAGGTCGGCTCCGGCGCAGAAGACGCCGGGCACGAGGCTGTGGAGGATCACCACGCGGACGGCGGGATCGAAGCGCAGCACCGCGAGGGCCTCGCGGAACTCGCGCATCATCTCCCGGCCCAGGGCATTCTTCGAAGCCGGGCGATCGAGGCCCAGGAGCACGATGCCCTCGTCCTCGCCACCCAGCCGCTCGACCCGGACTTCCGCCATGGTCAGCTCAGCTCGACGATGGGGTCGCCTTCGTTGAGGAACTGCTCGGCGACCACGAAGATCTTCACCACGGTGCCCTCCTCAGGGCTCCCCACGGGGATCTGCATCTTCATGGACTCGATGATGACCAGGTCCTGGTCCTCGCTGACGCTCACGCCCTCGACCACACAGACTTCGAGAACCTTGCCAGCCATTTCGGCTCGAATCACCGCCATTGTTCACTCCAGGGATACAGATCCCCATTGTAGCGGCATTAGTCGTCCTTATCGGACTCCCCGATGGCGACCAATTCATCGTCCTCCTGGGCGAAATCCCCCTCCTCGATGAGCACCTCGCGGACCTTGCCCGCTTCCGGCGCATTCACGTAGAAGGGCGTGCGTCCCTGGTCGGTGAGCTCCAGCAGGACGAGGGCTTCGTCCTCCTCGACCTCCTGGCCCGGCTTCACGAGAACATCCACCACATAGCCCGGCCACTCCGCACGTACGATCATCCCACTCCTCCCGAGGGTACGGCTTGGAGCCTAGGGAGCGCGGGGGTATACCGCAAGGGGGCAATCGAAATAATTGTCACATTCCCCGCGCAAAGGCAGATCCTTGGTCGAGACCAATCCCACGGAGGCATCGCATGCATCGTTCCCTCGCCCTCGTTGCCATCGCCCTCATCCAGCCCGCGCTGCCACTCCAGGCCGATGAAAAAGCCGATGCGGAGGCCATGGTCAAGGCCGCCATCGCCTTCGCCAAGGAGAAGGGCCGGGAAGCGGCCCTCAAGGAAGTCAGCAACCCCAAGGGCCAGTTCCGCAAAGGCGAGCTGTACGTCTTCGTGTACGACCTGGAAGGCAAGGTGCTTGCCCATGGCGGCGACGTGCGCCGGGTCGGCAGCAATCAGCTCAGCGGCAAAGATCCCGCCGGCAAGTTCTACGTGAAGGAGCGCATCGAGCTCGCCAAGACCAAGGGCAAGGGGTGGCAGGATTATAAGTTCATGAATCCACTGACCTCCAAGGTGGAGGAGAAGACCAGCTACATCGAGCTGCACGACGGCATGATCTTCGGCTGCGGCGTCTACAAGTAGCGTTTCAAGGCTGACGAACCCCCGACGCTCTGGGATACTGGAGGGTCTGGAGGATTCATGGCCGTCGCCTGTGGCATCGTCGGGCTTCCCAACGTGGGCAAGTCCACCCTGTTCAACGCGCTGACCCGTGCCGGGGCGGCCTCGGCGAACTACCCCTTCTGCACCATCGAGCCCAACACGGGCGTGGTGGATGTGCCCGATGAGCGCCTGGAACACCTGGCCACCATCGTGAAACCCCAGCGCATCCTCCCCGCCGCCCAGGAGTTCGTGGACATCGCCGGCCTCGTCCGCGGCGCCTCCAAGGGTGAGGGACTGGGCAACGCCTTCCTCCAGCACATCCGCGAAACGGACGCCATCGTGCAGGTGGTGCGCTGCTTCGAAGATGGAGACATCACCCACGTGGAAGGCGGCGTGAACCCCGAACGAGACATTAACATCATCGAGACCGAGCTGGTGCTGAAGGACCTGGAGACCCTGGAGAAGGGCCTGGACCGCGCCCGGAAGAACGCCAAGAGCGGCGCCAACAAGGAGGCCACGGCCCTCGTGGCCGCCCTGGAGAAGGCCTTCGCCGTGGTCAACGAGGGCCAGTGGGCTTCCAAGGCCGGCCTGGACAAGGATGAGCTCGCCCTCATCAAGAGCTTCGGCCTCATCACCCTCAAGCCCGTGCTCTTCGTGGGCAACATCGGCGAGGGCGACATCGCCAACCCCGAGGCCAACCCCCACTTCGCTTCCCTCAAGGCCATCGCCTCCGCCCGGGGCTGCCACGCCATCCCCATCTGCTCCAAGCTGGAAGCGGAGATCCAGGATCTGCCCGCCGAGGACCGCCCCATGTTCCTCGAGGAGGCCGGCCTCAAGGAGCCGGGCCTCAACGCCCTCATTCGCGAGAGCTACTGGCTCCTGGGCCTCCAAACCTACTTCACCGCCGGCGTGAAGGAGGTCCGCGCCTGGACCATCCACAAGGGCGACACGGCCCCCCAGGCCGCGGGCGTGATCCACACCGACTTCGAGAAGGGCTTCATCCGGGCCCAGACCATCAGCTACGAGGACTTCATCCAATACGGCGGCGAGCAGGGGGCCAAGGATGCCGGCCGCCAGCGCACTGAAGGCAAGGAGTACGTGGTGAAGGACGGAGACGTCCTGCACTTCCTCTTCAACGTCTAACCACCCTCCGCGCACAGGACTGAAGCCCGATTGGCCCTCGGCCGATAGGGCTTCGTGGCTGATTTCCAACTACCTGAGGACCGGAAAACCCCCATCGATGCCCCCGCCTTCATCCGAGAGGTGGTGGAGGGTCTGTTGGAACGGGGGGATGAATTCCCCATCAAGGTGGAGGGCGCCACCACCCTGCCCTACACCTCCATCGCCCATGAGATCCATAAGGATCACTGGGTGCTGAAACTCCAGCGCGCCCTGCCCCCGGAGCTGCTCAAGGGGGCCCTCTTCCATTTCGTCATGACCCATGGCGAACAGCGCTTCGAAGGGCTCATCCCCTTCCAGGGGCGTGAGGGTTACCTGCAGTACCGCTACGGGCTGCCCAAGCAGATGTTCCTGGCGGACCGGCGCCGGCACAAGCGCTACCCCTTCCGCCCCCGGGAGAACGTCTTCGTCACCATCACCGATGGCCACATGGCCGCCAGCGGCCCCATGGCCAGCCTGAGCATCGGGGGCCTGGGCCTCCGGGTGGACCGCATCGTGGAGCTGGAGACCCACGCCCGCCTGAAGGTGGATACCGCCCTCTTCGAGCGGGGTCGCGCTTTCGATGTGAAGATTCAGGACCTCCAGAAAGCCCCCTACCTGGAGCTGCGGGGCCGCATCGCCGGCGCCTACGACCTCAATGGCGTGGTGCACCTCGGCTGTGAGTTCACGGGCCTCACCGACGTCGCGCAGGCGAGCTTGGAATCGGCCCTCCGGTTCCGGGAGATCGTATCCAAGGGCGCCCAGAGCGTGCTCCCCGAGAAGGAAGCGAAGGCCAGCGGCCGGAAGGGTTCACGAGGGCCCGAATCGGACTCGAACCCCGGGGAGCCGGCCCAAGCCGAACCTACGGTGTCCCAACCCATGCACCTCCTGCGGCTCAAACGCCGATGCGTGCCGTTGAGCCTGTTGATGGCCGAGGGGCCCCAGCGGGAGGAACTCCGCGCCAGCTTGACGCGGGAGGGCTATTTCCGCCTGAAAGTGGGCGCATCCACCTCGTCGCTGCCACCCGCGGACGTGGTGTTGGCCCCCGAGGCCATGGCCACCGGCGTGGAGGGAGCCCTGCCCTTCGAAGCCGACGAGCAAGTCGGCGCCCTCGTCCGGCGCTTGGATTCTGCCCTGGGCCTCAGGTTGTAGCGGATTCCTCGCGCACGGTGATCCCTTCCACCTCGCAGTCGATGAATTCCGGAGCTGCGGCGTCACGACCGAGGATCACCGGCGCCATCCCATTTCCTTTGAGCATGCAGCCCTCCATCCGGGCCGTGGCGCCCTTGGAGAGGCTCAGGCCGTAGCCCGGGCTCGCGAGGAAGGAACTCGCCGCGAAGGCGGCCTGGGCGCCCCGATCCAGGTGCAGCCCCGCGTCCTCACAGGCTTCGAAGGTGCAGTCCCGGCCCTCGACCCGAACCCCACCCAGGGCGATCACGCCCGCGAAACAGCAGCCCCGGAAGGTGCAACCCCGCACCTGCAGCTCCAGATCCCCGGCGGCTTCGACGCCCCCGCCTCCCAATTCGGAGAACGTGCAGGAGGTCAGGCTCGCGGAAACGCCTGCGAGACGCAGGCCCACCCCTTGACCCACGAAACTGCAATCTTCCATCCGGATCGTGCCACCCCGGGCTTCCACCCCTGCATCCGTACCCGTGATCACCTGGGATTGCAGAAGCTCCAGCTCCCCGCCCTCCTGGACCACCGGCATCTCGCCCACGGAACGGAGGCAGAAGCCTTCCAACCTCAGGGAGCCGGCCTTCAGAATCACGGCGGGGTTCTGGCCCCCATCCACGATGACGCTGCCCGGATCGCCCATGGCCACGAGGGTGATGCTCCGCTCCACGACGAGGGCCTCCATGTAGGTGCCCGCCTTCACGAGCACCCGGGCGCCCTCGGGGGCCTGCCGCAGGGCCACGCGCAGGCTCAGCCAGCGGGCATCCCCTTTCCCGACCCGGAGCAGGCGATCCGTCCCCGAGCCGTCCCCGGATTCCTCCGGGGAGGACGGAGCGGGTTCAGCCGGGGCGGCGGTGGGCTCCGGGCCGGCGGAGGGAGGCGGAGGATCCACGGGGGCGAGGCCGCGAGCCGCCGTTTCACCCTCTCGCAGCACGCGGCGAAGGGCATCGGCGAAGGCATCGGCATCGGCGAAGCGCTTGCGGGGATCCTTGTCCAGCGCCTGCCGCAGGATGGCCCGCAGACCTTGGGGCAGCCCCGCCCAATCCGTGGCCACCAGGGGCGCCATTTGATCCTTGAGGATGCCCCCAAGGATGGGGCCGGGGCTGTTGCCCGGGAAGGGCTTGCGCCCGGCGCTGATCACCTCGTAGAGCATCACCCCGAAGGCCCACAGATCGGACTTCGGGCTGGCCTTGCCCGTGTCCAGGTATTCCGGGGCCATGTAGTGCAGGGTGCCCATGAAGGAGCCATCCTGCGTGAGGCTCGTCCCCTCCACCTTGGCCACCCCGAAATCCGTGAGCTTGGCGAGCCAACGCTTGCCATCCGTGCGCACGAGGATGTTGGCCGGTTTCAGATCCCGGTGGACGATGCCCTTTGCGTGGGCCACGGACAGGCCCTCCAGGGCCTGGGCCAGCAACTCGATCAGGGCCACCTTGGGATGCCCCGCCTGGACCAGCTTCTCCAGGTCGTTGCCGGGCACGTATTCCATCACGAGGAAGTGGGTTCCCCCGTCATCCCCAAAATCGTAGATGGTGACTATGTGGGGGTGGTTCAGGCCTCCCACCACCCTCGCCTCATGTTGGAATCGCGCCCAGGCATCCTCGCCGAAAGTGCCGCCCGGGCGGATGGTCTTGATGGCCACCTCGCGCCCCAGCACGGGATCCTCCGCGAGAAACACCTCGCCCATGGCTCCCTGGCCGAGCGGCTTCTTGATCCTGTACTTGCCGAGCTGTTCGGGCATCCCGAACCCTATCGGCCTCCCCCGCCTTCGACTTGGGAACCGAAATCCGGCCCCGACTTGACCCTCCCGCCCCCACCGCCGATGAGTGGGTGTCATGGCACCCCTCCCTTCCGAGCCCCCTCCCCGCCACATCGAGGATCTCGCCGGCGTGCGCGCGGCCCTGGCGGCGCTCTTCGAGAGCGGGTTGGAATTCCCCATCCTGAACGAGGGCGCCCAGAGCCTCCCCTACACCTCGCGGCTGCAGGCCCCGGAGCCCGGCTCCGGCCCGGAATCCTGCCTCTTCCGCCTACACCGGGCCCTGCCCCCCAACCTGCCCCCCGGCAGCCCGTTCCGCATCACCTTCGGCGCGAAAGGCGAGCGCTTCGAAGGCATCATGCGCTACCTCGGCCGCGAAGACTATTTGCTCTACCGGTTCGAAGCGCCGAAGTCCCTGCGCATCACCAGCCGCGCCAAACGCATCTCCTTCCGCCCCCGGGAAGGGGCCACCGTCACCCTCTGGGATGGCGAGAACGCCATCAGCGGTTCGCTTCTGAACCTGAGCACCGGCGGCTTGGGGGTGCGTGTGGAACGGGTGTTCCGCCAGGACACGCTGGCCCGCCTCCGACCCGATACCTCCCTATTCCACAAGGGGCAGCTCTTCCTCGGCCGGGCGGAGCGGATTCCCCACTGCCCCGCGCTCGCCTTCCGCGCCCAGGTGGCCCACGTGGCGGAAGCCGGTCGGGAAGTGCGCCTGGGCATGGAGTTCCTTGGCCCCGGGCCGGGTCTCATCGAAGCGGTGGAAGCCCTCGTCCAATTCCGGGAGCAAAGCGCCGCCTCGGCTTCCGGTTCCACCGGCCGCCACGCCACCGCCTCCTTCACCGTGGTGCCCATCCCACCCGAACCGCCACCGCCCCCGCTGCTCCCGCTCCGCAGGCGCTGCGCCCCCATCGTGCTCGCGATGCCCGCGGGCAAGGAACGGCAGGCGTTGCTACGGGGCCTCGCCACGGAGGGGTTCCAGCGGATCCTCGATGAGGAGACCCACGCCGACACCGCCCTCGTCCTCGTGCCTGAGGAGCGGGAGGAATGGCCGGAGGCCCTCGTCTTCGATCCCGAAGCCAGCGCCGCCGACCTGGCTCGGCGATTGGATTCGGTGCTCGGGCTCCGCCCCTAGCGGACGACCCCCCGCATTCCTAGTCCAGATCGGGCCCTGGCTCCAGGTAGATGGGCTCCAGAGCCCCTCCATCCACCTCCTGGAAGCCACCGTCCTCGATGCGGCCCCCCATCAGCAGGGGCGCCACCGCGCCCAGGCCCAACACCAACCCACCCCCCTGGTTGCCCCGCACGTCGCAGGCCTCCACGCGCACTTTGGCATCCCGCATGAGCACGAGTCCGAACCCGTTCCGCTCCAGCGTGCATCCCCGCAGATCCACCCGAGCCGTGTGATGCGCGTGGACGGCCGCCTGGGGATTGTGTTCAAAGCGGCAGCCCACCAGGCGCGCATCGGCGCCCTCGAAGGCCAGGAGCCCCGCATAGTGGCAACCGCGAAACTCCGAATCGCGCAAGGTGAGCCGGCCGCCCGATTCCACCTCCACCCCGCCCCCTTGCAGATCGCGGAAACGGCAGGATTCCCCCTGCACTTGGCCCCCCGTCTGGATTCGCAGGCCCACGCTCTCCCCCTTCAGGAAAGCGCAATCCCGGAGTTCCAGGCTCCCAGCCACCACGGCGCCGGGCGCGACCCGCGCATCCAGGGTGCAGCCCTCCATTTCGAGGGAGCCCTTCCGAACGTCCACCGCGGGGTCCTCCTCCGTGCCGAAGAGGCTCAATCCCCGCAGGGTCACCCGGCCCCCGAGCACCGTCAGCGCCGGGCCTTGGTTCCCCTCGAGGATGACCTCGCCGGGTTCCCCTTTCGCGATGAGGATGACGTCCTTGTCCACCACCACCGCCTCCCGGTAATGGCCGGGCATGATCACGATGCGCGAGCCCGCCGGAGCCTGCCGCAGGGCCACCCGCAGGCTCAACCACCGCCCCGCGCCCCCGCGACCCACCACCATCAGGCGATCCGTCGTCTCTTGCGGTTCTTTGAGGGTGGCCTCCTCGCGATGGAACGAGGGCGGCGGTTCGGCCGTCCCCCGCTCCGCCTTCTGGGCCAGGGCCTTGCGCAGTTCTTCCGCGAGCAGCGCCGCGCTGGCGGGCCGGAGGGCCGGATCCTTCTGCAGGCAGCGCACGAGCAGCCGCTTCAGCCCGTAGGAGAGCCCCTCCCAATCCGCGGAGGACAGGGGCTCGGGCTGGCCTTTGAGAATGGCGCTGAGGATGGGCCCGGGCGCATTGCCGGGGAAGGGCCGGCGGCCTCCGCTCACGATCTCGTAGAGCATCACCCCCATGGCGAAAATGTCCGTCGCCACCGTGGCCTTGGCGGAGTTGAGGTACTCCGGGGCCATGTAGCCGAGGGTGCCCATGAAGTGCCCTTCCTGGGTGAGCTGGCTTTGTTCCACCTGGGCCACGCCGAAGTCCGTGAGCCTCGCCGACCAGTGGCCCCCGTCCTGGCGGACGAGGATGTTGGCGGGTTTCAAATCCCGGTGGATCACGCCCTTCGCATGGGCGTGGGCGAGCCCCTCGCAGGCTTGGGCCAGCAATTCGACCAACTGGGCCTTCGGCATTTGCTGGCCGGGGAGCAAAGCCTCCAGATCCCGACCCGGCACGTATTCCATCACGAGGTAGTGGACCCCCTGGTCCTCCCCGAAATCGAAGATGGTGACGATGTGCGGGTGGCTCATGGCGCCGACGATCTGCGCCTCCCGCTGGAACCGGCTCCAAGCCTCCCCACCGAAGCTGCTGTCCGTGCGGATGGTCTTGATGGCCACCTCGCGGCCCAGCACCGAGTCCTTGGCCAGGTACACCTCCCCCATGGACCCCCGGCCGATGGTGCGAAGGATGTCGTATTTCCCCAGCCGCTCCAGCATGCCCTTGCAGTCGGCACAAGGGCCAGCCGACTTGGGTTCTGAGGTGAGCCTGGGTCTCTGGGGCTTTTGGCCAGCCCTGTTAACGCTGACTTGGGAACATGAGGGTAAGGCCCGGCTTTGAGGATTTAATGCTGAGATCCTGAAAGCCCACCGCCGCAGGCATGGTTTCTTCCCAGGTCAACCGATACCGACTGGCAAAGGCCTGGAGCCCTTGGCCAACACGAACCTGCATCTGTCCGTCGAAAACAAATGCAAATCCGCCCGTAGCTTCCGCCACGCTACCCAGGTTGCCCTTGTAGGCCACCCCATTCCCCGCCACGGAGTGCAAGGTGATGCCCGAATTTAAACAAATTTTGCGAAGGCTTTCCTGGTTGGTCTTCATGTCACGGTTCGCAAGTTCCGCAGACTCCTTAGGCCCCCCATCATCCCCGCGTGTCCTGGTAAATTTTTGACCCATCGCAGCCCGCACACTTGGATGAGTGAATGTGTCAGCGTCATTCCTGGAAAACACAACGCAATGGCTAGGGCCTTGAAGCTTGCCCAGCGCCGAAATAAGTAATTCCAAGGATTTCATTTCCGCCGAAATGATGCTCAGGGTGGCCCGAACAGTGTTGGGCGAATCAAATCCTAGCCGATCCAGGGGTTTCACCCCCTTCGGATCCACCTGGTTGTAGGGGCTTTCTGCAATCGCTTTGGGGAGGGCTGAAATGAACCCCTTGAATTCAGCAAACAAGGCCTCCCGATTGAGGGGCATAGCCAAAGGTTCACCAGGTTTCACCTCCGAAAGAGAAGGAGAAAGAACCCCTGGAGAGCCGTTGAATTCGTTCGATAGCAAAGAGGGGAGTTTGCCCAAAGCCTTGACCCATGTGCTTCGATCCAGTGTGAGGCCAGGTGTAAAAGGCATAAGCCCTTCCTTGGTCCTGCCCACGATTAGCACCTGATCCCCTTCAGGTAGGTTAACCAAAAACTGGGCCGCCGCCTGAAATGCACTAATCCGATAAGAAGGATCCAAGATTGGCTCAAATACGAGGACCCAATTCTGCGCCATAGCTCCGGTTACTCGAGGTGATTGAACGTTTTTCACAACGACTTCCCGGCCGGCAACTTGAACCTTCCACTCTTCCAACTTCAGGTCTTGAGGGATGCTGCCCTTTTCGTCCAATGCCATCACCCACGCCGAATGCAATACAGGCGAAACAACCTGGGCGTGGGCCAGGGCCGCCCATGACGCAACAATAAGGCAAGCTAGCTGTCGCACACGCACTCCTGGAAGATACTCCATATAACTACGGGCCCCACATCCGGGCAATCATTCTCCGGGAATCCCGGTCAAAGGATTTTCTATCATTCATTGACTTGAAACCATCCTGAACGAACACGAAACAGCAGAACAGCAAAGAAGAAAGGGACTCAGTTAGAACGACACCGCCATCCGCCGCAGCCGCTCGATGCGCGCCTGGATGGGTGGGTGGGTGCTGAACAGGCTCATGAGGCCGCCACCATGCAGGGGATTCACGATCATCATGTTCGCCGTGGCGGGCTCCGCGTGGTGCATCGGGATGCGTTGGTTGTAGGCCTCCAGGCGTTCCAGGGCGCTGGCCAGCTGATCCGGCCGGCCCGTGATCTCCGCGGCGAAGGCGTCCGCCATGTACTCCCGGCTGCGGCTGAGGGCCATCTGCAACAGGATGGCGGCGAGGGGACCGAAGATGGCGATGAGGAGGCCCGCCAGGGGGCTGGAGCGGCCTTCCTCGTCCCGGGGCGTCATGTAGAGGGCCATGCGGGAGAGGAACATGATGGCCTGGGCCAGCACCGAGGCCATGGAGCTCAGCAGGATGTCCCGGTGCTTCACGTGGCCCAGTTCATGGGCCAACACCCCTTCCAGCTCCGTGCGGGTCATGAGGCGCATGAGCCCCTCGGTGCAGGCGACCACCGCGTGCTCTGGATTGCGGCCCGTGGCGAAGGCGTTGGGCGTGTCCTCGGGGATGATGGCGATGCGCGGCATGGGCAGGCCCGCCCGCTGGGCGAGGTTCGCCACGATGGCGTGCAGCTCCGGAGCCTCCTGGGCCGTCACCACCTGGGCGCCGTACATGGCCAGCACGATCTTGTCGGAGAAGAAGTAGCTCACCCCGTTCATGAGAAGTCCGATGCCCAGCGCCAGCACCATTCCCTGGGTGCCCCCGAAATAGTCCCCGACCCACACCAGCAGGCCCGTGAGCGCCGCGATGAGGATGAAGCTCTTGGCCTGGTTCATGGAGGTTCCCCCTTCTCTTAAATGTACGGATGGGGTCAAGGGTGGATTTGTTCACGGAGCGGTTCGGGCATCCTGGGTGCGGAGCCCCTATGAAGCCCGACGAAATCCGCATCGCCAGCGTCTATTTCTTCCAGGGCCGGGCCCTGGTCCACGCCCTGGGACGCACCGTGAAGGGGGCGTGGATCCCCACGGGCCCCATCCAGTCGCTGCCGTCCGAACCTCCGGCCGCCGTCGCTTCGGCCCTGCTGGCCGCCCTCGCGGACTCCCGTCAGGGCCTGCCCCAACCCGAGGATTGGGCGGCCGTGATGGAACCCCTGTTGGAAGCCAGCGGTGCCGCCAAATGGCCGGACTTCCTCAAGGGCGCCGCCTGCCTCGGGGTCGAGCAGCGGGACACGGTGCTCAGCGTCGTCCCCACCCGGAACCTGGGGGAGGAGGGTGGATTCGAACCCCTGCTCACCGAGGCGATCCGGCCAGACCGTTCAGACGCCGGGTGCTTGGCGCAGGCGCTCAAGGCAGCGCAGGACCGCTGCCAATAGGGGAAAGGCTCAGACCCGCTTCACCACGAGCAGCGTCACGTCATCCCTGAAGCCGTTGCCTTCCATGTGCTTGAAGCCACAGACGAGGATGGCCTCCAGGAGGTCGTCGGCGGTGGCGTCGGGGCGGTCGATTACCACGCGGGCCACGGCTTCATCGCTCAGTTCCTGGCCTTGGACGCTCTCGGCCTCGACAAGGCCATCGGTGAAGGCCACGAGGACGTCGCCGGGGCTCATGCGGTTGTGGCCCTGCTCGAATTCGGCGCCGGGCAGAAGGCCCACCATGGGGCCCGTGGAGTCCAGGCGCTGGAAGGTGCCATCCTTCCGCACGAGCAGGGGTGGATTGTGGCCCCCGTTGACGTAGCGGAGGTCCCCGTTGTCGGGGTTCAGGCTGGCTGCGAACAAGGTCGTGTAGCGGAAGCCATCCCGCACCTCGTTCATGCGCACGTTGAGCCGCGTGGCCAGGCGTCCCCAGTTTTTCACGCGGCGGTCGGCCCGGGCGCGGAGGTAGGCGCTGAGCTGAGTCATCATCAGCGCCGCGGGCAGGCCCTTGCCGCTGATATCGGCCACCACCAGGTGCAGGCGGTCGCCTTCGGCTTCGTCCTCCCACCCACCGGCCGGTGGATCGCTGGCGATCCAGGCGTCATAGAGGTCACCGCCCACGGCCTGGTAGGGCAAGTTGGCGCCCGAGAGCTGCCACCCGGGGGGCTCGGGCAGGCGTTTGGGCAGGAGCTGGCGCTGGATGTTGCGGGCCAGGTCCATGTCCTTTTCAAGGCGTTCGGATTGGAGGCGGGCGGAGCGCAATTCCAAACCGGTGAGCTGGCTGCTGGTGAGGTTCACGAGGGTCTGGAGGAACATGCCGTCCTCCTCGTTGAGCTTGCCCACCAGGGGATCCGCGGCGTAGGCGAAGCCGTGGAAGTGATCCTGATCCTTCAGCTCGATGGCGTGGATGAGGTTGCGTTCCTCCAACAGGATGTGGAGGGCCTCACCTTCCAGCACCGAGGGCAAGTTCGTGAGGCCCCGGGCCATGAGCACGCTGCCATCCTTATCCAGCACGAGCAAACGGAGGATGCGGAATTCCCCGCTGAGGGTGTTCGCCATGAGGCGGATGAGATCCTGCTTCGTCTCCACCTCACCCAGGGAGCGGCTAAGGTCGAAGAGGGTGGACATGCGGCTGAACTGCAGGGCCAGCTGCCGGTTCTGATCGCTCCGCAGGGCCTCCAGGCGCCGCCAGACGAGCAGGGGGGCGCTGATGGTGAGGAGGAGGTGGAGGGCCGCCGGCACCTCCCCTTGCGCCTTGAGCACCAGGTGCCCGTACACGGCGTCGCCATGTCGCCATGGGAGGGACACCCACTCCTTGCCGGGGTTCGTGGGGAAGGCCGGGGCCGCGCCCCGGAGGAAGAGCCACTTCTGGCCATCCCAGATGCCGCCCTGCCCCGCCCGGGCCAGGCCCAGGGCCGAGACCCCCACGAGGTGGACGAGGTCCTCCTCGGTGCCCTGATCCGGAAAGGTTTCCAGAAAGTCGATGAGGGGCAGCAGCTCCTGGGCCCCGCCGGGCACACCCATGGCCATCAGGCGCAGGCGGTCGAAGGGATTGGACGGGGGGCTGCCGGTCGGCATCACCGGTTCCTCAGGAGATCTTCTTCACCAGGAGGCACTCGCAGCGGCCGTGATCTTCGCGGAAATCCACTTCGTCCATGAAGCGGCTCATGAGCAGGAGCCCCAGGCCGCCCTTGCGGGGGTGCTTCACGTATTCGGTGGGGTCGGGGAGCACCACCTGGTCCCGGTGGATGCCCTCGCCGCTGTGCCAGATGTGGATCTCCAGGGCCTGCCCCGTGAATCGCAGATCCAGCTCCACCTCGCGGGCGGGATCGCCCTTGTAGGCATGGAGGATGACGTTGGTGACGGCTTCGTCCACGGCGATGCTGACCTTGGCGGCGGTGGCGTCGTCCATGCCGCTCACGATGGCCGCGCGCTTGGCCAGTCCCGTGACGAGGTTCAAATAGCGGGTCTGGCTGGGGATGGTGAGCCGGAACTCAGCGGCTTGAACCTTGGTGGCCACTTCAGGCCCCCTTGCCCGACGCGGCCAGGGCCTCTTCCTGGTCCTTGAACACGCGGTAGAGCTGGGTGAAGCCCAGGGTGTCGAAGATGGCGAAGACATTGTCCTGGAGGTTCGACAGGAGGATGTCCCCCTCGTTCTCCCGCACGGTCTCGATGAGGCCCATGATGGCGCCCAATCCCGCGCTGGAGATGTAGGAGAGGTTTTGGCAGTTCAGCAGGATGCGGTACTGCCCCTTGGAGACGAGGCCCTCCAGGGCCTGCTCGAACTCCCGCACCGTATGCGCGTTGATGAACCCCGCGGGGAGGACCACCGCGACGCCATCCAGTTCACGCACTTCGATCGAAAGATCAGCCACGTCAAGCTCCCAAGGATCCAGGTTCATCATCCTAATCGCCGAAAGCGGGCCTTGGCTACAGTCCCGTGGGGTGAAGCGCCTGGCGAGTCCGATCCGGCGCCCCCGACCGCACTGCAAGTCCACCAGGGACCGGTGGTAGGCTGTCCCCACCCTTCCCCCTGGATCCCATGACCCCCATCGACACCGAGGCCCTCCGGACCATCCTCGCCACCTGGGCCGCCGAGCGGCACCAGCGCCTGTTCGAGGACATCGCGGGCACGCTGCAGACCGCGGGCATCCGCACCCAGCCGGATGCGGACCTGGTCAATCGGCTCGTGGCCGCCCTGCCCCAGACCCCCTCCGCGGGCGCCGAAGGCCCCGGCATCGACCGGGAGCTGGGTGCGGCCCTGGACCTGCTGGAGGGCGCCACCAGCCAAAGTGAGGCCCTCCGGCGCCTCCTGGACGGCTTGGACCCCGTGGTGGAGCGCTGCGCCCTCTACGTCATCAAACAGGGCATTCCCAATCTCTACGCCTGGCGCGGCTTCGAGGGCACCGCCGCGAAGGCCGGCACCCCCGTGGTCCCCCCAGCGGATCTGGAAGCGCTGCTCACAGGCCGGCAGGCCTGGCTGGGCAAGGGCCCCGGCTACCAGGCGCTCCTGGCCCCCCTGGCCCGGATGGAGGCCACCGAGGCCCGCATTTACCCCCTCCGCCTCAAGCGGAAGCCCGTCGCCCTGCTGCTGGTGGACGCGGGCATGCGCCAGACCCTGGACCACCCCCAGGCCCTACGGGCCCTGGCCCAGGCCGCCAGCGCCACCTTGAGCTCCCTGGCGGGGACCAAGGAGGAGGAAAAGGCACCTCCCCCGGCGGACCACCCCACCCTCCCCACCATGCTGGTGCAGGACCCCATCCCCGAGCCGGCCGCCCCGGCCCTGGATCCCAAGATCAAAGCCACGGCGGAACGCTTCGCCCGGGTGCTCGCCAGCGACATCGAACTCTACTTCCCCGCCAAGGTGGAACAGGCCCGTACCCAGGGCAACCTCTACGGCCTCCTCCGGGATGAGTTGGACCGGAGCCGCCACAGCTTCGTGGAACGGTTCGGGGAGGAGTTGGAAGTCCGTCACGGAATTTTCGGACGGGCGATCATCGAATTGCTGTGCGAAGGCGATACGGGGCGCCTGGGTGCCGCTCCTTGGGCGTGACAAAACACCAGTTCCATGGTATTCCTTCCGATCTTTGGGACCTGTAGCACGGAGGGGTTTTCATCATGGCGGACCTGGGCAAGAAGCACAGTTGCTTCCAGTGCGGGGCGAAGTTCTACGATTTTGGGAAGGCGGATCCCTCCTGCCCCAAGTGCGGCGCGAAGATGAAGGACGCGCCCGCGAAGCCGAAGGCTCCCAAGAAAGAGAAAGTCGCCCACGTGATCGAGGATGATTTCCAGGCTGAGCCTGAGGCTGAAGGCATCGAGGGCGAAGCGTTCACCGAGGCGATCCCCCTTGAGCGCGGTCGTGGCGAAGGCCCCGATCCCGGCGATCTCCGCATGGACGACTACGACGAGTAGATCGACCTGATCGGGTGGATAGGATGGTCTTTCCATGATTGACCCTCCTCCCCTCATCGATCGGCACGTCCACCTGGAGGGCGGTCTCGATCCGGCATGGGTCCGGAGCGAGGCCGCCCTTCGTGACGTCGCCCTGCCCGCGAGCCTCGAAGCCCTCTGGCGCGGCGAAGCCCAGCCCTTCGAGGCCTTCATCGAGGCCTTCCTCTTCGGAGCCCAGCTCCTGGCCTCCGAGGCGGCCATCACTGCCGCCGTGGACGCGATCGCGGAACGCACCCTCCGGGCCGGGGGCGGCGGCTTCGACCTCTGGTGCAGCCCCAGCGCGCTGGTGTCCCATTGGAAGCTGCTCAGCCTGGAGGCCTTCTGGCGCGGGCTGGAGCGGGGTCTCGCATCCGCCCGGGCCCACGGCCTCCAGGCCTGCGTCGTGGTGGACGCCGTGAACCATTTCGGCCCCGAGCATGGCCATGCGGTGCTGGACCTCATCGCAGGCGATCTCCCCCCCTTCGTGGTGGGCTTCAGCACCGGCGGCCTGGAGCGGGTGCCCTTCCGCCAGTGGGCCCCCGTCTTCGATCGCGCCCGGAGCCTGGGCCTGCGCATCGCCGCCCACGCCGGGGAGAACGGCGACGGGGACCAAGTGCGGGAAGCCATCCTGGAAGGAGGCGTCAGCCGCATCGTCCATGGCCTGCGATCCGATGAGGCCACCCTGGAACTGCTCGCCGATCGCCGCATCCCCGTGGACATCTGCCCCCGTTCCAATGCCCTCCTCGCGGCGGACGTCCAGCCCCACCCCCTGCCCCGGATGCTGGCCTCAGGCGTACGCTGCGCCCTGGGCACCGATGATCCCGGGGTCATCCCCTGCGATTTGGCCACGGAACGCGAGGCCGCCTCGAAGCTGGGCGCTTCCGAAGCCCAATTGACGCAGATGGGGATTTTCGGGGCTGAAGATGCCTGGTGCCTGCACCGCTGAGGCTCTATCCAGCCAATCCGAGGGTCGTACCCAACCCCAAGCCAGGGTAGAACCGAGGGTTCACGATGTGGCACCCCTAGCTCAGCTGGGAGGCTCCGGCTCCGAGAGCGCAGCGAGCGGGAGGGGCCTGCGGGGCAGGGCCCAATAGCCGGAGGAGCATCAGGCGACGGCTGAGGCTCTATCCAGCCAATCCGAGGGTCGTACCCAACCCCAAGCCAGGGTAGAATCGAGGGTTCACTATGTGGCACCCATAGCTCAGCTGGATAGAGCATCAGGCTTCGAACCTGAGGGTCGGGAGTTCGAATCTCTCTGGGTGCACCACCCCGCCTTACCCCGCGAGCGTGGCGAAACTGGTAGACGCACTGGATTTAGGTTCCAGCGGTTCACCCCATGCCGGTTCGAGTCCGGCCGCTCGCACCACCCACTGCCTTTCCGAAACCACCCTGGAGTCACTGCAATGTCCGTCACTGTCGCCCAGCATTCCGCCACACGCTTCAGCCTGGAGCTCAGCGTGCCCGCCGCCGAGGTCACCGCCACCTTCAATGAGGTGGTCTCCAAGATCGCCCCCAAGGTGCGCATCCCCGGCTTCCGCCCCGGCAAGGCCCCCAAGACCGTGCTCCTGCAGAAGTACGGCCAGGAGATCCATCAGGATGTGGCCCAGCAGCTCATGGAACGCCACTTTTGGGCCAAGGCCCAGGAAGCCGGCGTGATGCCCATCTCTCAGCCCGCCCTGGAGAAGGTCGACCTGCGCGACGGCCAGGAAGCCACCTTCAAGGCCCAGTTCGACGTGGCCCCCCAGGTGGAGCTGCCCGAGTACAAAGGCCTGAAGGTCAAGAAGCAGAAGCGGGCCATCGACGCCGAGGCCGTGGCCGAGCACCTCGAAGGCCTCCGCCAGCGCGCCAACAAGTTCCTGCCCGTCGAGGGCGCCGCCGAGATCGGCCACCTCGTGAGCTGCGACATCAAGGTGCTGCCCGAAGGCGAGAAGGGGAAGGCCGCCAAGGCCATCTCCTACAAGGACCAGGTCATCGAGCTCAAGGGCGACCGCCCCTTCGACGCCAACCTCGTGGGCCTGAAGGCCGACGAGACCAAGACCTTCACAGTCACCCACGACGCGGATCCCGCCCAGGCCCCCAACCCCAGCCTGGCCGGCAAGACCATCACCTACACGATCACCGTGAAGGAGATCCACAACCGCGTGCTGCCCGAACTCAACGATGACCTCGCCAAGGACCTGGGCCAGTTCCAGACCCTCGCCGAGCTCAAGGAAGGCGTGAAGAAGGATCTGGAAGAGGCCGCCGAGCGGGATGGCGTCGCCCGCGTGCAGACGGTCATCCTCGATCAGCTCCTCCTCGCCGCCAAGTTCGAGGCCCCCCGCAGCATGGTGGGCCTGCAGCTGGATGATTACTGCCAGGAGTTCGCCCGCACCGTGCAGCAGCAGGGCGTGGACCCCCGCCGTGTGAACTGGCAGGCTTACCGCCAGCATCGCCTGCGCGACGCCGAGCGTGCCGTGCGCAGCGGTTACCTCCTCCAGGCCATCGGCAACGCCGAGGACATCCAGGTCACGGACGAGGAGATCGACGCCGACATCCGCGCCTTCATGGACGAGAACAAGGTCCAAGAGCCCTTCGCCTCCTTCAAGGCGGGCCTCGACCAGCGCGGCGCCACCACCGAGATTAAGGGCCGCATCCGCACGGACAAGATCTTCGAGCGTCTCCTCAGCAGCGCCACCGTCACCGAAGAGCTCCTGGACAAGGAAGCCTTCCTGAAGGTCGTGGAGCTCGAGCGCAAGCGCGATGCCGGTGAAGCCCTCGAGCGCTTCGATGCCGGCGGTCTCGAAGGCGGCGAGTTGGCCGAGCAGGAAGGTGGCGCCCCCGCCCACCACCACGAGCATGTCCACGGCCCCGACTGCGATCACAGCCACGACGAAGAAAAGCCCAAGAAGGTAGCCAAGAAGGCCGCCCCCAAGGCCGAAGCAGAGGTCGCCGAGGAAAAGCCCGCCAAGAAGGCCACTGCCAAGAAGGCTGAGGCTGAGTCCGAGGAAAAGCCCAAGAAGGCCGCTCCCAAGAAGCCGAAGCAGGATGCGTAGGCTCACCGACTGGCAGTCGGCCCGAAGGGCGGAGCCCAGGATGGGCTCCGTGAAGAAGGCCGAGTAACAGGCTCTGGGTTAAACAAGGGGGGTGCCCAATGGGCGCCCCCCTTCGTTTTCGGAGGGTGTTTGACAGGATGAACAGGATGTTCAGGATTCAATCCTGTCCATCCTGTTCCAACCCCCTTTGTCCCTTCCTTCACCCGCCCTTGGTATCCTGATCCCCCATCGAGGTCCCCATGGCCACCGGCTACTACCCCCCCATCGTCATCGAGCAGACCCCCCGGGGCGAGCGCAGCTATGACATTTACAGCCGCCTGCTGAAGGACAACATCATCTTCCTCGGCACCGCCATCGACGACAGCGTGGCCAACGCCATCGTGGCCCAGCTCCTCTTCCTGGAGAGCGAGGACCCCGACAAGGACATCCAGATCTACATCAACTCCCCCGGCGGCAGCGTCACCGCGGGCCTCGCCATCTACGACACCATGCAGTTCGTGAAGAACGACATCGTCACCTACTGCCTGGGCCAGGCGGCCTCCATGGGCGCCCACCTGCTGGCCGCGGGCAGCCCCGGCAAGCGCTTCGCCCTACCCAACAGCCGCATCATGATCCACCAGCCCTCCGGCGGCGCCCAGGGCCAGGTCACGGACATCGAGATCACCTACAAGGAGATCCAGCGCCTCAAGGACAACCTCGCCGAGGCCTTCTCCAAGCACACCAAGCAGAACATCAAGAAGGTGCAGAAGGACATGGAGCGTGACTACTTCATGTCCAGCCAGGAGGCCCTGGAGTACGGCATCATCGACAAGGTGCTCACCGAGCGTCCCTGATTGAAATTTGAACCACCAAGACACCAAGGCACCAAGAACTGCCGCTTGAAGGGATTCCTTGGTGTCTTGGTGTCTTGTTGGTGAATTCATCCATGGTTGATCTGGAGTTCTGTCAGGCCGAAGCCGCCCGTCGCAGGGCGGCTTTCCTGGGCCTGGAAGGAGACATGCTCCGCCTGGAGGTGCGCGAGCCGGCCACCCACCTGGCCAAGGCCCTGCGAGCCAAGGGCTTCGATGCCGAGGCCGTGGGCGACTTCACCGTGCAGATCCGCAGTGAGGACTGGTCGAACTTCTGGTCCGAAGCGGGCCCTCTCATCGACTGCGGCTGTTGATGACGGTCCGCGACGCCATCCTCGCCCTGGAAGCGGGCCTCGCCGAGCCCGCCAAAGCCCGGCTCTCCCTCGAAGCCCTGCGCACCCGCTACCGCCGCGAGCCCGCCGCCTTCACCCCGGACGACATCGCCCAGCTCAAGTCCCTGGCGAACCGTCTCGCGCAGCCGGGATCTGACGACCGACGACCGACGACCGACGCCGCGGCGCTCCACGCCGCCCTCAAATCCCACTTTGGCTTCGAGACCTTCCGACCCAACCAGGAGGCCATCATCCAGGGCGTGCTGGCGGGGCGCGACACGCTGGCCGTGTTGCCCACGGGTGGCGGCAAGAGCCTCACCTACCAGCTGCCCGCCAAGCTCTTGGGCGGCCTCAGCCTTGTGGTGTCCCCCCTTATCGCGCTCATGAAGGACCAGGTGGACGGCCTCGCCGACACGGGCCTGCGCGCCACCTACCTCAACTCCAGCCTGGATGCCGAGGAACGCCGCACCCGCCTTCGCGCCGTGAAGGCGGGCGAAGTGGACCTGCTCTACGCGGCGCCCGAAGGCCTGGAGCTCTACCTCGCCGAGGTGCTCCAGGACTGCGACCTGCGCCTAATCGCCGTGGACGAAGCGCACTGCATCAGCCAGTGGGGCCACGACTTCCGGCCCAGCTACCGGAACCTCGCGGGGCTCAAGGCCCGCTTCCCCAAGGTGCCCGTCCTCGCCCTCACGGCCACGGCGGCGCCTGCCGTGCAGGACGACATCGTGGCCCAGCTCGCCATGAAGCAGCCCCTGCGCATCACGGGCTCCGCCTTCCGTTCCAACCTGCGCCTCTCCACGGTCAAGAAGGGCGATGGCCAGGGCGTGCGGGAGATGATCCTGCGCATGGTCCGGGCCCGGCACGGCCAGAGCGGCATCATCTACGCCCAGAGCCGCAAAAGCGTGGAGTCCACCGCCGCCTATCTGCGGGAGCACGGCGTGAAGGCCGAGGCCTACCACGCGGGCCTCGACGCCGCCGAGCGCGCCCGGGTGCAGGAATCCTTCCGCAAGGATGACTGCGACGTGGTGGTGGCCACCATCGCCTTCGGCATGGGCATCGACAAGCCCGACATCCGCTTCGTGTTGCACCGTGACCTCCCGAAAAGCCTCGAAGGCTACGCCCAGGAGGTGGGCCGCGCGGGCCGCGACGGCGAGCCCAGCGACTGCGTGCTCTTCTACTCATGGGCCGACGTCATGAGCCTGGACCGCATGCTGGAGGACTCCGACGCCGGCATGGCTGCGGTGCAAAAGGCCCAGGTGCGCGCCATGTTCGATTTCGCAGACGGCGCCCGCTGTCGCCACCAGGCCCTCCTCGCGCATCTGGGCGAGCGCATGCCCGCCTGCGGCACCGCCTGCGATGCCTGCAGCGGCTACGACCCCCTGGCCGCGGCCCCCAAGGTCACGAAGAAGAAATCCGCGGCCCCCCTGCCCGCCCGCGCCGTGGAATCCGAGGATCCCGATGGCGACGAAGGCCTCTTCCAGGCCCTCCGGGCCCTGCGCAAGCAGCTGGCCGACGCCAAGGGCCTCCCCCCCTACGTCGTCTTCAGCGACGCCACCCTCCGCGCCATGGCCCAGTTCCGACCTTCGACCGATGAGCACTTCCTCGCCCTGAGCGGCGTGGGGCCGAAGAAGCTCACGCAGTATGGGGATGTTTTCCTGGCGGAGATCCGCCGCCACGGCTGAGACAGGCGGACAAGCTGGTCCCAGAGGACACAGAGGGTACAGAAGGAAAGCCCTCCCATCCAATGCGATCGGTCTTTCTCTGTGTCCTCTGTGAGATTCTGCGCCCACTGTGACCAGCCCCCTTAGAATCAAGGAATGTCGAAGCTGGAACTGATCGCCTTGGACGGCCCCTCAGGCGCCGGGAAATCCACCACCGCCCGCCGCGTGGCGGAGGCCCTGGGCTGGGACTACCTGGATACGGGCGCCATGTATCGCACCGTGGCCCTGGCCATCCAGCGGGCCGGGCTCTCCCTCGGAGATCCCAAGGTTGCAGCAGTGGCCGATGCGGCCGTGCTGGAACAGCGGGGCACCCGCAATTTCCTCGATGGCGAGGACGTGAGCGAGGCCATCCGCACTCCGGAGATCACCAAGTTCGTGAGCCCCATGAGCGCCGATCCCGCCATCCGCGACGTGCTCGTGGCCCAGCAGCGCAAGCTCGGGCAGCGGGGCCGCTGGGTGGTGGATGGCCGCGACATCGGTACCGTCGTCTTCCCCAATGCCTGCTGCAAGGTGTACCTCATCGCCACCGTCGAGGCGCGGGCCTCCCGCCGCTGGCGGGAATTGGAGGCCAAGGGTTCCCAACTCACCCTCGCCGAAGTGCAGGCCGACCTCGCCCAGCGGGACCATCAGGACAGCACCCGTGCCGTGGCCCCGCTCCGCAAGGCCGACGATGCCTGGGAGCTGGACAACGGGCACCTGAACCTGCACGAGACGGTGGAGCAAATCGTCCTCCACCACCGCGCCCACGCCTGAGCCCGGAGCTTCCATGGATGAGTGGATCGAGGGCCTCCGGGAGAAGCTGGCGGAGCCGTGGATCGCCGTTGGGCCCCTCGCCGCGGCGCTCCCCCTGCTCTTCATCCTGATTGTCGCGGTGGGCCGCACGGAAGAGGGATGGATGCCCTTCCTCGATGGCATTAACCTCGTCTTCCATGAGTCGGGCCATCCCGTCTTCGGCCTGTTCGGGTGGGAAACCCTCACCATCTTGGGCGGCACCCTCATGCAGATTCTCGTGCCGCTGCTCCTCGCCGGCAGTTTCTGGTTCAAACGCCAGCCCGTGGGCGTGGCCCTCTGCGGCCAGTGGGCGGGTCAGAATCTTTTGAACATCGCCCGCTACATGGCCGATGCCCGGGCTCAAATCCTGCCCCTGGTGGGCGGCGGCGAACACGATTGGACGGCCCTCTTCACCCAATGGCGCCTGATGCCCAAAGACCAGATTGTCGCCGGGCGCACGGCCTTCGTCGGATGGATGATCATGGTGGGGTGGGCCCTGTGGCTGGGGTTCCGGGCTTTCCGGGATCGTTCAGAGGCCGCACGCGCCTGAAGGCCACCCGCCCTTCCCCGGGCGAAGGATCGAAGGCTTCATCGCCCCGGAGCTGGAAGTCCGCGGTGAATTGATTCACGCCCAGTTCGGTCACCACCAGGGACAGATGATCCTTCTCCGAGGGGGAATCCATCCACACGCGCCCCTCCAGGCGGGCCTCGATGCGCAGGATCCGCCCCTTCCGCTCCAGGCGCCAATCGCGGATCCGAGCCTCGCCGACCGTGCCTTCGCCATGGAAGGCCTTATCCACCGCAATGAAGAAGGGCACGGGGCCGTGGGTGCGGTCCATGTCCCCTTCCGAATACCGCCCTTCCCCCTGCCAGGAGCCCACGAGCCCCTGAGGATCCACGCCGCCGGGCGATTGGGACATTAGGCATGGCACGCAGATCAGAAGCCAACCTTTCATGAGGGCGCCTCCGGATCCCAAGATAGGCCTCTACAGACTATTGGCCCCCCGGAACCCATTCCGGGGGGCCACCTTCCGCCCTCGCCTGCACTCAGTTCCAATCCGCTAACTTTTAATGCGGATCTTCTGAGGCTGAGCCTCGGGGTTCTTCATGACGGTGAGGGTGAGCACGCCATTCACCAGATGCGCATCCACCTTGTTCGCCGCGATCTCTTCCGGGAGGGTGAACGAACGGCTGAAGGAACCGTAGCTGCGCTCCATCACGTGCCAGGTCTCGTTGTCCTCCTTCTTCTCGGTCTCCCGTTTGCCGCCGATGGTCAGGCGATTCCCCAGGAGCTGGATGTCCAGATCCTCTTCCTTGATGCCCGGCAGATCCGCCTTGAACACGTAGGCCGTGGGCGTCTCCTTCACTTCGAAACTCGGCATGAAGGTTTGGGTCTCGAGGGTCATCAGGTTGTCCCGATAGGGATCCCACCGCATGAGTTCACGCATCATCCGGAAGGGCTCCAGCACCGGGGTCTGGGGGGTGGTGGTTCGTGCCTCGCGAGTCAGCAGATTGCTCATAGGATCCTCCTTATCGCACGCTGCATCTCCCTAGGATGGGCTCCAGGTGTGCTCCGTCCGTGATCGCGTTCATAAGCGGCACGGTCAGGATTAATCCGTTGTCGAGTATATTTTTCAGCTCGTTTTGACTGCGGAATTCAGGACCCCTAAATCCCCAGTGTCCGAGGCCTCAGTATCCTTCACCCTCCGCCGCCGCCCGGGCCTTGCCGCGATGGATGTGGAAGAGCAGGGCCACGTAGCCGAGGGCGATGGGGAAGCCCAGGAACCACCAGCCCAGGCCCTTCCGGAGGGTCGCCGTCGACGAGGCGCTGTTCAGGGCCGTGAGGCTCCAAGCCGGATCCAAGGTGGAGCCCAGCATCACCGGCCATACGCTGGCTGCGGAAGCCGCCAGCAGGCCCAGGATGAAGGCACCGCTGCCCAGGAAAGCCAGCAGGTAGCGCCGCCCCATGAGGCCCACCACGAGCGCGGCGAACCCGGCCAGCACCACGCCCGTGAAGAGCAGGGCAAGCCCACTGCGGGCGCTGCCCGCGAAGATGGCGGGATTCACCGCATGGGTGGCCGCGGCCACGACCCCCCAGAGCAGGCCCACCGCGATCCACAATTTCGGCGCCAGGACCGCGCTGCGCTCCTGCACCGGCCCGTCCGTGCGCCAGGCCAGGAACACGCTGCCATGGGCGGTGAGCGCCAGGAGGGCGAAGATCCCCACCAGCACCGTGTACCAATCCAGCAGCCCCACGGGCGAAGCGGTTCCGAAATGGGTGAAGAGGGGCAGTTCGAAGGTTCCCTCCTGGGTCACGGGGACGCCCCGCAACACATTGCCCAGGGCCGCTCCGAGGAGGATGGGCATGAGGATGCTCGCCACGCAGAAACCCATATCCCAGAAGCTGCGCCAGAGGAGGCTCTGCACGTGGCTCCGGAACTCGATGGCGCACCCGCGCAGGATCAGCGTCCACAGCACCAGGAACATGGCGAGGTAGAAGCCTGAGAAGCCGGCCCCCAGGACCTTCGGGAAGGCCAGGAAGAGGGAACCACCGCCCGCCAACAACCAGACCTCGTTACCGTCCCAGAAGGGGCCGATGGCCGCGAGGATGGTGCGCCGCTCCTCATTGGTCTTGGCGACGACCAAATGCAGCGCGCCACTTCCAAAATCGAAGCCGTCCATCACCACATAGATCGCGAACATCACGGACACAAGCCAGAACCAGAGCTCAACCATTGAGAAGCCCTCCAGATGTTCCGAACCGAGCGTTTAGAGGGGTCTCGCGTATCCCCGCAGGGGATGCCGAGATCACGGACACCAGCCAGAACCATAGCTCAGCCATGGTGCACCTCCGAAACGGGACCGTGGCTGAGCTCGCGGCCGATGAGGAAGCAGAAGAGGAGGCCCAGCACGAAGTAGATGCCGCAGAAGCCGATGAGGGTGAAGGCCGCGGAGCCGGCATGCACCGTGGGGCTGGCGCCGTGGACCGTGCGCATCAACCCGTAGACGAGCCATGGTTGGCGCCCCAGCTCCGCCACCATCCATCCGAAGGTGGTGGCGATGTAGGGGAAGGGGAAGGCCAGCATGAGCAGCCACAGGAGCCCCCGCTGGGAGGCCAGCTTGCCGCGGCGGTCCTGCAGCACCCCGAGGGCCATCAGGCCGATGAAGAGGGTGCCCAGGCCCGCCATGATGTGGAAGCTGTAGTAGAGCAGCTCGATGTTGCCCGGCCACTGATCCTCGGGGATGTCGTTGAGCCCCTTCACTTCGCCCGAGAAGGTGCCGTGCACGAGGAAGCTGAGGATGCCGGGGATGGGGATGGGGTTGTCCAGGCGCCGCGCTTTCACGTTGGGTTGACCGATGAGGTTGATCTCCGCGTGGGAGCCCGTGACGAATCTCCCCTCCATGGCCGCCAGGGCCGCCGGCTGGTGCTTGGCCACGAGCTTCGCCTGGATGTCCCCCGTGGGGAAGGCCACCAGCACGCTGGCCAGCAAGCCCGCCGTGGTGCCCCAGCGCAGGTTGAGCCGCGCTTGTTCCAGGTGGACGCCTTTCAGCGCCCAGAACGCACCCACCGCCGCCATGATGAAGGAAGCCGTGACCACGGCGGCCAGCATGGTGTGGGCGTATTGCGCCAGGGCCCAGGGATTCAGGACGAAGGCCCAGAAGTTGGCCAGCTGGAAGGTGCCATCCGCCGCCACCGTGTAACCCACGGGATGCTGCATGAAGGCGTTCGTGGTGACGATGAAGTAGCCGCTCAGCCAGGAGCCCAGCCACAGGGCCGTGGCGGCGCCGAAGTGGGCCTTCACCGAGAGCTTTTTCTCCCCCCAGATCAGCAGGCCCAGGAAGCTGCTCTCCAGGAAGAAGGCGAACATCCCCTCCATGCCCAGGGTGTGGCCGATCACGCCGCCCGTCTGGCGCGTGAAGTTCGACCAGTTCGTACCGAACTGGAACTCCATCGGGATGCCCGTCACCACGCCCATGGCGAAGTTGATGCCGAAGATCTTGATCCAGAAGCGCGCTGCGTCGGCGTAGCGGGCCTCGCCGGTGCGGAGGTGCTGGGCCTTCAGCGCGAAGATGAGCAGCGCCAGGCCCATGGTCAGCTGCGGGAAGAGGTAGTGGTAGATGATCGTGAAGGCGAACTGCAGCCGATGCCAAATGAGCGGATCACCCATGCCGGACCTCCCAAGATCTCCCCTATGAGAGCGTCCTGGATTGACGTGCGTCAAACGGTTCTAGCCGAAAGACGCAGAAGCCGAGGAAGTCGCAGAAAAAAGCGTTCGCGGCTCCGCCCCTTCGAGCAGGCCTGTTTCCCTTCTGCGCCCTTTGCGTCCGCTTTTCAGCCCCGGAGAATCACCCCTCGACGAGGGGGCTCCGCTGCCAAGGGCCCAAATTGTGCGCGTCGTAGCCCTGCGAGCGCAGCCAATGGGCGGCCTGGCCGCTGCGGGCCCCGCTGCGGCAGACGAAGAGCAGGGGTTTGTCCTTGGGCAGCTCCACGAGCCGCGCCTCCAGCTGATCCAAGGGGATGAAGAGGCTGGGACCGTGGCCCTCGTTCCACTCCGGCAGGGTGCGCACGTCCACCACCACCGCGCCCTGGTCGATGAGGCCCTTCGCCTCGTCCACGGGAATGAAACCGTTCATGCACCCTCCGGATCCTTGGGCCACCCCGCGCCCAAAGGCTCGGAGACAGGCCCGAACCTCCAGGTTACACTCGCCTCATGGATCCGCACGTCGATGCCCGAGCCGCCCGCATCCGCCTTGTCTGCACGGACATCGACGGGGTGCTCACCACGGGATCGCTCGTCTACGGCCGGGATCCGGGGCACACGAAGACCTTCCACGTCCGGGACGGCGTGGCCATCAAGGCCCTGCAGAAGGCCGGCATTCCCGTGGCGTTCATCAGCGGCCTCAAGAGCCTCGCCACGGATCACCGCGCCGCGGATCTGGGCATCGAGGACTGCTTCACCGGCCACCTGGACAAGAAGCCGATCCTGGATCAGCTGTGCGCGAAGTACGGGCTCGCCTTGGATGAGATCGCCCACATCGGGGACGATCTCCACGACCTCCCCATCATGCTGCGCGTGGGCCTCGCCTGCTGCCCCGCCGACGCGGTGGCCGAAGTCCGGGAGCGCTGCCAGTGGGTGCTGCCCCTGGCCGGAGGCACCGGCGTGCTGCGGGCCGTGGCCGAGCGGATTCTCAAGGCTCAAGGCCGATGGGACGACATGGTGAAACCGTACCTGGAGCTTTCGTGACCCTTCGACGCTGCATCCCCCTCCTCCTCGCCGCCCTGCCGACGCTGTTGCAGGCCCAGGCCCCGGAGGATCGGGCCAACGTTGGTTTCCGGATGCACCTGCAGGCCCCCATGGGGAACCTGCGGGACCTCAACGGGGGGCAGAACGGCCTCTCCGTTGCCGGGTTCATCGACTTGCCCCAGGAGGAGCTGCGCGGCGTCTCCCTGCGGCCCCTCGTGCAGTTCGACTACTTCCCCAAGGGCGATTCCCTGGGCCTCAGCGGCAACAGCACCCGCGTGTTCGCCTACATGCTGGGGCTGGAGTTGGTGTGGCGGCCCAATGATGACCTCAAGGGCCCCTACCTGATGGCGGCCATGGGCGCCCAGAATTGGCGCATCACCACCCAGGGCTCCAGCGGCGACGTCCGCATCGGGGGCACGAAGCTCGGCGTGAACGGCGGCGTGGGCTACCGCTGGAACAGCCACCTGGCCTTGGAGGTGAAGGCCTTCTGGAGCCCCGTGGATGCGAACGTGCGGGCCACGGGCGTGAGCGCTGGCTTCACCTGGATGTTCTGAGCCCGCCCCGAATCAGGCTTTGGGTGCCGAGGGCACGGGCTTGGCGAGGCCCATGAGCACGGGCAGATCCAGGAAGCGGCTGCGGGCGCGGCGCTGGCACCAGCCGATGAGATCCTCCCACTCGCCTTCCCGTCCCATCTGGAGGTCCCGGTATAGGCTGCTGTGCGCGTCCTTGGGCAGCCCTTGGGTGAACGCGAGCACTTCGTCCACGGTGCCCTCCGGCAGGGGGTGGCCTTCCACGGCGGCGAAGAGGCACAACTCACCGAGCAGCTCCCGGTAGCGGGGATCGGCGACCACGGCCGCGGCCCCATGCCCCAGCTCCACATCCAGGCCCGCGAAGGCGATGAGGAAGACGGCCTTGCGCCAGAGGCCGCTGGCCAGATCCTCCACCTCCTGCACCTCGAAGCCCGCCTTGCGGAAGGGCGCCTGCAGGGCCTCGTCGGCGGGAAGGATGATGCGGCGCGGCAGGTAGGCGGTCACTTCGCCCGGGGCGCTGATCCACCCCATGAGGAACACGGGCGTGTGGATGATGCGGCAATTGGGCAGCATGGCTTGGGCCAGTTCACCGGCCCCCAGTCCGTTCTGCAGCAGCAACACGGGTGTCCCGTCCGGCAGGTGGGGCGCCAGGCGCTGCAGGGCCATGGCGAGATCCGGCATCTTGACGGAGACGACGACGAGGGTGGGCCGGGGCAGTTGCTCCAGATGCTCATCCACCGCCAGGTGGAGGGTGGGCCGGGGTCCCTCTTCGGTGACGAGCCTCAGGCCCGTCTCCCGCCAGCGCGCTTCGGTTCCCGGGCGCACCACGAGGCTGATGTCCTCGCCGGCGGATGCCAGCTGATGGGCGATCCAGCCTCCCACCCCGCCTACGCCGGTGACCCAGATGCTCAACTCGTCCCTCCGGTTGGAATGCCTTGAGAATGAGGGGTGAGGTCGGAATTGTCCAGATCGGACATCCGCCCAAAATGGACACCGTTCATCACAACGACCTCAATCACAGGGAATGCAGGATCCGCTCGGCCACCCGATGGGCGGCGCCCGGCTCACCCAGGTGGGCCCGCACCGTCGCAAGGGCCTCCCGGCGCCGCAGGGCTTCGACGGGCTCCAAAAGGGAGGCCAGGGTCTTCGCCATCGCCGCGGGCTCCGCCTGTCCCTGTACAAGCTCCGGAGCCACTTCCCGACCCGCCACGATGTTGGCGAGCCCGATGAAGGGCAGCTTCACGAGGTGACGGGCCACCTGGTAGGTGAGTGCGTTCAGGCGGTAGACGATGGCGAAGGGCGTGCCCAGCAGGGCCGTTTCCAAGGTGGCGGTACCCGAGGCCACCAGGGCGGCGTCGGCGTAAGCGCGAGCCGCGTAGGTGCGGGCCGCGGGCACCCGGTGCACGGGGAGGTCCCCCAGCAGCGCGGCCACTTCGGCATCCGCCAGGGTGGGCGCCACGGGCAGCACCCACTGCACTTCGGGCCGCTCGACCTTCCACGTGCGCACGAGCTCCGCCATGGGTGGCAGGAGGCGCGAAAGCTCCGAACGGCGGCTGCCCGGCAGGAGCGCCACCACGGGGCGGGCACCATTCAATCCCGTTTCCCGGAAGAAGGTCTCCCGATCCACCTCAGCCTTCACCACCTCCACGAGGGGATTGCCCACGAAGCGGGGCTCCACGGGGTAGCCTCGGAAGAGCTCCGGCTCGAAATCGAAGAGGCAGTAAAGCACGTCCAGAAGCTGGCCCATCTTGGGAATGCGGCCCTTCTTCCAGGCCCACACCTGGGGGCAGACGTAGTGGTGGAGCTTCAATCTGGGGTTCTGCCGCTTCAGCGCGGCCCCCAGGCTGAAGTTGAAGCCGGGGTAATCGATGGTGAGCACCGTCTGGATGCCTTCGGCCTTCGCCACGTCCAGGATGCGGCGGCGAAGCGCCAGGAGGCGGGGCAGCTTCACCAGGGGTTCCACGAAGCCCACCACCCCCAGATCCGAGACATCGGCCAGCTTCAGATCCAGGTAGGGCGTCATGCCTTCGCCACCCGCGCCGACGATCCGCAGGTCCGGGCGCAGGGTCTTCAACTCCCGCAGGATCTCCTTGCCGTGGAGATCGCCGCTGGCCTCTCCCGCGATGACCAGCAACGTCATGGGTTGCCCCAGTGGCGGCCCAGGGTGACGGAGGGATCTTCCACCACGGGCCGACCCAACATGGTGTCGGGCAGGCGCTCGGGAAACAGCACGGCGGGATGGGCCTGCGCGAGGCGCGCGGCCTCGCTTTGGAAGGCGGCGGGATCCGCGGCGGGCAACGCCACGTTCCAGCGATAGCCCAGGGCGCGCAAGGGCGCGAGGTCCACGCCGCCCACGGCGCACCAGAGGCGATCCGCCAAGGGCTCGGGATCCCCGCCAGTGAAGCAGAAACCCACAGCCTCGGCCCGGGCCTCCCTCAAGAGCGTGAGCACCGTGGCCTGGATGTCCGGGTGCACGCGCAGCGCCACCTTCACCCGGCCCTGCACGATCTCCAACAGCATTTCCAACGTCCCCAAGAGGGCGAACCCCGCCGCCCGATCCGGCAGGGAGTCCACCGGGATCACCAGGAAATCGGGTTGCAACCCACCTCGGAGTGCGCTGCCCGCCTGCTGCAACAGCCCCTCGCCCCAAGGCAGGACGGGTAGGTGGATGGCGTGGACGGCCCGGGCGGGATGCGCCCAGCCTCCATGGAAGCTCCCCTCCCAGAGGAGTTCCACATCCGCGGGCCAGGGGGCCGGGTCCGTGACACTGGATAGGAGCGGGAGATACCTCATGCACCTATTGTGCCTCGCCCGTGCACAGCCGTATCGAAGTGGATCATGGCGAGGCCAATTCCATCGGGGCATGGCCCCTTTGGCGCCCGTGGATGCCATGCATCCCCAGGCTGTCACCCCTTTGGGGGCACTGCCGTGCCCCCAAACACCCGCCCCGGGCGCCCCCGATCCTACGCGATATTCCAAGCGGTGGGTCTGGGCGCCCTTATCATGGAGCATTGGAGGCTCCATGGCTCGCACGTTCACCCTTGAGGAGGCACGGTCGCGGATGCCCCAGGTGCGGGCGATCACCGAGCCCGTGTTCCGGCTCGCCGAGAGCATGGCCAAGGAGATCCAGGAGGCCGACGAGGCCAAGGATGAGGCCCGGGTCGAATCCCTCCAGGAGCGGCTGCAGGATCTCGTGCAGAGCTGGAGCGAGGCCATGCGGGATCTGGGCGCGGATGTGAAGGGGCTGTGGCTCGTGGATTTCGACAGCGGTGATGGCTACTGGTGCTGGGCCTGGCCCGAGGAGGCCCTGGATCACTGGCACAGCTACGAAGCCGGATTCCGCGGGCGCATGCCCGTGGAGGAGAAGCCCGACCATGCGCACCACTGAGGCCGCGCCCCGGCGGTTGCCGCCGGAGTTCCCCGACCTCGTGATCGCCGTCGTCCGTCGCATTCCGAAGGGACGGCTCGCCAGCTATGGCCAGGTGGCCGTGCTCGCGGGCTTTCCCGGCCGCCCCCGGCAGGTGGGCATGGTGCTGAAGGGCCTCCCCCAGGGAACCCGCGTGCCCTGGCATCGCGTGGTGAACAACCTCGGGCACATCCCCAGCCAGGGCCGCCACTGGAGCGCCCTCGAGCAGGCCCGGCGCCTGCTGGCCGAAGGCATCGCCGTGAGCGCCGACGGTGATCTGGATCTGGAAGCCCACCGCTGGCGCCCGCGCGTCGCCTCGTAACCGGCGTTACACAAACGTCACCTCGGATTGCGCGGAACAGTGCGGCGACTTCACGGGGAGTTCACACCCGATGGGGAACCTCTTCCTACCGACGATTTCGGTTAGGAGAATCCTGATGAAGCGCACTTCCATGCTCTCCCTGGTGGCCCTCATCGCCGCCGGAGTCACCCCCGCCGCCGCTCAGGTGAAGATCGGTGGGCTCGTGCAAGTCTGGTACAACCAGGTGCTCGATTCCAACCTGCGCACCAACAGCGCCACCCTGGGCACCACCGCCGGCAACCGCAGCTACTACAACCTCCGCTCCGAGTTCAAGGAGAACGGCTTCGCCATCCGCCGCACCGAGCTGAAGTTCAGCGGCAAGATCGTGGACGACGTGGAGTACGAGGTCATGATCGACCCCTCCATCAACACCTCCGCCGGCAACCCCACGATCCTCCAGGATGCCGTGATCACCTACAAGTCCTCCTTCGGTCTGGACTTCAAGGTGGGTCAGATGAAGATCTTCCAGACCTACGAAGGTCTGAACAGCTCCAGCGAGCTGCTGCTCGTCGAGCGTAGCCAGATGGGCCGTACCCTCGGGGATGTCCGCAACCGCGGCGCCGCCGCCATCCTGAACTTCGGCGATCCCAAGGATTTCGGTGGCCGCTTCGTGCTGGGCGCCTTCAACGGCAGCCCCCTCGGCGTCGACAAGGGCAACGACAACAACGCCCAGAAGGATTTCGTCGCCCGCCTCGATTTCACCGCCGCCAAGGACCACAAGTTCGGCGTCTACACCCTGCAGGGCAGCACCAACAGCAACGACAAGACCGGCGCTCCCCTCGTGGCCACCACCTTCACCAACGCCGATCCCGCGAAGGCCCCCACGGCCGCCCAGGTCCTTGACAACAAGGACAAGACCACGAATCTCGGCGCCTACTACATCTACCAGACGGCGGATCTCCACGCTTCCGTGGAGTACATCTCCGGCCTCCTGGGCCGTCGCTTCGCCACCGTGGCCAACGCCGCCGGCGCCGCCGGCCGGGAGCACCTGGATCAGAAGTTCCAGGGCATCGTCCTCACGGGCGCCTACACCTTCGGCAGCCACACGCTCATCGGGCGCTACGACGTGATGAACTACAACGCCGGCGATCAGTGGTACACCGTGAACAACCCCTACACCACCACCGCCGCGGGCACCTCGATCATCCCCGCGGGCACCACCGGCGCCGTGGACTACACCCCCAAGTACACCGAGCTCACCCTGGGCTACCTCTACGCCTTCAAGCCCGAGACGCTCAAGGCCGCGAACATCAAGGTGAACTACATCAGCCGCTCCAAGAACTTCCTCGCCCCCTTGGCCGCCGCCGGTCAGAACGGCGAGCAGGGCGGCAACAACCTGGTGGTCGCCTTCCAGATCGCGTTCTAAGAATCCTCCCGGGAACTCCGGGTTGAAGCAGGCCGGCCGCGTGAGCGGCCGGTTTTTCGTTGGGATAAAGACGGCAGGTTCGAACCCTTGTGACCCAGCTCACGCATGAAACTAAAAAGGATTGGCAGATCCGTTATTCGAATTGCCTTCCCCCGTCACACGAACCCCGCAGTACCTTGTTGGGCGACACGCACCAACCAAGGATTTCCCACCCGTCGGTCTCTTGGCCGACCCTCCCCGGAGGGGATCATGAAGAAGTGCCTCACCACCTCATTGACGGCCCTGGCCCTGGCGACCGCCGCCCAGGCCCAGGATGTGAAGGTCGATGCCCTGCTCATCGGCTGGTTCGTGCAGAACACCGACAACAGCGCCCGCAACAATGTGGCTCCCGCCGCGCCCCTGAACTATTACGGCCTTGGCGGTACTGGAACCCCCAACCCCTACCAGAATGGCGGCTTCAGCATCCGCCGTTCTGAGATCTACCTGGCCACCAAGGTCAACGACATGGTGAGCGCCAACGTGATGTTCGACCCCAACCAGGCGGCCCCGAACCTCTACGATGCCTTCATCACGATCAAGCCCGTCCCCGAGTTCGAGATCAAGGTCGGCCAGTTCAAACCCCTCCAGACCTTTGAAGCCACTTCCATCGCCGCCGCCGACCTGATCTTCGTGGATCGCGCCCAGCTCTCCCGCCGCATCGGGGATGGCCGCGACCGCGGCATCACCGCCGCCTACACCTTCGGCGACAAGGCCTTCGGCGTGAAGGCCAGCGTGGGTGCCTTCAATGGTGGCGATCGCGCCAATGAATCCAACGGCACCAAGGATTGGGTGGCCCGCGTGGACTTCAACATCGACACCACCCATAAGTTCGGCGTCTACACCCTGCAGGGCTCCACGGATTTCGCCTACAACGACAAGACCGCCCTCGCCGCCAAGACCTTCAGTGGCCGAGGCGTCACCGCCGGTGAAGTGGCCGAGGTCATCGACAACAAGGACAAGACCACCAACCTGGGTGCGTATTACTACTTCAACAGCGGCCCCTGGCATGCGGACGTGGAAGTGGCCAAGGGCCTGCTGGGCCGTCGCTTTGCATCGGTGGGCACCGCCGGCGCCGCCGCCCGTCAGCACCTGGATCAGGAATACCTCGGCTACTTCCTGAGCGGTTCCTACACCACGGGCCACCACATCTTCGCCGCCCGCTGGGACTTCATGAACTACAACCAGGGCGACAAGTGGTACACCGCCTACAACCCCTACACCCAGAGCGCCGTGGGCGTGGCCCGGGCCGATGGCGCGGACCTCACCCCCAAGTTCCATGAGTTCACCCTGGGCTACACCTACGCCTTCAAGCCCGAGAGCGTGCGGGCCGCGAACGTGAAGGTGAACTACATCAACCGCAGCCACAACTACCTGCTCCCCAACGCGGGTGAAACCGGCGAAAAGGGCACCGACAGCGTCGTCGTCGCCTTCCAGGTCTGGTTCTAATCCGCTAGCCTTCCCGACCCTCCGACCCCGGCCCTGGCCGGGGTCGTTTTTTACAGTTCCACTGAACTCCTTTGAAATAAGCCTCTTATCCCGAGTCCAACGCAATCGGTGCCCTTGGATTGGATTGCAGACCCCGGAATTCGGCTGGTTTCCTACGAAAAAAGATTGGGACCGGTGGAAATTTTCCTGTCACGCTATCCGTTGGTAGGGACCGTTCCCTCTTTTTATTCCAGTGCCATGAACGATCAGGACTCGAAAAACACCCAGATCCATACGAGTGGCCCCCTGAAGCTGGTGCAGCTGAAGAAGGACCCCGTGCCCCCCCGCGCCCTGCCCGGCCGGGATGCCTGGACCCTCATCCAGCCGAGCACCGCCGTGCGCGTGTTCACGGCCGAGGATCGCGAGGAGGGCATCATCCGTCGCGGCGATCTGGCCCTGCTGTTGCCGGGCTTCGGCCACACGCTGAAGCGGCACCAGGAGGATCAGCCCTTCGGGTTCACCGCCCTGTACCTGGAAGGTCCCTTCCCCGAGCCCCTGCTCGGCGCGCTGCAGCATCCGCCCCGCAAGTGGCAGGAGGCCAGCTTCGCCGTGCTGCG